>NZ_OAOJ01000010.1:0-24178 GCF_900206255.1 Streptomyces sp. TLI_55
GGGATGGTGGCAGCGGGTATCTGCTCAGCGAGGGGCTCGTCCTGACGTCGTACACGTGGTGCCGGGGCTGGAGCGTGGGGCACCGGTAGAGGTGCGCCCGCTGTCGGACCGGGCCGAGGCGCCCTGGCTGGCGGGGCGGCTGAGCTGGCCGGAGCAGCCGGTGGACCTGGACGCGCATCCGGAGCGGGACGCGGCGCTGCTGGCGCTCGACGAGCCGCACCGCGTGGGCGGCGACGTGCGCTTCGGGCGGCTCGGCGGGCAGGGGCGGACGCCGTGTCTGGGGCTCGGGTTCCCCGATGCGGAGGCGCGGCCGGACAGGCGGCGGGACACCATGGCGGTGCGCGGGCATCTGGACGCGTTGCAGGCGCGCCGTTCCGGGCTGTTGACCGTGCACGTGGACGAGGGCATCGTGCCACGACGCCGGGCGCAGGGGTCGGGCTGGGCGGGCAGCTCCGGGACCGCGCTGTTCTGCGGGCCGCTGCTCGTGGGGGTGCTGGCCACCGACCGGGACGTCGCGGACGACGCGAGCGTGCTGGGCGCGACGCCTATCTCGGCCCTCGCAGCGCTTCCGGGCTTCCGCGAGACGCTCGCGGCGCACGGCGTGGAGCTGCGGATGGAACGGGCGGCCAAGGGCGAGCGACGGCTGGCGTCGTATCTGGCTGCGGCTCGGAACGCGGCGGTGGAGCATCCCTACGACGGGGTCCTGCCGGGGTCCGCGCCGTTGCTGAGCGCCGTGTATCTGCGACAGCGCGTGGTGGGCTCCCACGAGCTCGCAGCCGACGACACCGAACGCGCCCGCCCCCGGCTCATCGGCGTCGGTACGCGCAAGGTCAACTATGCCGTCGAAGGCGGAACCCGCCCGGCGGCCCGCGGCGGTCCCGAGCCCCGGTCGGCCGTCGACGCCGTCCTGGCCGACCCCCGCACGTCCGTGATCCTGGCCGGCCCCGGCGGCGGCAAGTCCAGTCTGCTGCGGAGCCTGCTGGCCGTCGGCGTCGAGCGCTGGGACGCCGGACACGACGCGACTGCCCTGCCGGTCCTCGTGCACGCCTCGGCGCTCGCCGACCACGGCCTGCCCCAGGGGCTGGCGACGGCCGTCGGCGCGCACCTCCGGGCGTACGGGCTGGTCGAGGATCTTCCCGCGCAGTTCTTCCGGACGGCGCCGAGACCGGGGGCGCGGTGGCTGGTCCTGGTCGACGGCCTGGACGAGGTCACCGACCCGACGAAGCGGCGCTTGGTGCTGCGGCTGATCGCCGCGAGGATGGACGCGCACGACAACCCGTACACCTTCGTCATCGCCTCCCGCCCGCTGGACGGGGCCGATCTCGCACTCCTCGGCGCCAAGGTACCCCGCTACGACCTGCTCGCCTTCGGCCGTACGGAGCTGCCGGAGGTCTTCACCCGGTGGTTCCGTGCGCACGGTCTGCCCGAACCCGAGGTGCGCGCCCGGCTGTTCGGTGAACAGTTGGCGCGCAGCAGCCTGGTCGAGCTGGCCCGGGTCCCGCTGATGACGGCGATGCTCTGCCAGTTGTACGCGGCATCCCCCAACGGGCCGCTGCCGGAGAGCCGCGGCGAGATCTACCGGCGCTTCGTCGCCATGCTGCACCAGCACCAGTACCGCGCGGGTGCACCGCAGTACGGGGGCGTGGAAGGCTTTCCCGGAGGTGTCGGGCACGCCGAGCAAACCCTCAAGCACCTGCCCGAGCTGATCGCCTACCTCGCGGCGCAGCGGCACGCCGGGTCCACTGTGCCGGCGGTCGCCATCGTACGGTCGCAGACCGAGGGCGCCTGCCCCAAGGGAACGGACGCCGGGGTCTGGGACCGCTTCCTGGACACGGCGCTGCGGCGCAGTGGGCTACTCGTTCCGCGCGCCGGTGATCTGGATTTCCTCCACCCGACGTTTGAGGAGTACCTGTCCGCGTGCCATGTCGTGGCCACGGGCGGAGTCGGCGTGCTGAGAGCCGTCTTCGACCATCCCCAGCGACGTGCGCCGCACTTCTTGCGCCGGTACTGGGGGCCGCCGGTCGCCGACCCGTCCGATGTCGGCTTCCTCCTCGACGCCTTATCCGACGAGGACTGGGTGACAGCCGTAACGCTGCACCTGCGCCGGCTGATCGCAGGCGGGCTCGAGGGATGCCGGTACCTAGGTACGCTCGTACAGCTCGGCACAGCCCTGCCCGCAGAGGTGCTCCGGGAGGCGTCGGCCGCGCTGCACGCGAAGGCCCTCGACTCGGGCCACTCCCCTCATGATTACCATCAGAGGGTCGGTGCACTTCATACCTACCAGCAGGCGGTCGATGCACTGGCCGACCTCCGTGACCGTGACACCCTCCTCGCGCTGCTCCTCGACACCACGGTCGGCGCCGCCAAGCGTGCGCTGGCCGGCGCCGCACTGACCGAACTGGGCGACAGGCGTGGCGCTGACGCGATGGATGCCCTGCATGCCTCGCTCGTCGGCAGCGCCGAAACCGACACCGTCTGGCTCCGATTCGGCCGGGCGCTGAACACGATGGGCGACCCCCGCGGAACCGACATCCTCCTCGGCCTCGCCCGCACCTACGCGAACGTGTCGTATGACAACCGCCGTATCGGCCTGGACGCGGCCCATGCGCTCGCGCAGTCCGGTGACCCCCGCGCCGCGGACGTGTTCGCCGCCCAGGCCAGGCAGACCACCGATCCGAAGTGGCGGATCGCGGCGCTCACAGCCCTGGCCCAGCTCGGCGATCCGCGCGGCATCGCCCGAATCCACCGCCTGGCGACCAGGAAGAAGTCGATCGATGTTGCCGCGGCGACCGCGTTGGCCCAGCTCGGTGACTCGCGCGCACCTGATCTTCTCCACACTGCGGCCCTCGACGTCCGCCTCGACGGAGCAGACCGTCTGGCGGCCGCGGTGACCCTGGGCAGACTCGGCGACCCGCGTGGCTCCAGCGCCCTGCACGCACTCACAACGAGCCCCTCGATCAAGGCCGACTACGGCACCCATACCCGCTCGGAGGCCGCGAAGGCGCTGGCGGAGCTGGGCGACGAACGCGGTGTGCCCCTGCTCCACGAGTTGGCGACGGACCACCTGAACACCCTGGAGCCAGCACGCGTCCTGGCCGGCCTCGGCGACCCCCGCGGGGCGGATCTCCTGCACGCCGCGGCGCTCAGCCCCGGCCACTCCGGCGAGGAGCGACTGGAGGCGGCCAAGGCCCTGGCCCGCCTCGACGACCCCCGCGGCGCCGACGACCTGCACGCCATCGCCCTGGACCCCACCGTCGAGCCCTGGAAACGGACCTTCACTGGCTACGGCCGACCGCCCACCCCCCGCGTCCAGGCTGCCGAGACCCTGGCCGGCCTCGGAGACCGCCGCAGCGTCGACCTCCTGCGCAGGCTCCGGCGCACCCGTGGGACCTTCGACTGGTACGACCGCAAGGAAGCGCGCATCGCCCTGAGGCAACTGCGCACACGACCCGAGGACAGACTCGCCTGGATGCGGACCTTGATCCCTCAGCCGGTCGGCGCCCCGGCGGCCGGGGCAACCACCGTGGGCGACCAGCCCCTCCCCGGGCGTAACCCTCCGAGCGGGCGTCGTGTGGTCGCGACCGGATACCTTCCCGCTCGACGGCAAGTCCGCGAGCGTCTCAGGGCTGTGGGCCGACGCTGACTAAACAGCCCGCACCAGCCGGCGAACCGCACGCCGCAGCAATCGCCTGCCCGACCGCACCAGCCGACCGGCGCCCTTAACGCGGCCGCCATCGTAGGGAATCAAGTACTGAACAACTGCCGTGTCTTGCGGGTTTTTGAGGTCGCCTCAACTCCTGCATGGTCGGCTTCGCCGACGGGTGAGAACGCACTGTTTTCCCGGCATGCACCGGCCGGACAGAACTACGCTGGCACGGTGACCCTCTTGGCGCCCCAGATTGCCCAGTTGCCTGCCGATCCTCGTTGATCAGCCTCGCTTACCACCACGAACACCCTGTCCAGGCGTACGAGTTCGAGAACACGCTGGAGGTGTGGACGGTCTCCGCCCGGATCGAAGCGGACGTCCTGGCGGAGGACCTGGCCGCCTACAGCGACATGGACCAGGAGGCGCTGGACGCGGTCCAGGACGTCACGGTGGGCCGCATGTCGTTCGTGCGGGTACGTATGTTCGGCCCGGACCATCCATGGGAGGCGATGGACTCCTACACCGGGGACGTCTCCCGCATCGGTGAGGTGGTCCTGGACGTCGCTGACGGCCAGTGGGAGCCGGCCTTCGAGGCCGCCCTCGCACACCCCGTCGGTGACCTGCTCGTCATGGACCGGGTCATCCTGGAACCACCATGGCGCGGACTGGGCTTGGGCCCGGTCTTGGCAGGCGCCGCGATCCGGCGCCTCTCGCAGGACTGTGTCGCGGTGGCGTGCGAGCCCGGATCAGCCGACGGACGCGAGCTGACCGAAGAACAGCATCGCGAAGCCGCCGCCAAGCTGAGCCGCGTATGGGAGCGGATCGGCTTCGAACCCTTCCAGGACGGCGTGCACATCCTGGACTGCCACCTGCAGCGCCCCCAGGACCTCCTTGCCGAACGCCAGCAGGAGTTCAACGCCCTGTGCAGCGCCTGGCAGGAACATCACCGGCCGTAGGGCCCACGCGTCAGGCCCGACGGGTCAGCCATCGCGCGATCCTGGACACTATGGGACTGTCTGGGTAGGAGCGAGGAGGAGCGGTTGAGCAGGGGGGCTTCCTCGATCGGCTCAGGTGGGGGCGGCACGATTTATGAGTACCGGGTTGCGGCACTGGACCTGGTTGGTCTGCTGTGCGGTGTCCCCGTTCCCGGTCTCGACGTGGTGCCCGACTCGGTCTGCCTGCAAAAGGCCAACGTGTTTCCGCTGGACGACGTTGTCGTCCTCAACCGCCAGGGCCCCTATGACCTGGCCGTGCAGCGACAGGTCAAACGCACGCTCGAGATCGCGTCCAGTAGCGAGCCGTGGCGCAAGACGATCCAGCAGTGCTTGGCCAGTCTGGAGGCCTTCGGTGACGAGATCGACGCTGACCGCCACCGGATCGGTGTGACCGCCTCCGGGCCGTCAACGGGCCTGGAGGCATTGCGAGATCTGGCAGCGTCAGCTGCCGCACAGAAGAGCGTGGCCGACTTCCTGCAGGAGCTGCCCCGCCTGGGACAGTCCTACCACCGCGTGTGGAAACACCTGACGCGAACCGTTAGTGATCTCCTCGTTGACTCCGACGAGAGCCCTCCTGAGCACGAGTTGGTGCACAGCAGCGCCTACCGGATTGCTCGCCGCCTCGTTGTCCAGATCGAGCCCGCCGAGCAGATCAGTCCGCGCTACCCCGCTTTGTGCGCCGCCCTGCAGGAACGGGTGCTGCACGCCGACACAAGAGTGGACGCCGCTGGCGTGTTCCGCATGGTCGAAGAGCTTGCTCAAGCGTGGGGTCCACGAGGCGGTTCGATCGACGCTGCCATGCTGCGTAACCGCCTGCGCGCGCAGGGTGTCGCGCTGCGTGGCGATCCGCCGGCCCGGCCGGCTGGAGCGGTCCACCAGCGCATCGAACCGCACGGAGCCGAAACGCTCACCCCGGCAACGCACATGCAGACTATGACCAGCCGCCCCAGCCATTCCGCATGGTCGGAGGTGATCGGAAAGATGAAGCCCTCCGATGCCCTGCGCCTGGAAGTCCACCCCGCCGTGGATGCCGACGCCGATTCCGGTTCACTCGGTGCACTTCCCCCCTACATTGCCCGACCTGATGGCGTGGACGGCAGGCTGCGACGCACGGTGGCCCAGTCGGCCGACGGAAGCCGACTGGTGATCGTGGTGGGCGAGTCCTCCACCGGCAAGACACGGGCCTGCTGGGAAGCCGTACGCGCCGAGCTCTCGTCCTGGCGCATCGTGCATCCGCTGGCTCCGGACCGGCCCGCGGCACTCCTGCGTGCCCTGCAAGATGACGCGCTGGAACCGCGCACGGTGCTGTGGCTGAACGAAGCCCAGTTGTACCTGCTGGCAAAGGACTACACGGCTCAAGTCTCAGCAGCACTTCAGTCCCTGTTGACGGATAGTCAGCGCGGGCCCGTCCTGGTGCTGGGCACCATGTGGCCGACGTACTGGGACCACCTGGACGACGACCCGGCGGACGGCGACGAACTGGACGTCGGCATGGGCGCGGCGCACCAGCTCGTCGACCTCGCCATCACCATCAGAATGCCTCCCGCATTCCATGCGCGGGACTTGGCCCAGGCCGCAGCGGTGGTCGCCTCTGACCCACGTCTGAGACTGGCCCGCAGCCATGCCACCGGCGGACGCATCACTCAATTCCTGGCCGGCGCCCCCCATCTGGTGCGCCGATATGAACAGTCCGATGGTGCTGCCCGCGCCATTCTCCACGCCGCCATGGACGCGCGCCGATGCGGGCACGGACCACTTCTGACCGAAGGCTTCCTGCGGACCGCAGCCGAGGGCTACATCGATGAGGCCACCTGGCACAACCTGGACGAGAACTGGTTCACCTCCAGCCTGGCCGAACTCCTCAAACCGCGCCGCAAGCTGCCGGGCCCGCTGACACAGTACCGGCCCCGTCCCGGTGAGCCACCCCCGGACAGCCCGCTGTACCAGCTGGCCGACATCCTGCACGAGAACAGCCGGACAACCAGGAAAAGGAAGCCCCCCGCCTCTTCTTTGTGGGCAGCGGCAGCGACTCACTCCCGTACGGACGCTGACATGCGAGAACTCGCACAGGCGGCACGCAGCCACCAGGCGGTGGACTGCGAGGCGCTGTACCTGCGGGCAGCCTCGGGTGGTGACCTCTCCTTGCTGCCGTGGTTCGTCCGCCGCCTCATCGATCTCGAGCAGTTCCAGCGTGCGGAAGAACTCATCGAAGACCGGTGTCTCTCTGGTCTGCTCTTGGGTGAGCTCTCCGCAGCGGTCGGCCTTGCCGGACAGTACGGGAACAGTGAACGCCTGGCCCGTCGGGCGTTCGACGTCAGCGGTGACCGGCACGGCCACCGCCGCCTGGCACACCATCTGCTGACTCTGGGCATGCGCCGCGACGCCGCACGCGTGTACTCCTGGGCCGCCGACCATGGGGACCCGACGGCAACTCGGTGGCTTGTTGGATACCACGAAGCACAAGGCGACCGGCTCACCGCAGAACGGCTGGCGTATGCCGCCCTCCTCCAGCACGGCAGCCCAGCCGCCCTTCTCGCCCTGGCCCAGTCACGCTTCGCCGGCGGGGGAGACCCCGAGGCGACAAGAATCTGTCAGGTCATTGCTGACCACGGCCATGCCGACGCACTCGTCACCTGCGCACGCGAGCGCTCAGATCACGGGGATCACGTCGCCGCGCTGTGCTTCTACCGTGCGGCCGCCGCGGTCGAACACCCCAAGGCCCTCGAATGGATGTCATGGCACTGTGACGGGCAAGGCGCCCACCAGCGCGCCGAGGACCTGGCACACGCCGCAGCGGCCCGCGGCAACAGCCACGCCCTGCACGGCCTCGCCCACCTCAGATTTGCCCATGGCCGTCTCCAGGACGCCGAACGACTGAACCGCGCCGCCGCACAAGCAGGATCGCTGTCCGCCCGCGAATGGCTCGCCCGTAGAAGCCTGCTCGTATGAAGCCCCCGCCGACGCGATCTGACGTCGCCTTGCCTCAAGTCCAGACACTTTTGTCCCGCGACGTCGACGAAAGATCGCAAACGTTTTACGCTGCGTGCTCGGGTAGTAACGAGCTGGGGGGCGAATGGCTGATCCGATCGAGATCGAAGCACCAGACGACACGGGCTCGCCCACCCTGCGGAGGTACGAGTACCAGGTCCACATCGCTGTGCGAGCAGTCTTGGAGATGTTGGCGGGCGGCTCGGTCGAGCACGTCACCTGTGAGCACATCGAGGACATCGTCGTCGCGCGCAAGGGCGACTCCCGATGCGCCGACGGCGAGCTGTTCTGGGACTACCAGCAGATCAAGACCCGTGATGCCGTGGGGCCTTGGACGCTGGCGGATGTGATCGCCAAGAAGCCGTTGAAAAGCCTGTGGCGCACCCACACCGCGGTACGGGGAACCGGACAGGTCTATCAGTTGACCGCTGGCCTCGAGGGGCATCTCGATCCTGCGGACGCCCTCGTCATCGCGCTGTCGCGAGGAGAGGGCGGTGACCATGAATCGTGCCGCAAGCGGGTCGCCGCCCACCTGAAGATCACAGATGACGTCCAGCTGAGCGAGTTCTTGGGCCTCGTCCGGGTCCGGACCTTCGTCCGCCGGGAGAGCGTCGAAGCGCACCACACCCGTGTGCTCGCCGACCTGGGGCCAGGGCTGCCGATGGCCACAATCGACGCCCTCTACACGGAGTTGCTGCGCCGCACTAGAGAGGCCATGCAGGGTCGCCCCGTAGCCCGGTGGACCGAACTGCTGACAGTCGAAGACCCCCCGGCTGCCGTGCTGAACAAGCGCATCTCCGCCGCGGTCATCGCCGACGTACGACAACGGCTCACCCGTCCCGACCACGTTCTGCTGCAAGATCTTTCTCAGCAGCTAAACGGCTCCGAGACCAGTCTCGTCCGCAAGCTCCGGAACGGAGCCGCGTCCAGAGGCGTCATTCAGGACGCGCAGATGATGCGGGCCAACGCCGACCACCACCGGCTACGGGAAGCTGCCCTCGGAACCTGGCCCGAAGACACGGCCGTTGAGGCAGACCTCGATCAGCGCTTGCTGTTCCTGGCCCGCCGCGTCGGGCGCAGCTATGCAGAGCACGCTCGTCCCGCGGACGCCATCTTCGACGACTTGCAGATCGAACTGCAGAACAACGCGAGTGCCTACGACCGTCGGCCTCTGTACGCACAGGACGGTGTACTGCTCATGGGCCGGGCCTGCGCCGTATCGGACGAATGCCGCTTCGACTGGGGGGATGCACGTGACGCCTCCTGACACCGCCACGCCCACGGAGGTAGACCGGCCCGCTGATGGCCGACCGCCCTCTGCCGACGCGCAGGCGCGCCTGTTGCTGCTCATCGACGTCTTCTCCGAGACCAAGGCAAGCAAGGGCGTCGAGGGCCGGATGAAGCTCGCCAAGCTCGACTTCCTCCTGCGCTACCCCGGGCACTTCCACAAGCTGATGTCCATCCGCCGCCCCGACGCGGACATCGGCGAAGACCCCTGGCTGACAGGCGCGATCGAACAGAGCATGATCCGATACCGCTATGGGCCATGGGATCCCACCTACTACGCCTTGCTCGGCGCCCTCACCGGCAAGGGCCTGATCGAGCCCAAGCACGAAGGCGCAGTCGCTACCTACCGCACCACCCAGGCCGGGCACGACGTCGCGCGCGCTCTCGCCGAGACCGAGAGCTGGCGGCCCGTCCGTGACCGAGCCCGACTCTTACGCCGGCACTTCAACCTGAGCGGCACCACGTTGAAGGACCTCATCTACGAGACGTTCCCCGACATCGTCGCGGCGGACTGGGGGACTCACCTGTGAGACTTCGGATCGAAGAACTGACCCTGGTCGGCACCAGCCGCACCGTACGCTTCGAACCCGGCATGAACGCCATCGTCGGCGCGATGAGCGGCGGCAAGACCGCCACCGTCAGCTGTCTGCGGGCCCTCCTGGGAGCTGACGTGAAGGTCGTCCCCGAACTGCGGGGGCGGACCATCTCCGGCACCGTACTCATAGGCGACCGCCGCTTCCGCATCATGCGCCAGTTGGTCACCACCTCGACCTCCAAAGTCGACATCGCGGAGATCGGCGGCCAACAAGAACTCTGGCGCCTGCCCGCAAGCGAGCTCCAGGCCGGCTACGACCAGACGTTTCGCAACTGGTGGCTCGACATGCTGGAACTGCCCTCCATCCGCGTCCCCCGAGCCCCGACCGACGACGCCAGCCCCCTGGTTCCCGTGACCATCAGCGACTACCTCATGTACTGCGTCCTGAAGCAGAAGGAGATCGACAACTCTGTCTTCGGCACACCGGACAACAACCACAAGAACATCAAGCGCAAGTACGTCTTCGACATCCTCTACGGCCTCTACGACCCCGAGGCAGCCGGACTACGAGAACACCTGCGCAAAGTCACGACCGAACTCAACGCCCTCACGGCGGATGCAGACACCCTGGAACGCATCCTCGAAAACACGACCTTCTCGTCCCGCGCCCACCTTGAGGTACAGCGGCAGCACACCGAGCAACAACTCGCCCAGGCACGGCAGGCCGACCTGAGCCTGACTCAGGAACTCACCGACACCGCCACCGTGTCCCTGCGCACGCGGATCAGCGAGGCGGAAGCTGAACTCGGCCGTATCTCCGACGCCGCCGCGGCCGAGGCAGTCTCTCGGTCCCGCCTGGAGGAACTGCGCGACCAGCTCATCGCGCAAAGCCGCCGCCTCACCCGCGCCCTGGTCGCCCAGCGACTGCTGAACGACTTCGAATTCCACACCTGCCCGCGCTGCGGCGCCGGCGTACCCGACCGAGGCGACGAGAACACCTGCAAGCTGTGCCTCCAGACCCCGCCCCAGACGCCCGCCCCTTCCACCCTCGCCGCCGAGCAAGACCGCGTTATCGAACAGGTAGCCGAGACCGAAGAACTCATCAAGCGCAGTACGAGCCGTCTGGACGAACTCCAGGCAGCCCGTTCCGCCCAGGCCCGCCGCCGCACCGAACTCGGTGAGCAACTCAACCGTGCCACCGCCACCTACCTCACCGACGAGACCGAACGCATCCGCGCGGTGGCCGCCCAGCAAGCCCGGCTTGAGGAACATCTCGCCCGCATCGACGACGCTCTGGCCCTCCACGAGCGGCTTCAAGGACAAAACGAGCGCATCGCCGAGTTGGAGCGGGAGCAGGAAGATCTCAACGACCGCATCGCGGCCGCCCGGCACAGCAACACAGCCGTCCATGAACGACTGACCAAGCTCGACGAAGCCTTCGAGGCCACCCTTCGCAACTTTGATGCCCCCCGCTTCGACAAGCGACCCGGCTCCCGCATCAATCGCGAGACCTACATGCCCGTGGTCGACGGACGTTCCTTCGCCGATCTTCAGTCCCAGGGCGTCGAAGTCCTCGTCAACGTCGCTCATGTCCTCGCCCACCAGAAGGTCGCACTCAACGACGACGCCATCCCCTTGCCCAACCTTCTGATCATTGACGGCATCAGCAGCAACGTCGGTCACGAGGGAGTCGACCTGGAACGGCTCCGCAAGATGTACGCCACCTTGTCGGAGGCGGCCACCGAACACATCGACCGCCTGCAGATCATCGTCACAGACAACGACTCGCCGCCCATCGACGGCATCCACCGAGCGCTGGAACTCTCAGACACAGACCGGCTGGTCCCAACAGCACCGCCGGCCGCCGGGGACAGTGCACAACCTCCTGAAGCCGACCAGGCTGGGAACGATGCCCCCACCTCTTCATGAAATGGTCTGGGCACCTGGGCGTCGGGGAAGCCCTGGCTCCTTCCGGCGGACCGAGGCCGACCCGTTCCAAGGAGGCGGGCCCGAGGCACCGGTCAGGGCCCTGTAGTCCTAGCTCAAACACCAGGGAGCAAGTAACCCGCCGGTAGCTTTCACGGCTGGGGTCCACCACGCCATGCGCGGCATCGACCGAATGCAGCCGCTCGACCCATTGAACACGGTGAGCGATCTCATGGACGTCGCGGCGGCCAGCGCGGTTTGCAACGGCGTGGAGCTTCACTGTCCCGCCGTGCGGGCAGGCTTCCCGTGTCAGTTGCCCCGTCTGCGTTCTAATTGGACCGCTTCCGGGCAGGGAAGGAAGGGTTCGCCCGCTGGCCAGATCTGTGCCCCAGCGTGGCGACGATCACACGTTCTGGGGAAGAGCATGGGGGAGGTCCGTCGTGGAATCGAGGCAGCGACAACGAAGCCGAGCACGATCGGGCAGACAGCGGTCGGGGATGGTCGGGAACGCCGACCGATGACTGCGGGGCGTGCTTCCCCGCAGGCCCGTCTTGGAGCCGACGTCCGCGCGGACTTGCGGCGTGCCGTGCTCTTCGAGTTCTTCGTTGCCGAAGCGGAGACCTACGTGTTCGTGGCGCGGGCGGACTGGGACAGTCCCCGGGTCGTCCGCGTGCCACTGGGCCGGGCACGGCTGCGGGAGGTGGTGGAACGCCATTTCCCGCCCGGCCTCTCGGCCCTAGACGAGGAGGCGGTGAACGAGGAACTGCGTCGCCTCGTGGTTCCGTTCGAGACCTTCAGTGAGCCGGGCGATCTGATCTGGACCGTCCCGCACGACGTTCTCCACCATGTGCCGTTCCACGCCCTTCGCGTGAACGGTGGTCCGCTGCTCGCCAGGAACCCCGTGTGCTCCAGCCCCAGTGCCTCGGTGCTGCGGCACTGCCGTGCCCGCTCCCACGCCGACCGCAGCGGTGCTGCGGTGCTCGTCGACTCCCGCAATGACCTGCCGCTGGCGCACGCGGACGCCCAGGAGTTCGCCGTGCGCGACCATATCGTCAGCGGCTCCGTGACGGTGCTGAAGCAGGAACAGGTGACGCGGCAGGCGGTCCGGCGGGTCCTGGAGTTGCCCGTCGACGTCGTGCACATCGCCTGCCACGGCGTCTTCTCCGGCCATCGGGGCCAGGACGCGGGCATTCTGCTCGCTCCGGACGGCTCTGCCGACGGCGAGCGGTTCACCGCCGCGGACCTGCTCACCGTCGGCATCCGCGCGCGTCTGGTCGTACTGAGCGCCTGCGACAGCGGCTTGAGTAGGCGGGTGGCGGGCGACGAGCTGCTCGGGCTGACCCGTGCAGTGATTCACGCGGGCGCCCGATCGCTGCTCGTCACCCTGTGGCAGGTGGAAGCACTGCCGGCCGGATTTCTCATGCGGCGCTTCTACCACTGTTTCGGCTCGAGTTCAGGCCCGGCTGACGCGCTCAGGGAGGCGGCCCTGGCCACCCGGGACGCCACCGTTGCCGACGTCCTCGAATACTGCGCCGAGGTGCACGCGCGGGTGAGCCCATCCAGGCGGCCGCTCCTCGAACGCGACATCGCCGACCTACGCTACCTCGCCGGTGACCACCGGGCCGCCGCGGACGCGTATGAGGACCTGCTGCGAGACCATCCCGATCCGGGTCCCGACGCCGCCGCGGGCACACCGAACCCGGTCTCCGCGCTGCGACGGGACGACCTCGTGGCCGCCGCTTCCCGAAGCCGTCGAGCGGCACGCGTCGGCGTCCGCCCGGACTACACCCTCCAGCCCTTCAGCAGTCCGTTCCACTGGGCCGCCTTCACCTTGGTAGGAGACTGGACATGACAGGCGACGCACCGTCCCACGACCAGCACTCCGCCGCGTCGCGGCGATCGTTACGGGATCTCGCGGCTGCCCCGCCGCCGGTCCTCGATGCCGCACTGCCGCCGTCCGAGGCTCGCGCACGACTGGCTTCCGCCCAGTTCGGGCTGGTGGTGGATGGCACCGGAGCCGTGCTGGGCCTGGTGACACCGGACGGACTGAGTGACGCTCCCCGGCGCGCCACCGCACTGACCGCCCTCGGTGTCCCGCTGCTGCCCGCCGTCCTCGTCCCGGCCGACACGGAGCTCGCCGTGCTGGCGGCGCATCCCGATGCGATCACCCTGCTGGACCTGCTCGACGACGATCCGCTGCTCGTCGTCGTGGAGGACATCGGGACCGAGACTCCTCTTGGTGTGCTGCCGGTGGAGCTGATCGACCGATACCTGGCGACCCAGTACCGCCCTCCGAGCCCTACCCTGGGCGAACAGGGCCCGACCCGTGACGTGGGTTTGCCCTGGCCGTCCCGGCTGCCGCTGGCCCGCGTGGTGTGCCAGGCGCCGGACTGCGGTGAGGTTAACGAACTTCGCCGGTTCGAGCGCACACGCCCGCCGTACTGTCTCAGACAACCGCCGCGTCATGCCCTGGAACTGCCTCGCCCGGGTCAGCGGTGACAGGCGGCGCCATTGGGACGACCCTTGCCGCCCTGCCCGCGCGGCACCTGCTGTCCCGGTTCCTGCCCGTCATGACGTTCCTGCTGGCCCTAGCCTTCGTCGGGCCCGGAGGCGGCCACGCCGACGCCGTGCTCCGCTGGGGTGGCCAACCCAAGATCGTCGTCGCTACTCAGACGGGACTGCTGGTCGGCACGGCGCTGCTAGTGACAGTGCTGGCAGACGGCTCCGGTGATGCCCTGCTGCGCCTGCTCAGCGGGGCATCGCGGTTCTGGCGCCGTGCGGTGGGCCGCCCCTGCTTCGCTGAGGGACGCCGTAACCACCTCAGGCGCATTGCGCGTCTGGACTCCGATCCGGACGCACACGCGGCGCTGGAGGCGGGCTATCCATCCCCCGTCCTCCAGGACGAGGTGTCACCGACGACCCTGGGCAACGTGCTGCGCAGCGCCGAGCTCTACCCCCGGTCCCGGTACGGCATGGACGTGGCAGCCGTATGGCCTCGCCTGTACCGCGTCCTGCCGGACAGAACTGCGGCCGAAGTGGCGGCAGCACGAGGTGAGCTGGAGCTCAGGGTGCACGTCGCGGGACTGGCGGCCCTGTTCGCAGTCGTCGCCGGCGCTTGGGCGCTGGTCTCCTCACCCGAGGCCTGGCGCTTTCCGCTGTACTTCGGCGCTGGCGCCGTACTGGCGTTGTTGGCCTACCGGTCCGCGGTAGGCGCGGCCGCGCTGTTCGGCCTGCACCTGAGGACCGCGGTGGACGTTCATCGCGGGGAACTGTTGGAGAGGCTGGGGACGGCGCCCCGACCCGACGATCCCGCCCTCTGGTTCGACCTCGCACAGTTCTGGGACCGGGGCATCCCCGTGGGAGCGGCCGCACCGGAGCCCGCACCTGCCCCCAGCGACCCGTCGCCTGAGCCGCCGCGGAGACGACCGGTCCCTGTACTTCCCCTGACGACGTGGTACTTGCTGCTGACGGTGACCGTCGGGGTGCTCGGCACATGGGCCACCACCGTGCTCTGAACGGCAGCCCGTGCCGAAGGCCGGCCCTGTCGCCCGAGGGTGCTGTTCACTCAGGCGCCCTCCGCGAGCAGCGTGCGGATCTCCGCGTAGTCGACCGGCCGACCCTGACGTCGTAGCGCGTACACGGCGGCGGTCGTGCCCTCCTGCCGCAGGTCCTCGTAGAGGGTGTTGAGCTGACGGCGCAGCAGGCGGATGTCCGCGAGTACCCCGGCCTGCTCCTCGGGCGGGGCGCCGGGCAACTCCGCCAGGCGCTGATCGAGACGTTGACGCAGACTGTGCTCGCTGCTGATGAGCGCCGTCGCCGCCTCTGTGTCCGAGGGCAGAATGTCGGGGAGGTGGCTGCCGAGTTCTTCCAGGAAGACTCGGGACCTGGCCTGCTCGGCGATCTCGAACGCGGCGACCGCGCAGTTTTCGACGCCTATCAGTGCCGACTGCTGGACCGCCAGCAGGCTGACCGCCTGCTCGTACGCCTGCTCCTGCAGGCCGGTGATCTCCATCCGGGTCGCCGGGTCGATGACCAGGTTCCTCAGCCGCTCGTGACTGCGCAGCGCGGTGTCCAGATGCGTCCAGACCCGATCTGCGGACTCGCCCGACTCCCGTGCCAGGTCGGCGAGTTCGAGATGGGAGCGGAGCACCCAGGCGAGGTGACCGTGGTCGTGTGCGGACCGGGCGGCACGCTCCAGCTCCCGTCGGGCCGCTGCCCGCCGTCCCGCGGCGCGCAGCGTCCTGCCGCGTAGGAAGTGCCGACGGTAGACCGCCGGGTCGTCCTTCTTGCCGCGGGACGGAAACGGCTGGTCACCCAGCGGATCTGCGCGCAGGGCGATCCCGTGGAGGACGCGGGCCGAGGATCGAAAAAGCCGTGCCAGCGCCAATCGAGTCATCCACCGCACGGGACGCGGCTGGACATCGATAAGGCTGTCGTGGTCGCGGGCAGCTGCGAAGTAGAAGGCGAACGGGTCCGGCAGCCGTAGCAAATCCGCGCGCAACCGCAGCATCCTGTCTCGCTGCCCGAGCTCATGGGCCAGGATGATTTCCAGCGAACGGATGGTGCGCATCGGCAGGAGGCCCATGGACCTGAGCCGTTCGAGTTCTTGTTCGGCCTCGTCGTGGCGGCGCAGCCGGTAGGCCAAGGACACGGGGAGGCCTGCCGCCACGACAGCAGCCGCATGGCGGGCACCCAGTCCCTCGAGGAGGGCGACCTCCGCACGCTCCATAGCCAGCGCTTCCTCCTCATGGCCGAGATGGCGGTGAGCTACACCCCGACCCGCGAGGACGTGTGCCAACACAAGGTCCCTGCGGTGCCGGATGCCCGGCCGGGCATCCGCGGGCACATGCGGCAGCACATCGGTGTCGATACTGCGCATCCACTCCTCGACGGTGTCCAGCCAGTCCAGGGCGTCGGTTCCGGTCAGATGCCCGGCCCGGACCTGCGCGAGCGCGGAAAGCCGGGTGGTGCCGCCCGAGGACGCCAGAGTCGCCTGCCTCGCGATATGGTCGGGCAGCCGGAAGTCCGGACGCCGGGGACGGGCCAGCACGGCGTCGTGGAGCCAGCTCTCACGTTCGGACCTCCGCATCCAAGGGAGGCGCAGCATCACCACGAACGTGGCCTTCTCGGGCCAGTCGCCCGTGCCTGCCAACAGCATGCGCACACCCAGTACGACCGTGGTCCACAGCAGCAGTCCCGAAGCGTGCCGAATGCCGACGACGCACAGCCCCGGTACCACCATCACGAAGAGGAAAACGAGCCCGGGGGCCAACCTGAGCAGCAGCGAGGAGTGTTCGGCGTCGATCAGCGGAACCCGTCGAGCCGCGAGCGAGAACGCCCAGCCCGCCCCGAGAGCCGCGATCAGCTCCGGCCAGGCGGACGGCATGGGGAACGAGCCACGCGACACAGCCGCCAGCCAGTCGCCCGCCGGACCGGCCGCCAGGAACATCCCCGCAGCGGGCAGCAGCGTCTTCATCGCAGAGTGCACGCGACGGATGAACCGCGTCAGCCGTCGGCACGCCACCACCGACGTGAACATCACGCAGCTGGTGACGGCACCGGCCGCCCATATCAGCGGTGTTCCACCGGAGCGCAGGAGAGCTGTCGCCAGCGGTACGAGAGCGATCACCGCTCCGGCCAGGACAAGCGCCCTGTCCACCAACCCCGGTGGGGCCGGCCGGACCCCGGTCCCGCCCCGCGTGCCGTACCGGGACAGCCGCACCAGCACGGTCCAGTACCACCACTCGCGTACGGCCCGCATCACCTCCGAACGCTGCGACTGGTAGGCCCGCTTGCCCAGATGCCCCAGGAAGACTGCGGACATCCACAGCGTCGATGTCAGCCCGGGCGGCTCCGACACGAGCAGCCCCACCGCCGTGCCGAGCGCCGCATGGGGTGCGTACACGCCCTGGACGCACGCCACGACCGCGGCAGGCGCCAGGAGCGCCAGCCCCAATCCGTCCAGCCATGCGAGGTGCAGCCCGAGAGCCCAACCCCACACGACGCTGTACGCGTTGCCCGACAGCCACCGGAAGACGGCCGCGCGCGCCTGCAGCTGTGCGTCCCAGCGCCGCTTCCGCGTCCGGCGCCGTCGTCCGGTCCGGGTGGCCGACAGGGAGGTCACCAGTCCCAGCGCCAAGTTGATTACGGCAATCGCGCTCATGCGCGCCCTCCCCGGGTCAGGCCGAACCAGGCTCTGCGCCTTCGGGCTCCCCACCCGACGCGATCGTGAAACGGCGCACATCTCGCCCTCGCATGGTCCACATCGGTGACCGCCCTCTGGAACAGTGGCGGGCGCTCGGCTATGGACGGCGGGAGACGGTGGTGTGCTTCTACTGTTGGCGCGGCATCGACGCCCAGACGGGCACGAAGGTGCCGCTGCTGGCCCGCGGCCGCATCGGTGGTCTGGTCCGGCCGCACTTCGCCCACCCGGCCGGAACCGCCCCGCCCGGCGGACACAGCCGCGAAACCGTCTGGCACATCAACGCCAAACATCGCCTCGCCCGCTGGGCGGCCACCCTGTCCAACGTCACCCAGGTGCGGCTGGAACAGTGGACCGAGCACCGCGACCGCCGCGCGGACGTCCACGTCGTCCTCGACGACGGCGCCCGCCTCGCGCTGGAAGCCCAGCGCGAGCTGATCACCGACGAACTGTGGCAGGCACGGCACCGCGACTATGCCGCCGCCCACGTGCGGGACGTGTGGTTCATGCGCCCGGACACCCGCATTCCGCACGTCCTGTTCGCCGAGGGCATCCCGGCCGAGACCCGCCGCGGCTACGCCGGCGACTGGAAGCGGTTCACCACATGGTGCGCGCGCACCGGCCGACGGGCGCTGCCCGCGACCGGCGACACCCTCACCGAGTACCTGACGCACCTCAAGGGCGAGGACAAGAGCCCGGCCACCATGGACCGGGCGCTGGCCTCCATCGCCGTGGCGCACGCCGCCGCCGAGCTGCCCAAGCCCTCCACCGTCGGCGCCCGCCGGGTGCTCAAGGGCCACGAGACCGAACGCAAGAAGAGCAAGGACCCCAGCCGCCGGCCCCGCCGGGCCGCCGCCACCCCGCCCGTGTTGCACAAGATGGTCGCCGCCACCGACACCGCCGCCGCGATCGGCCGCCGCGACGTCGCCGTCCTGCTGCTCGGCTTCGCACTCGCCGCCCACCGCTCCGAACTGCGCCTGCTGGACTGGTCCGACGTCGCCGAGGTCGAGGAGGGCCTGGCCGTCGAGATCTGGCGGCCGAAGGTCAACCACGAGGGCCCGCTCGGCGTGCCGTACGGCTCCAACCCGGCCACCTGCCCGGTCCGCGCGCTCCGCGCCTGGCGCCAGCACCTCATCGAGACCGGCCGGCCGCCCGCCGGACCGCTGTTCCTGCGCATCGACCGGCACGGCCGCATCGCCCACCCGATGCACCGCAACGGCAAGCCGATCGGCGACCCCACCGGCCGGATCACCGGCGAGGGCATCGGCGATGCGGTCGCCCGGGCCGCCGCCCGCGCCGACCTGACCGCCCCCGCCGGGCTGCTGCCCGATCTGGCGCCCCGCTGGAGCGGGCACAGCCCGCGCCGCGGCTTTGCCACCGCCGGCAAGCAGGCCGGCAAGGACTTCATCGAGACCGGCCGCCACGGCGGCTGGACGGACGGCTCCAAGTCCCTGGCCGCGTACTTCGACCAGGCCGGGATCTGGGACGAGACCAACCCGCTGTACGGCATCGGCCTATAGCAGAAATGGATCAACTCCACTTCTAGCAGCTGGAGTTGGAGCAAACCCGACTGTCAGTGCCGTGCCTTACATTCATGGATAAGCCCGAATTGGGTCCGCTCTCCCCACTCACTCGAGGACATCCACTGATGACACACGTCCGCGGTTACCGCCGCTCCGACGGCACTTACGTCCGCCCGCACCACCGTCGTACCCGCTCAGCCGCGGCCCGCCCAGCACGTCCCGCTCCCGTCCGACGTCAGGTGCACACGCCCGTCACCCGCCCGGGTCAGACAACGCGAGTACGGAGCTACCAGCGCACGGACGGCACTTACGTTCGTGGCCACTACCGCAGGATCAGCCCTCCGGTCGTTGTGGCTGCCAGCGGAGGCGGCGTCGCCCTACTCATCTTCGTGATACTGGCGCTTCTGAGCGGTGGAGGCACCGGTACCGCGAGCACCCCAAGCCAGCCTCCGACCTCTCCCGCCAGCGTCAGCGATCACTTATCCCGCCCATAAGGACTGGACAAGGAGCGAACTCCAAGGGCCCCGGACGATCTGCCGTCCGGGGCCCCGACGCTTCCCCCCCCAACGCGAACGGCCTTGTCGGACATGAGATGAGAGCTGGAGACGCCGCTCATTCCGGTGTCCAACAACCGATCGATTGCTGGACAGCCCGCCCCACCAGCTCCCTCCCTTGTCATCACCCGCTCTCCTGATACCCCAGAACCGTGGCGGGCGGAGCCCATCAGGAGAGCGGGCAACGACAAGGGAGCAGACCATGGAACAGCAGCCCGAGCTGAAGCTGATCTGCTTCGACGTCACCGCCACCCCGGACGGGGGCACGACCTGAACATCCGCTACATAGACCGGACCGAAGAGGCCCCGTGGACCATCCAGCAGCACGTCCTGGACGTCAGCCCCCACGTGGCCGACATGCTGCGTATCGCACTCGTCCGGGAGGTTCCCCCGGTTCCCCACGTTCGCCGATCCGACGCCGAGTTCATGGAGCTGATGCTGAGCCGCATGGTTCAGACGGAGGCCGACCTGTTCGGCTGACCACTCGTGCGGGGTCGACGCCGTCGCCCCCGCACCCGACCGGTAACAGTCACGTCGGATCGATCAGCGGGCCGAGCGCCACCGCGGCGTCGCACTCCTTACAGGCGACCGCGCCGGCCACCGTGTTCAGCACCTCCAACGCTGCATAGAGGTCGATCTCCTCGTTCCCCTCCGGAGCTTCCTGACAGTCCCAGACGTGCACCACTACGCCCCCAGAGAGACCCTGGCGCGGCGGAACCCGTTGGACCTTCCACCCCCACCGGCCGGAGTCATCGCCCTGGTTCGCCTCCGGCAGAGGAACGGTCGGGACATCGTCGTAAGACACCCCCTCCGGCCGCCTGACGTGGTCCGGAGGGAGCCACACCCGATACTCACGCGGCTCGACCTGTTCGGATGCGGAGTCCGTAGCCCACATGGGCAGGCCCACCAGGTACATCCACCCGCCCAGCGACCAGCAGCGGCGTTCGTGGAGGACTCCCAGCAGTTCCTGTTTTCTGAGGTGGGTGGAGCTGTGGTGTGACGTGGCACGGGAGGGCTTCGTTGGTCCTCCGAGGCTCGTTCTCGGGGGGTGTGGCTCTGTGGCGGGTTGTTGCATGGACCGTCACTTCGAAGGAGTTGCGCGTGCGGGCTTTCCCCGTGGATCTGCCGTCTGGAGCCCGGTATTGGACCGTGGTCGATGACGAGTTGTGTGTCGTGCCTGTGGCCGATCAGTGGCTTCGGTTCCTACGGTTCGGACGAAGCCGCACGGAACTGACGACACGGTCGTACGCCAGCGGGGCGGCCTTCTACTTCCGTTGGTGCCGGGCGACGGGGCGGCGGTGGGAAGAGGCCGCCGCGGACATGGGGTTGTTCATGGTGTGGCTGCGCTACTCGCCGAGTCGCCTGGGCGCCGAGAACCCGACGGTTGTATGGGGTCCGGGGACGAAGCCGGTACGGGGCGAGCGTCGGGTGAACGGGGTGCTGGCCGCGGTACGCGGCTTGCTGTCGTACGCGGTGTCGGTGGGCGTGGCCCCGCGGTCGGTGCTGGGGCAGCTGTACGAGCTGGCGGACAGCCGGGATCTGCCGGAGGAGGCAAAGGGCGAGGAGACGGGTCTGTACTACCGGTTGCGGGCCCGCCATCGGTTGCAGGAGCCGCAGGCGGAGGTCGACCGGGCCCTGGACGAGGAACTGGTGGCGATGTTCCTGGCGTGCCGCAGTGCCCGGGACCGGCTGGTGGTTCTCCTGCACTCCCGGGTGGGGCTGCGGCGGGGGCAGGTGGCGGGGCTGCGCCGCAGCGACTGCCATCTGCTGCCGGACTCGCGGGCGCTGGGCTGTGACGTGGAGGGCGCGCACGTGCATGTGCGGCGCCGGGCCAACGCGAACCGAGCGTGGTCGAAGTCGAAGCGGGCGTGGGTGCAGCCGCTGGACTTCCTGGTGGTGCAGGGCTTCGACCAGTACGTCGACGAGCGCCTGGAGCAGCTGGGGGCCGGGGGCAGCGACTTCCTGCTTGTGAACCTGTTCCGCGAGCCGCTCGGGGCGCCGATGTCTCCGGCGGCGATGGGCGAGCTGTTCGGTCGTCTGTCGAAGCGGGCGAAGCTGGGGCGGAAGGTCGGGCCGCACATGGCCCGTCGGGCGTTCGGAAGCAACGTCGCGGATGCCGGTGGGAGTTGGGATGAGGTGCAGATGCTGCTGGGGCAGGAGCACCCCGGCTCGGTTGCGCCCTATGTGATCCCGGACCGCAGCCGGGTTCGGGAAGCGGTCGAGCGGGTCCCCTCGCCGCGCGAGCTGTCCGGGCGGGGTGAAGGATGACTGCGCCGATGCTGTTCGCCGCGGAGCCGAGCGCGGTTGAGGATCTGCGGACCCGGCAGATCGTGGACGCCCTGGATCCTGAGTTCCTGCGGCTCGTTGGGTGGGACTGGCACCTGCGGGTGATCTTTTTTCCCAAGGACCATCCGGTGCTGGGCATGCCGGACTGCTGCGTGAAGGGCTGCACCAGGGGCGTGAGGTTCGGCCGTCCGATGTGCATGGGCTGCGAGCGGACCTGGAAGGACTCGGGCCTGTCCGTGGAGGCCTTCGCCCAGATCGCCAAGCCGCGGATGCTGGGCATGCGGCAGGTGATGTGCCGGGTGCCGCGCTGCGGACGGCCGGCAAAGTCGGCCCAGGTGTCGCTGTGCGATCCGCACCACCGCCAGCGGGTGGACACCCTGAAGCTGAACATGGAGGACTTCCTCGACCACCCCGCGGTCATCCCACGCGCGAGCACGGGGCAGTGCGAGGTGGAGGTCTGCTACCGACTGCGCGACTACGACACCTCGCGCTACTGCCAGGCACACTCCCTGCGGCTGAAGTACGCACGCAAGCGCGGTGAGGTGAGCGACGAGGAAGTGTGGCGGCGCACGACCTCGGCCGTCAACGCCGACCGGGAGCTGTGTCTGCGGGGCCTTGCGGACCGGGTTGTTGCGGAGGTCCTCTACGGGCTGCAGGCCCGCACCGAGGCAGGCGTTAGGACGTGGGACCACTTCCTTCGGCCGCTGTGCGACCGGCTGCGACAGATGCAGACGCCAACCCTGGAGGTGCTGGCCGACCCGGACGTGTTCGCCACGCTCTCGCACGTGAAGTCCACGCGCGGCGTGGTGCGCACGATGCTGATGTGGCTGGACCGGCTCGGGGCGACGCCGGAGTCGGAGCGCCGCAAGGATGTGTGGGATCTGAAGATCTTCACGGGGCAGACAGGCACGCTGGACTTCACCCGGATCTCGCAGCCGGCGCTGCGCGAGGCGGTGAAGCACTGGGCGTACGACGACCTCCCCCGACGGCGGGGCAAGCGGCCGGGCAGCGCGGTCCAGCCGTACGTGACGGCCATGAACCTGCTCTCGGAGAGCCTGCGCCTGCAACGCGAGGACGGCGGCATCCATCCGCCGGACCTGCGCCGCCGGGACATCGTCGCCTTCTGCAACCGGCTCGCGTTCCTGACCGAGACCGGCACGATCACCGCTCACACGCGCAGCAAGGCCGTACGCAACGTCGCGCTGGTGCTGACTCGCATCCGCACCCTGGGTCTGACACATCCGGGCCAGCCGATGGCGGGCCTGCCGACCGACTTCCGCCTCCAGCGGGAAGACACCCCGGACGAGCCCGAGGACACCGAGGCCGGCAAAGACCTGCCCGACGCGGTGATGCGCCAGCTGTGCGACCACCTCGATGAGCTGGAGCAGCTCATCAGCCGCGAAGTCCGCGTGGGCACCGAACTGCTCATGGACACCGGCCGGCGCCCCGAAGAGATCCGCGACCTGCCCCTCGACTGCCTGGGGCACGACCCCGACGGCTCACTGGTCCTGGTCTACGACAACCACAAGTCCTACCGAAAGGGGCGGCGGCTGCCAATCGGCAAGGCCACCGCGGGCGTCATCACCACCCAGCAGCAGCGGGTGCGCGAGATGTTCCCGGACACTCCCGTCGGCGAGTTGAAGCTGCTGCCCAGCATGCGCGCCAACCCGCACGGCACCAAGGCGATCCACTCGATCGGCGAAGGACACCGCACCTGGGTCGACGCGCTGCCTGACTTCCTGGTCCCCACGACCGTGGAGGAGAACGGGCAGGCAGTCACCCGGATGCTGCCCTTCGACA
This sequence comes from Streptomyces sp. TLI_55, assembly GCF_900206255.1. Classification (NCBI taxonomy): domain Bacteria; kingdom Bacillati; phylum Actinomycetota; class Actinomycetes; order Kitasatosporales; family Streptomycetaceae; genus Streptomyces; species Streptomyces sp. TLI_55. The sequence continues at coordinate 23,743 of NZ_OAOJ01000010.1, forward strand.
AGAGCCGGATCTTCCCGTACGCCTACCGACACAGCTACGCCCAGCGGCACGCGGATGCCGGGGTGGCCCCGGACTTCCTCAAGGAGCTGATGGACCACTCCGATCTCAAAACCACCCAAAACTACTACCGGGTCAGCCAGGAACGGCGGCGCGACGCCGTGGACCGGGTGGTTGCCCTGCAGTTCGACCGCAGCGGCACCCGCGTGTGGCGCAAGGCCCAGTCGCTCCTGGACTCCGAGCACGTACGGCGGGCGATCGGGGAAGTCAGCGTTCCCTACGGTGTCTGCCAGGAGCCCTCGAACGTCGCGGCCGGCGGACAGAGCTGCCCTATCCGCTTCCGCTGCGTGGGCTGTGACCACTTCCGCACCGATGTGTCCTACCTGCCCGACCTCCAGGCGTACCTGGCTGACCTGCTGCGCAGCCGGGAGCGGCTGAT
>NZ_OAOJ01000009.1:0-3235 GCF_900206255.1 Streptomyces sp. TLI_55
TTTGGCAGCGACGTTACTGTGTTCGGACGGTCGCCTCACTGAGGTGTGTCTGATCCCGCATCGCACGATGCGCGTCCGGCCGCGCCTGGCGATGTTCTCGCGGGAGAGCTGTATCCCTCATCAGGGCGGTTGTCGCACTTGAGGCCGTAGTAGACCTCACAGCCTCGCGGTCGTCGGCAGGCTCCTGGGCGGGAGGCCTTCCTGGCCGAGTAGTTGTCCTAGACTCCGCGCACGTACTGGGCGAGATCCGTCAGCACGGAGTCCTCATCCGCATGGAGCGTCACTACGTCCTCGTGGCGGTCCCATCGGCGCAACCGCACACCTGGCCCGCCAAGCGGTGAGGGGCTTGCAGGTCCCTGACTGGTCGACGCCCAACTTGCAGCCGTACGGGATCGGGTGGCTCTGGCCCTTGCGGCAGACGTGGGACTCATGACGTGCTCGTGGGGGAGCCATCCAAGATTCGTGAACCCGAGGTTCTATGCTGAAGGCCACGCGCCTCGGCACTTGGGTTCCGTCGGATCAGTGCTTCAGAAATCGCGAACTGACGGGGGATGAGCATCGGGCAGTTCGCCGCAGTGTAGGGCTGGCACTCCGGGTGGAGCGCGGGTTCGGGGGAGTAGCCCTGCTGCTGGTCGGCAGGACGGACGATGACGAAGAACCGCTCTTCAAGAGGCTGGGAGCAGATCTGGCACAGGCGCTCAAGGAAGGCATGCCGGGCACGGTCGGCGTCGAGGCTGCCGAAGACGGCGTGCCCGTTGTGGATCAGCGATACGTACGGCACGACCAGTCCGCCGGCCAGCGGCCGGGCGAGGCAGCGCACGGGGATCGCGCGGCTCATCGAAGTCACACTCCCTTCCCGGGAGTTGCGGGTGAGGACGGGACGAAGGGGCCGGGGGGGGGCAGCGCTCGTGCGCTGCCCCCGAATCTCCGGAGCGGTCTAGGAGTCGGCCGGGGTGTCGGTGAGCTCGATGCAGGAGGCCGGGACCTTCGCGAGCCGGTAGCGCTTCTCGTCCTTGGCGATGCGGAACCGGGTGCCGTTGTTCGGGTCCAGGCGCAGCCGCTCGGTGGAGGCCTCGTCCAGCAGGAAGTCGAAGCGGGTGCCCGTGCGGTTGGGCTGCTGGACGGTGCCGGTCAGCAGGCGCAGGCAGGCCGGGCGGATCGTGGCGGTGATCCGCCCGGTGCGGCCGGGCGTGATGACCGGGCGCTGGTCGGCGTCCAGCTGGAGCAGCCGGTCCGTGGCTGCCTCCTGGACGACGGCCACGGACACGACATCGGGCAGTTCGCGGATGAAGGCGCGGACCTCGGCAAGTGTGGGCATGGGAGTGTCCCCTTCCTGTTGTGTGGGATGGCCCGGGCATCTGTCACGCCCGGCGGGAACCGGTGCCTGAAGGCGGGCCGGGGGCGGGCACCGGCTGATGCGGTGCCCGCCGGGTGCACGGCGGTCAGCCGAGCGGGTAGAGCACCAGGGCGGCGCGGGCGTTGGCCGGGATCTTCTCGAACAGCTCGCGCAGCTCGGCGTCTGCCGCGAGCTCGCTTTCCAGCGGGTAGACCTCGCCGGTCAGGTCGTAGACGGGGGAGTAGCGGCCGTGCGCGTACGTGCTGAACGGCGAGTAGAGGTTGCCCTCGGTGTCACGGGAGAGTACGACCAGGGTTTCGCCTGGCAGGCTGGCCCATTCGTTGCCGACGAGCTGGCGGAGCACGTCGAGGGTGAGCGGCTGGTCTTTCTGGTCTTCCCCGTCTTCCGGCGGCGTGGGCTCGGCAGGACCGGAGTTGGGCATGGCGGACTCCATGGCGGATTGGTCGAGTGTGATCCGGGGGCCGGGCACCGTCGGTGCCCGGCCGCGTCGTGCGTGTGAGGCCTGGCGGGAAGGTCAGTCGGCCGGTTTGCCGTCGGCGTCGTCGCCCCGGTGTGCGGCGACGGCCTGCTCCTCGACCTCGGACAGCCGGTAGCTGCCCTTGTCGTCCTGGCCGAGCCTCTCCAGGAGCAGCAGGTAGGCGGCCTGCTGGGGGGTGGGGTCCTCCCACAGGAAGCGGACCTGCATGCGGGCGTCGTTCCAGCCCTTCGGCTCGCGCATGTCGCGCTCGAAGGCGGCGGCGACGTGCGCGAACAGCACATGCGCCGTACGGGACTTGGACAGGGTGACCAGATCCGACAGCCGCACCCGCTCGAAGGGGCTCTCGGGCAGCTTCACGCCCAGCAAACGGGCCACGTCCTCGGCCTCCTGCCGCTGCGCCCACTTGCCGTAGAAGGAAGGCAGGTCCAGCAGCACCCCGAGGGCGAACCGCCAGGCCTCCTCCGGCAGAGCCTTGCTGCCGCGCACCAGCCGGGCGACGAACTCCTTGCGAGGCCCGGCGGCGGCCTTCCAGGCCCGGTTGCACGCGGTGGTGCGGGCCCGCTCGGCGGCTTTCTCTTCATCCTCGGCCGTCTTGGTCGGCTTCGGCTTCGGGCGTACCTTGTGGCCGTACTCGGCCGGGTCGGCGCAGTACCAGACCGGCCGGTTCTCGTCGTCGAGCCGGGCGCTGTGGCCGGGGCATCCCTTGTGGTTGTCCTCCTCCAGCGGCCTGCCCAGCGGCGTGGTCAGCTCCGACAGCGGGTGAGCGGTGTCCTTCTCCCCGTACGCCAGTTGTGCGGGCAGCAGGGGGATGCCTGCCTTCTCCAGGGCCGCGACGGCCTCCTTGCGAGCGGTGCGGTCCTCCTGTTCGGCCTTGAGCAGCGCGAGTTCCTGGTCCCAGTGGCCGCGCCCGCCGCCCTCCTCCGCCTCGTCGCGGGCCAGCGCCCGCAGCAGACGGTCCTGTGCGCGGGGCACGTCCTCGACCTCGGCGAACTGGGCGATCTGTTCGAGGTCCATTCCCCCGGCGGAGGCCCGGCGCAGGGCGGCGTCGTCGAGCTTCTGGGCCCGGCCGAGCCGCCTGCCGGTGCCGCGCCTGAGACCCAGGGCACGCGCGGCCTGCTTCTGCTCGACCTCGTCCATCCCGATCAGCGACAGTTCGGCGGCCTTCAGGGTGTCCTTGGGGGACATGCCCTGGCGCTGGTGGTTCTCGATCAGGGACAGGAACTGTGTCCAGGCGTCCCGGCCGACCAGGTCGGCACGGACGTACGCCTTGATCTGCCGCTTGGCGTGGCCCTCCGCCTCGGCGGTGGCGTTGGCGACCTGCGCGGCCTGGGTGCGCCGCCAGCCCTTGAACGCGCCGTACGTGCCGTCCGGGCGGGGGCGGACGCTGACCGGGTCCTGGA
>NZ_OAOJ01000006.1:0-42172 GCF_900206255.1 Streptomyces sp. TLI_55
TGCAACGCCTCACCCCGGGCGCCTACCAGCAGATCACCACCGCACTCGAGTCCGCCGCCAGTGGCCCGTCCCGCACGCACGGCACTGGAGGGAGGCGTGCCGGCCGCCGTGAAAGATGCCGAACCCGACACTGGCCGGCACGCGCAGCACCCCGGCATTCCGGCGGCCAGCGCGTCTTTGCAGCGCAGTACGCCCGCCGCGTCAACAGCCCCCGCCCACGGCAACGCCGCCGTGAAAGATGCCGAACCCGACACTGGCCGGCACGCGCAGCACCCCGGCATTCCGGCGGCCAGCGCGTCTTTGCAGCGCAGTACGCCCGCCGCGTCAACAGCCCCGCCCACGGCAACGAGGATGTCTTTCCCGCGCTCCTCAGCGCGCTGCGTCCGGCAACAACCGATCCGGCACATGCGGCAGGGGCCCCGTCCGCAAGGAGGCCCTCGGCACAACAGGTCACTACCAGCCAAGGCGACGGCAGCGTCGCGCCACCGCAATCAGGTGCCGGCCGCAGCCGAGCCAGTAATGCGCCACAGATCCGAATTCTGGGGCCGGTCGAGGTCGACGGCGTCGACGCCAGCGGACACGGCCGCGCATCGCGCAACTCGCCGCCCTGATCTATTTCAAGCCCGGCCGCACCGCCGACGCTCTGTGCACCGACATGGACCCCGCCCACCCGTGGTCCGCCACCACCCTCAACGCCCGCATGCACGGCCTGCGCGCCGCCCTCGGCAACGACCCCACCGGCCAGCCCTACGTCCCCCGCCGCAAAAGCGGAGACGACCCCTACCACCTCGCGCCCACGATCACCTGCGACTGGACCCGCTTCCAACACCTCACCCAGCATCTACTCGCGAATGGAAGTTCCGGAGTCGTCGACGTCGAGCGGCTCGAGGCGGCACTCGCACTGGTTCGCGGTACGCCTTTCGACGGCAAACCCCTGCCCTGGGCCGAACCCCTGCTGCAGGAAATGACCACCGCCATCACGCACGTTGCCCACACCATCGCCACCCACCGCATGATCTCCGGCCCGCACCACGACCTCGACAGGGCGCGGCAGGCCATTGCCCGCGGCATCGACATCGACGAGAGCGCTGAAGTCCTCTACAGGGACTGGATGCTGGTCGAGCGCGCCGCAGGCAACCGCCACGGCGTCCAGACTGCAATCAGCCGCGCCCAGCACATCAACCGCGCACTCAACTCCCCGTTGGAGAAGGAGACCGAACAGCTCATCGCCACGCTCACCGGCACCGCCCGTCACACCTAGGCCACCCGCCCATGACCACCACATCCGCGCCTGCAGCCCTCCGGCAACCCGTCCACGGAGCCTCCACACCCCATGACCCAAAGGCGCCCCCCGGCTCGCGTCACGAGGGTGCCCAGGCATTGGCCGGCCCCAGACTCAGCGGCACCGCCACGCCCGCGGCACCCCGAGCCCACCGTCTTGTTATCGCCGCCATCAGCGCCGGGGCTTCGCTCATCGCCGCAATCGGCTTCACCGGCTCCTACGCCGCCGTGCGCGACCTCGCCGCAGCCAAAGGCTTCGGCACCTTCGCCTACCTCTTCCCTGTCGGTATCGATGCCGGCATCTGTGTCCTGCTCGCCCTCGACCTCCTGCTGGCCCGCCACCGCATCCCGCTGCCCCTGCTGCGGCACACCGCCTGGCTCCTCACCGCAGCGACCATCTCCTTCAACGCCGCCACCGCCTGGCCCGACCCCCTCGCCACCGGCATGCACGCCGTGACCCCCCTGCTGTTCATCACCACGATCGAAGCCGCCCGCCACGCCACCGGACGCCTCGCCCACATCACCGCCGACACCCACATGGACAGCATCCGCACCGCACGCTGGCTCCTCGCCCCCGCACGCACCTTCCTGCTGTGGCGGCGCATGAAACTCTGGGAACAACGCTCCTACACCCAAGCCCTCACCCTCGAACAACAACGCCTGCTCTACCAGGCCCGACTGAGGAGCCGATACGGACGCGGCTGGCGGCACAACGCCCCTATCGAAGCACGCCTCCCGCTCCGCCTGACCCGCTACGGCATCCCCCTCCCCCACCCCACACCAGCCCCACACCCCACAGCCCCCGACGACCCCACACCCCTCCCCCCGCGACCCACCACACCACCAGCATCCAGCCCGACAGACACACCCCACACCCACCCACACCCAGCCCACAGTGAAAACACCGAACCGCAGACCCCCGACACCAACCGCGCCCCCGCGTACCCCACCGCTGCCGACCACCCGTCGAACACGCCCGCCACTGGCCCCGGCCCGCGCCAACTCCGTGCTTTTTACGAGGCGTTGAACGATCGGACCGGCACCACGCGGGCCCCCGCACGCTGGGCCCGGTGGCAGCCGGACACCAGCCACACACCTCCAGCCGGCGGCCAGACGCCCTTCCGCGACCGCCCACACCCACCAGCCGAGATCCCCCGCGACAGCACCACAGCTCTCACCTCGCCAGCGGACACATCACAGCCCGGACAGGCGGCACAACCACAGGCACGCCAGCACACCAGCAGCGTCCCCGCGCATCCCCAGGAGCCCGTGCCTTCGGTCACCACCCTGCCCGCGACCGCACCACCCGACCACGGCCCCCGACCCAAGCCCACCCATCGGTCCCCCAGCAGCACGCCGGAACAACCCGCGGCCCCAGCCCCCTCCCGGCAACCGCTCGCACCGTCCCCCCAGACAGCACCCTCAACGCACAGCACGGTCCACAGCCACAGCACCCTGGCGCCAGCACCCCCACCCCGCACGTCAGCCGACGGCTCCTCCCCTACCGCCCCCAAAGAACACCACCGCCCTCATGCCGGCGACCGCAGCAACTCCCCGCGCCGAACAGCCGCAAACAGCCGACTGCCCCTGACCGACCGCTACTACCTGGAATGGATGAACTACCAGGCCGAACACGGCGCCGAACCCACCCCCGAACAACTCTCCACACACCTCGCCGCCCAAGGATTCCTCGGCCGGGGCGACAAACCCATCACCCCGTCCAACCTCCGCCGACACCTCCTCAACTGGCGCATCTACAACCTCTGGACGGCCCACCACACAGCCAGCACCCCACCCGCCCCGCACGATGTCGCCCAGCAATGCGCCACCCACCACATCACCGGCCAATACAACCGCCCCATCACCCCCCAATACATCACCCAACACACCCCGGAATTCGAACGACGCCGACACGCCCTCACCCACCACGAGAACCCCGACACGGATCGCGCCCAGTGACCTGATCCGGCCGCACACAACCCCAGAACACGCACATGTCCGCTCATCCATCCGAGTGGGGATATTCAACGAGCGGGCTGGAGTTCGGATGGTGCCGTACCCGGCGCCGCGTCCCAATCGTTGCGCCATGACGGACGAACAACTCCCTGCGAGGGTCTTCCCCAACCGCTTTCCCGAGGCGATGAACTCCCGGCCTGGGGTGCCGCAGGACCGCTGCCAGTGCATCAACCAGGTCCGGGTGAGTGCCCCCGGAGCCGCCACGGCCTTCCACCGCGAGATCCAGGACACTAATGCTCCGGGCTGGCTCCGATTGCTGGAACTGATCGAAGAGGCGGCGACCGACGGGCGGGAGGAATTCCGCCCGCTGCCGGAGCTGAGCCCGGAGCAGCGGCGGCAGATCGTGACCCTGCCGGCCTCGATCGGACGGCTGACGGCGGTGCGGACCCTGATGTTGTACGGGAGCAACCTGGTGCGAATGCCTCCGGAGATCGGCGACATGACGAACCTGGAGGAGTTCAGTCCGTACACGTCGGGACGGCTGCACTGGTTCCCGTACGAAATCACGCGGTGCGCTCGGCTGGTGAACAGCACAGTGAGCACACGCTCGGTCTACGGCAACTACAAGTACCGGCCACCGTTCCCACGGCTCCAGCCGCCCGGCGATACGGTCCTGGATCTTGACGGCCTGGATCCCTCCCGCTGGGGCACCACCACGGCTCGCACTTGCAGTGTCTGTACCGGGCCGATCGCGGCAACTGGTCCGCGCCAGGCTTGGCTCTCCAAGGTGGTGGCGACCTATGTCCTGCCGCTTCTGGTCAACGCCTGCTCCCAGGCGTGCCTCGACGCTCTGCCACCAGGAGCGAAGGGCTACATCCCTACACCGCATCGGGGCGGCACGGTCGAACAGCCTGCGCCGCGTTGAGCGTCGCGATCCGGAGCACGGGGCGGTCCGCTTGCCACCGAACGGGGTGGGGGAGGAGATTCGCTGAGCAGCTGTGGGCTACTGCCGAGCAAGGGGTGACCGTTTTCAACGGAGCCCTATCAGCGCCGGGTCGGCAAGCTGAGTGCGCAGCGGCGCGGCGAGCTGGCCGCCGCCTGCGGGTCGTCACCCGCGCTACCAGTCTCAGCGCGGAGCAGCTGCTCGCCCATTCGCTGGTCAGGTCCGGCTGAACGACGACGGCACCCTCACCGTCGGCTCCTTTACCTCGCGGTCAGCCGCACACGTTCTTGGCGGGCATCCTGATGTCCACCGCATTGATCGGCAAGCGGCAGGTGTGCCGGGTTCGGCCAGGCGATGGGCGGGGAGGTCCGCTTGGACCTCCCCAGGCTTGGGCCGCCCTCCCCCACCAGGCTCGGTCCGCCTGCCCGGACGGGGCGCTGGTCATGTCTGGCGGGGCTGCCCTCCACGCACGGCCGCCGTCACATGCTCCTGCAACGCCTGCGGCATCGGCTTCCCGGACGTAGCCGAGGTGATCGCCCCGGCTACGTCCTCCACCGCGACAGTGGCATCCCAGGCAGCCGTCAGCAGGATCTCCATGGCCTCGTGCGGAGTGCAGGCGCAGCCTGCGATCAGCACACCGCAAGCCATGTCGATCACCGGTCGGCTCTCCATCGCGTGCTTCAGCTGGTCCCGCTCCCGCTGCAACTCCACTGCACCAGCCTGGGGAAGGCTGTCATCACCCGCGCTCTGCATGGCGCGACCGCGTGGTCCATCTGCGGCCCCACGCTCATGACGGGCTGTGTTCTGAGGTCGCATATCCGACGCCTGCCCCGCCCCCTGCCAGCACACACGCATGCGGCACAGCTGCCCTCATCGAACGAGCGCCCGCGTGCGGCGCAGGGCGGACCGGGACTGCCTCCCGCGTGAAGGGGGAGCCGCGCAGTCCCGGCCCTTGTTCCCGCAGTCGGTTCGCGTCTGGGCCAGCGTGCGCTCGCTCCGCGGCCGCAAGGACAGACCACCACCGGGCCCCCACCGTGGCGGGCACGGGTTTCCCTGCGGTCGCCGTCATCCGCCGACAGAGGGCGGCGACCTCACCCACACTGTCCCAGCCAGGCGGCACCCGCCTCTTGACCATGTCGTGAAGAAAAGGTGTGCTCGCCGTGAAGTCCGTGCGTGTGCTCCCTGAGGAAGGCCCCATACGTCATGCACACCGCGCTCCAGAGGCCGGCCGCCGGCGAGCCGTTCGGGATCGAGGCGCAGCCGCCCGGAGGCGACGAGCCGGGACCGCCCCTCACCGGCTGGCTTCGCCCGCACCTCCAGATCACCCTCCGGGTACCACCAGTCTTCACGGTCACGGTCCTTGACGAGGAAGTCGCCAACTCGCGTTGGTTCTACATGGGACGACCACCAGGAGGGATGTTTCGTCTGGTCGATGAAGCCTTCCTGGCCGTCAACCTCTGCCATGACACCGACCATGCTTACGCCCGTGACCACGGCGTCAAGCTCTTGCTCGTTCCTGATCACTGTGAGGTTGAGCTTGAATCGCGGAGCCGTCAGGATCCCGATGCAGTGAGCCTATTCCAAGCTGACGGCGTTGACCCCGAGTTGGACGGTCCTGCGCAACGCCGAAGCTCCTGGTAGATGGGTCCTCGACCAAGATCACCCGTGTCCGCCAGGAGCTTCGCGTGCTTGTTTACCCGTCGTCAATAGATCTGTCCAGCCGCACGCTGCGGTTCCTGACCGGGCAACTGACAGCCAGGCGGAGGGAGATCGGCACGCGGTGGCGGCGGCTTCCCGCAGCGCGACAGGCTCTGCTGGCCCTGGCCCACCTGCGGTGCGGTGACACCTACGCACAGCTCGCGGCCGGTTTCGGCATCGGGATAGCGACCGCCTTCCGCTACATACGCGAGGCCGTCGACATCCTGGCCACCCTCGCCCCGTCCCTGGCCGAGGCGATGAATGCAATCCGGGCGAAGGCGTTCGTCATCCTCGACGGCACCCTGCTGCCGATCGACCGGATTGCCGCCGACACCCCGTACTACTCCGGGAAACACAAGCGCCACGGCATGAACATCCAGGTCCTCACCGACCCGTTCGGACGACTGCTCTGGCCTCGCCCGCGCTGCCCGGCTCCACTCACGACCTCACCGCCGCGCGACAGCACGGGATCATCGAAGCCCTCGCTGAAGCGGGACTCAAATGCTGGGCTGACAAGGCGTATCAAGGTGCCGGCGGAACCGTCCGAGTCCCGTTTCGGGGCCGCCGTCTCAAGCGATGGAAGCGCCGCCACAACACCACCCACGCCAAGATCCGCTGCCTCGGCGAGCAGGCCATGGCCACCCTCAAGGGCTGGCGGCTCCTGCGGAAGCTCCGCTGCAGCACCAACCACATCACCGACGTGGTGAAGGCCGTCCTCGTCCTTCACCACCACGCGTCAGCCTGAGGTTGGAAAGAGCTCAGTAACCCAGTCAGCGGCCCGCGCAAGAATCGGGCCGACCACTTCCTCGGCACCGGAGATGTAGGTGACCCAGCGAAGTTCGTCGCAGGCGAAGAAGGACTCACCCCATGTGTCCACCCAGATGCGCGCCTCGCGTTCGCCGGACTGCGTCAGATCCCACCAAGCCCAGCCCCGGAACTCGGATTCGGGGTCGAATTGGTACAGCCATTCCTGAGGTCTCCAGGGGCCTGCGCCGACTGCGGCCGTGTAACGCTCCACACCCCGTCTCACATGTTCGGGCGTTGACGCCGAGATTCCTTGGGCGGCGGTGAACCAATCGGGGAGCGTGTCGACGGGTAGGTCCCCCTCGAATGGAATTGAGACCGCAAGCTCGAGGGCGGGACCCAGCACGGATCGCAGTCTCGTGTCGAACTCTGAGACAGGGCAGTTCGTACGTACATCGAAGGCGGACAGAACGGGCGGCGCCTCTTCGGATGACGGTCTACGCGACAGCCGGCGCTTCTCCTGTTCAATGAGCTTCTTCAGCGTTGCAGCTCAAGGGTGAGGACGGCCTTGGCGATTGACGTCATGCGGTTGGGGCTGCAACGGGACCTGCGGAAGATGCGCCAGGACTTCAGGCGGGCGACGCCGCGTTCGACAGGTGCGCGTGCTGCGGCCAGGGCGCGGTTGCGGGTCTTGTCGGTGGGGGTCAGTTCCTGCAGGGGCTTGCGTTTGATGCCCGTGGTCAGCCACTAACCGGCGCCCTGGTAGGCGAGATCGGCCAGGATGGGGACGCCCTGGCGCTCGCAGATCCGGATGATCCGGTGGGTGCGGGCGGCGGTCAGGTCGTGGGTGCGGCCCGGCAGGGCGGGAGAGAGCCACAGCAGCTGGCCGTAGGGGTCGGTGACGATCTGCACGTTCACGCCGTGGCGTCGGTGTTTGTGGGAGTAGTCGGCCCGGCCGTCGCCGACCCGGTCGCATTCGGCGAGAGTGCCGTCGAGCAGGACGAAGTCGGGTTCGTGGTCGCGCAGCGTCTTGAGCAGGCCCGGTGCACGGGCGGCAAGAAGGTCGATGACCGCTCTGGTGTAGGCATGGGCGGTGGACTCGCTGATCCCGAACCCGGCGGCAATCTTCGCCAGAGTGGTGTGTTCGCGCAGGTACACCAGTGCCACCATCGCCCGCTGAGACGGACGGAGCTTGCAACGCCGGTCGCCCTCACGGGTGACAATCAGCATGGTGACCCACTCCACGAGCGCATGCGGCAGGTCGAGTGCGGCAGGATGGACGACCAACGAGGCCCCCGAGCAACGTGACTGAGACGTCAGACATCTCGATCAACAGCCCGGAGGCCTCGCTCGTTGCGCTTCACGGACCATCACCTGTTCGGTGGCCAACTCGAAGAAGCTCAGTGATCACTAATCGGACGGATGCGTCCGATCAACTGGCCAACCCATCAAAGAGGCACGCGCTAGAGACGGAAGATCGGCAATCATGTTGGCACCGTGCTGTTGGACCGCGGGTGGCGTTCGTCCGAGGTGAGGAGTTGATGTGCCGAACTTGATCAGTCGGCAGGAGGTGGCCGTTGAGGTCGACTACGGCGGCTGGGCCTTGCAGGACTGGGACGACACGCAAGTTCCTGTTCTCTTCCCCGGCGGATTCGAACGAGGCGCCCTTCTCACTGCCCGTCCAGGGCGACTGGACTTCACCAGCGCTGGGCATACACATACAGCCGGCCTGACGGTGGAGGTGTGGGATGCGGAGCCAGCCGTCCCTTCCGGTGAGTGGGAGGAGACAGCCGAGGCGAGCATCCACTGCTCATCGGGCAAACTGCGTGCTCGAGGCATGGCTGGCGGCCCGATGCCCGGCAGTATCGAGTTGGCGGACGGACCGGGCACATGGAGGGTTCGCGTCGTGAGCTCGGGACGCCGCGAGGTTGCTGAGCTCGCCGCCCGCGGCGTGCCCGAAGGAGTGGAGCAGTACGTCACGCAGTTCTGGCAGGTGTAGAGGTGCGGGCCGAACGCCTGGTCGCGTCCGGCCCGCAGCATGTCTGCTCGGACGTCAGGTGATCTTGACGAGGAATCCGTCGTCCGGCCCGTCGATCAGCCTGTTCAGGTCGTAGAACTGGGCCAGAAGCGTACCGGCAGCCTCGTTGCTCTTGCCATCGATGGCTTGCACGCTGAAGTTACTACGCGCCTGGAGGGGGTCGTAGTCTGAGCCGGCGCTTCCCTGGTACGTCGTGGCGAAGGGGAATTCATCGCACTGCTTGCCGCCGTCGGCATAGTTCGGGCCGTAGAACTTGACGCAGTTCCACACAGCACGGTTTCGGTTCTTCTTCCTGCGCTCGGTGTCAAGGTAGAGCCGCGTGAGAGGCTCATCCGCGACCTGGCCAGCCAGTTTCTTGGTGGCCAGCGGCGGCAGGGTGAGCTGCGGTGTGGCATAAGCCTTCTGGATATGAAGGGCCACTTCGCGTTCCGGCGCACTGGGAGCGGTGCTGTATTTCAGTGTAGGAAGCACACTGAACGCCGCTGCACCTCCAGAGGTGGACGCGGGCAGGTAGTCGGCCTCGTCCCAGCGCGGCGGAAGCAGGAAAATGTTGCCGCCAGTGAAGGGTTGTGAACCCCAGCCAGGCGGTGCCACCAGCTTGATGTTGGGCTGGTAGATGGCTGAGATCACGCGTGCGGAGCCGTGCTGGCCAGCCTGTCCGGACAACGCAGTGATGGTGTGCGTCAGGGTGATCCCGCTTATCAATTCGGCCCACGTCTTGGTCGCGGGCAGATTGCCGCCCCGAAGGATTGCTGCTGTAGAAGGCCAGGTCTGCGGGATGGAGGCGCTGGTGGTGATTCCCATCCCCGAGGCACCGTTGATCCCCGATGCAGTGAAGTCTGTGTAGTGATACGTCGCGGTCATGTCGCGGCTGTTCTTCGGGATGGTCCCGATGACCACGACATCGAAGTGACTCTCCCCAACGGCCTCGCCATTCCGGAGCCACACCTGCCCGAACTGATGGCCAGAGCAGACGGCGTACCGGGACTTGACGTAGAACTGAGTGGTGCCGAGCTCCCGGACACACTCAGCCAACGTCATGGTGTGCGCAGGCTCCGGCAGCGTAATAACTGCGGCGCCAACCCCGTCTGCCTGTGACGCTGTCTCGCTGGGTGCTGATGGCTGCGCTGATTGCTTCGCGGCGTGAGGCGCCGCCGCCCTTGCCGGGCCAGTGACTTCGTGCGGCAGTACAGCCGAGAGAGCGTCTTGGGTCTGCATTTCCTGCAGGCGCGCGATCCCGTTCGGGCCCTCAAAGTCAGCCATGGTCAGCGGCTTTGCATTGAGTGGCTGAGCGTAGCTCACCATGGTCAGAGAATCCGCCGTCTCCTCGGCGTGCGCAGCGCCCACCGGGGCCATCAGCACGACCAGCATCGCGGTGACGACGGATCTCTCTGTTTTTCTTCGCGTGTTCGTCGAAGCTCGCTTGAACAAGCCTTCCCCCCAGCTTAGTTGATCTATCGTTGTGATCATCACATTTACTGCGTGCAGCTGCTGCAGTCCAAGGGGCTCGCTTGTTTTGGCTTGATCGACTCCTCTATTGGCCAAGTCGATGATCACGGACGCTGCTCAACAAGCAGCGCAACAACGCGGAGGGGTGTATCGAGCGCCTGACGGGAAACGCAGCCTCCCAACGAACCAACGCACTGGTGATCGCCGCTTCAAGTGCCAGGCTCAGAAGCTGGAGACGATGTTGCCTGCCAAGCCGACCAGGACGCCGACGCCGAGAACGATCGGCCCCCGGTAACTCCTCCACCAGGCCTGCTCGCCGCCTCTGACGTAATCCCTCAGTCCTTCGATCCGGTCGCCGATCGTCTTCTCGACGGCAGCGAGTCCGCCGCGGAAGTCATTGCGGAGGACTTTGCTCAACTGCTGTTCACGCCGGTCAAGTTCATCTGGCAGCCGATCGCGCCATTCCTCCAACGCTGCGAGGCGCTGTTCGACCGTCTGAGTCCCTGCAGTGGCACCAACGGCGAGTGTCGTCACTGCTGCCAGGCCAGCCGCCGCGTACACGGTGTGAGGGCGACTCATGTAGGTCGCCAGGCTCCGTGGGGCTGCACGGATGTCGAACACGGTCCATACGATGCCCCAGATCTCCAGTGCGGCGGCAATGACGGCAAGGATAGGGCGGCGTTCATGGTGAGAGCGTAGCGAGCGCGAGGTGCCAAACGCCGTGGCCAGTGAGCCCTTTCAGAGTGGCCACTGAGCCGTTTCAGAGTGGCCACTGAGTGACCCAGGCCGAGTCGGGATGAGGACCGCAACGCACAAGGCTCCCGCGCCGTTGAGGGAGGTGTTCGAAGTCTCAACCCATCGGCACAGGAGCCCTGTTGGTTCCCCATCCTGCCGCACTCGACCTGCCGCACGCTCTGGTCGAGTGGGTATCCATGCTCATCGTCACCCGTGAGGGTGACCGACGCTGCAAGCTGCCGCCTCACCAGCGTGCCCTCGTGGGCCTGGTCTATCTTCGCCGCCACGACACGCTCGCGCAGATCGCGGCCGGCTTCGGTATATCCGTCGGCACCGCCCACGCCTACGTCAAGGCCGTCGTCCAACACCTGTCCGGCCGGGCTCCCGGACTGCTGCGGGTCCTGCGCGAGACCGATCCCGACCATGTCCTACTCGACGGAACCCTCGCCGAGTGCGACCGCGTCGGCGACAGCCGGGCCGACTTCTCACAGAAGCACCGCCGCCACGGCGTGAACGTGCAGGTCGTGACCGATCCCACCGGCAACCTGCTGTGGATCTCGCCGGCGCTGCCCGGCCGCACCCACGACCTGACCGCGGCCCGCACCCACCGCATCATCCGGATCTGCGAACGCCAGGGCGTTCCGATCCTCGCCGACCGCGCCTACATCGGCGCCGGCCCCTGGGTGACCACACCGATCAGACGGCTCCCGAACCGGGACCTCACCACGACCCAGCAGACGATCAACCGGGCGCTGTCAGCGGCACGGGCACCGGTCGAACGGAGCATCGCGAGGCTGAAGTCCTGGCGCATTTTCCGCCGGGCCCGCTGCAGCCCCAACCGCATGACCGCCATCGCCGCAGCCATCCTCACCCTGGAGCGTCAACGCTGAAAAGGCTCAATGTCTTCGATTTCATGAAACATCTGCGCTTCTCCGTCACCTTTCCTGGACTACCCTGCCCGGGTACTTTGCCACTTCTTCGGACCGACGCCGTCTCGCCGCTTACACGTGGTGCACCGAGGGACGGGCTGATGCACGCAGACCCGTCCATGCCGCTGGATGCGCCCGCGGCGACCGATCCGCTCCTGGCCATGAATGCCCCTCTGGCCTCCCGCCTGACACAACGTCCGAACATCGTGCCCACGACGGACAGATCACACGTGAGCTCCGTGCGCAGCGTCAGAAATACTCGATGGGCCGGGGCAGTCGCACGTTCCACACCGCTGGTGCAGGCCGCCGCCCAGCAGGTCGCCTTCGATGCCGATCGTCCGGCACTTCATGTCGGAGTCAAAACCCGTGGCGGCAGCCATCAGGCCCTGCTCCGAGACGTGCGACGAGCTGGTCGAACTCGGCCCGGTGACGCCTGGTACGTCCGCTCCCGATTTTCGTCGTTGTTCCATCCAGTAGAGGAAAAGAAATGTCACTCCTGAAGACCATCGATCCCACCCCCTCCTTCGCGCCCCAGGAGTCCGGCCCGCTGCCGGAGCGCCTGATTTCCGGCAACCCGACTTACAAGACCTGGGCCCAGGACGCCGCCCGCGGAGAAACGATCAAAACGGGCGTCTGGGAAGCCACGCCCGGCGAGACGCACTCGATCAAGGGCGAGCTCTTCGAGTTCTGCCACATCCTTTCCGGCGTCATCGAACTCACACCGAAAGGCGGCGAGCCGGTGGTCTACAAGGCAGGCGACAGCTTCGTCATGAAGCCGGGCTACGTCGGTGTCTGGAAGACCATCGAAACCGTGCGCAAGATCTACCTGACCGTTTCATAAAACCCGGCTCAGCGAAGCAGTACGGGGTGATGGGACCGGGCGGCTGCCGCCCGGTCCCATCCATGCTGCTCGGCGTCCGTGTCCAGCCAGGTGCTGCTCGCCTTCAGGCTGGGCGCGTGTCGTCGACCACGTATCCGCGCCGCTTGTCCACCACGTTGCGCAGCGGTCGGCCCTCGAGGTTGCGGGCGAAGTTGTCGAAGAACACCTCGATGAGCGCCTCCCGCTCGCTGGTGGTCTCGCCCGCCGTGTGCGGGGAGATGATCACGCCGGGCATGCCCCACAGTGGTGATTCGGCAGGCAGCGGTTCTTGAGCGAATACGTCCAGGGCTGCGCCGGCGAGCCGTCCGGCGGCGAGGTGGTCGACCAGCGCCTCCTCGTCGACGAGTCCGCCCCGGCCTACGTTGATCAGCCGCGCCCCCGGCTTCATGGCGGCGAGCACGGGAGCGTCGACCATGCCCCGGGTGCCCTGGGTGAGGGGGGCTGCCAGGACGACGTAGTCCGCTTCCGTCAGGGCGGAGCGCAGGGTCGTCGCGCCGTGAACAGTGCCGAAGTCGGGATCGTCTGTGCGGGACTTGCGGCCCGCACCGCTCACCCGCATCCCGACGGCGCGCAGCAGCCGGGCGATGGCCCGGCCGATCGGCCCCGTCCCCCAGACCAGCACAGTGCGTCCGGTGATGTCGTCACTGGGGCGCGGACGCCACTCGCGGCGCCGCTGGTGCTCCCAGGTGCCGGGGAAGTCCTTGGCGAGGGCGAGGATCAGGCCCAGGACGTACTCGGCGGTCGGCTGCTCGTAGACGCCGCGGGCGTTGGTCAGGACAACGTGCGGATCGTCCACCAGGGCGGGGAACAGGAAGGAGTCCACGCCCGCGGAGGACGCGTGGACCCAGTGGGGCGCCTTCTGCGGATCGTCGGGCCACGACTCCCCGATGGCCGGGGTGATGTTCACCCAGGCCAGGAGGATGTCGGCGCCGGGGAGGAGGTAGGGCAGTTCCTCCTCGGTGGCGTAGACGGTGTCCGCGAGGCTTTCGATGCGGTCGGTGGCGGGGGGCCGGTTGCCGCGGTAGAGGACGACGAGTCGCTCGCGCATGTCAGACTCCGACGGGGACGGCCATGTACTTGTACTCCAGGAACTCGTCGATGCCGACGAGTCCGCCTTCGCGGCCAAGGCCGGACTGCTTGACGCCGCCGAAAGGCGCGGCGGGGTTGGAGACCAGTCCGGTGTTGATGCCGATCATGCCGCTTTCGAGACGTTCGGCGACACGCAGGGCACGGTCGAGGTTCTGGGTGAACAGGTAGGCGGCCAGACCGAATTCGGTGTCGTTCGCGGCGGCGACGGCCTCGTCCTCGGTCTCGAAGGTGCGGATCGCGGCGACAGGGCCGAAGATCTCGGAGTCGATGATCGCGGCGTCGGGGGCGATACCGGTGAGGACAGTGGGCGGGTAGAAGCAGCCCGGCCCTTCGGGGAGTTCACCGCCGGTCAGGGCGGTGGCACCGCGCTTGACGGCGTCCTGCACCAGGTCGTGGGCTTTGCTGCGGCCGGCTGCGTCGATGAGGGGGCCGACGTCGGTGCCGGGTTCAGTGCCGGGCCCGACGGTGAGTGCGGCCATACGCGCGGTGAGGCGCTGGGCGAACTCGTCGGCGACGGAGGTATGGACGAAGATGCGGTTGGCCGCACAGCAGGACTCGCCCATGTTGCGCATCTTGGCGACCATGGTGCCCTCGACGGCCACATCGAGGTCGGCATCGTCGAAGACGATGAGGGGGGCGTTGCCGCCCAGTTCCATGGAGGTGCGGATGACAGTGTCGGCGCACTGGGCCAGCAAGATCCGCCCGACCTGGGTGGAGCCGGTGAAGGAGAGCTTGCGGATCTTCCCGCCGCGAAGGAGGGGTTCGACGACGCCGGCGGCGTCGGAGGTGGTGACGATGTTCAGCACCCCGGCCGGCAGGCCCGCTTCGGTGAGGATCTCCGCCAGTGCGAGGGTGGTCAGGGGGGTCTGGGGGGCGGGTTTGAGGACGATGGTGCAGCCGGCGGCGATGGCGGGGCCGATCTTGCGGGTGCCCATCGCCAGGGGGAAGTTCCAGGGGGTGATGAGCAGGCAGGGGCCGACGGGCTGACGGGCGACCAGCAGACGGTTCCTGCCGTCGGGGGCGGTCATCATGCCGCCGTCGATGCGGACGGCCTCCTCGGAGAACCAGCGGAAGAACTCGGCGCCGTACGCCACTTCGGCACGGGCCTCGGCCAGGGGCTTGCCCATCTCCAGGGTCATCAGCAGCGCGAGGTCCTCGGTGCGCGCGATGATGATGTCGTAGGCGCGGCGCAGGATCTCGCTGCGCACGCGCGGCGGGGTGGCGGCCCAGGCGGCCTGCGCGGCGACCGCAGCCTCGACCGCACGCCGGCCGTCGGCGGGTGAGGCGTCGGCGACCTGACACAGTTCCTCGTCGGTGGCCGGGTTGTCGACGGAAAGGGTCCGGCCGGACTCGGCGTCCTGCCAGGCACCGCCGATGAACAGCTGCTTGGGAACATCACGGACGACAGTCATCGTGGGTATCTCCTTGTTCGTGTAGAGGGGCTGCCGACCGGTCAGCGGATGCGGTCAAGCGTCTTGTAGTAGGCGCCCGCGAAGGGCAGGAACCAGGCGGTGCCGTTGTAGAGGGGGATGCGCGGCGGGGCGAGGTCGCGGACGGGGCTGACCTCGGGGTGGCCGTCCATCACCTCGGCCATGACGTGCCCCATGTGCGTGGCCATCTGCACGCCGTGGCCGGCGTACCCCATGGAGTAGTGGACGCCGTCCTCGGTCTGCCCGGCGTGCACGATGCGGTCCATGGCGAAGCCGACGGAGCCGCCCCACACGTACTCGATCCTGGTGCGGGAGAGCTGGGGGAAGATCTCGCACATCTCACGGAACAGGACGGCCCCGCTCTTCTTGTCCGAGGTGGGGTCGGACGGTGCGAAGCGGGCGCGGCCGCCGAACAGCAGCCGGTTGTCCGGGGTGAGCCGGAAGTAGTGGCAGACCTGGTTGGAGTCGACGATGAGGCGGGCCTTGGGGATGATGTCCCGGGCGAGTTCCTCGCCGAGCGGCTCGGTGACGATGATGAAGCTGCCCACGCAGACCTGCTGGCGGCGCAGCCACGGGAAGTTCTTGTCGGTGTAGGCGTCGGTGGCCATCATGACCTGCCCGGCACGGATGACACCGCGCTCGGTGCTGACCTCGAACCGGCCGGCGGCGGTACGGCGCACGCCGATGGCCGCGTTGCGCTCATGGATCTCGACACCGGTGCGTTCGCATGCCTCGGCCATACCGCGCACGAAGCGGCCGACGTGCAGTGCGGCGCTGAACGGGTCGAGCAGGCCGCCGTGGTAGGCGTCGGAGCCGATCTCGGAACGCAGTTCGGCCTTGCCGATCAGAGTGGTCTCGTGTCCGAAGTGCTTGGCCAGGAGGCGCTGTTGTGCCTTCTTGCTCTCGAAGTGGGCGGGGCGGGACGCGACACCCAGGCGTCCGACTCGGCGGAACTGGCAGTCGATGGACTCCTCGTTCACGAGCCGCTCGACGGTGTCCACGGCCTCGCCGTAGGAGTTGTAGATCTCGCGGGCCCGTTCGAGTCCGTACCGGCGGATGGCCTGGCCCACACCGATGGTGAAGCCCAGGTTGGCCATGCCGCCATTGCGGGCGGAGGCGCCGGAGCCGATCTGACCCTTTTCGACGAGGGTGACGCGGGCGCCCTTGCGGGCGGAGTGCAGGGCGGTGGACAGACCCGTCAGGCCGGCGCCAATGACCACCAGGTCGGTGTCCTCGGTCAGCGGCTTGCCGGATCGGTCGGGAAACGCCCCGGCGGTTTCTATCCAGTAGGGAATCGTCTTCATGTCGGGTCCTTAGCGGGGAGTTTCGAAAAGGGCGCGGCCGGGCGGCACCAAGGGCCCGGACGACGGCGATGTCAGTTGCGAAGGCGAGGACGCCAGGGCGATGAGGACCGTGCTGACGGCTGTGACGGTCGGGGCGACGTCGAGACGGCGGGTGTTGGAGACCAGGGACCGGCAGGGCGCGGGTCTCACGTTCACCGCAGTCGGTCAACGGCTCCTCCAGCCTCGCTGCCGCAGCCGCCGCCACCTGTCGGTGCCACTGCCTACAGCACTCTTTCGAGGAAGGCTTGGGTGCGTTTCTCACGGGGGTTGGCCAGGACTTCGCGGGCGTCGCCGCGTTCGACGGCGATGCCTTCGTCCATGAAGAGCACTTCGTCGGCGACCTCGCGGGCAAAGCCCATCTCGTGGGTGACGAGCAGCATGGTCATTCCGTTGCCGGCGAGGTCGCGCATGACGGCGAGTACTTCGCCCACGCGCTCGGGGTCCAGGGCGCTGGTGGGTTCGTCGAACAGCATGATGGTGGGTTCCATCGCCAGCGCGCGGGCGATGGCCACGCGCTGCTGCTGACCGCCGGAGAGTTGGGCGGGGTACTTGCGGCCACAGCCCTTGAGGCCGACCTTGGCCAGCAGCTCTTGTGCCTGCTCCCGGCAGGTGGCGCGGTCCTTCTTCTGCACCAGTACCGGTCCGGACATGACATTGCTTTCGGCGGTCATGTTCGGGAAGAGGTTGAACTGCTGGAACACCATGCCGATGCGGGCGCGCTGCTCGGCCAGCCGCTTGGGGCGCACGGCGTGGTAGGCGTCGTCCTTCTCGACGTAGCCGAAGTCCTCTCCGTTGACCTTAAGGACTCCGCGGTCGACGGTCTCCAGCCCGTTGATGCACCGAAGGAGGGTTGATTTGCCCGAGCCGCTCGGTCCGATGATGCAGGAGATCTCCCCGGCCGCGACGGTCAGGTCGATGTCGTGCAGGACCTGGTGACGTCCGAAGCTCTTGCACAGCTTGCGTGCGACGATCGTTCCGTCGGCGTTCACAGCAGGGACTCCCTCGTGGTGGGAACTGGCTGGCCCGCCCCCGGCTCGGCCGGCGTGGCGGCCGGGGTCAGCCGTGCCCGGGTGGAGCGGGAGAAACGGCGCTCGATCATGGACTGCGGCACGCTCAGCACCAGCGTCATGATCAGGTACCAGAGGCTGGCCACGATCAGCAGCGGAATCGTCTGGTAGTTGCGGGCGTAGATCGACTGGGCGCTCTGCAGCAGATCGGCGACGCCGAGCACGCTCACCAGCGAGGTCTCCTTGAGCATGCCGATCACCTGGTTGCCGGTGGCAGGGATGATCGCCGGCATCGTCTGCGGGATGATCACATGCCGCAGCTTGGTGAACCCGGACATGCCCAGGGACTCCGCGGCCTCGTGCTGTCCGCGGCTGACCGAGGCGAACCCTCCGCGGATGATCTCGGACATGTAGGCGGCTTGGTTGAGCGTCAGGCCCACGATGGCGGCGGTCATCGGCGTCATGATCGCGTTCACGTTCACCGGCGTGGAGATGCTGGTGAACGGGATACCGATCGAGAGGTTCGGGTACAGCGCCGCGATGTTGAACCAGAAGACCAGCTGCACGAGCACCGGGGTGCCACGGAAGAAGGTGATGTAGAGCTGGGCCAGCCCGGAGACGGGCCGCTGGTGCGACATGCGCATCACCGCCAGCACCAGCCCCAGCAGCGTGCCCAGACCCATGCTCGCCACGGTCAGGAGCAGCGTGACCAGCAGGCCGTTGAGGATGGTCTGCGTGGTGAAGTAGCTGAACACCACCGGCCAGCGATAGTTCTCGTTCGTCACCGCGGTCCACACCAGACCGGCGACGATCGCGATGGCCACGGCCCAGGCCACGTAGTCGCGCGGACGCTTCGGCGTGATCCGCTTCTTCTCTTCGGCCCGTAGTTGTGGCACCGGTCCGCTCCTGGTCGTCGTGGTCTCGATCACGTCCATCGGCGTCTCAGTCCTGCGGGACGGCCGCGGCCGCGGTCTTGATCCCCAGGTCCTGGAGCCCCCAGCGGCCCAGCGCCTGGGCGTACTTGGGGCTGTCGATGATCGACTGGAGGGCAGCCTGCACCGCGGGGGTCAGCGGGGAGTCCTTCTTCAGGGCGACGGTAACGGGCTTGGTGGTCACCAAGGGCTTGAGGACGTCGAACGTCTTGGGCTGCTGCGCGGCCGCCCACTCAAGCGCGATGAAGTCGTACATCACGGCGTCGATCCGCTTGGAGACCAGCTGGGTGAGAGCGTCGTTCACGCTGGGCAGGGTCACGGCCTTGATGGCCGGCTTGCCCTTGCTCGTACAGTCCTGCTTCGACAGCTGGGGCAGCCAC
Source organism: Streptomyces sp. TLI_55 (assembly GCF_900206255.1). NCBI lineage: Bacteria > Bacillati > Actinomycetota > Actinomycetes > Kitasatosporales > Streptomycetaceae > Streptomyces > Streptomyces sp. TLI_55. The sequence goes on from NZ_OAOJ01000006.1 coordinate 18,835, forward strand.
TGCAGCTCCTGGGTGCTGCCGGAGGTGACACCGACGTGGTGCCCGCACAGCGTGTGGGTGCCCAGTTTCTGCGGGTTGCCGTAGGGGACGGACACTCCGGTCCCGGCCTTGAAGTAGTCGACCATGTCGAGCGCCTTCAGTCGGTCGGTCGTGGCGCCCATGGTGGAGGCGGTGAAGTCGTACCGGTTGGCCTGCAGTCCGGTGATGATGGTGTCGAACTTGACGTTGTTGATCTGGAGCTTCAGGCCGAGCTTGGCGGCGATCAGCCGGGCGATGTCCGGGTTGAATCCGATCGGGGTCTTGTTGTCCGATGCCATGAACGTGGTGGGCGGGTACGACAGGTCCAAGGGCACCGAGAGCGTGCCCTTGGCCTTCACCGCCGCGGGCAGCAGCTTCACCGCGTTCTGGTCGGGCTTCACACCGACGGAGATGTCGTCGGTGTGCTCGGCCGACGGGCCGGATCCTGCGCCCTGTGCCGTGCTCTTCGCCCCCACGTTCTGCCCGGTGCCGCCCGCGCCGCACGCGGCGAGCGCGAGGGCCAGGGCGGTCGTGACGATCGGGATGCTCAACTGCCGGTTGACCTGCATCGCGGCGGCCACGGCGCCTGCGGTGCGGAATACGTTTCTGTGGCCTGTCCGGTTGGTTTCCATGGCGGTGCCTCCTGGAGAATCCTGGGGATACGGGGATACGGGGATACGGGGATACGGGGATACGGGGAATCCGTGATGCGGGGACGACGTGCGGATCGGACGGGCGGCGGGTGAGCGGGTGCGCGTCGCGCGTCAGATGCCCAGCATCTGGTTGAGCTCGTCCAAGGACTTGACGGTCACGTAGTCGTAGCCGTGGGTGACCGGGTCGTAGCCGCGGTCCAGCAAGACGAGGTTGCGGAAGCCCATGTCGTGCATCGGCATCAGGTCGTAGCGGGTGTGCGAGGAGACGTGCACGAAGTCCTCGGGGGACGCGTCGAGCTGGTCGAGCATGTACTCGAACGCCGCGTAGCGGGGCTTGTAGTAGCCCGCCTGCTCCGCGGTGAAAACCGCGTGGAAGTCCGCGCCGAGCCGGGGCACGCTCTCCGTGAGGAAGGAGTCCTCGGCGTTGGAGAGGATCACCAGCTTGTAGTGCTCGCCCATCTTCTTCAGCGGTTCCGGCACATCCGCGTGCGGGCCCCAGCTGCGCACGCCGTCGGCCAACCGCCTGCCGGCGTCCGGGGCGGCCTTGGCGCCCCACTTGCGGCAGACCGCCTCGAAGGCGTCCTGCAGCGTCTGCTCGTAGGGGCGGAACGCGTCGAGGATCGAGTCGTAGCGGTAGCCGCGGAACTCCTTGACGAACTGGTCCCAGTGCTCGGCCGGGATCTGGTCACCGACGAGTTCACGAGTGATGGGGGTCATCGGCCACTCGATCAACGTGCCGTAGCAGTCGAACGAGACGTACTTCGGGCGGAACTGGAGCGAGGGAATGGGCATGGAAGGGCTCCACTTTCTTGCGTCGGGGAACTGGTCAGGGCCGGCACGGCCCTTTTTAGGCATGCTCACGACAAAGACGTCAGGAATAAGGGTGATGACGTCGGCAACCGCCGGGGATCAGGCGGCGCCGACTCCTGCCGGAGCAAGGAAGTCGATGGGGTGCTGCGTGGTGCCGTCGAGCGCCAGGTCGGCGGCGATCTCTCCCATCGCGGGCGAGAACTTGAAACCGCTGCCGGAGAACCCGGCCATGACGATGATGTCGTCCTCGCCGGGGAGATGACCGACGAGCGGGTTTCCGGACTCCGTGTAGCCCTCCATGTAGGCCGACATCCTGATGGGGTCGGGGTTCAGGTCGGGCATGAGTTCATCGATGAGCTCGCGGAAGACACCGAGTTCTTCGGGGCGGACGGTACGGTCGAGCCGATCGGGCTCGGGCACCGGCGCATGGTATTTGAAGGAGAGACCGAGCTTGACGGAGATGCCGTCGGGCGACGGGATACCGAAGCAGTCGTGGGGTGCGGCGCGCAAGAAGGAAGGGGCACCGCCCGCGAACCAGTCGTGGCGGGTGGGCAGGTGCCAGGAGCAGACCACCCGGCGGACGTCGACGGTCCGGGGAAGGTCCGGGAGCAGGGTGTTGATCCAGGGGCCCACGGTCACCACGGCGGCGTCCACGTGGTCCGTGCCCAGATCGGTGACGATCTGCACCCCGCCGCCCGCGGCGGGGACGACCTCGCGCACCGTGGTGTAGCGGTGCAGCCGGGCGCCCAGCTGCTCGGCACGGGCGGCGGCGGCCTGGATCGACGCCTCCGGCCTGATGACAGCGCCCAACCGGTCGAGGACAGCGGTGTGTCCGTCCGGAAGCCGGTGCTGCGGGTACCGGCGGGCGAGTTCCTCCCGGTCCAGTACCTTGTGATCCAACCCTTGGGCGGCGCTGGTGGACAGGAGGAGGCGCATGGACGGTGAGGCGGTCTCCCCCAACACGAGGCTCCCGCTGCGGCGTCGCAGCGACCGGCCCGTCTCCGCCTGGAGCTGCTCCCACATCCGGTCCGCCAGCCGCAGCAGCGGAACGTACCCCGGCTCGCCGAGGTGGACGGCTCGGTAGATACGGCTCTCGCCCCCGGCCGCGCCGCGGTCGTGACCCGGTGCGTAGCGGTCGTAGCCGATGACCTCGGCTCCGCGGGCGGCCAGTCGCCACATGGCCTGGCTGCCCATGCTGCCGGCACCGATCACGGCGACGCGCTTCGGGACGCGCATGAGGTCGCTCCTCTCGATGGTGTGGTGGGTGGCAGTCGGGCCCCAGCGCCGTGAGGACACCGTGCGGACCTTTCCGGTTCACGTCCTGCTGGGGATGACGTTCACTCTCCGCCCGGGGGAACCCGCAGGGCAATCCACACTGTGTTCCGCCGTGGAGCCTTCTTGAGACGGTCTGTCACCGCGGACGACGGGGCTGTACGAATGCCGGACCCCCTCTTGTCACGATGGGTGGCCGGTGCGAAGGTGAGCCATTCCCTCCGGATGAAAGCACGTCCTATGCCGCCCAGACGTCACGCAGCCGGGCACTTCCCCACGGTCAGGGAGGTACTGCGACTGCCCGTGCTCGCCGAAGGGATGCCTCGTGTGCTGGCGGGCGAGTCACAGCTGGACAGCCCGGTGCGCTGGGTGCATGTCACCGAGCTGCTCAATCCCGCCGACTTCCTGGAGGGCGGCGAGCTGGTGCTGACCACCGGCATGCCACATCCCGAGGACGCCTCCGAGCTGCAGGGCTACGTCGACCAGCTCTCGGACGTCGGCGCGGCCGGCCTGATCGTGGAGCTCGGTTACCGGTACCAGAAAGTGCCCCGCGAGCTGGTGGCGGCGTGCCGTGCCCGTGACGTGCCGCTCGTCGAGCTGGCCCGTGGCGTCCGGTTCATCGACGTCACACAGACGGTGCACGCGCTCATCCTCGACGCCCAGGGAGCCCTGCTGCGGCGCGGGCGGGATATCCAGGACATCTTCACGGCCCTGACGCTGCGGGGCGCAGCCCCCGAGGAACTGGTGCACACCACCGCGGAGCTCACCGGTGCCCCCGTGGTGCTGGAGGATCTCACCCACCGGGTCCTGATGTGCGAGTTGCTCGGCCGGCCGTACGAGCCGGTGGTGTCGGCCTGGTCGCGGCGTTCGCGGGCCGCCCCAACGCCGGAGAGGATCACGCCGAGCGGCCCGGAGGGGTGGCTGATCGCGCCGGTGCAGGACCACCACGGCCTGTGGGGGCGGTTGGTCCTGCTGGAGGACCGGCTGAGCGCCGAGCCCGACCCGGAGCACGTCCTGGTGCTGGAGCGGGCGGCGATCGCGCTGACCATGGCGCGTCTGGCGGGGCAGGCTTGGTGGGAGCGCCGGGCCCACCGCTCCGTACTGCGAGACCTGTACGAACGGCGTTTCCGCTCCCCCGCGGACGCCCGCGCCCGCGCCGAGGCACTAGGACTGCCCACCCTCGGACACCGCCTCTTCGCCGTGGTCATCCGCCACCCGTACACCGGCACCGAGGGGGAGCACCTCGACGAACGGATCGCGAAGGCGTTGACGCACACCGGTGTCCGCGCCCTGGTCGGCGAGACGGCCCCGGGCCGCATCGGTGTACTCATGGCCCTGGCACAGGCGAGTGCCTGGCAGCCGGTCGCCGAGCGGATCGGCCGCCTGACCCGGGAAGAGCTCGGACCGCGGGCAGTCGTCGCCGTCGGCCCCGGGGTGACCGACCTCGGCGGGATCGCCCGGTCGTGGCAGGAGGCGGAGCAGACGGCCGAGGCCATCACACCAGCCTCCCCGGAGCGGTGGTTCTACGTCCCCGCCGACGTCCGGCTGCCGGAGTTGCTGGGCGTTCTGCGCGAGGACACCCGTCTTCAGCGGTACGCGGAACGGCAACTGACCCGCCTCATCGAGCACGACGGCCGCAACGGCGGCGATCTGCTCCCGGCACTGCGCGCCTATCTGGCGGCGGCCGGGAACAAGTCGGTCGCGGCGAAACGCGTCGGCATGTCCCGGCAGGCGTACTACCAGCGCCTCCACACCATCGAACGGCTCCTCGGCTGTGACCTGGAATCAGGTCTGGAGCGCACGTCCCTGCACGTCGCGGTGCTGGTTCTGGACGCGGGAGAAGCAGCTCTTCCCGGCGTGTGACGAGCACGTCGGCCGTGACCCGCGTGGCCTTGCGGCGACCGGTGCCCGAAGAGACGCCTTGTGTACGTGCGTCGTGTCCGACCTCAAGTTCACCTCATGGCCAGGGACTGGTGGGCGGCGTCGTCTCTGCCGCCCACTGCGGAAGAGCATGGCTCAGAGGAGCTCGATCAGCCTGTCGGTGAACTCGGCGGTGGTCGCGGTTCCGCCCAGGTCACGTGTGCGGGTATCGGTCTTGGCCAGGACCGACGTGATCGCGTCCGTGATGTCCCTGGCCGCGGCCGGATGGCCGAGGTGGTCGAGCATCATGGCCGCGGACCAGATCGCGCCCAACGGGTTGGCGATGCCCTGGCCCGCGATGTCGGGCGCTGAGCCGTGTACCGGCTCGAACATCGAGGGGAAGTCGCCCTCGGGGTTGAGGTTGGCCGCCGGGGCGATGCCGATGGATCCGGCGACCGCGGCCGCGAGGTCGCTGAGGATGTCGCCGAAGAGGTTGGAGGCGACGACGACGTCGAAGCGGGCGGGGTCGAGAACGAACTTGGCCGCAAGCGCGTCGATGTGCTCCTGGTCCCAGGTGACGCCGGGGTGCTCGGCGGCCCGCTCGGCGATCAGCTCGTCCCAGAACGGCATGGTGTGAATGATGCCGTTGGACTTGGTGGCGGAGATGAGCTTCCCTCGGCGGCGGGCGGCGAGCGAGAACGCGTAGTCGGCGATACGGGTGACCCCGGCCCGGGTGAACACCGCTTCCTGGACGGCCAGTTCCTCGGGCGTGCCCTGGTTCAGCCGTCCGCCGATCTCGCTGTACTCGCCCTCGGCGTTCTCCCGCACGATGACGAGATCGACCTCGCCCGGCTGTGCGCCGCGCACCGGGCTGTCGATGCCTGCGAAGACGCGGACGGGCCGGAGGTTGACGTACTGGCGGAAGCTGCGCCGGATCGGGATCAGCAGCCCCCACAGCGAGACATGGTCCGGCACCCCCGGGTAGCCGACGGCGCCCAGCAGGATCGCGTCCTTGTCGCGCAGCTGGTCGATCCCGTCGGCGGGCATCATCGCGCCCTCCCGCAGGTACCGCTCGCACGACCAGTCGTACGACGTGTAGGACAGGCTGAAGCCGTGGCGGCGGCCGAGAACATCGAGCACCTGCTGTGCTGGGGCAGTACCTCGGCGCCGATGCCGTCGCCGGGGATCAGGGCAATGCGGTGGTTGGTCGTCATGCCGTCGATTGCAGCAAGGCGGTCCGCGGGGCGTCCAAGACGCAAAGCGGATATCCCTGATAAGCGGCGCCTATCAGCTGCCGGCGGCCGATATGGCGGCCGTGACGAACGCGGCAGCCGCCGGCGACAGGCTGCCGCGGCGGTTGACGAGAGCGATGTCCAAGGTTCTCTCCGGCTCGATGTCCAGGATGCGGGCGCCCAGCTGCCGGGCGAGGTCCCGCCAGGAATCCATGACCACCGCGAGCCCGACCCCGGCCAGCACCAGGGGCATGAGCGACACCCGGTGCTCGGTCTCGGCGGCGATGGTGAACTCGATGCCCTGTTCCCGCAGCGCGTCGACGTAGGCGCGCATCCCGGTACCCGGCTGCCCGACGATCAGCCGCTGTCCGGCAAGCTCCTGACACTCGACAGCCGTCCGATCAGCGAACGGGCCGTCGGCCGGCACCATCAGCACAAAGCGCTGCCGCCCCAGCGCATGGCAGACGACCTCCTTGTCGGAGAGCGGCCCGGCGGACGCCAAGAGCCCCAGTTCCACGGCACCCGTGCGCACCATGTCGATCACATCACGCGAGGTGAACGCCGCTTTGATGGCCACGGAGACGCCGGGATACCGGTGGCTGAACGCGCTCACCAGACTCGTCAGCGGCTCCACCGCCTGCGACGGCACGGATGCCACGTCCAGGCGCCCCTCCCGCAGCTCATGCACCGCCGCGACACTAGCCCGCGCCGTCTCCAGACTCCGCACGGCCTCCCGCGCAGGCTCGATCAGAGCCCTTCCGGCCTCCGTCAGCACTGCCCTACGCCCGATGCGATGGAACAGCTCGGAACCGAGATCACGCTCCAGTGCCCGCACGGCCTGCGACAGCGACGGCTGCGACACGTACAGAGCCGAGGCCGCACGGTTGAACCCCCCACGATCAACGATCGCAAGGAAGTACTCCAGCTGCCGAATGTCCATTGCGCACCCTCTGCCCCTCAACACAGCAGCCGACGACTCGATGGTCCCGACCATGGTTGCGTGAAGGACAGCCTCGACGAAGCACGGCCCCCCGATGCGGTGACCGTTTCGGTCACCGCATCGCGGTCACAGCTCGTTGAGGCGCTCGTCGCCACCACATGCGGGCCCGCCGCGGCCCGGACTCCGTCACCGGCCTCCCCGAGGGCCGTGCCTGGTGGTATGTCGAGTCCGACGGCGCGGCCGCGGTGAAGGCCCGCGCCTCCAGCGCTGCTGGACGTACCGCGGCGCCGGAGAACCTGGCCGCTTACCTGCGCGACTTCCGCAAGCTCCTGACTCAAGACGCGAGGGAGCGGTGTGGAAGCCTGTGCGGTCGCCACCAGGCGGACCGTCGCCGCGGTGACGACCGCACAGGAGCCCTCGGTACGCGCAGGCCGGGTGCGGTCGGAAAGGACGGCGCCCCGGCCCGACCACGTCATCGCCGCGCCGCTCCCGATGTGCCGGCCTCCACCGCTGCCGCCCATGCCTGGAGTCCCTGGTCCACCGCCGTCTCGTCGATCACCAGGGCCGGGATCATCCGCACGACCTGGTTCCAGGCACCGCACAGAAGCAGGAGCAGGCCCTGGTCGACAGCGGCACGCTGCACGCGGGCGGCAGTCTCAGGGTCCGGACTGCCGTCCTCGGTGACGAACTCCGTGGCGAGCATGAGCCCGAGGCCGCGTACGTCGCCGATGCCTGCGGTCCGGTCGGCCACCCCCTCCAGGCCCTGGCGAAGGCGCTTGCCCATCGCCTCGGCGTTCTCGACGAGCCTCTCGTCGCGGACGACGTCGAGGGTGGCGCAGGCCGCGGCGCAGGCGACGGCGTTGGCGCCGTACGTACCGCCCTGCGAGCCGGGCCACGCCTTGGTCATCAGCTCCTCGGAGGCGGCGATTCCTGACAGCGGGAAGCCGCTGGCCAGGCCCTTGGCGGTGACGAGGATGTCAGGCGTGACGCCGAAGTGGTCGTGACCCCAGAAGCGACCGGTGCGGCCGACGCCCGTCTGTACCTCGTCAAGGATCAGCAGGAAGCCGTGCCGGTCGGCCCGTTCCCGCAGGCCCTCCAGGAAGGCGCGGGTCGCGGGCACGTACCCGCCCTCGCCAAGCACCGGCTCGACGATGACGGCGGCCGTGTCAGCAGGTGAGGAGATCGTCTGCAGTGTGTAGTCCAGCTCCTGCAGGGCGAATCGGGTCGCGGTCTCCTCGTCCCAGTCATAGCGGAAGGCCGAAGGAAAGGGGGTGACGACGACACCGCTCATCAACGGGGAGAAGCCGGACCGGAAGCGGGTGCCGGAGGTCGTCATCGAGGCGGCGGCCACCGTACGGCCGTGGAAGCCACCGTGGCAGACCAGGATGTTCGGCCGACGGGTGGCCTGCCGGGCCAGCCGCAGCGCCGCCTCCACCGCCTCGCTGCCGGAGTTGGTGAAGAACAGGCTGTCGAGCCCCTCGGGCAAGACCTCGCCCAGCTTGTCGACCAGCCGCCGCAGCGGCTGGTGCATGACTGTCGTGTACTGGCCGTGGACGAGGGTGCCCACCTGTTCCTGGGCGGCCGCTACGACCTTGGGGTGGCAGTGCCCGGTGCTGGTCACGCCGATGCCGGCGGTGAAGTCGAGGTAGCGGCGGCCGTCCTCACCGTAGAGGTAGACGCCCTCTCCCCGGACCGCCACCACGGGCGTGGCCTGGCGAAGGTGCGGCGACAGTGCAGTCATGTTCGTCTCCCGGCGGGTCGTCGGTCTGGCTCCGGTCCGGACGAGCATCTCCGCGTACCTCGATCACGCCAATGCTCGATCTGTCCGCCCGCGCCTCGGCATCTGGACGTTGTGTCAGCCGCACCCGGCATCACGCCCCGCTCGTCCTGCTCACAGCCGCCCTTTCAGAGCTCTTGCGCAGGTCAGCGAGGATTGTCAGGGTGACGGAGCACCCAGGGAGGTCCCATGCGCGAGAAACACCACACGGCCGCAAGGCCCGTCACCGACGGTCCTGACGCCTCCTTGGCAGGCCCGGACCTGGCCACCGCCGGCCATCCGCTCACCGTGGCCGACGTTCTGACCCTTCCCGTCCTCGCCGCCGGGCAGCCGCAGGTCGTCACCGGAGCAGACCAACTCGACCGCCCTGTCCGCTGGGTTCACATGACCGAGCTGACCGACCCTGCCTCCTTCCTCAAGGGCGGCGAGCTCGTACTGACCACCGGTATGCCCCTGCCGGAGGAGCCGGCCGGCGTACGCCGCTACGTGAACGAACTCGCCGATGTCGGCGCGGCGGCCTTGGTCATCGAACTGGTCCGCCGTTATCACCGCCCGCCGGACGCCCTGGTCCATGCCTGCGAGGCCCGCGGGCTCCCCCTCGTCACCCTGGCCAAGGACGTCAACTTCCTTGAGGTCACCCAGGTCGTCCACGCTCTCATCCTCGGCAACCAGGCCGAGGAGATGCGCCGGACCCAGCGCATTCACGAGGCGTTCACCGCCCTCACCCTGCGCGGCGCTGCACCCGAGGAGGTCGTACGTGCCGCCGCTGAGATAAGCGGCCACACCGTCGTACTGGAGAACCTGGCCCACCAGGCACTGATCTGCACGCCCTCCGCAGGCACGGTCGAGGCAGCGCTCAGCGACTGGGAACGGCGCTCACGAGCGACACCTCCCGCCGGCCGCACATCCGTCTCCGGACCCGGCGGCTGGCTCGTGACATCCGTGGAGTACCAGGGCGAAAGCTGGGGCCGGGTGGTCATGCTGCCCGCCCCGCCACGCCAGCCCACCCCCTCGGCATTCGGCCCCACCGCTGTGACGGTCCTGGAGAGAGCTGCGATGGCCCTCACCATCGCCCGCGTCATCCACCCCGTGCCCTGGGAACGCACCGCACACCGCAATCTCCTGCGCGACCTCGTCGGACAACGTCACCACTCTCCTGCGGACGCCGAGGCCCGGGTCGCCGCACTGGGTCTGCCCACCAAGGACTGCAGCTTCATGGCCGTGCTCGCGGACTTCCCCCAAGAGACCGACGCATCGCAAAGCGAAGCCCTCCTCTGCGAAGAGCTGAGGAAGCAAGGGACACAGGCCCTCGTCGGCGTTCTGGGCCCCACGCGCCTCGGCATCCTCCTGTCCCTGCGCCCCGGCCAGCCCTGCCCATCCGTGGTCGAACACCTGAGCCGCACCGTACTCGAGTTGGCGCCGGGGGCCACCATCAGCGCAGGCAGCGAGGCGGCGGACCTCTTCGATGTCGCCCGATCCTTCCGCGAGGCGACCCGCGTCACCGAAGCCACCGAGCCCGGCCAGCCACTCCCGCCGGGACGCTCCTACCACCAGCTGTCCGACATCGGCCTGCGCCGCCTTCTCTTCGCGCTCCGGGAGGACATCCGGATCCAGGACTTCACCGAGCGCCGGCTCAGCCGGCTCCTCGACCACGATGCCCGCCACGGGACGGACTTGCTGACGACCTTGCGCCACTACCTTGACGCGGCAGGCAACAAGACCCTGGCAGCCCGCTCCGGCGGTCTGTCGCGCGAGACCGTCTACCAACGTCTGCGCAGCATCGAGCGGATACTCGACTGCGATCTCGAGTCCGGCGAACACCGCACCGAACTGCACATGGCACTCACAGCGCTCGACGTCCTACGGGCCAGGTGAGCCGCTGGCCACAGCACGCACTCCCATATGGCGTCGGTAGCGTGCCCCAGTGCTCAGGAGGGCAGCTCTGCCCCAGGTCCCGCTGCCCTACCTCCCGCCGCGCCTCCCGGGCTCCTGGTGATCACGGCGCCACTGGCTGGCCAGCGTATGCCGCCGAGCGCAGGTTCGGGGAGGGTTCACCCGACACGGATCGTTCCGTATCACCCGCAGGATGAGGTGGCGGTCCACCAGGGGCCGCGGCGCGACCCGGCTTCGCATTCGCAGAGTTTTGCGGGGTCGGTTGTTTAGCCGGTGCTCGATAGCTCGGAGGTCATTGACGGTGTAGAGGGACAGGTTCGTGCGCTTGGGCAGGTACTGGCGGACCAGGCCGTTGGTGTTCTCGTTCGTGCCCCGCTGCCACGGGCTTCCCGGTCGGGCGAAGAAGATGCCGTCGGCGAAGTAGGGCGCGAGCTCGTGATGGCGGGCCATCTCGGAGCCTTGGTCCCAGGTGAGACTCTGTCGCGCTTGCTGCGGCAGCCGGCTGAGGACACTGATCAGGCCGTCGCGCAGTTGGCTGGCCGAGTGCCCCTCGGGCAGTGCGATGAGGCGGAGATAGCGTGTTCGCCGGTCGACGAGGGTGGCGACGGCGGACTGGCTGCGGACGCCGACGACGAGGTCTCCTTCCCAGTCACCGAGGCGCTCGCGCAGCTCGATGACCGGTGGCCTGCTGTCGATGAGGACGGCTGGCGCGACAAACCGCGGCATGCGCTGATCAGGACGGCGACGCTTCTTTCGCAGTGGCCGGCCGGTGCGGAGTTTCCTCGTCAGAGTCCTGCTCAAGCCGCCTTTCGCGCCCTGGTAGAGAGCCCGGTAGATAGTCTCGTGGCAAAGGTGCCGCTCCGGCCGGTCGGGCCAGCGAGTGCGCAGATGCGAGGCGATCTGTTCCGGGCTCCACTCCAGATCCAGCTTGGCCTGCACCTCGGTCTTCAGCTCGGGATCCGTGGCCAGCTTGGCGCGTCTGGGGCGTCCGGCTCGCTCACGGCAGCGATGATGCGCCAGGTCGGCGTCGTACCTGCCGTAGTCATGCGGGCGACTGTTGCGCCGCAACTCACGGCTGACCGTCGATGGAGCCCGCCCGAGCAGACCGGCTATCTCCCGGATCGTCAGGCCTCGTTCGCGCAGCGCGGCGATCCTCCGGCGCTCCAGCAGCGACAGATACCGGCCTGACCGGGATGTCTCTGGCAAGTAGTCGGGCTTCAACCCGCCGTTCTCCGCCCGCCACCGGTAGCCGGTCTTCCGTCCGATCCCGAGCTGCCTGCACGCCTCGACGCTGCCCACCCCGGCCGCCAGAAGGCGCCAGTACTCGGCCTCGAGCTCTAGCCTGCGCTTGCGTCCCCGCCTTGCCATCAACACCCCGCAATGATCAAGGAATGTTGCGACAAGCGTTAGAACCCAAGCGTCCTACTGGTCCACTCAGCCGTCGCCGACAGAGGGCAACTTCCCACCTCACGCCTTGGCGACGACAGCGCGTGCGACGCGCCCCGGCAAGAGTGAATGCCGGGGCGTCTCGGCGGGCTCGTCGCAGGCTCTCCGACAGAGAGGCGGGACGACCTCGTGACCGATCAGGAGAATCCCGCGGGTTCTACGACCGCAAACGCGCCGAAGGCAAGCGCCACACCCAAGCCGTCCTCGCCCTCGCCCGCCGCCGCGTCAACGTCCTCTGGGCCCTCCTACGAGACGGACGATGCTACGAGCTCACGCCTCCAGCAGCCCTCGCGGCTTGACAGACCGCATTAGGAATCGGTGGCACAGGACACCGCCCGCCGTCAGCGCCTGGCGGACTGGATCGCTTCTTGCAGGTCGCTCACGGCCCGCTCGGCATGTGCGCGGACTCTGTTCCAAGCGGCAGTGAAGTCGCGGACCGGGAAAGGCAGCCCGAGCGCATGGTGGGCGGCGGTGAGTTCCGGCCGCGGCTTTGGGTGGACAGCGGAGTTTCGGATGACACGGATCTGGTCCAGGAGTTGCACGGCCCGGCATACCGCGTCGCGGTCGAGCGAGGGCAGCTTGCTGGCGAGATGCGCTTCCAGGCGCAGCAGGCCCGAGCCCGGGTTGCGGCCGGGCACCTTGAGGTCGCGCAGGATGTCGGTCAGGACGATCAGCCCGGAGTTGTAGGCCCCCTCGTCGTCGACCTCCAGGGCGAGGAGGCTGGAGCGGTCCATGGGCGGCGGCACGACCAAGGTGTCGCCCAAGACCAGCTCATAGTCGATGTCCAGGAAGTTCAGCGCGCGCAACAGTGCGCGCGGCTCGGTGAAGGACAGAGCCTCCAGCGGCGCTGGCGGCGACAGGTGAGCGGCGACCTCGGCGAGGTAAAGGTCCAGGGTGTCGCAGTCGACGGCCGGCAGTGCACCGAGTTCGCCGGTCAGGGATGTCCTGCTGAAGCGGATGCCGGGCCACTCGCGCTCGGCGATCGCCACCAGGCCGTCCAGGAGGGAACCCGCCCCGTCGACTCCATGCAGGGCCTCCTTGATGTCCACGGCGATGTTGGGCTCGTCGAAGGGGTCGTCGAGGATCTTCTCCTGCGCCCGGGTCAAACGCTGCATGTATGCCAGCAGGCAGCGGGCAAGATCGCGGGCCCTCTGGTCGTGCTGTAGGTGGTAGAGCCCGGCCATGGTCAGATACACCGGCCCATCCGCCTGCGGGGCGTAGCCGCGCCCGTACCACCCAACAGCCCCCGTAGCCGTGCGAGACCAGGTCATTGAGTCATTGTCAATAGTTGTGGATCGAGTGGCGTGCGATCCAGCCGGTCATCCCTCGTCCAGGCACAGGCAGAAGGGGTGTCCGGCCGGGTCGAAGAGCACCCGGACGCTCTCCTGCGGCTGGAACTCCGCCACCGTGGCGCCCAGGGCCACCGCCTCGGCGACCGCCGAATCGAGATCGCCGACCTGGAAGTCGAAGTGCATCATCGGGCGCTGTTCGCCTTCGACCGGAGGCCAGACCGGAGCCCGATAGCCGTCGGCCTGCTGGAACACGAAAAATGGCCCTTGCGGGGAGGCGGCCACGATGGCCGTGCCCGGCTCCTCGTGCCCGATGTGCCAACCGAGGAGTTCGGCGTAAAACTTCGCCAGGCCGCTGGGGTCCGGCGCCTCGATCGCAGTTCCCCACCACATACCACCGGTTCGAGATCTCATTCCGGCAGCCTGCCTCCTGATCCCGTGCTTGTCGTGCGTGAAGGGTGATCAGGCTGCAGTGGCCTCAGGGCGTTCGACGAGGTGACCGTTCTTGAAGCGGGCGCCGTTGCGGACAAGGGCGGCAAGGTGGGGTGCGGTGATCGCGCGCCGGCGGGCCTGGGCAGACTCGGCCAGCTTGAACACCATGGCCAGGGCCGCGACCGCGCTGCCGGCCCCGCGGGTGACCTTGGTCCAGAGTCTCGGCCTCCAGGGCCGCGGCAAGCATCCGCCTCGCGGACGATGCCGTCGATCAGGGAACCGGTCTCGGTGGTGCCGTCCTCGTTGACTACGCTCAGCACAGGCGGGCCTTCCCGACCCGCGCTGCAACGCGGGCCTGCTCGATGACCTTGAGTCGATCACTCGGGAAGGTACGCCCTCCGCATCACACGAGGCACCCCACCCGAGGTCGATCCACAAGTCCTGAGCATGGCTCCAGGTCATTGCCGATCCCAGGGAAGCTGTAAAGGATCTTCGCGGCGTCGTGGCCCTGCTGGCACATGAGGTAGTTGACGTAGAAAAAGTTGGGGAAGCGCGCGTGCTCGACAAACGTCGTCCACACGATGTCGATGAGGAGCTGCTGCTCCTCGGTGAGCGGATGTGTCAGGGTGGCCATGCCGTCTACCTCCAGATGGGCAACAGGCCAGGATAGAGAGGCAGTCCAGCAGGGGCACCCGCTTTTCGTGCTCGCAGGCACTCGCGCCTTGAGGGCGCGCTGCGAAAGTCCGCACGGCCGCCGTAGACGGCGTCCCGACCGCGCGCGACGCAAAAGGCCGGCACCCCTCAGTCCGCCGAAGCGGATGACAGGGCCCAGCACCGCACCCCCATACCGAGACCGAGCTGCGCTGCCAACTGCCCTCTGTGGAGGCCACCGTTCACCTGCCAGAAGGCCGATCAACCCCTAGTCGCCCGCGAAGCGGACGTCTCCAGCTGGCTCGTCTATGCCCCCAGCCTGCGCGAGCGCATCGACCAGGCGCGAGCCCGCCAGGCCGCCCAGGGTCACCAGGACCAGCGGAGCGGTTGGCGGGGTCGCAGTTCCGGCGTGTGGTCGAGGTGCGCGCTGGTCAGGACGACCTTGGAGCTGGTGCCGTACGCGGGCTGTCCGCTGAGGTTGGGGCAGCGGCCGGTGTGGGTGCCGGGTCGGTGAACGTGCCCCTGCTCGTGGTGTAGCTCCGGCCGATTCGAGCGGTAGCTGCGCTTCAGCGGCGTCCGGTGCGACGTTCTCAACTGCCTCGCTTGCTGTGTGCGGCGTCGAGCGTCGGGGTTGATGGCTGAGGGGCCGGTATGGGCAGCAGCCGGTGCAGCAATGACTGTTCCAGTTCGATCAGGATGTCTTCGCTGCTGGTGTGGTGACCTGGCAGGGTGTGCCAGAGGACCAGTTGGCCGTGCAGGGCGGTCCACAGGTGGATGCCGATGGTCTCTGCTTCCGCTCGCCGGGCGGGCGCGATCGCCGCGAGATAGATGTCCACGGCGTGGGTCCATGCCTGGAGCACGGTGCCGAGGGGAGTGTCGGCGGAGGGCTGACGCTCGGGTTCGTATTCCAGGCTGAACATCAGTCGGTACCGGCGGGGCTTGTCGATGGCGAATCTGCGGTAGGCGGCGGCGGTGGCACCTATCCGCTCCCACGGGGCGGCGCCGGCTGTGGCGGCCGCTTCGCCGGCCTCGCCCATCGCTGCGGCCAGCGCCCGGTAGGCGGCGTCGAGCACGGTGGCGACCAGTTCGGTCTTGTCCTTGAAGTGCAGATAGACGCTGGGCGCAGAGATGCCGACCTCGCGGGCCACTCCTCGCAGGGAGAGCGCGTCCTCGCGTCCCGTCTCCTCCAGGATGCGGGTCGCCGCGTCGAGAATCTCCTGCCGTAGCCGTTCCCCCTCGCCCCGCACATTGGGCACCCGTCTGACCTGCGGCTTCATGGCCACCTCCTCGCTGTGTGCACCCTATCTGCCCGCCCGGCCGGCGCCGCAGAGGCGGAAACAGAGGATGCGGCTCCACACCCTCAACTAACGGTGTTAGTCTACCGAGCAGAACACCTAACGCTGTTAGTTGATGGTGGAGAGGAACAGCCATGCCCTCGTCTGCGCCGGTCCCCGCGTTCGAACTCGCCCGTCCGAAGGACGCGCCTCTTGATCCTCCGCCCCTGTATGCCGAACTGCGGACAAAGCGCCCGGTCACCCGGGTCTTGCTGTGGGAGGGGCAACTCAGCGCGTGGCTCGTGACCCGCTGGGAGGACGCGCGGGCGGTGCTCGGCAGCCCGGCATTCAGCTCCGACCCGTCCCGGCCCGGTGCGCCCAACTTCAAGCCAGGCACCCCGCAGCCCCGGCGCGGCTTCTTCCAGGGCCATGACGACCCCGTGCACGCCCTGATGCGGCGCACCCTGACCCGGGAGTTCATGGTCAAACGTATCGACGCGCTGCGTCCGGCCATCGCCCGTCTGACCGACGAGCTCCTCGGTGACCTCACGCGGCGGCCGGGCCCGGCCGATTTCGTCGAGCGCTTCGCGCTGCCGTTGCCCTCCCTGGTGATCTGCGAACTGCTGGGCGTGCCGTACGAGGACCACCCCTTTTTCCAGCGGCACTCGAAGGTCTTCGTCGACCTGACCGCCACGGCGGAGGAGACCACCCGTGCGCAGCAGGCACTGGCCACGTATCTGCTGGAACTCGTGCGGACCAAGCGCACGACGCCTGGCGACGACCTGGTCACCCGGCTCGCCGAGCAGGTCGACGCTGGTGTCATCACCGAGCAGGACGCGGCCGACCTGAGCTCCTTCCTGCTGTTCGCCGGGCACGAGACGACGGCGAACATGATCGCGCTGAGCACCATCACCCTGCTGCACCATCCCGAGCAGATCCCGTACGTGCTCGGCGATCAGGACCAGGTGGCAGGCGCGGTCGAGGAGTTGCTGCGCCACATCTCAATCGTGCACGGCGGGCTGCGCCGTACGGCCGTGGAGGACGTCACCATCGGCGGCGTCACCATCCGCGCCGGCGAGGGTGTGATCATCCCGGTCGGAGTCGCCAACCGCGACCCGGAGATCTTCGACGCCCCCGACGACCTCGACCTGGAACGCGCCGACGCCCGCCGCCACCTGGCGTTCGGCTACGGCATCCACCAGTGCCTCGGCCAGCCGCTGGCCCGCGCCGAACTCCAGATAGTCCTGCCGGAACTCTTCCGCCGGCTCCCCGGCCTGAAGGTCGCCGTGCCGATGGAGGGCATCGCTTTCAAGCGGGATTCCATCGTCTACGGCGTCCACGAACTGCCCGTCACCTGGTGACCCGCACCCGCTTACCCACCCCACCGCCCCCCACAGGGAAGAACCGTCATGCGTGTAGAAGTCGACGTTCCCAAGTGCGTCGCCTCGGGCCAGTGCGTCATGCTCGCCCCCGACGTCTTCGACCAGCGGGACGAGGACGGCATGGTCGTCCTCCTCGACGCCGCCCCGCCCGCCGAACTCCACGACGCCGTCCGTGAATCGGCCACCGTGTGCCCCGCGGCCGCCATCCGCCTGGGAGAGTCATGACCACGGGCACGGCCGGTGAGCCGGCCGGTGCACCGGGCCGCGTCGTCATCGTCGGCGCCTCCGCGGCCGGTCTCGCCGCCGCCGAAACCCTGCGCCGGTCGGGTCACACCGGCACCATCACGCTCATCGGCGACGAGGCCACGGCTCCTTACGACCGGCCGCCGCTGTCGAAGGAAGTCCTCCGCGGCGCCTGGACACCGGACCGGCTGCCCTTGCGTACCGAGGCCGAACTCAACGCCCTCGGCCTGGACGCCCGTTACGGCCGCGAGGCCATCGGAGTGGACCTCGCCGCCCGGACGGTGCTGCTGTCCGACGGCAGCGAGGTGGCGTACGACGGAGTGGTCGTGGCCACCGGAGTCCGCCCCCGGCGGATGCCCGGTACCCCGGCCCACACCCTGCGCACCCTGGACGACGCCCTCGCCCTCAAGGACCGCCTCGGCCCGGGCCGAAGCCTGGCGGTGGTCGGCGCCGGGTTCCTGGGCGCCGAGGCCGCGGCGGTGGCGGCCGCTTCGGGCACCCGTGTGACCCTCATCGAACCCGCGCCCGTCCCACTGGCTCACGCGGTCGGCGAGGACATCGGCCGCATCCTCGCCCAGGCCCACCTCGAGCACGGCGTGGACCTGCGCACCGGGACAGGGGTCACCGAGGTCGTCTCCGGCGGCGTACGGCTGGCCGACGGCAGCACGGTCGAGGCCGAGACGGTGCTGGTGGCCGTCGGCTCCCGGCCCAACACCGAGTGGCTGACCGGCAGCGGCCTCACCCTCGACGACGGACTGGTCTGCGACGAGTTCTGTGCCGCCGCACCCGGCGTGTACGGCGCGGGCGACGTGGCCCGCTGGCACAACCCGCTCTTCGACACCTCGATGCGCGTCGAGCACCGCACCAACGCCACCGAACAGGGCATGGCCGCCGCCCGCAACCTCCTGGGCGCCCGGCGGCCCTTCGCGCCCGTCCCCTATTTCTGGTCCGACCAGTACGACATGAAGATCCGTGCCTACGGCTACCTGCGCGGTCACGACGAGGTACGGATAGTCGAAGGCAGCCTGGCGGAAAGCAAGTTCACCGCGGTCTACCGCTTTGGCGACCGGCTCACCGGTGTCCTGGCCGTCGGCATGCCACCCAGGCGCATCCGTGGCTGGCAGCAGGCCATAGCTGCCCGCACCCCATGGCGCGACGCCCTCTCGAACCCCCCGTCCGTCCCGGAAGGAGCGGCGGCATGAGCGCCACCACCGGCCCGGAAGGGGTCGACGCCGCCGGCGCCGACGGGATCCCGAAACAAGAACAGGAGACACACATGACCGAGAAGGTCTGGTTCATGACCGGTTGCTCACGCGGCTTCGGCCGGCTGTGGGCGGAGGCCGCGCTGCAGCGGGGCGACAAGGTCGCCGCGACCGCGCGCGACGAGAGCAGGCTCAAGTCGCTGGCCGCGGCGTACCCCGACTCCTTGCTGGTCCTGCCGCTGGACGTCACCCGGCGCGGCGCCGTGTTCGACGCCGTGGCCGCCGCCCACGACCACTTCGGGCGGCTCGACGTGATCGTCAACAACGCCGGTCACGGCCTGCGCGGTGCCGTCGAGGAGGTCCAGGAGGCCGATGTCCGGGAGCTGCTCGACACCAACCTGCTCGGGGCGCTCTGGGTGACGCAGGCGGCGCTTCCCTTCCTGCGCGCGCAGGGAGGCGGCCACGTCCTGGCGGTGTCCAGCCAGGGCGGACTGATGGGCGAGGCGACCCTCGGTCTGTACAACGCCTCCAAGTGGGCGCTGGAAGGGATGATGGAGGCCCTGTCGAAGGAAGTCGCCCACCTCGGCATCAAGGTCACCCTCATCGAACCCGGGCCCTACGCCACCGAGTTCGCGTCCCCCGCCTCCCTCAAGGCGTCACCCGAGAACCCCGCCTACGACGAGGCCCGCCAGGCCCTGTACGCGGACTTCGACCCCGCGGCCGTCGGCGACCCCGCCGCCACGCCCCCGGCCGTGCTGGCGGCGGTCGACGCCGCCGAGCCCCCGCTCCGGCTGATTCTGGGCAAGTCGGCCCTGCCCAAGGTCCGCAGCCACTACGACGCGCGCCTGTCCACCTGGGACGCATGGGCCTCCGTCTCCGAGCGCGCCCACGGCCACCCGTAGTTGACCGACACGGCATTCGCCGCAGGGCGTTGCCCCCTGCCGTCCCACCCCCCAAGAAAGGCCCTGAAGAGTGAAGGCAGCTGTCTACCGCCGCAACGGCGGCCCCGAAGTGCTCAGTTACGAGGATGTGCCGGACCCCGCCCCCGGCACCGACGAAGTTCTGATCAGGACGGAGGCCATCAGCATCGAGGGCGGCGACCTGATGTGCCGTCTCCTTATACCCCCTCCGGCGGACGGGTTCGTCCTCGGTTACAGCAGTGCCGGTGAGGTCGTGGCGGTGGGCTCCGCGGTCACGGGCCTTGAGGTCGGCCAGAAGGTCTGCGCTTTCGGGCAGGCCCATGGACTGCCGGCCGGTTCCCATGCCGAACTGCGCGTCGTACGCCCGGAGCACTGCTGGGTGCTGCCGGACGGTTTCGATCCGAAGGCGGCGGCCTTGGTGCCGGTCACCTTCTCGACCGCCTACGAGGCGCTGTTCGAGCGCGGCCGTCTCACGAGCGGCGACACCGTGCTGGTGCAAGGGGCGGCCAGCGGGGTCGGGCTGGCGGCGATGCAGCTCGCCAAGAAGGCGGGTGCCCGCGTGATCGGGAGCGCGTCGAACCCGGCGCGGTTCGAGGAGCTGCGTCGTTACGGCCTCGACGAGGGAATCGACTACCGAAGCGAGAACGTCCGTGACCGTGTCCTGGCCCTGACCGGCGGGCGTGGTGTCGATCTGGCCGTCGACTGCGTGGGCGGTTCGCTGCTCCAGCAGCTGATCGAGGCCACCCGTCACGGCGGGCACATCGTCCCGCTGGGCACGGCTTCCCGCGAAGAGAGCACGGTCGACGTCGTGAGCCTGATCCGCAGCAACACGACGCTCCACGGCGTAGGGCTCGCCTCCCTTCTCCATGAGCCCCGGGTCCACGCGTACATGGCGGACCTCATCCGCCGCATCGCGGACAGCGAACTGGAAGCCGTGATCGACCGCGTCTTCCCCCTGGCCGACGCCGCGGCCGCGCACCACCACGCCGAGCAGCGCGGCCGGATCGGCCGCGTCGTGATGGTGCCCTGACATTCCCGGCGAGCACCAGCCGCACCAACCCGGGCCGGCGACGGCCCACACCGCAGCAGACGATCAGAAGAGAGAAGGAGAAACACCATGACCTTGCTCATGGAAGTTCGCTACGAAGAAGCCGGCGTGAGCTCGGTGACGGTCGATGTCGTCGTCGAGGCCAGCGCGGAGTTCGCGTGGGATGCCGTGCGCGATGTCTATGCGGTGGACACCCGGCTCATCCCGGGATTCGCGCTCCACGTGGAAAAGGGACCGGACAGCAGGACGGTGACGTTCGCCGATGACATGAAGATCACCGAGCGCATCGTCGGAGTCGACGATGGCACCCGAAAGCTCACCTACCAAGCGACCGAGGGCGGGCCGCTGACACACCACCTGGGGTCACAGACCGTGCGGGAGGACGAGGAGGGAGTCCATCTCGTCTGGACGACCGAGTTCGCGCCCGCGTCGATCGTCGACTACGCCACCAGCACCATGCGGACCACCGTGGCACTCATGAAGAAGACGATCGAAACGGCGTTCGCCGATCGGTGAGACCCCTCCTGACCACCTCCGGGCAGGCCGCCCGGCCGATGATGCGCGCCGTGGAGTACGACAGGTACGGCGGTCCCCAGGGGCTGGAGATTCACGCAGTCGCGCGGCCGCAGCCGGGCGCCGGCGAGTTGCTCGTCCGCGTCCACGGCACGAGCGTCAACCCGGTCGATGTGTCGATCCGGTCCGGTCCGGTGGCATGAGGATCATGTAGGGCCGCAGCTTCCCCAAACGGACCTGCCGGGATCCTCACGGGGGAGGTGGTCGCCCTCGGCGGTGGCGTGACCGACCTGACGCACGGACAACGGGTGTGGGGGGTTCCTCACCGACGTGCCCAGCCGTGTCGGGGCCGCCGCCGAGTACATCACCGTGAAGGTATCGACCGTCAGCTTGGCCCCGGGCAAAGCGGACCTGGCCGAGGCGGCGGCGCTGACGAGTGTCGGTGTCGCCGCGCTGCACGCCTTGCGTGACGTGTTGCGGTTCGCCCCGGGCGACAATCTGCTGATTGTCGGGCGCGTGGTGGTGCGGGCGGCCCCGCCATTCAGTTGGGTGTCGCCATGGGTGCCGGTCACCGCCGTGGCCGGCACCGCCAATCACACCTTCTGTCGTGATCTCGAGGCGTCCCGTACGGTGTGGCCGCTCGTGGCTGTAGTAGTTCACAAACTCAGCCAGCGTGACGCGGCGTTCGTGTTCGGACGTGTAGTCGCGCACGTAAGCCCACTCGCGGGCGAGTGTCCCGTTATAGCGCTCTGCTTTCCCGTTCGTGCGTGGGGTGTAGGGCCGGGTCCGCTTGTGCGTCGTACCGGTCGCGGCGAGCGCGTTGGCCCAGGTCGTGGACCGGTGGCAGGACCCGTTGTCCGTGAGGTAACGGCGGATCGAGGTGATGCCGTGGGCGGCGACGAAGGCAGCGGCGCGGTGCCAGAAGGCGACCGCGGTGACGGCCTTCTCGTCGTCCAGGGCCTCGGTGCAGGCGAGCCGGTCCCCCTGGCCGTGCATCCGCCACCCACCGCCGACGGGGGTGCGACCGAGCTTCTTGATGTCTACGTGGATCAGGTCGCCAATGCGTTCGTGTTCGTAGCGGATGACTTTGCGCAGTTGCCCGCCAGTGGGCGGGGATCGATGTCGCGCAGCCGGCTGAGTCCCCGCAGAACGAGGACACGGTGCACGGTGGCCGCTACGCCGAAAAGCCTGAAAGCTACCAGGCCGGACTCGAATTATGCGCCGGCCTCCTCTGTGATCCGACACCGCGGATCACAGCCTTGATCACAGCTCCATACAGGCCCTGGTCGAGGAACCTCTGGGTACCGCCGGCGAAGCCGGTGCGGATCAGGGTGCGCCGGCCGCGCCGGAACTTCCTCGGCAGCTGCTCCAGGGTCCTCGCCGACAAGGTCGCCGCCGGCCAGACCGCCGTGGTCACTGCTGCGTGTCGCTGCCGTCCCATGCCTTCTGCCGGGCAGGGTCGCTGTTGGTGGTGGAGCCCCAGCCGTCGGCGACCATGCCCGCCGGTGGTCGGCTGGAAGGACCACAGCTGGTTGTTGCCGCCGACGAAGGAGTGCCGCTGTATCGAAGTCCCCCTCCGGTGACTGAAGCCGTTGAAGTCGAGGACCTTGCCGCTGTTCCTGTTCACGATCTTGTAGAGCTGCCCGCCGGCCGGGACGATGCCAGTCCCGGTCAGCGCGACGTCTGCGTCACATCCTCGGCGTGGCCAGGACCGCCAGGCGACGCTGAGCCTGGCGGTCCTGTGGCAGTCCCGGGTGCCCCTTCCGCTTCGTCAGTTGATGGAGAACTGGCTGAAGCTCGCGGTGCCGGGTGCCGGGGCGTGGGCCGTGAAGAACGTGCCCGCGTCCAGGCTGCTGTTCGCTCCGGTCAGTGTGGCGGTGCCGACGGTGGTCCAGGCGGTGCCGTCGACGGAGTAGGAACCGGTGACCGAGGTGCCGCTCCTGACCAGCCGGAGCCAGACGGGGGCGGAGCGGCCGGTCTTGGTGGTGCTCTTGTCGACGTAGCCGTCACTGTCGGAGTCCCACTCCAGGGTGACGCCGTTGCTGGGAGTGACGGAGAGGGAGGCGTACCCGGCGGACGAACCGGCTGCGGCGATGTTGTTGCGCAGCATCAGGCCGGCCTTGCCCCAGGCGTTGGTGTTGTCCTGGCTGTCGACGTGGACGGTGACGGTGGAGGAGGTTCCCGCGGCGGCCGGCTGGTAGGCCGCGGAGTATTCGTCGTCGTGCAGCGCGGTTGTTTCCCAGGTGTCGATGCCCGCGCTGGTCAGGGAGGTCACTCCCTGGCTCTGGCTCACCGCGGCGGGGATAGAGCCGTAGGCCCGCCAGGGCGAGGTGACGATCTGGAGCTTGCTGAAGGCCGCACTGCCGGCTGTGGTGCTGTGGGCGGTGTGGATGACACCGGCGTCCTGGGTGGCGGCCATGGACGGCAGGGTCACCGCCGAGCCGATCTGGGTGAAGGTGGATCCGTCGGTGGAGTAATAGCCG
>NZ_OAOJ01000005.1:0-74367 GCF_900206255.1 Streptomyces sp. TLI_55
GGGTGACCCACGTGTCCAGGTGTTCCAGGTACTGCGCGCGGTTGTCCGCCGTGTCGAGGATGGGTGCGTCGGGGAAGTGGGGTGCGGTGGTGTGGGCGGGTGCGATGAGGGTGAGAGGGCGTGGGGCGGGGGTGGTGGTGAGGTCGGCGAAGTGCCAGGCAGTGTCCGCGGTGGGCGGCTCGGCACACAGCACTACCAGTGGTTGCCGGTCTGTGTCGGCTGACTGGTGTGCTTCCAGGAGCCGTTCGGTGGCTTCGCGTACGGCTCTCGGGCTGTCGGGCAGAGGGGTGATGGTCGGGCCGGGCAACAGGTGATCGAGGCCTTCACCGCAGCCCACGGTGATGAGTTCGAGGCCATCTGCCCATGGGCTGGTGGCGAGTTCGACGGCCAGTGCGGTGCAGACCTCGTTGATGCGTGCGGGTTCGCCGTCCAGGAGCAGAGCGGGCAGGGAGGCGAGGTTGAGCAGGAGCAGTTCGCCGTCGCTGGTGGTGCCGAGAGTGGCCAGGCCGGGGTAGGGCGCGGGGACCCGGGCCGCGGCGTCTGTGGCCAGCAGGCGGGCGTCGTGCGGCAGCACCCAGAAGCCGTCGGTACCGGCCGTAAAGGGCGCGGGCGGCTCGATGGCGGGGTCTTCGGGCAGGACCTGCACGGTTGTGGTGCCGATGCGGGCGCCTCGTGCCACTGGCAGATGTGCTGGGTCGGGCAGTTGGGCGTGGTGGTGGGCCATGGTGCGCAGGGCGGCATCCAGGAGCATGACGCCCTCCGGCCTGTCCGTTTTGCTCGCCGTAGTCGGCGCGTCCGTGGGCTGTGCGGCGTTCATGCCCGTGCCGGTCCTGCGGCCGGTTTTCGGGTGCCGTCGGAGTCTGCGCAGGGCGAGGGCAGCGATTGCGGCGGCTGCCAGGAGGGCAGCGGCGAGCAGGCTGTACAGGCTCACCCTGTGGCCGGCCTCGGACGGGGCCGACGATTGAGTGCCGGAGGGGGCAATGGACGGCACGGCCGGTGCCGTTGCCGTAGCAGTGTTGGTGAGAGAAGAGCCCGCGGAGGGGCGGGCGGACGCGGTGCCCGGCTGTGGGGCGCCGTGGTGGTCCGGTGTGCGGGAGGCAGCGTCTTGGTCGGTGATGACGTAACTCAAGGCCAGCGGGGTGGAGTAGATGTCCAGGACTCGGTTGGGCGCGAGGTGTGCGCCTGGGCGCAGGGCCAGGGACGGTGACGGTGACGGCGACGGGGCGTCAGATGCAATGTCCTCGTGGGCGGTGGTTGCGGTACGTGTGAGGCCTCTGTTTCCACCGGTGGCGTTGGCCGCGACCAGGACGAGGATCAGCGCGAGCGCGAGCGCCTGGGGCAGGCGGAGGGTGGTGCGGTGGGCTCGGATGGAGGGCATGCCGGCGCGCCTTATCCAGTGATGGTGATGCTGGTGGTGTCGAACAGGGGCATCTGGAAGCCGATGTGGCGGGTGGTGGCGGGTGGGGCGGGGAACTGCATGAACACGTCGGCCTTTTGGTGGGGTTTGAGGCGGGTCAGGCCGATGGTGGTCAGGGGGTTGCCGTCGGTGTCGCGCAGCACGTAGTAGCGCTTGTGGTGGGTGAAGTCGATGAGAGTGGCGCCGGCCAGCGAGGGGCTGGTTCTCACGATGTCGTCTTCAGTGCCGCGTAGCTGGGCGGGCACCGTGACTAGAACGTTGGAGGTGTTGTGCAGGGTGCCGCGCAGGGTGAGGTAGCCGCTCTGGTCGCGTTCGGCTGCGGTGAGGGTCAGCGTGAGACCGGCCGGGCCGTCGAGTTCGGCGAGCACCGTCGTCGCCCGACCGGTCTGCGTGCGCGGTGCACTGCTGCTGGCCTGAGCGGTGGGTGTGGAGGCGGGGTCGGTGTGATCTGGTCGGGGGCTGGGTGGGGAGCTGGCGCAGTTGGCTGTGGTGAGGGTCAGACCTGCTGTGATCGTCACGGCTAACAGGCGCCGGGTGAACCTGGTGGTGCCCAGGCTGGTCATGAGAACGCGTGTCCTTTCGACAGGGAGGGGCCTCGGCTGAAGTGGGGGCTTGGGCCGTGGGCGGGCCGGCTGTCGGCGGTGAGTGGGCCGTGCGGTCAGGGGTGAGGCAGGAGGGCGGGCCAGACGGTGATGACGTCGCCGTCGAGGGTGACGTGCTGGTGGGGGAAGCGGTCGCGGACCAGGCGGAGGTCGTCGGGGCCGAAGTCGGTGAGGCCTTCGATGACGCAGGCCCGGCCGATGCGGGTGACGGCCCGGGTGGCCGGCGGCCACAGTTCCGGGCCTGCGGCTTCGCCAGCGCCGATATTCAATGCTTCTGTATTGCGAATGTGGCGTGTGGGCTGATGCATGCGTTGCTCCCTCAAGTGCGGCTTGTGGCATGCGCGATGCGCGACTGTGCATTGAGTGGCAGAAGTGAATCTATTGTTCACTGGCGCAAAGTTCAAGTGGTTTGGGGTGGGTTACAAACCTGCGACATTCGACAGCCTTGCCCCGGCCGGTGTCATAGCCCCGCCCACCTGTGCCGCTCGTCGGGGAGGGCCGTCTTTGGCGGTGACGCCCTCGGGGCTGCACGGCGCCTGCGTACCGTTGGCCGGTTCTGCCGGGCTCGCCTGTACGCGACGTGACCCGAGGGCATCGGGGTCCTCCAGCACTATTGCGCTACGAGGGACTTCACGGCGCAGGCGGCCACCGGAGGGGGCGGCTGTCGGGAGAGCGGTAGCGCGTGGCGCGCTGTCCGCAGGGGGCCAAGCCGCGTGAGCGGCGCCGGTTGAGGGCTCCAGGAGCGGGTTGAGGGCGGGTCATTGGTATCGGTATCCCCTGTCGTCTTTGGTCAGGCGTATGGGGGTGGCGGTGGTGAGGTGGGTGAGGAAGGCCTGGACGCGGGCTTGCTGGGCCGCGGCGGTGGCTGTCAGGCGGGTCAGGGGTTGGGCGCGGGCGGTGGTGTGCGCGGCGGCATTCAAGGCGGCGACCTGGCGAGGGCGGGCTTGGTCGGTGAAGACGTCGTCGAGGTGGCAGCCGGTGAGACGGACGGGGCCGATGCGGCGTCCGTTGACGGTCAGGGAGGTGTAGTGCTCGTAGCGGTCGAGGGCTGCGACTTCCCGCGGGCTGGGGGCATCGCCCCATTCGGCGGTGATGGGGGCGATGGCGGTGGTGGAGCCGGTTGTGGTGGACAGAGTGGAGGCGTTTTGGGTGAGTGACTGCCGCACCGGGGCGGGCAGGCGTGCCAGGAGTTGGGTCATGCCGTGGACGCTGACCTGGTATTTGCGGAAGTCCTCGAACATGGCGGCGATGGTTTCCGGGGCGGCGCCGGTGAGGGTGATGAGTTCGTCGAAGTACAGCCGGAACGGTCGGCGTTGGTGGGCGGGGGTGTCGCGGCGGGAGCGGACGGCGCGCAGCAGGTCGCGGGCGATGAGTGCGATCAGCAGCCGGTCGGTGGGGCCGGTTCCGGCGGGGCAGATCCACACGATGAGGCCGTTGTCCATGGCGGCGCGGCTGTTGTAGACGCCGGCCGGCTGGCCGAGGAAGGCGCGGGTGACGGGGTGGGCGGCGAGCCGGGCGAGGGGGTTGAGGACTACGGCGAAGGCGTCCGCGGGCAGGTGGGGGAACACGGTCTGCCACCACGACCGGGTGTCCGCGTCGAGGAGGCCGGTGGTGGCGGCTAGGGCTGCGGCGCGGAAGTCGGGGTCGGTGAGCAGGGGCCGGATCTGGAAGAGGGTGGCCTGGTCCTCCAGCCGGCCGGCCTGGCAGGCACTCTGGTTGATGGCCGTCAGGACGGTGAGGGCGGCGGTCAGGATGGTCAGCGCGCGGGGCGCGGTGGCATCGTCCCAGCCCAGGACGGTGGCGAAGGCGTCCGCGACTGCCTCCACCACTTCGTGCGGGGCCTGCCCGTGCTGCAGGGCCAGCGGGTTCCACGAACTGAGCTGCGGCTGCGGGCCGGTGGTGTTGAGGTCGATCAGCGCGATCCGTCCCATCAAGTGGGGGTGGGCGAGGAAGGGCGCGGCGCGGGGCCAGGAGTCGCGGTGCGGGTCGAGGAACATCAGCGCGCCGTCGGCGTGGGCGTAGGCGATGGCCTGGGCGAGGGCACGTTCGGTCTTGCCGCCGCCGGCCTTGCCGACCGCGCACTCGAACAAGGTCTCCGCCGTGTGGGTGGCGACCAGGCGACGGCGCCCGTCGGGGTGCTGGTAGATGCCCTGCAGAAGCAGTGCGGGGTCGCCGAAGCGGAAGGTGGGCAGCTCTGCAGGGAGGAGCGGCAGGCGGCAGTGGATGGTGGGGGGTTTGAGCAGTCCGACGAGTTCTTCCAGGCGTACCCAGTTCGCCCGGGGTGGCCGGCACAGGCCCTGATCCCAGCGCCGTTCGAAGCCGCGGCGGGTGGGCCAGTGATCGGCGCCCAGACGCCAGGGGCCCAGCCGCAGCCCGCGCATCGCCCACCGTGAACGGCCTCCGAACACATCGAGTGCGGCCTGGAGTTGGGCGAGGCGGGCCTGGGCGCGCCCTTGGGTGTTGGAGGCGCACATCACCAGCAGCTGGACGCGCACGAGGTGATCGTCGGCGGCGAGTTTGCCCAACGCCTCCTCCCGATCTACCCGCCGCGGCACGGGCGGCATCACCAGCCGCCGGCCCGGTCCGGTGTCGCGGCCGGTGATGAGCTGGCGGAGTTGGGCGGTGAGGGAGTCTTCCAGGCCGGCGCTGTCGTGGCGCAGCCAGCGAGCGGCCCGCTGTGCTTCACGGTGCTCGGTACGGCGGGCGGCACCCATCAGCTGGGCGCGGCGGACGCGCAGGGCCCATTTGGGGGCGCGCTGGAGGTCGAGGCGGAGTTCCGCGAGGTCGCCGAGCTCGCCGCGCAGGTCCGAGACCGCGTCGATGAGTGGCTGGAGCGGGTCCGGGTCCAGCGGTACCTCGCGCAAGGGTGCGGTGGGGGTGCCGCGCAAGACGAACTCCGCCCGCACCGTGTGCGTGCGCGGGGTGTCGTGGATGGGGCGGGCTCGCTGGACGGTGACGGCCGGTCCGAACGGGGTGATGGACAGCAGCCGTTGTCCGCCGGCGGGGCCCTCGATGCGGTACCGCAGCGGCGTGGTGCCGTCGGCGCGCAGCCGGATCTGCACCGCCTTGGCCCGCCGCGGCACCCACCACGGCATGGACGTGGAGGCACGGGCGAGCTGGACGCCGCGGCGGAAGATCTCCTCCAGGCCGGGGTCGAAGTGGCGGGTGGGGACGAGTTCCAGGGCCATGCGTTCTGCGGACGCGCGTGCGGCGAGCCGCCGGAGGAGCCACTCGGCCGGGGCCCAAATACCGGCCATGGCGAGCATCGGCACCCACCAGTGCTCGAACAGCCAGCCAGCGGCGTCGATCACGCCAGTGAGCAGGCCACGTGCTCGGCTGGCCGCAGCCGTTGACCAACGGGCGGGGTCGGCCGGGTGCGGGGTTATTGCTGGGCCCATTCGGGTGCTCCCTTCGTGTGGGTGCGGGTGACGTGCCAGCCACGGATGCGCAGATCGGCGCCCGCCCACCTCAGTTGCCCTATCGCGCGCACTTGGGAGGTGCCGGGGAAGACCGTGTGCCGCCGGGTGCGGCCGATCCGGGTGGCGTCCGCCCGCAGCAACGTGCGGAGACCGAGGCGAGCAGCTCTTCTTGCTGGTCGGCCGGGTAGCCGGCGGGTCAGGTGTCCTCGAGCGCGCCCTGGATGGGCCGGTGGCCGACCGGCCCCTCGCCGTGCGGTATCAGACCCGATGCGGTGCGGGTCGCAGGCACCGCTGTGCGCGTGGTGGCGGGGTTCGCGGTGGCAGACGGGCTGGCGGCAGGCGAAACCGTCACCGCCGACGGACGCGCGGCCGCAGCCGGCAGGCCAGCAGCGGACAGAGCTGTCCCGGTCCCGGATGCATCCGTGGCTGCGGGTGCGGGCGGCACTTCCGTCGATGCGGGTGAAGACTCCGGCCTCGCAGGCAGCGGCTGCTGTGCGTCCGCCGCAGCCAGCAGGGCGATGCCACCGATGGCCAGGAGTGTGCTCGACACCAACGATGCAGGCGGGGAGCGCGGTTCGGATGCGCGAGAGGGTTTCGGCCGCTGCCAGGTCCGGTCCGGGTGGCCGGCAGCGCGGTGCAGTGCGGTGCGCTGTGACGAAAGCCTGTGCCGCGTGAGGCGGCTTTGCTCGCCGGCCAGGCCGCATCAGCGCGTCCGGCCGGGTATTGACACCATGACGACCCATCACCTGGGCACCTCTGTCTCTTCGTTGCGGATCTTCATGCGGGGTGGCGGTCACAGCAGGCGGGCACCTCCCGCGTAGCCGGACATGGCGTTGACTGAGTCGAGGCGGACGACGGTGCCGGGCCGGGCAGCGTTGATCATTTGCCCGTGGCCCAGGTAGAGGCCGACGTGATGGATCGTCGAATCGTGGCCGGGGGAGTGGGCGTAGAAGACGAGATCACCCGGCTGGAGGGCGCCGGTGCCGAGACGGGCGGGGATGCGCCGGCCGATTGCGGCCTGTGCGGCGGCGGTGCGCGGCAGGCGGATGCCCGCCCGGGCGTAGGCGTACAGGGTCAGGCCTGAGCAGTCGAAGCCCTTGATGTGGGCACCGCTTTTGCCGCTGGGTGAGCAGCAGGTCCCGTAGGAGGGGCCCTGGATGCTGCCGCCGCCCCAGGAGTAGGGCATGCCTTGCTGGGAGAGTGCCGCCTCGATGACAGTGCGGACCGTCCCCGAAACGCCATTCAGGTCCGTGTCGTTGGCGGCGGCGGTGTACGTGTCGATCCATCCGAGGACGTTCACGACGTACGCGGTGGAGTGGTTGTACTGGTAGATCGCCGCCTTCAGCTGGGTCCGTTGGGTCAGGTTTCGGCCCTTGCCGCACAGGTAGATCGCAGCACCGAGTGCGGCGTCGTCGGCGTTGTGCGGATCAGCCACCTGGTCGCCGTTCGCGTCCGCGCCGACGGTGTTCCAGGTGGAAGGCAGGAACTGGAAGGGGCCCACCGCACGCTCCCCGAGGGCGGTGCCGTCGAAGTGGCCACCGTCGGTGTCCGGGAAGGAGGTGGTGTTGCCGCCGGCCCCGGACCCGTTGAGGAGCACCCCGTAGATCCGAGGGCGGATGTCGCCGCTCGCGGTGATGGTGTGACCGGTGGCGTGGTTGGACTCCACCTTGGCGATTGCGGCGAGGATCGGCCACCGCATGCCCCGGCACGTCGGCACATGCCGGCCGACCTGCTGCACGGCCTTCGTGTACGCGGTGAGCATCCGGGGCGGAATGTCCGCCGCGCTGCCGCCGTCGGCAATGCTCTCCTGGCTATCGGTGCCGGCTTGCAGGGCGGCGTAGGCGCTGATCGCGCTGGAGACGGGGGCGGCGCAGCAGACTGCGGCAGACAGCAACAGCGCCACCAGGCATGCCCACCGACCCAAGCGGCGTCGGCGGGGCCTCACTGCGGCTCACCGCCTTCCCGCTCACGGCGGGCGCGCTCTTCGTTGCGCCGCATGATCCGCCGGATCATCTCCCGTGCCTGCTCCCGTGATGCGGGCCCCGTGGCATCGGGCTGCATCGAGGGCCCGGACGCGCGGCCGGGACGCGTTCGAGGCGACGCAGGCGGCGGGCCTGCCGGGTCGGGCGACGGTGCCGGAGGGCTCGACGCACCACTAGCAGGCGGCCAGCCGTCTCGGCGCCCACGCCCGGCCGCTGGCCGGATCGAAGGCTCGGGCGGCCCCGGCACGGGCCGTTCCACAGGAGGCTGGCCCGCTGCCCCAGACGGCCCGAGGCCTTCGGCCCAGCGTCGGGCCTCTTCCCGAGACAACGGGACGGCTTCTCCCGCCACCGTGCTGCCGGAAGGCTCCAGAGGCGACGAGCGGGCCGCACGAGTGCCAGCTGTGTCGGCTGCCGTGAGGGTGGGCAGGCGGCGGCTGTGGGGGAAGGGGCCGGGGCCGCCGCGGTCGTCGAGGTGGTCGCGCAGGACCTGAGAGGTGTGCCGGCGCACGTCGCCCCAGGCATGGCCGTCCTCGCGGCCGGTATTGGCCCACACCCGCACCTGCTGGCGGGCGTCTTGGGCATAGCGGGAGCCGCTGTGCCGGGTGCGGTCGACGTTGGCCGGCAGGCCGAGGGTGGCTCCGTACAGGAGGCGGCCGCCGCGGTGGAGGATCCGGTAGCCGCGGTAGCGCACGAGCCGGTTGTGCGCGCGGGTGGACAGCAGCGTGCGGTCCCGGTGTTGGTCGTGCAGGACCTCGCCGGTGTGCCGGTCGGTGATCTGTCCGTCGTCGTCTCGGTAGCGGTCCGGGGGCCCTCCCGGCCGCCGCGGCCCCCCACCATCAGGCCCCGCGCCCGGGCCGCCGTACGGGCCGGTGTTCGGGTCGCCGTCGGCGGTGGGCTTTCGCCACTGGGCGAGTTTGTCCCGGTCGGGGCGGCGGCCGATCAGCAGCCAGTACGCGCCGCGCGCCCCCAGCCGCGCCCCGCCCAGGCCGAGACGGGCGCCGAGTTGGCCCGCGGCGGCGGCTGCGGTGACCGGCGCGAGCCCGCGGCCGGCTTCGGCGGAGGCGTCGGCAAGGATGCGGCCGGTGTCGACGGGCATGCCCGCCCCGTCGAACAGCGAGGACAGTGCCCCCAGCAGTCGCTGGCGGGTGCCCAGCAACGCGAACCGGCCCCCGCCGCCGAAGGCGCGCAGACCGCCGCCGTAACCCCCGAGCGCGGTGGGGGAGTTCATGGCGAGGGCGGCGCCGAGTTCGGAGGTGTCGCCCGGCAGGTGGGTGCCACCGATCTTCGAGTAGCGCATCCGCATGGCCATGCGCCGCCCGAAGGAGCTGATCCCGGTCAGCAGGCGACGGTGCCCGGCCGCCCCGGCGATGGCCAGCACGTCGATGAGGAGGATGCGTTCGACCATCAGGTCGGGGCCGTTGGTGATGGTGGCGTCCACGGCGATACCGAAGAACGGCACGAAGGCGCAGATGCCGACCATGGCGAGGACGGCGATGCCCCAGATCGACAGCCACTTCCACACCGACTGGCGGGGCGGGCCGGGCAGCATGGCCGCGATGAACGTCATCGCGCCGCCGGCCGCGGCCGCGGCGCCGATGCCCTGGGTGCCCAGCAGCACGATCGCGCTGGACAGCAGCATGCCGCAGATGAAAAACGCCGCAACAAGCAGCAGGAACGCCCCTCCCACCCGCCACCAGGTGGGCTTCTCGGCGTAGGCGGCGCACGCCTTGCCCACCTCGCCGGAGTTCTTCAGGTCGTCGAGGAAGGCGGCGAACTGCCGTGCCTCGTCGCTGAAGGCGGCGCTGTCGATGTCGGTCAGCGACTGGCCCGGCGCGAGCCCGACATCATCGGCACCCTCGGGGATGTCCTGTTCAGCGTCGGTGGCACCGCGTTCGCAGTACTCTTTAGCCGGGCCCTTGATCTTGCGGCAGTAGTCCTTGCGCTCTTCACTGACTGGGCCGCTGCCCGCTTTGTAGCCGCCGGTGATCCATTTGAGGTGGACGGCGTAGGCCTTGCGGTCAGCAGGTTTGGCGGGGTCGAGGATGCGCCCGTACTCCAGCAGCATGTACGGCTTGACAATCAGCGCGTTGGTGATCGAGTCCTGCAGCGGGCGGGCCACCTCGGTGGCCGCGACGGGCGCCGCGGCCTCCTCTTGCAGGCACTTGGCCTCCTGCTGGCCGGCCATCCGGTCGCACGGGCTGAGGCTGGCGAGCTTTCCGCCCCAGTCGTAGGAGTTGACGCTCTCCTCGGCGACCTCGGCGGCCACCTGCTGCGTCTGTCCGAGCGGACCGTTTGGGGTGAGCAGGTAGTCGGGGCGGACGAAGGCGGACGCGGCGAGGGCGGCGATGGCCAGGGTGAGGAAGATTTCGCCCAGTCCGCGGCCGACCCGCCCCCGCACGATCATGAAGGCGGCGAAGATGAACGCCCACGCCAGCAGCAGCCCCTTCAGCCCGAGGCGCTCGACGACGACGGTGTTGTAGGCGTCGGCGACCCGCTGAGCGGGCTTGGTGAGGAGGGCCAGCAGGGGGAAGCGGAAGGCGAGTTCGATTGCCCACCCGGCCAGGCCGACCAGCAGCCGGATCACGGTGAACAGCCCGGACAGGGCGAACGCCAGGGACTGCGACTGGAAACTGAAGATCGAGCCGCCCTGGGCGCCGAGTTCGTAGCCGTCGATCGGGATGCCCTCGCTGGAGGTGATGTTCAGCGGGGACAGCAGATCACCCGTGCCGCCGTCGCTGCCGGCCGCGTACACGACCTGCGTGTTGACGACGACGAAGACGCAGGCGAGGACCACGACCGTGACGGCCGGGCGGAGCAGGGGATGGGCAAGGCGGGCCATTCAGTACTCACCTCGCGCATGCGCCCTGCACCGGCGCCAGATGATCAGCGCGGTCAGGGTTGAGCCGATCGGCACCAGCCGCCATACGGCCCGCGCAACGTCGTGTCCGCTGGGGGTGAGCGGACGGGGCGAGAGGGGGGTGGTGTGGGTGTCGTGCTCGCAGTAGGTGCGGGCCGGGCCCGCGATCAGATCACATTCCTCGCGCCGTAGTGCGGGAGCGGGCGAGGTGGGGGTGTCGGTGGGGGAGGGGACGTTGTTCCGCGGCCACCAGGGCTCGGGCCGGCCCGCGGTGATGAGGAGGGCGAGGAGGACGGCCAGGACGGACAGCATGCCGATGATGCCGGCCGCGGCGGCCAGGTGCCGGGCCCGGGAGACGAACGGTGAGCGCGGCGCAGGCAGGCAAGGACGCAGGCTCATCGCGTGTGCTCCTTGGTCAGCGCCACGTCGGCTGCGGGGCCGGTCTCGGCGGCTGGTGGGGGAGGGGGCGTGCGGGGCCTGGTGTGGTGGTGATGGAGGTGGCGATCCGCGCGATGCGCGGGATGATCGCCTTGATGCGGCCGGTGTTCTGCCGCGGGCAGGTGAGGAGGAACTCGCCGGCCCGGCCCTTGTGGCCGACGGGGGACAGGCCGGTGGTCACCAGCCGCAGCAGTTCGGTGTCGTTGGGGTCGAGGCCGATGAACTCCAGGCCGCGGCGGGCGCGTTCGCGGTCGGTGGTGCGGGCCAGGGCCCGGTAGGCCATCAGGCCGCGGTCGGGGCCGAGTTCGTCGGCGTCGTGGGATCCGGCGATGAGGCCGGCGCCGTGTTTGCGGCCGTCGTGGAGGATCTCGTGCACGAGGGCGGTGCCCTCGGCCGAGGAGGTCAGCCAGTACAGCTCGTCCAGGACGACGGCGGTGAACCGGCCAGGATCTTCGAAGGCGTTCTGCCGGGCGAGCGCGGCGATCAGATACAGCACCGCGCGGCCGATCAGAGCTTCCAGGGGCTGCTGGTGGAGGATCTCGGGGTTGGCGAAGGCTGCCTTGGGCGGCAGCTTCAGCCCGGCCGTCGTGATCACGATCATGTCGCAGGCGCTGGAGGCATCCAGCCGCACCGGGGGCAGGGCGGCATCGAAGACCATCGCCGCCAGGGGGTTGTCGGCGACGACGTGCAGGAGCCCGGCGAGGGTGGCGGCCGCGTCCTGGCGCCGCCCCGGCTGCCCCTGGGCCATCTGCTCCAGGACTTCCACCACCCGCCGCATGGACGGTGTGTCGCTGGTGGCGGCCTGTTCGACGGCGTGGTGGAGGACTTCGCCGTGGGTGCTCATCGGTCCGATGCCCAGCTGCAGGGTGAGGTAGGACAGGGCGTAGTGGTGGCCCTCGGGGCCGTCGAACATGCGCAGCGGGTCGATGGAGACTTCGGCGCGGGCGGCGTCGATGATTTGCACCCGGTTGCCGGCGGCGGCGCGGGCGAAGGTGGCCCATTCGCGCACCGGGGTGCGGTCGATGCAGATCGCGCAGCCGCCGCGCGCCCACACCGCCTCCGCGATCAGTTTCTGCAGCACGCTCTTGCCGGCGCCGAGATCGCCGACGATGCCCATCGAGGCGGACGCGTCCTGCTTCGGCGCGTCCGCCACGTTGATCATGACGGGGCGGGTGGTGCCGCAGTCCAGATCGATGCCGAGGAACATGCCGTTCGGATCACCCACCTCAGCGCTGGTGAAGGCGCCGGACAGCGCCCAGTCCTCGGAAACCTGGTGCTGGGTGAACTCCCGTACCGTGCCCGGGCGCACGGTGCCGGGCAGGCCCAACGTGAACAGGGCTTCCTGCAGGCCCGTCGGGCGCACGGCGCGGTAGTCGGCGCCGGCCAGCAGCGCGCCAAGAGCGCGGGCGCGGGCATCGCAGACGACTGCGGTCAGACCCCACACCGTCAGCACGGTCACCGACTGGACCTCCACCTCCACCCCGGTGCGCGACAGCCGCGCATCCAGCTCGCCCAGATCACGGGCGGCCTCGGCCAGCGAGGCGGGCATACCGGTGGGGCGGGCGTCGTACTGGTCGGCCTGGTCGATGAGTTCGTTCTTCTTGCGCTGCACCTGAGCGCGCGCCTTCTCCGCGCCCACCAGGGTGAGGTCGATCGTGTAGTCGACGGGAAAATCCAGACTCTCCAGCTGCGCGAACAAATCCGCCGCGCTCTGGCTGACGGCAGGCGGACACTCGGCCAGCACCAGCTGCGCCTGGTAGCCGGTACCGGTGTCGGATTCCACCTGCAGCCAACGCCGCGCCAGCGGCGAGCCCGCCTGCCGCCACCACGCCGCACGCCCCGACCGCGCGACCCGCTCGCTGCCTTGACGGCCGTCGGCGGGGTCGATGCCGGCATCGATGCCGCCTTCCTGCAGGCGGACTTGGCCGAGGTCGGCGTAGCTGGGGGAACGCAGCACCCCGTGGTGGAGTGTGCTGTCGAACAGGTTGCTGCTCTCGGCCTCCGCCAGCAGGGGTTCGGGCAGGCCGCGGTGCAGGGCGTGCTGGATCATCCACACGATCTCCGCCGGCCGGGCCGGCCGGAACGTGATGCCGCCGGTGAGCGCCGCCTGGACCTTGGCGGCCTGCTCGCGGTAGGCGTTCACCTCCCGCAGGGAAACGGGCGCCGCCCGCAGGCCGAGCAGCGGCGCGAACTCCGACCACACCGCACCCACCTGGGCGGACAGTTGCTGGCCGCGGGACTCGGTCGTGAGCGGTACGGCCAGCCACAGCGTGCGCCGGTGCATCTCCTGCTCGTCCAGCAACTCCAGTGCGGCCTCGACGTTCTCCACCCACGGATGCGATGCGGTACCGGGATCCTGCGCGGCGGGCTCGATACCCTCGATCATCTTCAGCGCGATCTCACCGGGATCGACCTGCGCGCACAGCCCGAACAGGCGCGGTGCCCCGGACAGCGAGCGCACCAAGTGGGTGATTTTGGCGAGCTGTTCGTCGCGGACCGCGGCGGGCACATACGTGCCCTGCACTCTCTCCTCGGCCTGCCCGCCGCTGTCGGGGCCGTCAGGGCCGGGATGCAGGCGGTAGATCGCCCACACGCTGCCCTGCACCGACCACAGCAGGTGCCCGGCGATGTGCCGGATCGGCACCCTCATCACGCACCCCCGACCGTCGCGTCGGTCGCGAGCAGGAGCTGTTGCACACTCGACGCCGGGCCCACCACCGGCCCACCTCCAGCCGTGTGCCGGGGAGGACGCGTGGAGGATCGGGCAGCACGGGCCGGGCCCGGCGCGGGCCTCGAGGCCGCAGTGGTGCGTCGCCGGGCGGTGCGGGACGGGGCCCGGTGGGAGGCGGGCCGCGGTCCGCGCGCGCCCTCGATGGTGAAGCCCGCGGTGAGGGTGCGGGGTCGGCGGTCGCGGGCGGCGCGCCCGCCGATGCGCCCGCCGTGAGGCTGGCAGCCCAGCAGCACGAGACCGAGCGCGGCCGGCAGCGGGGCTCGGCCGCGGAATTTCTGACGGCGTACCGCCCAGACGGCCAGGAGCCAGGTCACCACCGGTAGCGGGCCCAGCCACGACCACCAGTGGACGGTCTTGAACAGCACGAAGCCGCCGCCGACAGCGACCGCCAGCTGCGCCGGTGTGTAGGGGCCGAGGGGAATCTTCCAGTCGGCGACCTTGCCCAGCACCCAGGGGTGACGCCGGGCCGCGGTGTAGTAGCGGCCCACCCGAGGCGCGCTCACCGCGCCCGCCGCGCTCACAGCATGCTCCCTTCCGAGGGCGTGTGCTCCCGTGCGGTGGGTGGCGGGGAGAGGATGCCGGGGACGGCGGGTGCGCCCTGGGCGGGGTTTTTCACCTCGTCCTCGAACATGTTCGCCAGGTCCTCGCGCGAGTTGTACAACCCCAGCGCCACGATCATCAGCAGCAGGGCGCCGATCCCGGCGCGCACGCTGACCTTCTGGACCATGGTGATGAAGACCAGGCAGGTCAGGCCCGCCTGCAGGCCGAGGTCGCCCCAGCGGTGGAACATGTTGATCCACGCTTCGCCGACATCGTCCAGCTGTCCCGCCAGCACACTCGTGTCCGCGTTCATATGCGGTCACCTCCGCCCTGATCCGTCGCGGAGCTGAGCGCAGCGACTTCCCACCGCCCGGAGCGAGCAGTGAGGCTGAGCTCATAGACCAGCGGCCACCGCCCGCTGGTGTCCTGGGCCGTGGCTGTCGCCTGGATGCGCACCCGGGTGCCGTCACCCGGAACCGTATTTCCGGCCGCGGCCTCCTCGATCGCGGAGATCTGCCGCACCGTGACCGCCGAGAACAGGGCGGGCGAGACCGCGGTGAGACGCACACCGGGAGCCAGATAGCGGTCGACCTCACCGGCACCCGTCAGATAGGCGGCGAGGAACTCGCCCACTGTGCTGCTCAGTTCACCGTCGGGGACGGGGACGGTGTACGGAGATTCGGATGGCTCGGCCCGGCCGGGGCCGGCGACCACGGCCGGGGCGGCGGTCACCGCGAACGAGGTGCCTGTGGTGTTGGTGGTCACGGGCACGGCGAAGTAGCGCACGGTGCCCTGCGCGTACTGCGCAGCCACCGTCACCGACCAGGCGCCCGCGCCGGTGCCGGTGCGTGCACTGCGCACCGGGATGACGGAAGCCGGCGCAGGCTGCGCATCCGGTGCGGGGTCGGGCAGTTCGACGTCCGGTGCCATAGATTGCGCAAGCCGTGCCTGAGCGGTCGCCGTGTCGTCGGCGCTGCTGCGCAGCCATGCGGTCATGAACACCTGCGCATAGCCGGCCGGGTCGGCGGCCACCGCCGTGACGGCCTGCGCAGTGCTCGCGCGGTCTTGCGGCGCGGCCACCGGTGCGGTCGGGGAGGAGGCGATCACGAAGACCAGGGCGACAGGGCCGGCTGCGATGAGTGTCCACACTGCCGCCCTCGACAAGCGCACCCGGCGCCGCATCGCCTCCAGGCGGGCGCCTGCCGCCATGACGGCAGCACCCTCTGTGGGCGAGGCATGCCTTCGGTGAGGCATGGTCAACCTCCTGGGTCTGAACGGATGTTGCCGGTGAGCACATCGGACGACCCTGACCAGACCATCGACCAGGTCAGGCCGACCAGGGTCACGATGAGGACACAAACGACGTGGTCAGGGCACGGTCAGCCTGACCACGCCCTGACCATGGGCGGCTGCACGGCGGGTGAAGGCACACCGCTGCGCGCCTGCGCAACGGCCAGTGCGCAGACGCGGTACCGAGCCCATGCCGGGGTGTGCAGTCGACGGGCGGACGTGCGCAACAAGGGGGTGTGCGCAACAGGCTGCGCAGTCTTGCGCATCCGACCCGGACGGCGATTCCTCCGGGGCTGCGCATCGGCGCAGCCGTGTCGTTGCGCACCCGTCACGGTTGCGCAGACCTCATTGTGTATCGGGTCTGCGCGATGCTGCGCAGCCCGGTTGCGCAGCCGGGCGGGACGGGCTGCGGGCGTGCTGTGGTCAGGGCGTGGTCGGCCTGACCGTGCCCCCACCAGGCCTGACCAGCGTGAATGGTGCTCGAACTGTGACCGTGGTCGGCCTGACCTGGTCGATGGTCTGGTCAGGGCAGCTCGCTGAGCTGGCGGGCATGGATCTCGCCCGCGCGCGTGCACAAAACAACCCAGACCACATCTACGTTTGCGGCACGCCGAGCCACGTCAGTGAGCCTGGGGCGACGGCGCGTGGGAGGGCGCGGTGAGCGGCCGTGGGGCGGGGCTGCGCCGGGGGGTGATGGCGGCAGATCAGTTCACCCAGATCGCCAACGGCCTGCTGCGCGATCCTCAGCTGTCGTTCCGGGCGAAGGGACTCTTCGGCTACCTCAGCACCCACCGCGCAGGCTGGGAGATCACCCTGTCCGACCTGGTGCAGGCCGGTCCGGACGGGCGGGATGCCGTCCGGGCGGGCCTGCGCGAACTGCAGGAGGGCGGCTACCTCGTACGGACCCAACTGCGGCGCGCCGACGGCACCCTCGCCGAGATCGCCTACAGCCTCACGGATGTTCCCGCAGCCGGTGCCACCAGCCCTCCACAGAGCGGTGCGGTGGCATCTGTCCCCGCCTCGGCGGCCGGCCTCCTCGCCGGGGCCGGAATCCGGCGAGGCGCGATGGCGGCCGACCAATTCACCCAGATCGCCAACCGTCTCTTCCGCGATGCCCGGCTGACGTGGAAGGCGAAGGGGCTGTTCGGGCTGATCAGCACGCACCGCGACGGCTGGCGCATCACCGTCGCCGACCTGGCACGCCACAGCCGCGACGGCGAGGGGGCGGTGAAGAGCGGCCTCAAAGAGCTTGAACACCACGGCTTTGTGCTGCGGGAACGCACCCGCCAAGACGACGGCACCCTTCGCGGGGGCGTGTACGTCATCACCGACCAGCCGGATGCGCGACCGTGCAGGTCGCATCCGGAGCCGGGTTTTCCACTGGTGGATGAGCCGACGTCGGCTGACCGGCCCACTAAGAACACCATCGTTCAGAAGACCAACAAGCAGAACACCAGCCC
The DNA here is from genome assembly GCF_900206255.1 of Streptomyces sp. TLI_55. NCBI lineage: Bacteria > Bacillati > Actinomycetota > Actinomycetes > Kitasatosporales > Streptomycetaceae > Streptomyces > Streptomyces sp. TLI_55. Next base: position 16,737 of record NZ_OAOJ01000005.1, read on the forward strand.
CCTCCCTCCGTGCCCGCACCCCGGCGCACACGCACCCCGCGGGATGCGACACCCGGACGGAAACCCGCTCGCACCGCCTGCCGACGAGCTGCATCCCGGGATCCGCCTGCTGCTCGACATCGCAACCAGCTGCCCCGAGTTCCTGCTGACCGGCAAGGCGCTCACCGACCAGGGCCGGGTGGTGACGGTGATGCTGGAGCGCGGCTGGAGTCCCGAACTGCTGCGCCACGCCATCACCAGCAGGCCGCTCCCGCACCCGGTACGCACCTCCGTCGCCGCCATCGTCGCGGCGCGCCTGCAGGCCGCCCAGGCCTACCCACCGCCCCACACCGTGACCAGTCACCACACCCCCGGGGAGGCGGGGCAAGAGCCGCAGGGGGTCGCGCGGGCCTGCACACCATCCGCCGCCCGCACCGTTACCGAGGCACTGACCTACCGGGCCCTGGTCGAGTGCACCGGCTGCGGACGCCCGGGCACCGCTGACGGCGAGGACCTCTGTCCCACCTGCCTGGGCTGGCCGCCCTGCGCCACCTGCCCCGGCCCAACCCCCCGCCGCGCCCACCCGGACAGCGACGGCCGGTGCACCACCTGCGCCTCCGCCACCACCCCTCAACTCGAAGGAGCCAGCTGGTGACGGCATCACGCGCCTGGCTCACGGCCAAGGCCGCGCAGCCCCTGCCCGCAGCAACCACATCTACGCACGGTCGGCCACCCCGGTGAACGGCCAACAGCTCGCCCGACCCGGCACGACACTGCTGAAGGGACACCACTGATGACGCAGACTCACTCCGATGACCAGACACGCGCCCGCACGGTGTATCTGCTCTTTGCGCACGAGCCCTACTACCCCGGCCCCGGCACCACGGAGATCAACACGACCGTCGTAGCGGCTGGCACACTGCTGCACCACTGTGTGCGGCAGCCCGATGGCGCCCGCATCCACGACCTACTCATCCACGGGCGTCGGCCCGGGGAGATCATCCCGTTGTCCACCCTCACGCACGAACTGGACGGTGGCGCCGGCTGGCCGGGCGTTGGCGACTGGGAGCGCGTCACTGCCGACCTGGTTCACCTCGTCCGGCAGGGGGACTGCGATGCCCTCAGCCTCGGTCTGCCCGACCTCGCCCGCGCCCTGCTCTGCGCTGGCCCGCACAGCGATGTGCGCGCCATCGACGCCGCATCGGGCCAGACCGTGGTCTACGGGGCCGCGGAGCGGGCTGTCGTGTTGGCCGACGTTGAGAAGTTCCTTGCCGCTCTCGTGGCCGAACGCGACCTGTGGCCTGGCGAAGGCCTGCTCGGCCACGCCGGACCGCCTCGGTAGCAATGTGAGAGAGCGGGTGATGGCGCATCGCTGGGGTTGCATCGGGCCCACAGACACGGGCGAGAGGCGGGTAGTGGGCCAGCGTCCGGACCTTCGCCCGCGAGGCCAACCAGCTCGACGGTGAAGGCCTACACGCCTGCCGGAACTTCGGCCGAGGCCGGCATCATCATCGCCCGCCGGTAGCGCACCGAACTCGTGCTGCCTCGGCGCACGATCTGCTGCTTCTACCCCTCCTGGTCAGTCAATCTGGGCACACGCGCAGGCCGCCCGCGACCGCCACCCCCGACGATCCCTGCAGGGCTCCCGTGACCTGCTCCCCGACCTCTGCTCCCGTAGGTGCTCATGCCGGATCCGCCGGGGCCAGGACTGATACGGGAGCGGACAGAAGGAACTTCGCCGACTTGGCAGCCAGATGCCGCTCGAGGTACTCCGCGGCATCGTCGGGGCGCATGCGGGCCAAGGCGACCAGGGCCGTGATGGCCACATCTGCAACTTCCGCATGAGCGTCCTCCCAGGGAGCGGTCCCCTTGCGGGGGTTGGTGCCGCGGGCGCCGATGACTGCCTGGGAGGCTTCCCCGGTCTCTTCAGCAATCTTGAGTACCTGCAGACTCCACTGCTCGTCTTGGTCCAGGCCTAGCGCGGCGTCGTGTTCGTTGAAGCGGCGGGCGAGTTGGTGGATGGTGTCCCAGACAGTGCCGTGCACGGTGTGGTGTCTCCTTCAGGGAGTAGGGGGCAGAGCGCCGAATCGGTTGAGTACGGCGGCGAGGGCTGTTCGCGGGGAAGACCCGTGGTGCTGATGGCGTGGCCGTTGGCGTGGAGGCCGTGCGTGGCCGCATGCGGGTGATCCACACGGTCACCGGCAATCTGCGGCGCCCGCCGGGTTCCCCGCTGTTGTCGTGACCGGGGCGTTGCTGTCCAGGGTGGGCCAGCGGAAGACGAGCCGGGACTCCGCCTTATCCAGCACATGGCCCTCGGGCAGCTCCTGGTCCGCGGTGCTGGCTGGGTGCACGGTGAGGTGGGGGTAGCCCGCGGCACGAACGGTGTTGTCCCAATCGCGGACCCGAGCGAGCATCTGCTGGGCGAGGCCCTCGGCAGCGGGGCCGAAGGCGTGGACGATGAACTCGCTGCGCTGCTCGGCAGGGGTGTCACCGTCCTTGACCAGCATGTGAGTCAGGTAGGCCAGAGACTCCTTACTCACCAGGGCGGCCGCGTCCGCGCCGCGCGGCACGGACGCCAGGCCGCCGTCGTGCTCGCCGTCCAGTGCGAGTCGGCAGAAGCCGTCCAGCGTGGTGGCCAGGAGCAGTTGTAGGGTCTCGAACGACTCGCCGCCAGTTACACAAACACCCGTGGCGAGTTCGTGGCGAGTCCCTCGCACCGACTGGTCCAGGCCGGCAGTGTCTGCGGGGAGTCCGTCCTCGAATCGCAGTTGGAGGCCGCCGGGCAGATCGACGGTGGGGGTGGTGTGGGCGGCGGATCCCCGGTCGCGGATGAACCCGCAGAACGTCCAGTCGCCGGGGCCCGCCTCCAGCACGCTGCCTCGCTTGCGCAGGGCGATCGCACGGGTGTAGCCGTGCATTTCCAGCGGCAGGACGAGGTAGCGGTCCTCGGCGAGCTGCTCGCGCCACGCGGGGGAGACGTCCCACACGTTGTAGGTGATCACCATGCCGTCGAAGCCGTCCGCGGGGACGTGGTCCGGTGCGCCGAGGGCACCGTCGCCGAGGATCGCGGTGACGCGGCCGCTGCCGGCCTCGGCCGTCAACTGCTGGGTGCGGTGCACCACGTACGGGTCGAGGTCGACCGTGACCACGCGCCCGCGCCGGCCGACGACGTGGGCGAGGAGCTCGGCGTTGAAGCCGCCCGAGCCGACCTCCAGCATCGTCATCCCCGGCTGCGGGCGCAGACCGTCGATCATGATGCCCTGCAACCACGCGGCGGAGACGCTACTGACCGCCCGGCCCTCCTTGTTCCTGAGGGTGACGACGGCGAGGTCGTCGTCGTACGCCGTCTCCAGGGGGACCTCGGGCGCGTACCGGTGGCGAGGCACGCATTGCAGCGCTTGGAGGACCGGTGCCGACAGGCTGTAGCCGCGCCGGAGGATCTGTGCGGTCATCTCGCGCCGCAACCGCGCAGCCTGCGGCGGTTCGCCGTCGACCGGCGGCCGTCGGCCGGCCACCGGGTAGGCATGCACGGGCGGCAGACCGGGCAGCACGCCCGGCCACACGAGATTCAGTGCCTGGGCAGACGGCGAGAAGATCGGGCCGAGTGCGGCCAGTGCGTGCAGATCGTGCCACTCCCAGCGCTCGAACCGGTGGCTCTCCTCGTCGGCGACGGCCGGTTCACCGGACCAGGCGACGGCGCGCACCACACCGGACAGCCGCCGCAGCAGATCCCGGTCGTCCTGGAGGACCGCGACCAGATGGGCGTCCTCGACACCACAGCTGAGCCCGGCCTCCTCGGCCAGCTCGCGCACGGCCGCCGTGGGGAGGGACTCGCCCGGCTCCACGCCGCCTCCCGGGAGCTCCCACATACCGTCCCGTGAGCGGCCGAGCAGCACCCGTCCGAAGGCGTCGGTGACCACCATGCACGCGCCGGCGACCGCCTGAGCCGATGGGGCCCCCTCCTTCTCCACTGCGGTGAACTCCCGTAGAGCGTCGCGCAGCACGATCACCGCCAGGCCGTCGGCGTCAAGCCGCTCTACGGTCTGCCACCTCTCGGTCAGCACCCGGATCTCGTCCTCGTCCAGCGCGATGCCGCGCCGGTCGGCCGGAGTTGCGGCAGCCAGGGGAGTGATCACGACGATCGCACCGTCCGGGCGCAGCCGCCCAGCGAGCGCGTGCACGACCCGCTGCCGGTCGTGGAAGAACGGGTAGACGAGGCGCAGGGTGATCAGGTCGTATCCGTCCCCGCTCAGCTCTACCGGGTCGTCGTGGGCGATGTCCAGACACAGCCAGCGCACGCCGACCGCGTCCGCCCGCTCGGCCCGGGCCCGGACCAGAGCGCTGCCGGCGAAGTCGACGGCATCGACGAGGTAGCCGAGTTCGCCCAGGTAGGCGGCCAATTCCCCCGTCCCGCAACCCGCGTCCAGCGCCCGGCCGCCCATCGGCGCGGGAACGTGCTCGGCCAGCAGGGCTCTTTCCGTCTCACCGACCCGGCGAAAGCCCCGGTCCTGCGCATAGTGCTGGTCCCACTGGTCCCGGCGGACATAAGCCACGTAGCTGCTCCTCGTCGTGTGGTGCGTTGATCGGCTGTCGCTGTAGCTGTGGTGCTCGGATTCGGTGCCGGTCAGGTCGCGTGGGCGGCTGTGTGAGCTGCGGACGGGATCCGGGTCATCCGCATCAGGGCCGGGTCCCGGGTGAAGCCGAGGGCGGCGTACAGCGGGGCGGACTCGTCGGATGCGTGCAGCTCGTAGAGCGTCACACCGTCCCCTTCCAGATGCGCGAGCAGCGCGGTCAGCACGGCCTTGGCGTAGCCGCGGCGGCGGTGGTCGGGAACGGTGGCGACGGCTTGGATCCGCGCGGCCAGCCCCTTGGGGTACCGGGGAGCAGGGAGCACGGCATCGACCAGGGCAAGAGCACAGGAGGCGAGCCCGCCCTCTGGGGCGTCGACGACGTAGGCCCGGGCGTCCCCGCCCGGGACAAGGCGCGCGGCAAGGTGATCGCGGCAAAGGGACAGCCAGTCCCCGTCCAGCGGCTCGGACAAGATGAGTTCGGACCGCAGACGGGCGATCTCGCCCGCATCGGCCGGAACAGCCAGACGCGGAATTCCTCCCGTGCGCGCGCCCGGAACGGTGGCATCCACGTGAGCCTGGTCAGCGACGAGAGGGCCTTCCTCGGAGTCGTCGCGCCGCTCGTAGCGGGGGTCTTGGCCGAGAAGAGCGGAGCGCTGTGTCGCGTGCCGGAGCAGCAGCGTGCGTGTTGCCGGGCTCAGACGCAGCCGGTGCAGCATCTCGGGCGCGAACCAGCGCAGCAAGATGCCCTCGGTGAGACGCAGACGGTCAGGATCGCCATTCCAGCGGCCGGCGAACACCTGGATCGGCACGCATAGTCCGTCGCTGCCGGTGGCCCTCTCCACGGCGAAGGGCTCGAGGTCCGGGATGACGAGATCCGGGACTTCCTCACCGAGTTCGCGCCGGACCGTGTCTTCGAGCGTCACGTCCTGCGGCTCGCTGCCGCCGCCGAGCAAGGCAAATGCCCCTGGCTCCCAAATGCCCGGCAGGTCGTCGCGCAGATGAAGGAGATAGCGGCCGGCATCATTGAAGATCAGCGCAGAGGCGCTCACCGCCTCCGGCCGGCCGTCGAGCCCCGAATCCAGCAGCTTGGCGCGCAGGGTCGGGGAACTGACCGCGTCGAAGTGGCGCCATTCGGCTCCGGCGACCTCCGCATCCTGCAGCACGAGCTCGGGATGCTCCCCGACCAGGTAGAAGACGAACCGTACGTCGTAGTGCCGGTGCGGCGGTTCTCCTTTGCCCGGGCGGGCCTCGATGTCGTGGAAGTCAATGTCGATCGGGATGCCAAGAAGCTGCGGGGTGAGGCACAGATCGCCAGCCTTGATCCCGGCTTCCTCGCCCACTTCGCGCACTGCCGCGGCGAGCAACGTGCGATCCTCCGGCTCGAGATGCCCGCCGGGGACAAGGACCAGGCCGCTCGCCCTGTGATGAATGTGCAGCACACGCCGATCCCGGTCGATCACCACGGCACTGCACGTGATGTGCGCGGGCATCGTTGCGCGGCTCGTCGATTCCTGTGCCCCTTCGAGCAGTGTCAACAACGGCTCCACCGCGCCGTGTTCGGAGGGATGGCGCGTCAGGTACATCTGCACGAGAGCGTTGATGTCGGATCGGCGGGCGGCATGTCAGCACCTCTCGCAGGTCAGGAAACTGGTACGGGCGGGTGTGATGGACGAACGCACGCTTCGGATCACTCGGGAGGTCCTCGGAGCGCACAGGCTTGGTGGGTGCGGGGCATGTCGCGTGATAGTTCGAGTGCGTCTGGCTCAACGAAGCGGAGGGCTCTTCGAACGCACGTTTTTAGGACGCGCTGCCTTCCGCAAGGCGCTGGGGCGGCCGGACGTGGGGGATGCAACGACCCTTGCCCGGCCCGGATCGAGACGAAAACGATCTTGGCTGAAACCCCGGGTGCCCTGGGCCCCGGACTCCAGCACCGCGCGCAGCCGTGCGGAGCCCACGTCCTCGACGTAGGACTGGCCGGCGGCGAGCTGCCGGACACGGCCCGGGTTCACGTCGTAGCCGACGACACGGTGTTCCACCTCGGCCGAGCGTACGGCCAGGGGAAGCCCTACATAGCCCTGCCCCAGCGACAACTATCTGCATGGCAGCTCCTACTCGATTCCGGTGCTTGAATGGACCGTCGTTCCTGGTCTGGCAAGGAGAAGTGCTGTGTCTCTGGTGTCGGTCGTGATGCCCGTGTACAACTCGGCAGCCACCCTCGGCGCGGCCGTCCGTTCGGTCCTCACGCAGACCCACAGCGACCTGGAGCTGCTGGCCACGGACGACCAGTCCTCCGATGGCTCGATGGATCTGCTGCGCGAGTTCGCCGCCCAGGACGAGCGGGTCCTGCCTCAGTCGGCACCCGAGCGGGGCGGGGCGGGCCGGGCCCGCAACCTGGCGATCGAGCGGGCCCGCGGGGACTACATCGCCTTTCTCGACAGCGACGACATGTGGCTTCCGGAGAAGACCGAGAAGCAGCTCGCCTTCGCTGCGGAAGGTGATGCGCCGCTGACGTTCACCAGCTATTACAAGATGGACGCCGACTACGACGGCGAGAGCACCGACTGGGTCCCGAACGGGCGGGTGGTCCGTGCACGGGAGCATGTGGACTACCGCGCGATGCTGGTCCGCGACTACATCGGTGCCCTCACCGCCATGTATGACCGCAATGTCCTGGGCAAGAGGCTGATGCCGGAGATGCGCAAGCGCCAGGACTATGCGCTGTGGCTGTCGATCTTGCGGGAGGGTGCTGATGCCCGGGGGTTGGCTGAGCCGCTTGCTGTGTACAGGGCCCACCAGGCGGGATCGCTGTCGTCCAACAAGCTGTCGCTCGTGCAATACAACTGGGCCCTGTACCGCGAGCATGAGCGTCTGTCGGTCCCGCGGGCGACGCGGGCGTTGGCCGGCGCTGTGTGGCAGTCGCTGAGCAACTCGCGCATCTAGTCTCGGGTGGGTCAGCGGTGCCGTTGGCCGACGACTACGCGGCCGAGCTGTCGCCTGCCCTCGCGCGCAGGAACAGCTGGAGGCGTAGCCACCGGTCGGAGACCGGGACGCTCTCCTGGCCGCCGCGCTGCACACCATCGTGCTGCTTCGCATGCGCCACGACCAACGCACCCGCGACTACGTCACACGACGCACGCTCGAAGGGCTCAAGGCGAAGGACATCTTCAGGTGCCTCAAGTGCTTTGTCGCGCGAGAGGCCTACCGCCACCTCACCAGCACACCCCTGGCACCTCCAGTCACTTGACGATCTATAGGAGCTTCAGAGCGAGCTAAGGCAGTGCACAGCGACGCTCATCCGCGCCGACGGCGGAGACCTGCACGCAATCCACGAGACACTGCGGCACTCCACGATCAAACTGGCATCGGACACGTACACCTCCTTGCTCAAGGAAGTCGACCTGAAGATCGCAGAGAAGGAGGCCGCCCTCGTGCCGCGCGCCCAGAAGCCACCGGAGGTCATATGACCGACCAGCTCGACATGCTGCCTACAGCCCTGCACGGCTTCCACCTTGCACGGCAGCGGTACCTCAGCCAGCTCGACGGCGGTGAGCCGGAGGAGGTGCTCGTCATCTCCGCGATGGAGGTCATCTACTGGTCGTGCACGCTCGACGAGCAACTGGAGCGCCCCGACAACTGGTACCGGGACACGCAGGCGTACGGGCGGTCCATCCTGAAGGGATCTCGGTACGCCCGAAACCGCGCGACTCACCAGCTGCCGATGCTCCTGGAGAGCAGGGACGGGATTCAGGCCCCGCTGAGGGCGCCGCTCCGTGTCGAGGAGATCGTGTGGCTGCCGATTTCTGAACTGCCGCAGGCGGACCGGCCGCCGGGCAGAGGACAGGCGGAGAACTACGAACTCCACCTTGCGGGCAGGCCGGTGCGCCACACTCTTGATGCGATCGCGGCTTGGTTCGCGGCTGAGCAGAACCGGCCAGGGTCGCCCATCGCGGTCGGATCGTGGGATGCCGAAGAGAGGTAGTCGGCGGTGCCCCGGAGTGGGACAGCAAGGCCCTCGTCATCGCAGGTGACGGGGACCTTGCTGTCCCACTGCCAGTCCGCACGCGCCTGAACAGAACGTCGATGGCGGCATAGAGCGTCACGACAAGGGCGTCGGAAATTGCGAAACCCTTGCCGTGACCAGCGCTTCTCGGAGCGATGCGACAGGGCGTGACAGCACACCTAGCGGCGGGCGGTCCGTCCAACTGTAGGACGCGCCTTCGACGAAGGACATGAGCGGGTCCTGGCACTGGTTGCCGGAACCGCGGTGCGGCCCGGTGTTGTACGTCAGACGCCCGGAGCGCCAGCGGCCACGTGGTCGATGAATTGAGACCAGGCCCGCTGCGCGAAGACGATGGCTGGACCGTGGGCATCCTTGCTGTCGCGTACGGGCACCGCGCCTGGGATGTGAGCCACCTCCACGCAGCTTTGGTCCCCGCTCGAGTAGGACGACTTGACCCAGTCGAAGCCGGTGGCGGTAGCGATGGGGTAGTGCTGTGTCACGGATGTCAGTCCATTTCCTGTATGGCGGCGCGGATGCGGGCGAGAGATTCCTCAGCGGGGAGTGCTTCCGAGTTGAGGCGGCGGAACAGCGTGGTGAAGATCTCCACTTGAGCCGGTTCCTCGTAGTAGACGGTGTCGATGAGGCCGTCGGCGTAGACAACGTCAGTCTCTGCTGGCTCAGGGAACGACAGAATTCCGTAGGGGCCATACAGAGCTGAGTTGATCGGTGCGGCGGAGGGCAGCACCTGGATCTGGATGTTGGTCTCGCTCGCCTGAGTGGCGAGGTAGTCGAGCTGCTCGCGCATGACATCTGGGCTGCCCATGCGGTGCCGCAAGCTCGCCTCGGTGAGGATCGCCCATAGGCGCAGTGGTGCGGGGCGGGCGAAGACCTGCCTGCGCTGGCCGCGTACTTTCACCTGCTCCTCAACGTATTCGAAGTCGTCTGCCTTGTCGGGGCGCTGTTCGCGGATCACGGCCTCGGTGTAATCGCCTGTCTGGAGGAGGCCGGGGATGAGGCCGGTTTCCACGACGTAGAGGTCCGATGCGTCCCATTCGAGGGCGATGTAGTCGGCATACGCTGGCTTGAGGGTGTCCTCGTACTTGGACCACCAACCGCGCTCGCGTCCATGCCGAGCCAGTTCCTGCAGCCGGGCTCGTAGAGCTTGGTCGTCGACGCCGTAGAACGCCAGGAGCACGCGTAGGTCAAGGGGGCGGATGCCGGACTGGGCTCCCTCAATACGGCTCATCTTGGACTCAGCGCATGCCAGTTCCTCCGCGGCCTGGGCGAGCGTCTTGCCGGCGGCGACGCGGAGATCACGCAGCATGCGGCCGAGCCGCCGCTGGCGCACGGTGGGGTTCCTGTTCACGGCCACAGCGAGAGTCCTCCCCTTTTGGCTGCTGTAAGTGTGCCTGCGTACGACAGTTCGCGACAAGCAAGGTGATGCCAATTCAAAGTAGGGACTTGCACCTTGGGGTGGCGCGGCGGGATAGTGGGGCAACTCGCAACTCTGTGTGCAGGGTTGATCACTTCGAGCTGCCTGCCCTTGTGCAGGTCACCGGAGCCATGGAGGCATCCGAATGCCGTTACCGCCTGAGCCGACCACCGACCGCTCCCGCTACCCTGCGCATCCCCGCCAGGTCGGCATTGCCCGAAAGCGCGCCGAGGGCGTAGCAGCGAGATGGGGAGCGGATCAGCGAACAGTCGACAGCGTGGCCTCCGTCCTCGCCGAACTCGTGGCGAACGCCGTCATTCACGCTTGTGCGCCTAGGGGCCACGAAGTCGGCGTCACGCTCCGGCTGTTGGACAACTACCTCCGCATTGAAGTCCGTGACGCCGACCCGGCCCCGCTTGCGCCGTGTGCTGAGCCGAGCGAGCAGGCGGATCTCCAACACCTGGCCGATAACGGGCGCGGTCTGCTGCTCGTGGACCAGCTATGCGATGGCCGCTGGGGGAGCGCTGATGAAGTCATTGGCAAGACGGTGTGGGCGGAAGTCCCGCTGAGGAGGGCCGCCGAGAACTCGGCACAGGAGCCGCTGGCCACTGAGCCGGACCCCGACCTGTGCCAGTGGATAAAGGCACCGTGAATGAGGCGCCGCCAAAGGCACCGCCGCGCCGCCGGACCATCGACACCGCGATCACCATGGCGCTGGTCGCCCTCGCCGTCGGTGCCTTGGGTTTCGCTCTGCTGCAGGGCCTGTGAGCCGGCTGACACCTCGCCGGCTCCTCGTACGCACCACCAGCGCTGACTGGCTCGGCACCCACCTGATCTCCCGGCGCCGGGCGGCGCGTGCATCCCCCCGGAGCACGGCACGGCGCCGGGCCTCCTACTTCCCGTTCCGGCGGACGGGAAGTCGGCCTCAGCCAGCACCACCGGCGAGGTCCGGGCACCACCACCGCACCCACAGGGTGCGGTGCGCGCCACTGGCCCGGGCAACTGCCCGGGCCGGAATACCGAGTAAATGAAGGGAGGGACTGTCATGGAGCACCTGTCGAAGTCTGAGACCGCAGCCGCGGCCCAGCAGACTATGACTGTGCGTCTCGCCGACATCGCCGTGCCGTCCGGCACTGTGCGGATCGAGGACGTCGAGGACGAGGGCCCCTGAGCGGGGCCGGTGGCACCAACGTGATCCGGTCCTGAGCCGGTCAGTGACCGGCACCGGATCACGCTGCGTCCCTCCGGGACGGCCACCACGCCACGAGCGGTGCCCCTCAACGCCCGTGCGTTGAGGGGCACTTCCCCCTCCCACCTATTCGTCCTCAACCCTGGGCCCTTGAGAGCCATGACCATTCACGTATTCGTCGGACCCACCCTTCCGCCGGACGAGCCACTGCTCGTCCACCAGTGCGTGCGTCGCCGACCGCCCGTCCGACATGGCGACTTGTTCGATGCGGCGATCGCGGACACCGACACCGTCGTCCTCATCGACGGCCTCTACCACCAAAGCCCCGCTCTGCGGCACAAGGAGATCCTTGCCGTCCTGGCCCGCGGGGTGCGTGTCATCGGCGCCGCCAGCCTGGGCGCCTTACGGGCTGCTGAGCTGTGGTCCTTCGGCATGGGCGGTGTGGGCAACGTCTACCGTTTCTACCGCAACCTGGAGATCATCGGCGACGACGAAGTCGCCGTCGGCCAGGACCCGATGACGGGCCGGGCGTTGACCTGGCCGATGGTGAACTGCCGCTACGTCATCAACCTCGCCGTCAACAGCCAGATCCTCACCGGCTCCCAGACGGCGCCGCTGCTCGAGGCCCTGCACGCGGTCTACTATCCGCAGCGCACCTTCGCCGCGATCCGCGCCGTCTGTCGCGAGCAGAACGCTACCGCCTTCGCCGACTGGCTCGGCGAACGGCGCGGCGGCGACCCGTACTTCGGTGACATCAAACGCTCCGACGCGCTCAGCGCCATCCGTGCCGCCCTGCACGGACCCGATCCGTGCGGCCGCGTCCCGTCAGACCTGCACCTCGACAGCGTGTATTTTCGCCGCTGGTACAACGCTTTCGCGACCGAGTGCGTCGACGGTCTGATGCTGCCGACCGGCCTGCGCATCGCCTACCAGCAGCTATTCGACCCGGACTTTCGCGCGCTGTGGGAGTGGCACCTCGACCACCTCTCCCGCCGACCGTCCGACGGCAGCCGGGGAATGCCGCTTGCTGAGCGGATGCTCCGTCTCACCGGCCAGGAAGCCGGCCCGCCTGCGGCCCACACGGCGTTCAGGGTGCCGATCGATCTGCGGGATTCCGGCACCGTCGAGCGGCTCCTCGCCTACGAAACGGATCCGGACCGCCGGGCCGTGGCCCGCTACCTCGCGGCCAACGACGACGCCCGCCGCGAACTGCCCTTCTACACGCCCGAAACGGTCAGGAACGAGCACGTGATCGGTGTGCTCCAGCAGGTGTGGAGGGGGCCGGACACGCGTCTCGAGGAAGAGGCTTTGGCCCGGGGGTTCCGGGGCCTTGCCGAGGCCGTGACGGCCATGAAGGTCTTCATGGCCGGCTTTCTGTGTGACTGGGAGCAGCCGGTCACTGATGTCACGGAGGCGACCACTGATGTCCGCCCTTGACCTGCTGGCGTTCGACGGCACCGTGCGGGCCTGCGAGCCCGAAGCGACCTGGAGTGTGCTGGTGCCCAGGCTGCCCGACTACGGGATCACCCGCGTCGCCGATCTGACCCGGCTGGACCATCTCGGCCTGCCCGTGTGGGCCGCGCACCGCCCAGACGCCCATACGCTGACGGTCTCGCAAGGCAAGGGTTCCAGCCACCGCCTCGCCGCGATCTCAGCGGTGATGGAGGCCGTTGAACTCCACCATGCCGAGCAAGTCCCGCAGGTCGACTTCGACGGTCCTGCCTTCGCAGTGAGCGTCGACTACCCCCTGGAGGCCCTGCCGCTGCGCCTTGCGCCCCAGACGTTGCCGGAAGTCGCCGCCCTCAACCGCCTTCCGCAACAGTGGACACAAGGGGTTGGCTTGCTGACGTACCGCTCCTTGCTGGTTCCGGCCGGGGTGGTCTTCCGGGCTCCGCAGGCGCTGTGGACACCAGCCGTGTGGCGGTGCACCAGCACCGGCCTTGCCTGCGGCAACACCCGTGACGAAGCGATCGCGCACGCCCTGTTCGAAGTGATGGAAAGGCATGCGCTCCAGGTCGACGAGAACACCGGCGGCACCCTGCGCACCCTCATCGACCCTGCAAGCGTCAACGACCCCTACAACCGCCGTCTCATCGACCGCATCCACGCCAGCGGCGCCAGCCTCGAGTTGTACGTCGTCGACAACGCCTTCGCCCTGCCCGTCTGCCTGGCCTACCTGTGGTCTCAGGACTACCCGGTCTGGTTCGCCGGCACCGGCTGCCACAGTGACCCGCACATCGCGCTCAGCCGCGCCATCACCGAGGCCGCCCAGTCCCGCCTCACCTCGATCTCGGGCACCCGCGACGACCTGCCCAGCCACAACGAAGCGTTCGCCGCCCCCCAGCCCGCCCCCACAGGCCCCCGGCAGACACCGGCCACTTGGCACAGCACGCTCAGCACCTGCCGCCCGCCAGCCGCGACCACCTTCAGCGAACTGGTGCAGGCGCTGGCCGAGCGCCTGCACAAGACGACCGGCTACGAGCCCATCGCCGTTACCCTCTCCGCCCCCGACGCCCCCCTGGCTGCCGTCAAGGTCGTCGCACCCGGCACCCGCTCCCGTACCCGGAGGGACATCCCGCGATGATCCACCTCACCGATCGCGAGTTGGAGCAGGCCGGCCACTACGACGCCTTCCACGCCGCTCGCGCCGAAAGCCCTCTCGTCTCGGAGCTGTACGCACGTGCCATGGGAGATGCCTATCCGGCTGAAGTCGCCCCCTACAGCTCCTGCGACTGGCTCCTGCTGGGCACCCTGACCGGCCGGCTCAAACTGTGTCCGGGCCAGCTCCTGGCGGACATCGGCTGCGGCACCGGCGGTGTGGGCTTATGGCTGGCCCGTGCGCTGAACACGCGGCTTGTCGGAATCGACGTCTCCGCCAAAGCCGTGCGCCTCGCCATCGAGCGCCGCACGGACTTCATCGGCGACGAACGGGCTCACTTCACGGTCGGCAGCCTGGAGAGCACTGGCCTGCCTGACGCTTGTGCGCACGGGCTGGTCTGCATCGACGCCTTCTTCAACGCAGCCGACCGGATTGCTGCCTTGACCGAGTTCCACCGGGTCCTTGCCCCCGGCGGACGCGCCGTGATGACCCGCACCCTGCCTTCCGGCGGACGGACCGAGATCAAAGCTCAGGCCCGCGCGGTCGGACTGACCGTCGAGCACATCGACGTCAGGCATCACGAACCCGACCTGTGGCACCGCGTCTACCAGCTTTGGATCGTCCATGAAGACCGCCTGCGCGCGGAGCTCGGCGACGACCAGGCCGCCAACATGCTCGCTGAAGCCCACCGCATGCAGCCCCGGCTCGCCACCCGGCAAGCCCTCATCGTCACGTTGCGCCGCCCGGCGACCAGCCGTCGCAGACGCACCAGGGCATAGGCTCACCCGAGAACCCGGAAAGAGGAAACGCCAGATGAATAAGGTCGCGGTGCTGTCCGCCGGTTCCTGGGGCACGACCATGGCGATGGTGCTGGCTGACGCTGGCAACGCCGTCACGCTCCACGCCCGGCGCAGTGAGATCGCCGACGCGATCAACACCCGGCACGAGAACCCCGCCTATCTGCCCGGCATCACTCTGCCCACGACGATCCGCGCCACCACCGAGCCGGCCGACGCCCTGAACGGCGCCCGGCACGTGATCGTGTCGATCCCTGCCCAGACGCTGCGTACCAACCTCGTGTCCTGGGCGTCTCTCATCCCGGCCGATGCCGTCGTGGTCAGCCTCATGAAGGGCATCGAAACCCACACCGGGCTGCGGATGAGCCAGGTCATTACCGAGGCCGCCGGTATCCCCGCCGAGCGGGTCGCTGTTCTCTCCGGTCCCAACCTCGCCCGCGAGATCGCCACCCGCCAGCCGGCCGCGTCCGTCGTCGCCTGCCCCGACGAGACCGCCGCGCATACGCTGCAGGCCGCGTGCCTGACCCCGTACTTCCGCCCCTACACCGACACCGACGTCATCGGCTGCGAGCTCGGCGGCGCCGTGAAGAACGTCATTGCCCTCGCCGTCGGCCTCGCCACCGGCCTGGGGCTTGGCGACAACGCCCGCGCGGTGCTCATCACCCGCGGCCTGGCCGAGACGGCCCGACTCGGTATGGCCCTGGGCGCCGACCCCCTTACCTTCGCGGGCCTGTCCGGCGTCGGTGACCTCCAGGCCACCTGCTCCTCCCCGCTCTCACGCAACCGCACCTTCGGCGAACACCTCGGCCGCGGCCGCACTCTCGCCGAGGCCACCACCGCCACCGGCCAGACCGCTGAGGGCGTCAAGTCCAGCCAGGCCATCCTCGAGTTGGCCCGCGCCCACGGCGTCGAGATGCCCATCACCGAGGTCGTCGTCGGCGTCATCAACGGCCAGCTCACCGTCCACGACGCCGCCGGCCAACTCCTGGCACGCGCACCCAGGCCCGAGCGCTACCAGGCCTGAACCCCACAGGCCACCGCGCGGCAGTGGGCGCGCCCAGACGCACCCTTGGTTCCCGGGAGCCTGTGCGCGTACGTGACCAACGGCGGCTTCGTTTCCTGATGTGGCGAGATGTGGCCGCTGGCCGCTCCCGGCCCGCCGAGGTGCGGGAACGGGAGCGGCACACCCCTCTTGAAACGCCGGCACGAGGGGCACGCCTTCCGGACGGGAAGGGCTGCGGCACCCGAAGGCGCCGTCATTTACATGATGAGCACTCCGCGGCCGGGCGCAGCCGAATCCGGGAACTTCGCCCCGAAAGCCTGACGCCTCCGTGCGCCCCGGCGCACGGGAGTCGGCGTGCGCCCTCCTGGGGCTACCGGCGCATTGTTCCGCGATTCCTTGATCACGTGGCGTGACCGGTTGATCGCGCTCCATGCTGGCGTCCGGCTCCTCGACAGCGCGGCCGGCACCGCGCCGAGGAGCTGTTCCGGACAGGTACACAAACGGGTACGTGGGAAAGGCTCTTGGATGTCCAAAAGGCAGGTGTGGGCCGTCATCGCACTGGTGACGGTCTCCGCATGGAGCGCGGTGATGGCCGTGTTCGGGCAGACGGCGGCGGTCGCAGCCGTCGTCCCCTCAGTGATCTTGATGGTGGAACAGGTAGGTGTCGCCCTGGCGGGTGGCGAGTCGCGCCGTACCCGGACCGCCTCCGGTGCCGCGAGCGAGGTGCCCGCCGCTGAGGGCGGGGACGAGGAGCGCGCCGAGTGAGCGCACCATCAGTGCCCCCACAGTCCGACGGGGGCCAAAGCGGTCGGCCGGGCCGCAAACCCGGGCCGATCTCGGACGGGGTCGGCCCCACCCACCGGGCCTGGCTCGAGCCTTTACGCACGAGGTTCCTGGCCGGCGGCCTGACCATCAGCGACCTCAGCGAGCGCTCCGGCTGGGCGAAGTCCAAGATCTCCGAACTGCTGCGCGGGGCCGGCCTGTACCCGCGCTGGGAGATCACCCACGGGCTGCTGCAGGTACTGGAGATCCCGACCTGGCCCATGCGCCGACTGTGGATGGCCGCGGCGCTGGAAGCACACAAGAAGCCCGACTGGATCGACGGCTGCATACAGAAAGTCGCCCTGACCACCGGCCCCGTCGAACCGCCCCTGGAGCACCAGGCATTCACCGACCTCAACCGCGACGCCTACACCGCCTACGCCAGAGTTTTCCTTGAGGACCAGGAAGCCTTCGAAGCCGTTCAGGAAACCTTCGACCTCCTGTGGCTGCACTGGCACGAAGCGCTGGCCAGCTCCGACGTCGTCGCCTTCGCCTGGCCCGTGCTGCGCGAACGGGTCATGGACCGCGCCTACCACAGCGAAGACGGCCACCCCGAACTCACGCACGCCGCCTTCAACACCCTCGCGCTGAGCCACCTCACCGACGACGACGCCCGCTTCCGTCAGATCGCCGAATCCCTCGCCCTGTTCAGGGCGATCAGCCGACTGCCCGCACCCCAGCTCGACGTCATGGTCCTCACCCACCTCCTCGGCCTGGACCACGCCGCCGTCGCCGACGTCCTCGGCACCCCCATCGCCGCCGTCCACTCCACCGACCGCTACGCCCGCAAATCCCTGACCACCGTTCTTGGCCCCCAGCACGACCCGGGAGACGCACCCGCATGACCCCCATCGACGAACTCCTCGCCCGCGCCCGCCTCCTCGACCAACCCGTCGTCCCCCGCGACATCGTCCCCACGACCGCCACCGTGCTGCCGGTGCTGCCCGTCCTCACCACGGATCCAGAACAGGAGCGTGCGGCAGAGGAGTTGAAGACCCTGTGCGAGACCGTCCTCGCCCACACCACCCCCGCTCTGCTGCAGGCGTTCATCACCGAGCACCTGCCCGAACCTCCCGCGGCCCGGGTGCTGGGCTGCGTCCTGCAGCTGGCAGACGACGAGGACAGCGCCCGCGCCTGGTGGCAATACGCCGCCGGAGCCGGCGACGACCTCACCCCCTACTGCCTCTACCTGCAGCACCTCGGGCACGGCGACACGGACGCGGCAGCCTGGTGGCTTCACCAGAGCCACATCGACCACCACGACGACAGACCCAAGTCCCTCGTCTTCGACGACAGCTTCCCCACCGTGCTCCGTGTCCTCACCCAGCTTGAGGCCACGCCACGGCCCCGCAGTGAGGTCGCCGACGCCGTCATGCACTACGTTCCTGGCGCCGTCGCCCTGGGCTACCTCGACCTCGACCACCCCGACTTCGACATGCCTCTGCCCCGGGGAAACTTCGCCGAGCAACTCGGCGTCCTGCTCGCCGCCGCGTCGGCCGCCAGTTCGCTGAGAACATCCCGGGCCGCAGCCCGGCTGCCGGGCCGAAGGCCGTCAAGACGACGCCCGAAACCCACGACGCAGGAGCAGGACTAGCTGAACACGCGACGTCTTCCATCCTCGAGGCCTGCGACTGCCCCGACGTCGGGAACGGAGGGTCCGAAAATGGAGGGTGAGCGCTGCCGCAGGGGCTCAGAGAGCGTCGACCTGTCCTCGTTGGTGGAGATGAAGTGCCCGCGCTGGGACTGCCTGCCTTCGAGACGGTGGTGACCCGCAAGAGTCCGGGCTGGGTGCGCACTCGTTGCACCCCGCGAGTGTCCTCACCTGGACTTGACGCTGATTGCAGAGACAGGACCTGGTGTCCCGGATGGCAGGTGGAGACGAAGGGGCGCTAGTCGGGGGCTTGGCGGAGGTCGAGGAAGCAGCGCAGTCGTACGCCGGGATGTCCTGGTTCTCGGGTCGCGTGGGCGGCGGGTGCGATGGCGCACTGTGTGGCGAGCAGGCTCTGGACGGCGAAAGCGGTCTTCTCGTCCACGGCCGCGATTTCCACCACGGCGAGTCCAGGCTCAGCCATCTGTGCCTCGTTGATCGGTCTCATACACAGCACTACGCGCACACGCCTTGCAAGGTTCTCCCGCAGCGGCGTCTTCACCCGACCGAGGACACCCCCAGTGAGGGCTCATGCTGCGGAGACCGATCGGGTACTCAGCCTGATAAGGCTGACTGATAGCGGCGAGCACGCGGACGAAGCAGCCTCACGGCGCCGGGCGCCGTAGGTGGGGCGGCTGCTGTCGGTACTGCGTTAGAGGCGGCTGCAGACATGGTGTAGGGCGAGCGTTTTGCCCGGGCTGTCAGATGCGGTTCCGGCCGCATCTGACAGCCCGGGACAGTGTTAGGGGGCCGGAACGTAGTGGACGACCGTCAACTCGCACGGCCCACCCGCGTAGACGCTGATGGTGTCGATTTCGGCTTGGTCAGCACTCAGACCCCAGCGCAGCTTGGTCGCGGTCCACTCGGCGAGGTAGCGGCACGTGGCGCTCGGCGCGGGCGGCATCCACGTGCTGGGGTCCTGGTCAGCCTTCTGACGGTTCGTCCGTGCGGTGACGGCGACCAGGCTGGCGGCGGCATCCTGGTCGTTGGCGTATGCCTCGCGGCGGGCGGCGCTCCAAGTGGAGGCGCCGGAGTCCCACGCCTCGGCGAGAGGGACCATGTGGTCGATGTCGAGCTTGGCCGGGTCAGTGACTTCCTGCTCGTCGTAGTAGGACAGCCACTCGCCGCCACTCAGCTTGCAGCCGGCCGATACGGTCGGCGCCTCAGAAGCTTCCGCCAGGAGTACTTCAGCACGGGTGTTGCAGCCATCGGCCGGGTCCAGGCCGCTGTTCCAGTGCTTGAACTTGTCGCGTGAGTAGCCGGTGCGAGACTCGTCGGCGACCGGGATCTGTCCGACCGCGTAAGAGAGCGGGAAGGCCTGCGCTGCTGCTGAGGCATTCGCCGGCGTGGGGACAGCGAGCGGGGCAAGGACGAGGAAGAGCGCGGGCAGAGCGCGCAGCATGTTCTTGATCACAACGGCAGGAATAGCGGTGCACGACCGGGCCAGTGAGCGATCAGCCCCCTTTGTGGACCGGTCGGCTGAACGCTTTCACCGCCGAACCGTTTAGACGATGTCTTGATTGGCGGTATCCGTAGGCTGTGCTCATGGAGGGCAGAGTTGAGACGGTGTGCCGGATCTGTGGGTTGGATGTCGGCGAGGTGCGGTTCGACGGGGACGGCTTGTCGGTGTTCGTGGTGTGCGCGTGCTGCGGCTGCGAGTCCGGGGTTGAAGACGGCACTGCGGCTGCGGTCCGTCGGCATCGCGAATCTTGGATCGGCGACGGGGCCCCGTGGTTCGAGCCCAAGGCCCGGCCGGCTGACTGGGATCTGGAACTGCAGTTGTCCAACATTCCGCCAGAGTGGCGTTGATGTCGGTAGCGGGGTTGGATAGTTACCCGGTGATGCGGCGATAGCAGATGAGGGTTGCGGCGATGCCGGCGAAGGCGAGGAAGTGCTCGGCCTTGCGTTCATACCGGCGATGCAGGCGGCGGCATCCGTTCAGCCACGACATGGTCCGTTCCACGACCCAGCGGTGTCGCCCCAGACGGCTGGAGTTCTCGACGCCGCGGCGGGCGATTCGCGGCACGATCTGTCGGCGGCGTAGCCAGTTGCGCAGGTGATCAAAGTCGTAGCCCTTGTCCGCATGTAGCTTGGCCGGGCGGTGGCGCCTTGGACCGTAGCGGGAGCGGATCGGCGGGATGCCGCACATCAGCGGGATCAGGGCCTGACTGTCGTGCAGGTTGGCGCCGGAGATACCCACGGAGAGCGGGAGCCCGTTTCGGTCGCAGATGACGTGAATCTTCGACCCGGGCTTGCCACGATCGGTCGGATTCGGTCCGGTCAAGGGGCCCCCTTTGACGGCACGGATGCTGGCTGAGTCGATCGCGCACCGGGACCAGTCGAGCTCGCCGTTCGCGCCGAGCCGGTCGAGGACGACGCGGTGCAGCTTGGCCCATACCCGGGCCCTGGACCAGTCGGTGAAGCGCCGGTGCACGGTTTGCCAGGACGCGCCGAAGACCGGCGGTAGCTGCCGCCAGGCGCAGCCAGAAGTGGCAACGAAGACGATCGCAGCGAGCACCGCACGGTCATCACATCGCCGCCGCCCTCCGCCCTGCGCACGCACCGGCGGCTCCGGCGCCACGTCCTGGAAGATCTCCCACAGTCCGTCAGGCACGAGCCGCTCAACTATGTCCATGCCGGAACAACGAACCACTGCCAATCAAGACATCTTCTTAATCCCATCACCCGGTTGACGCCGCTAAGGAACCCCCGCGGGAGCGCGGACCACCTCGCCAGCCACAGCAAGGGCACCAAGAGTCCGGAGCAAACCCCGCAGGTGCGGGGGCGACACCAGTGGTCAGGGTTCGAGTCCCGGTCGACGCGAGCACCCCCCCGCGGGCGCGGGGACGACGACGGCGTGTGCCCAGCCTGGTAGCCGGCGAGGGAGCAACCCCCGCAGGCGCGGGGACGACCTCCAGGGCGAGACCCACGAACTGGCCGACTGGGAGCAACCCCCGCAGGCGCGGGGACGACGCCGGGTCGAAGGGCAGACGGTAGGCGTCGTGGGAGCAACCCCCGCAGGCGCGGGGACGACGCCGGGTCGAAGGGCAGACGGTAGGCGTCGTGGGAGCAACCCCCGCAGGCGCGGGGACGACTTGGCGAACCGGCCATAGGTGACCGGTCCGGGCGAGGAACCCCCGCAGGCGCGGGGACGACCGCCGTCCACCGCACGCCGTACATCTCGCCCACGGAGCAACCCCCGCAGGCGCGGGGACGACCCCCCGGTCTGTCTGCCGGGCCGCCAGCGGGAGGAGCAACCCCCGCAGGCGCGGGGACGACGAATATCCCGGTATCACCGTGGTCATCGACGAAGAGCAACCCCCGCAGGCGCGGGGACGACTCCCTGGGATTCACGAACGGTCCGCAGATCACCGAGCAACCCCCGCAGGTGCGGGGACGACAAGCGCCCAACCTGCCGCCAATTCCCCTGCGCCGAGCAACTCCCGCAGGCGCGGGGACGACCCGAGAGCACGCTCAGTGTCCTCGATTTGACGGGAGCAACCCCCGCAGGCGCGGGGACGACCCGACGCCGAGCCAGGCGACGTGCACGTCGACGGAGCAACCCCCGCGGGTGCGGGGACGACGCCTACTGCGCCGCCGCACTGGCCGTCATCGGCGAGCAACCCCCGCGGGTGCGGGGACGACAACGACAACAACGCGCTGACGGTCATGGACTGGGAGCAACCCCCGCGGGTGCGGGGACGACGCCGAGGACGGCGCCCGGTCCTTCGTAGAGGAGGAGCAACCCCCGCGGGTGCGGGGACGACCGGCAGGCCCTCGCAACTGCCCTTGATGGCCTCGAGCAACCCCCGCGGGTGCGGGGACGACACCGAGCAGGACATCGACGACACCCTGCTCACCGAGCAACCCCCGCGGGTGCGGGGACGACGCGGCCCTTGCTCTTCCGCCAGGCTTCAACGCCGAGCAACCCCCGCGGGTGCGGGGACGACCCCGCGCGTCACCTTCAGATCAGCGCGGGTCATGAGCAACCCCCGCGGGTGCGGGGACGACGATCACAGGGTTCCACGACTTCGGGCAGTACTCGAGCAACCCCCGCGGGTGCGGGGACGACATGCAGGGCCGTCTGCTGTTCACCGGCCCGGACGAGCAACCCCCGCAGGCGCGGGGACGACCCAGACGGTGCGGAGAGGGCGAAGGGGAAGGGAGAGCAACCCCGCAGGCGCGGGGACGACAGACGCTGAAGCCACCACCCGGGAGACTCCACCGAGCAACCCCCGCAGGCGCGGGGACGACACCCGGGTGTCACTGACACCGGACACATCACAGGAGCAACCCCCCGCAGGCGCGGGGACGACAGCTGCACACGGGACAGGGCCCGACGAGCCCGGGAGCAACCCCCGCAGGCGCGGGGACGACGCGGCCACGCTGAGCTTGTACGAGGTGTTCGTCGAGCAACCCCCGCAGGCGCGGGGACGACGCGCCCGAGACGGCAATCCGGCGGATGGTGGCGGAGCAACCCCCGCAGGCGCGGGGACGACGCCGGGTCTGGCTGTACCGGTGCTATCAACGACGAGCAACCCCCGCAGGCGCGGGGACGACGCTATGGCGGTCGCGAGACTGCCGCGGAACAGGGAGCACCCCCCGCAGGCGCGGGGACGACGTGGTCATTCAACCAACAAGCGGACCAGGTGGTGAGCAACCCCGCAGGCGCGGGGACGACATCACCGCACTGCTCCCGGTAGCGATGCCGCTGGAGCAACCCCGCAGGCGCGGGGACGACCCCGCCACCGGGTTCGCGATCCCGGACAGCACGGAGCAACCCCCGCAGGCGCGGGGACGACCGCCTGCTCGTTCTCCGGCCCCTCATAGGCCGCGAGCAACCCCTGCAGGCGCGGGGACGACTTGGCCTCGTCGGGCAGACGCCGGTAGACGATGGAGCAACCCCCGCAGGCGCGGGGACGACTCGAGGTCCATCAGCACATCGCGGTAATCCTTCGAGTAAACCCCGCGGGCGCGGGGACGACGGCGGCCTCGCGCACCGCGTTTTCTGCCGTCCGCGAGCAACCCCCGCGGGCGCGGGGACGACACGGAGCGGTCGATGTGGTCGACCATGGCCAGGGAGCAATACCCGCGGGCGCGGGGACGACGTGGCGCACTCAGGCTGTCGGCGCGCCGTGACGGAGCAACCCCCGCGGGCGCGGGGACGGCTACAGGTCGGGTCGGTAGTCCACCAGCGCGTGGGAGACCCCCGCGGGTGCGGGGACGGCCACGGGCACGGTTCGACCGTTGTCTGACTCCATGGGAGACCCCCGCGGATGCGGGGACGACCCGTCGTGGCCGCAGACGAGCCCGAACGCTGCGGAGA
Organism: Streptomyces sp. TLI_55; assembly: GCF_900206255.1. Taxonomy (NCBI): domain Bacteria; kingdom Bacillati; phylum Actinomycetota; class Actinomycetes; order Kitasatosporales; family Streptomycetaceae; genus Streptomyces; species Streptomyces sp. TLI_55. Next base: position 40,103 of record NZ_OAOJ01000005.1, read on the forward strand.
GACCCCCCGCGGGTGCGGGGACGACGAGGTGGCCCAACCGTGCTGCTGAACCTGAACCGAGAGACCCCCGCAGGTGCGGGGACGGCGCCACGTCGAACTGCCAAGGCTCCCCGTCGAGGGAGAGACCCCCGCGGGTGCGGGGACGACGCCGACACATCGAGGCCATAGGCCGCGGCGAGCGAGCAACCCCCGCAGGCGCGGGGACGACAGGACGACGACCGAGGAGCGCCGCCGCCTGCCGGAGCAACCCCCGCAGGCGCGGGGACGACCTCAGCGTGATGACGCTCGTCGCCACGCTGTTCGAGCAACCCTCGCAGGCGCGGGGACGACTCGCTCACCGGCGTCTCCGGTCCTCACCCGGAGGAGCAACCCCCGCAGGCGCGGGGACGACAGCGGGACGAGGGCTGGAGTGGTCCAGACTCTGGAGCAACCCCCGCAGGCGCGGGGACGACCACGCGCTCGCCCTTCTCCCCACTCTCGACGTCGAGCAACCCCCGCAGGCGCGGGGACGACCCGATGCCCGCGGACATCGAGTACGAGACCGAGGAGCAACCCCCGCAGGCGCGGGGACGACTGGGTGGCGCCCCCGCCCGCCGAGCCGGACACCGAGCAACCCCCGCAGGCGCGGGGACGACTGATGCACCGAGTCGAAGGTGCTGTTGCCGCCGGAGCAACCCCCGCAGGCGCGGGGACGACTGGCCCCAGATCCTGACCGTTGCCCACGGCCTCGGGCAACCCCCGCAGGCGCGGGGACGACAGGACAGCCGCGTACATGATCAGCTGGAGTTTCGAGCAACCCCCGCAGGCGCGGGGACGACAGGGCACGATCTCGGGCGTCGATCTGGCGCAGCGAGCAACCCCCGCAGGCGCGGGGACGACGTCCATGCCGGGCATCCAGGTGACCAGCTGCCCGAGCAACCCCCGCAGGCGCGGGGACGACGTGAGGGGAGCGTAACCAGACGCCGTTTCCGGGGAGCAATCCCCGCAGGCGCGGGGACGACCTGAATCTGGCCACGCTCAGGCGCCACCAGATCGAGCAACCCCCGCAGGCGCGGGGACGACGCCCCCGCCGGCCCCGAGGTGGCCATCGCTGAAGAGCAACCCCCGCAGGCGCGGGGACGACGGTCGCGGGTCATGGTGTCCTCTCAGTCGATGGGAGCAACCCCCGCAGGCGCGGGGACGACGCGGCGTGAGGAGGAGATTGATGCAGGTGTTCGGAGCAACCCCCGCAGGCGCGGGGACGACAAAGAGGTCCAGCCCGGCAAGGTCGACCCCAGCGAGCAACCCCCGCAGGCGCGGGGACGACGAGGGCGGCGAAGACGCGCGTCGTCGTCTCGGAGAGCAACCCCCGCAGGCGCGGGGACGACCAGGCACAGCGTGGGTCGTAGATGGTGCCGCGGGAGCAACCCCCGCAGGCGCGGGGACGACCACGAACGTCCCCAACGGCTCGCCCGGGTCCGGGAGCAACCCCCGCAGGCGCGGGGACGACGTCGGCCTGATCGGATTCCGGCTGCGCCGCGTCGAGCAACCCCCGCAGGCGCGGGGACGACCACAAGCAGACGTACGCGGAATGGCTCGCCGACGAGCAACCCCCGCAGGCGCGGGGACGACCCAGATGCGGATAGACGGGTGAGTTGAACGGCGGAGCAACCCCCGCAGGCGCGGGGACGACGTCGTGCAGGTCCTGGAGTTGATCCGATGTCGGGAGCAACCCCCGCAGGCGCGGGGACGACGCCGGCGGGGCGCAGCGGGTCATGCGGGTTGGGGAGCAACCCCCGCAGGCGCGGGGACGACTGCCCGTACACCCTGACGACCTCTCCGCCGAGGGAGCAACCCCCGCAGGCGCGGGGACGACGCGGATGTCCTCCCGCTCGCCGAGCGCGGCGAGGAGCAACCCCCGCAGGCGCGGGGACGACCCCGCGCGCCACCTTCAGGTCAGCGCGGGTCATGAGCAACCCCCGCAGGCGCGGGGACGACACCTCCGCCTGCTTCGCCTTCTCCTCCTCCGCCGAGCAACCCCCGCAGGCGCGGGGACGACCACGAACAGGCCGGAGTACTTGTGTGCCGCGACGAGCAACCCCCGCAGGCGCGGGGGCGACCTGCGGGAGCAAGCAGCGCAGGGCAGCCGCTGCGAGCAACCCCCGCAGGCGCGGGGACGACACGCACGAGCACTTGGCGCAACCCGGGCACCACGAGCAACCCCCGCAGGCGCGGGGACGACGTTGATGTAGGTCAGGCCGCCGGCCCGTTGGAGGAGCAACCCCCGCAGGCGCGGGGACGACGTAGCCGACCAACAGCCCGGTGACGAGGAAAACCGAGCAACCCCCGCAGGCGCGGGGACGACGTGTACGGCGGCCCAGCTGACGGCCAGCCAGCAGAGCAACCCCCGCAGGCGCGGGGACGACGTTTCGCCCATGCTCTATGCACCTGAGTGAGTCGAGCAACCCCCGCAGGCGCGGGGACGACGCTGAGGATGGCGGTCATGATCAGGCCCTGTCCGAGCAACCCCCGCAGGCGCGGGGACGACGCCCTGGTCGAGGACGACGTCCCCCTCGCGCAGGAGCAACCCCCGCAGGCGCGGGGACGACGAAGCCGCGTACGTGCTCGCCAAGGGCCCGGAGGAGCAACCCCCGCAGGCGCGGGGACGACGACGCGTCGTCGAGCGGCACGGCTCAGGCCAGCGAGCAACCCCCGCAGGCGCGGGGACGACGGGCCCCGGTACCAACTCCAGCGCTCCTTGAGCGAGCAACCCCCGCAGGCGCGGGGACGACTCGTCTGAGGTGATGACGTGAACAAGAAGCTCGGAGCAACCCCCGCAGGCGCGGGGACGACGGCGTGGGTTGCCTGCGTGGTGAGGGCGTCCGGGAGCAACCCCCGCAGGCGCGGGGACGACGTGGTGTCGGCCGCCGCCTCGATGCTGGCTGCCGAGCAACCCCCGCAGGCGCGGGGACGACGCCCCTTCAGGAGCCGCGGCAGGAGTCGGGCGGGAGCAACCCCCGCAGGCGCGGGGACGACGCGCCGAACCCCTCGTAGGCGGCCAGCGCGGGGGAGCAACCCCCGCAGGCGCGGGGACGACGACTGGACAGTGACGGTGACGGCGTTGTTCTGGGAGCAACCCCCGCAGGCGCGGGGACGACGCCCCTTCAGGAGCCGCGGCAGGAGTCGGGCGGGAGCAACCCCCGCAGGCGCGGGGACGACGCGCCGAACCCCTCGTAGGCGGCCAGCGCGGGGGAACAACCCCCGCAGGCGCGGGGACGACGACTGGACAGTGACGGTGACGGCGTTGTTCTGGGAGCAACCCCCGCAGGCGCGGGGACGACCGACGATGTCTGCGGGGTCGATGTCCATCAGGCGAGCAACCCCCGCAGGCGCGGGGACGACCCCTCGCAGGCAATCCCGGCCTGGCTGAGGAACGAGCAACCCCCGCAGGCGCGGGGACGACCGGTCCGCCGCGTGGTGGCCCAGTGTCAGGCGGGAGCAACCCCCGCAGGCGCGGGGACGACGCGTCGAGCACCGCGCCCAGGTCGCGACGGAGCGAGCAACCCCCGCAGGCGCGGGGACGACTCGGTGGTGGTGAGGAAGAACCGGATGTTGGAGGAGCAACCCCCGCAGGCGCGGGGACGACTCGTGCAGGAACACCCCGCCGGCCGATGGCTCGGAGCAACCCCCGCAGGCGCGGGGACGACGACAGGGAGAACGACCCGACGAGGGGAGCCGAGGAGCAACCCCCGCAGGCGCGGGGACGACCCGACCATGCGGGCGATGTGCTCCGGGATCTTGGAGCAACCCCCGCAGGCGCGGGGACGACCCAGCGTGTGCCGTCGGCAGCAGTCTGTTCGCGGAGCAACCCCCGCAGGCGCGGGGACGACTGCGGGGCGCGGTGCGGGTGGTGGTCATGGCGGGAGCAACCCCCGCAGGCGCGGGGACGACATGACGTGTGCCCACCGGGGACTCGCCAGTAGGGAGCAACCCCCGCAGGCGCGGGGACGACGACGAGAACGGGGACGCTGCGGGTCTGGATCAGGAGCAACCCCCGCAGGCGAGGGGACGACCCATTCGACGGCGTGCCAGACGTCGGCGAGGCGGAGCAACCCCCGCAGGCGCGGGGACGACGTGACGTCCGCCGGGATCGCCTTGGAGCGGATGGAGCAACCCCCGCAGGCGCGGGGACGACGGCGCGGGGAGAGGGGATCGGGTGGAGTTCGTCGAGCAACCCCCGCAGGCGCGGGGACGACGCGGCCACGTGCTCGATCCCGAAGCTGTAGGGGGAGCAACCCCCGCAGGCGCGGGGACGACGACATGTGACAACTGCCCGCCAGACTGCGCGGGGAGCAACCCCCGCAGGCGCGGGGACGACCCGCCGTGGTCCCCGGACTCCCCACTGTTCTGGGAGCAACCCCCGCAGGCGCGGGGACGACTCCTCGGGAGTCAGTTCGTCCCAGGGAACGGAGGAGCAACCCCCGCAGGCGCGGGGACGACTCCTTGCCGGCCTTCTCCGTCGGCACCCCGCGCGAGCAACCCCCGCAGGCGCGGGGACGACACACCACAAACGGACTCATAGAGTCCACCCGCAGAGCAACCCCCGCAGGCGCGGGGACGACGGGCCGATCGTCTCGTAGGACACCTGCTGCGGAGAGCAACCCCCGCAGGCGCGGGGACGACCACTACAGGTTCCAGCTCCATCCCTACCAGCACGAGCAACCCCCGCAGGCGCGGGGACGACCATGCGGGGGGTGCCGTACATCTTGGCGACGTGGAGCAACCCCCGCAGGCGCGGGGACGACGAGGTCCGGATAGACCCGACGTGGCTCCGGGAGGAGCAACCCCCGCAGGCGCGGGGACGACGCGGCCGCCGGTGCGGGCACGGGCCTGCTGGCGGAGCAACCCCCGCAGGCGCGGGGACGACCCGATCTCCAACCGGCCCGCGTCGACGAGCTCGGAGCAACCCCCGCAGGCGCGGGGACGACTTGGGGGGGACCATGCGCTCTGCTGCTGTGCTCGGAGCAACCCCCGCAGGCGCGGGGACGACTGCGCGACGCGCTGGTCGAGCGGGACCCAGAGCGAGCAACCCCCGCAGGCGCGGGGACGACTTCGCTGTGCACCACACTGTCCGTCTCAGCCAGGAGCAACCCCCGCAGGCGCGGGGACGACGCTTCGGCAGGGTGCGGGCTGGAGTGCTGCGGGGAGCAACCCCCGCAGGCGCGGGGACGACGCCTCCGTGCGACCTGCCGATGATCTCGTTCGAGAGCAACCCCCGCAGGCGCGGGGACGACCCATCGCCATCCCCGCGCGAGGCCGGCACACCGGAGCAACCCCCGCAGGCGCGGGGACGACACGCTGTTGCAGTAGAAGTGGGCCGTCTTGAGGGAGCAACCCCCGCAGGCGCGGGGACGACCCACCGCCGAGCTTCTCCGCCCAGTAGTGCGGGGAGCAACCCCCGCAGGCGCGGGGACGACTGGCGGTGACGGTGCCTTGCAGCGCGGTGACGGGAGCAACCCCCGCAGGCGCGGGGACGACGCGTGGCCGAGGTCCAGCAGCTCCGGGCAGTCGGAGCAACCCCCGCAGGCGCGGGGACGACGGGCGGCGAGGTCGCCGTAGCCCATGGCGGCGAGGAGCAACCCCCGCAGGCGCGGGGACGACACCACCCTCGGCCGACGCCGCACCCTCAACCACGAGCAACCCCCGCAGGCGCGGGGACGACGCGCCACGTCGTCAACGCGCAGGATCTGACCGAGAGCAACCCCCGCAGGCGCGGGGACGACGTCAGGCTCAGCGTGTACTTGTGGTTGTGCGGGGAGCAACCCCCGCAGGCGCGGGGACGACGGGGCCGGGTTGCGGGTGGGGTAGGGCCGGCCGGAGCAACCCCCGCAGGCGCGGGGACGACCTCGGGAACACCGAGAACCACGCCCGGCCGGAGGAGCAACCCCCGCAGGCGCGGGGACGACACCGAGGGCGCGGGCTTGGCGTCGCTGTTCGTCGAGCAACCCCCGCAGGCGCGGGGACGACTCCGGAGTCGACAGGCCGGTGACCTTCATCAGGGAGCAACCCCCGCAGGCGCGGGGACGACGAACCGGCTTGGCATTCGTTCTCGCTCTCAGGGGAGCAACCCCCGCAGGCGCGGGGACGACCCGCAGAACGGCTCCAGCAACAAGCTGTCCCCGGAGCAACCCCCGCAGGCGCGGGGACGACAAAAGGTCACTGACCCCAAGGGCCTGGACCAGGGAGCAACCCCCGCAGGCGCGGGGACGACTCCTCCTGGGTGCCGGCAGCTGTCAGACGGTGAGAGCAACCCCCGCAGGCGCGGGGACGACTCTTTGTGATCTGCGGTGATGCTAGCGAGGGGGCTGGTTTTCGTTTACCTGCATTCCGCGTCTGTGTCTTCGTTCGGGGGCGTTGTCAGTGGCGGGGTCTAGTGTGCCAGGGCGCCTGAGTGGAGGGGGTCCGTGGTGGAGCGTGAGGGGTCCGTCGTCCGGCTGATGGAGGCGATGGGGCTGTCGCCGGAGGCTGTTGAACGGGTGTCGCGGCTTTGGGGGAAGTCGGCGGCGAAGAACGGTGGGCGGAGCCATCTGTTGCTGGGGCATCTGCTGGACACGGCAGCGGTAGCAGGGCTGATGTGGGATCAGTATCTGTCGCGGGCGTTTAGGCAGAGGCTGGATGAGATCAGCGGGGGCCGGGGCCGGCTGTGGTTCATGTGGGTGTGCGGTATTCACGACTGTGGGAAGGCGTGCCCGGCGTTCCAGGCCGTGGACGCGGTTGAGGCTGCTCCAGTGCTGGCGTCGGGGCTGACGTGGGGGCGGCTGCCGACCGACCGGCGAAAGAGGTGGCGTCACGATGTCGCCGGCGCCGCGTTGCTGAAGCCGCGGCTGGTTGCCGAGTGGGGAAGCGAGGAAGCTGCCGGATGGATATGGCCGCTGGTGGCCGGTCACCACGGTGCGTTTCCGTCCGTGGGTGGTCTTGAGCCGCCGCACCGAGAGGTACAGGGCCGGGGGCCTGCTTGGGCTGAGGCGCAGCGTGCGGTGGTGGACGTGTTCACCTGTGCTGTCGGTTTCCAGGACTTGGCGGACGTGCGGCCGGTGGCCGATTTGAGGAAGGCGGAGCAGCTTGCACTGTCGGGTCTGATCGTGATGGCGGACTGGATCGCGAGCGCCGGCCGTATGGGCCGGGGACTTGCGGACGCGGAGGCGGTCTCGTTCGACGAGGCCCGGCGCTGTATGGAGGAGCAGTGGGCACGGCTGCGCTTACGTGGTGGCTGGCGGGATCTTGCGCTGCCGCCGACGCAACTGGCCCCGCTGGCGGACCGGCTGGGAGTTACTGCCCGGGCGTCGCAGCGGGAGCTGGTGGAGCGGGCGTGGTCGATGCCGGTGCCGGGGGTCCTGGTCGCGGAGGCGCCCATGGGGGAGGGCAAGACGAAGGCGGCGCTGGCGGCCGCCGAGGTGCTGGCGGCTCGGTTCGGTCTCGACGGTGTGTTCGTGGCGATGCCGACGCAGGCGACGTGCGACCCGATGTACGAGCAGGTGCTGCAGTGGGTGCGCACGTTCGACCCGGAGCTTGAGTCGCAGGTTGCGCTCCTGCATGGACGCCGGCGGTTCAACGCCTGGTGGCGGGCGATCTGGGAGGGAAAGCCGCGCCCGGACAGCGACAGTGATGGCGATGGTGACGGCTGCGAGTGCCAGGCAAGCGACTTCGGGGCCGGGGAGGGGGATGACTTCGGAGCCATCGACGAGGATGCCGATTACGGGATGGCTCTGGCTGAGCCGCTGGCGGGAGGCGGCTCAGCCTCCGGGGCGGACGGTCCTGCGCACTGGTTTCTCGGCCACAAGCGGGGCCTGCTCACCGCGTTCGCCGTCGGTACGGTCGACCATCTGCTGCATGCGGCGACCCGTACTCGCCATGTCATGCTCCGGTTCGCTGGGCTGGCGGGGAAGGTCGTGATCGTTGACGAGGTGCATGCCGCGGACGTCTACATGCGGCAGTTCCTCGTGGAGGCGCTGCGCTGGCTGGGGCAGGCGCGCGTTCCGGTGGTGCTGCTGTCGGCGACGTTGCCGCCCGCTCAGCGGCAGTTGTTCGTGGACGCCTACCTGTCCGGCGTGCTGGGGACGGCGGAGGTGCATCAGCCGGTACCGGAGCCGGCCGGCTACCCATGCGTCACGGTCGCCTACGGCGTGGCCGGTCAGGCTGTGGCCGAGACCTCGCGTGAGGTGGTGCAGTCCTGGCGGGAATCGATGCCGGTGAACCTCGCCTGGCTGCCCGATGTCGAGATCTCCGGTGCGCGGGTGGCGAAGGAGGTGCGCACCTTTGTCGCCGACGGCGGTGTGGCCCTGGTGGTGGTCAATCAGGTCGCCCGTGCACAGGCGGTCTACGACGAACTGTGCGCGGGCGGCTTCGAGGGGGAACTGCATCTGCTGCATGCACGACTGTGTGCCGCGCACCGTGCCGAGCGGACGGCGCAGTGTCTGCGTCTGATGGGGCCGCAGGCCGGTGCGGAGCGGCCGGAGCGCATGGTGGTGATTGCCACGCAGCTCGCGGAGCAGTCCTTCGACGTGGACGCTGACGTTCTGATCACCGACCTGGCTCCCACCGATCTGCTCTTGCAGCGCATCGGCCGGCTGCACCGTCACAGCGGCACGCGCCGCCCCGACGCCCACAGGGTGCCGCGGGTTGTGGTCACCGGTGTGGCGGCAGGCGGGGACGGCGTCCCGCGGTTTCTCCAAGCCTCGGAGGCGATCTACGGCAGGTGGTCTTTGCTGCGGGCGGCGGCTCTCGTCACGCAGAGCGCAGGATCTCTTCCGGCCACCGCGGAAGCGCAGAACGCGCATCCGCGGCCGGAGCAGGGGGCGGGGTGGAGCATTCCCGCCGACGTGCCAGGGCTGGTGGCCCGGGCCTACGGCAGCGATGAGATCTGCCCGGCCGGCTGGCACGAGGCCGAAGCCCTGGAGCAGTGGCAGGCGAAGGAGCTGAAGCGGCAGGCGAAGGCGGAGGAGTTTCTCCTGTGCCGTCAGCGGGAGTGGGCCTTTCCCACCCTCGAGGGCCTGCACTACGCGGGCAGTCGGGCCGCTACCGAGGAACAGCTCGACGCCGTCGTCCGGGACGGCGACCCTACCGTCGAGGCGGTGATCGTCCGCCGGGTTCCCGGCGGCTACCGGGCCTACGACGGCACCTGGCTCGGCGTTAACGGCGAGGTGGACGACGACGAGGTGACCGACCGGCTGATGGGCGGGATCATCCGGCTTCCGGCACGGCTCACCGCAGCCGTTCAGGCCGAGCTGCGCCCTCTGCCGGGGTGGTTGGACCGTCCGTGGCTCAAGTACCGGTTGGCGCTGGTGCTGGAGGACGGCGGCACCGCCTTGTTGGGGGCAGACCGGGTCTCCTACGACGACGTGCTGGGCCTGGTCGTCGAGCGAGGGTGAGCGGGAGGAGTGTGCGGAGCGTTCCCGCGGCATCCATCGACCCCGCTCGTGCGGGGACCACATGAAGCAGTGAAAGGGAACACCCCCGGCATTGCGGGGAAGCGGGAGCGCTCCGCACGCCCACCAAGAGCCTACTGAGCCTTTGGCCACAGCTGAGGAGTTGGCGAGAATTCGCCGCCACGAGAACGGCCAATCAGCTTGCAAGCATTGAAAGTTGTGTGGAACCGTGATGCACGACAAAGCGATGCGTGCCGGGGGGAATTGCATCAAACTGCCGTCCTCATGTCCGGGGGGACGTGGGGCCAACCTCATGGAGGGGGGAGCCGCCATGGACGTCAACGGAGACTTGGTCCACGGCGCGATGCTGACCGTGGTCGATGTGGATGGGTCCACTCGGCACGTCGGTCTGCTGGGCGCGTTATCCGAAGCACACAGGATCCGGCGCCTGGAGCTGCCGGTGCACACGATGCTGCCAGTGGTGCTCCGTCAGTTGCTACTGCCGGTCATGTTCGACGCCCTCGGGGTGCCACAGAGCCGGCAGGAGTGGGGGGAGCGGTTTTGCCGCGGGAGGTTCTCGACGGAGGAACTCACGCGCATCAGCCAGTACCTGGGTCCCGGCCGTTACGGGGACAGGTTCCGGCTTTTCGACACGGTGCGCCCGTTCGCACAGGTCGCAGAGTTGAAAGCGCTGAACGGCGAGACCAAGTCCGCAGCGCAGTTGGTGCCGTCGATCGCGTCCGGAAACAACGTGCCCCTGTTCAGCGCGCTGTGTGAGACGGACGAACTGCTGCTGACGCCCGGCGACGCCGCACTGTGGCTGCTGCATGCGCACTGCTGGGACACGGCGTCAATCAAGACCGGCGCCGAGGGCGACCCGCAGGCGAAGAACGGCAAGACAACCGGCAACCCGACCGGGCCTTGCGGCCAGCTCGGTGTCATCGTCCCCACCGGAGCGACGCTGTACGAGACGCTGCTGCTGAACACGCCGGTGCTGCCCGACGGTCTCAAGCCCGGTGACCGACCGCAGTGGGCCTGGGACGAGCGTCCGGCGAGCCTCGGCTGCACGTCGCCGGCCACCCCCACCTGGTCGGAGCGCCCGGCGAGCGGGCTGCTGGACCTCCTGACCTTCCAGGCGCGCAGGGTGCGCCTGTTCACCTGCGAGACGCAGCAGGGGCTGCGGGTGAACCGGGTGATCGTGTCCGCCGGCGACCGCCTGGCGCGCACCCCCCAGGACGAGCCGCACACCGCATGGCAGCACACGGCCAAACCGAAGAAGGACCAGCCGCACCAACGGCCCCGCCGGCACACCTCGGGCCGGGCAGCCCTGGCAGGGACTGAGCACCCTCCTGGCCATGACCCTGCCCGAGCAGGGCGACGGACCCTACACGTCACTGCTGCTGCAGCAGATCGGGAATCTGCAGGCCGAGAAGGTGCTCTCCCCACGCTACCCACTCGGTGTGGAGACCTCGGGTCTTGAGTACGGCACGCAGTCCGCCGTGGTGGAGAACGCCATCGGAGACGACCTGCCCCTGCCCGTCAACGCCCTGCTCGCCCAGGACAAGTGGCTGCGCGAAGCCCTGCTGGAATGCGTCGAGCAGGCCGACCGGGTCGCCCGCGCGCTCGACGCCCTCAACAACGACCTGCGGCGCGCCGCGGGCGGCGATCCACTGCCCAGGGACAAAGGCAGCAGGCCCTCCGCCCAGTTCCTGCACTCCCTGGACCGCACCATGCGCCGCCTCCTCGTCGGGCTGCGGACTGTCGGCGAGGACGACGGCGACCTCCTCGAGCGCGCCCAGCTGGCCTGGGAGCAGTCCGTGCAGATCGCCGCGAACAGGGAAGCCGACCTGCTGCTCGCCGCCGCCCCGCCGCGCGCCGTCGTGGGCCGCACCGTCAGGAACGGGGAGAGGGAGTTCGTGTACCGCAGCGGCAAGGCCATCGGCATCTTCCGGGCGCAACTCGCCGAGATTCTGCAGCGGGCCGCTGAAGAACGCCGCGCCACGACGACGGAGGCGGCGCTATGACCTCTCTTCCCAGCACGCGCACGAGGCGTTTCTCGACGGGCCGGGCGCGGCCGTTCTTCTGGGAGGAGGCTGCCAGGGACTGGCAGGTGCGGCGCGTTGAACGACGGCGCCCGGAGTTCTGCGAGTACATCGCGCGCAGCCTGAGGGCCGTGCGTGAAGGCGTGGGCCAAGAGGCCGGCACCGCCGCGTCCATGCGCACCCTCCACCGTGTCTTTCTCCCGGACGAGGGCGCGGACCTTCTAGACGACGCCTACGTCGCCGAGCACTACGCACTGACCCTGTTCGGCCTGCACCAGCACGCCGCGTCCGAACTCGTCCACCAGAGCGGCATCGGGCTGGGCACCGCATGTCTGCGGCTGCGCCAAAGCGAAGCCCTGACGCAGTCCGCGGTGGAACGGCGGCTGACCGCGGCCGCCACGGCCCAGGACCTGCACGAATTAGCACAGCACCTGCAGCGGCTCGTACCGCTGCTGGCGCGGGCGGGCGTCGGCCTGGACTACACCCGCCTGTTCTGGGAGCTGGCCCGGTGGGACGGGCCGGAAAGGAACCGCACCCTGCGGGCCTGGGGCCTGCAGTACACCGACCCGGGCATCCCCCTTCCCCGCAGCGGCGAGGACGAGGACGAGCATGGCGCCGGGACGGGCCGTGAGCCCGCACCGTACTGGACGACGTTCGGCCCCGGCGGGGAGATGGGTGCGGAACTGGCCGCGCTGGGCTCAGGCACCGGACGCGAGGCAGGGACGGTGGCCGCCATGTGGGCGTTCTATCGCACCCGCATGACGTTCGAGTTGCGTGACAAGGGAGCCCTCACGCGGGACCTGGCGGCCGAACATGCAGCGCTCACCCTCTTCGCCCGTCACCAGCAGACGCACGTGCGCCCGATGCACGTCGCCGGCAACAGCCCGGGCACCGCCGCCGGCCTGCTCGCCAAGAAGGCGGCCGCCGACGGCGCGGGCAAGAGCGCCACCGTGGCGCTGCACAGGCGCTTCGGTGTCCTGCTCACCTCCGTCGACGTCGACGAACTCGTCATGCATCTGCGATCCCTCATCCCGTTGCTGAACCAGGCCGGCGTCGCACTCGACTATGACCTGCTCCGCAACGCCCTGCGTACCTGGGACGACCCTCGCCGCCCCGGCACCGCCACGTTTTTCCGGCAGCGCTGGGACCGCGACTTCCACACCGCGGCGACGTCCTGACGCCACTGCCCAAGACAGCCGGCCACACGGCCGCACCGCGTTCGCGGCCCGCCCGAAACCCCCCTCTCCTCCCGCCCTTTCGACCCTCACACCTGAGTGCCGCCTCGGCGGCGCCCCTGCCCCCAAGGAGCCAGGCCATGAACCAGCCGAACCTGTTCGTCGAGGTGCACATCCTGCAGAGCCTGCCGCCGTCCAACGTCAACCGGGATGACTCCGGCACGCCCAAGCAAGCCGTCTTCGGCGGTGCCCGCCGTGCCCGCGTCTCCTCGCAGGCGTGGAAGCGCGCGACCCGCATCGAGTACGCCCGGCAGGTGCCCGAGGCCGACCGGGCCACTCGCACCAAACGAATCTCCACCCTGCTCGCCCAGCGCCTCGCCCGCCCTGCCGACAAGGGCGGCGCCGGCCTTACGGAGGAGCAGGCCGACCGCCTGGCCGCCGCACTGCTGGAGCCGCTCGGCATCACCAAGTCCTCGAAGAAGGAAGACCAGTCTGCGTACCTGCTGTTCTTCGGCAAAAAGCAGCTCGACGCCCTGGTGAAGCAGCTCGACGGCCGTGCCGCCGCACTGGCCGCCCTGCCCGACGACGAGCTGAAGGACGAGGTGAAGAAGCTCTCCGTCGTACAGACGCTGTCCACCGGACACCCGGCAGAGGTCGCTCTGTTCGGCCGCATGGTCGCCGACCTGCCCACGCTGAACGTGGACGCCTCCGTCCAGGTCGCGCACGCCCTGTCCACCCACGCCGTGCGCACCGAGTTCGACTACTACACCGCGGTCGACGACGAGAACACCGAGGACCACGGCGCCGGAATGATCGGCACCGTCGAGTTCAACTCCTCCACCCTGTACCGGTACGCCGTCCTGGGCGTACACCAGCTCCGCGACAACCTCTCCGACGCCGCCGAGACCCGCGAGACAGCCGTCCGCTTCGTCGACGCCTTCGCACGCTCCATGCCCACCGGCCACCAGAACTCCTTCGCCCACCGCACCCTGCCGCACCTGGTACTGCTGACCGTCCGCACCGACCAGCCGGTCAACCTGGTCTCCGCATACGAGGAGCCCGTCACCGGCGTCACCGGCCTGGCCGCGGAATCCGTCGTGCGCCTCGCCGACGAACTCACGGCCGTCGGCCAGACATGGGGCACAAGGCCGCTGCGGACGCTGGCCACCTACACCACCGAAAACGACAAGATCAACGAGGCGTTCGGCTCCTCCCTGCCCTTCCCCGCCCTCCTCGACTCCATGGCCACCCTGGTCGGCGACTGGCTCGACGGCAAAGAACTGGCCCCGCCCACGACCGCGGAGGCTGGCAACAGCGTGGAGGCCGATCTCTGATGACCGGCACCGAGCACGCGGTCCTGGTGCTGCGCCTGGCCGCCCCCCTGCAGTCCTGGGGCGGACCGTCCCGCTACAACCGGCGCGAAACCCGCCCCCAGCCCACCAAGTCCGGAGTCCTCGGCCTCCTGGCCGCCGCCGAGGGACGCGACCGGGAGGCGTCCATCGCCGACCTGCTCGGACTTGAGCTCGGCGTCCGGGCCGACCAGCCGGGCACCCTCCTGCGCGACTACCACACCTACAGCGACTACCGGGGGCTCCCGCTGCTGTCAGCCAAGACCAACGCCAAGGGACAGCAGACCCGGACCACACCCCCCAAATACACCGGCATCACCCAGCGCTTCTACCTCCAAGACGCCGTCTTCGTCGCAGCCCTCCGCGGCCCGAAGACCCTCATGGAGAGCCTGGAAGAGGCCGTCCGGCATCCCGTCCACCCGCTGTCCCTGGGCCGCCGCTCCTGCCCGCCCACCGGCCCCGTCAGTCTCGGCCTGCGGCCCGACACGGCCCTGGAGTTCGCGCTGAACGAGGTGCCGTGGCAGGCGGGCAGCCACCGCCGCCGCCAGGTCCAGGACACCATCGTGTCCCTGGAGGCCACCGTAGAGGACCCGGCCGGCGACCACCTCGCCGTCGACGTCCCCGACACCTACGACCTCAAAACCGGAACCACCTTCGGCCGCCGTACCGTGCGCCACCTCTGGGTCACCGTGCCCACCGGCCGCCCCCGGCCACCCCACCCCGCACCGGACTCCGGCGCCGGACAGTCCGGCCACGACCCGTTCGCCCTTCTGGGCTGGTGACCACATGCCCTACCTGTCGAAGATCGCCCTCAACCCGCGCCGCCGGGCCGCCATCTCCCTGCTCTCCAGCCCCCACCGTCTGCACGCCGCCATCCTGGCCGGACTGGCCGTCCAGCCCGTCACCGAGCGCGTCCTGTGGCGTCTGGAGAACAACAACCCCAGTCGCGCCGAAGTCCTCGTCCTCACCGAGAGCCGCCCCTCCTGGGCCCACCTCGTCGACGACGCCGGCTGGCCCGGAGCCGACGGAGGCGACCCACTCATCGCCGACTACACGCCCCTGCTCGAGCGCATCGCCCGCGGCCGCGAGTTCGGCTTCCGCCTCACCGCCAACCCCGTCCAAAGCGTCGCCCGACCTACCCGGCCCAGCGAGCAGCAGGCTGCCCGCCTGAAGGAAGGCGCCGACAACGGCAACCGCCCCCGCGGCTTCCGCGTCGCCCACCGCACCGTGCCCCAGCAGCTCCAGTGGCTCCTCAAGCGGTGCGAACGCCACGGCTTCGCCATCCCCGACGCCACCGCCACGCCGCCCGCCCCCGGCCTGAAGCCGGCCGGCGCAGACGACCTGGACCTGTCGGCGGGGCCGGCGGTCACCGTCGTCAGCCACGACATCCTGCGCTTCAGCAAGGGCAAGGCCGGACCCCGCGTCACTCTGTCGACCGCCACCTTCGAAGGGCGGCTGCGCGTCACCGACCCCGACGCCCTGCGCGCCACCCTCCTCGGCGGCATCGGTCCCGCCAAGGGCTACGGGCAGGGGCTCCTCACCCTGGCCCCGCTCCGCCCCACCGAGGATGCCGGCCGTGGCTGAACCGTGGTGGCGCACCGGCCCACATGACGTCCACCGGCTCGAGGACCGCATCAGCAGCCTCTACGCCGAACGCTGCCACATCGACCGCGATGACAACGCCATCGTCCTGGTCAACAAGGCCCGCACCATCCACGTCCCGGCCGCCTGGCTCGCAGTCCTCCTGATAGGCCCCGGCAGCCGCATCACCCACCCCGCCGTCACCCTGCTCGCCGACTCCGGCACCGCCGTGTGCTGGGTCGGCGAGCACGGCGTACGCCTCTACGCCACCGGCACCGGCATCGCCCGCGGATCCCAGCTCCAACTCCGCCAGGCATGGCTGGTCACCCGCCCCAAAGAACGCGTCGCCGTAGCACGCCGCATGTACGAGATGCGCTTCCCCGGGGAAGACACGACCGGTCTGACCCTGCAACAACTCCGGGGCCGAGAAGGCACCCGCATCCGCCGCCTCTACGCCCAGCACTCACAGCGCACCGGCGTGCCATGGACCAAGCGTGACTACAAGCCGGGAGACGCTTTCGCCGCGGGCGACGACGTCAACCGCCTCCTGTCCGCTGCCAATTCCGCCCTTTACGGCATCAGCCACGCCGCGATCACCGGACTCGGTGCCAGCCCCGCGCTCGGCTTCGTCCACACCGGCAACGCACTCTCCTTCGTGCTGGACATCGCCGACCTCTACAAGGCCGAATACACCATCCCGCTGGCCTTCGACCTCGCCGCCCAGGGCTTGACCTCGGAACGCGACGCCCGCACCGCCCTGCGCGACGCCGTCGTCCAGGGCAAGCTCCTGCCCCGCATCGTCGCCGACATCAAACAGCTCCTCGTACCCCAAGGCAGCGACATCTCCGACGAGGACCTAGGCGCCCTCTGGGACGACGGTGACACCGTCGTCAGCTGCGGCCGTAACTGGAGCGCCACAGCGCACCTCGACATCCTCCCGGAACTCGCCGAACCGGACACCTCCGCCAACGAGGAGACAGCATGAACGCCGGCACGACCGTGGTGGTCCTCGTCGCAGCCCCGCCCGGCCTGCGCGGACACCTCACCCGGTGGCTCGTCGAAGTCGCCGCCGGCGTTTACGTGGGAAACCCGAACCCCCGCATCCGCGACAGACTGTGGAACGTCCTCGCCGAACGAATCCATGACGGCCAAGCAGTCATGATCGAACCCGCAACGACTGAACAAGGCTGGACCACCCGCACTGCCGGCCGCGAACGCTGGATGCCTGTGGATTTTGATGGCCTCACCTTGATGGCCCGCCCCCGTCAGAGCGGGCAGTCCTGGAGGCCCACGAACGGGTAGCACGGCCAGCTTTCGCAGTGCACGCACCGGCCTCCAGGCTGCATAACCGAACCCCGGGCCCGAAGCCGCATCAGATGCTGCTTTCCTCGCCTGAGGGGGTGGTTCAACCGCCTGGCCTGTACCTGAGCCCTGGTTGAGAAAGCAGCCAAGGCCGGCTGGCTAGTCCAAGTTCTCGCTGAACGGTCCGCTGCCGTTGGGGTGTTGGCCTGTCGCTCCGTTGACGGGCGCCCGCCCCGGACGGTTATCCCAGCCACGCGGTGAGAAGCGCATAGTCGCTATCGGTGAGGCCAAGGCAGGACTCAACCCGGTGGACCAAGGCGCGTCCCCCCATGATGGGAGGCGATCCAGGCGCGATCACGCGGCGGTCGCTGAGACCGTCACGGAACGCAGGCGCCGGGTTCTGACGGGACGTCTTGCTCAGGGTCTTGCTGGGGGTACGTGGCCGGGGACCATCCCAGTGGGGGCGCGGCCAACGCGGCCCTCGGGCTCGCGGTCGGCTGCGTGGAGGGACCCCGCGGGCGCGGGGACGACGGGAGGCCGAGATAGACGTTCTCCCAGTAGTGGGAGCAACCCCCGCGGTCGCGGGGACGACAGCCTGTCCGAGGCGTGAAGTGGGCCGATCTCGAGCAACCCCCGCGGACGCGGGGACGACTGGCAGGCGGGGCACAGCCAGTCCTTGAAGTCCGAGCCACCCCCCCCGCGGGCGCGGGGACGACTCAATGACACGGTCCGTGGTCCGGCTGGCCGTGGAGCAACCCCCGCGGGCGCGGGGACGACCGGGAGGTCGAGGCCACCGAGTCCGCGCGGCTGGAGCAACCCCCGCGGGCGCGGGGACGATTCGACCCCCGCCATCGGCGAGGGCATGCCCCGCGAGCAACCCCCGCGGGGCATGGGGACGACTCGCGGATGGCGCGGGCGATCTCCTTGAGCCGCGAGCAACCCCCGCGGGCGCGGGGACGACAACGGGCAGGACGTCGCCGCCCAGATCCTCTGGGAGCAACCCCCGCGGGCGCGGGGACGACCGGTCGCCCCGGTTGATGCCCTGCACGAATGCGGAGCAATCCCCGCGGGCGCGGGGACGACGCCACCTACGGCGTGCCGACGTCGGCCGCGCTGGAGCAACCCCCGCGGGCGCGGGGACGACGCGCTCTCCAGGACGGCGACCGCCAGGGTCCCCGAGCAACCCCCGCGGGCGCGGGGACGACACGACGCGCCAGCGATAGGCCGGCGAGGGACTCGAGCAACTCCCGCGGGCGCGGGGACGACTCCACGCCCCCGATCTCCGCGAACCGCTCCCGGGAGCAACCCCCGCGGGCGCGGGGACGACGAGACCCGCGAGGCGCTCGCGGTCATGGGCCAGGAGCAACCCCCGCGGGCGCGGGGACGACCCGTTCGGGGAAGCCAGACGCGGTGATCGATGGGAGCAACCCCCGCGGGCGCGGGGACGACTGCTCGCCCGGGTCCGGGATCGGCTGGGCCGGGGAGCAACCCCCGCGGGCGCGGGGACGACTGCTCGCCCGGGTCCGGGATCGGCTGGGCCGGGGAGCAACCCCCGCGGGCGCGGGGACGACGGTTCATCATCGACGCTCGCCCCTCGCGGGTGGGAGCAACCCCCGCGGGCGCGGGGACGACTTCATGGAACCGGCCGAAACGGTGTAGGTCTGCGAGCAACCCCCGCGGGCGCGGGGACGACCAGTACGCCGAAGTCCCGCTGAACGCACACCCGGAGCAACCCCCGCGGGCGCGGGGACGACGCTGTGTTCCACCTACGAGGGAAAGCCCAAGGCGAGCAACCCCCGCGGGCGCGGGGACGACATCCACCCAGGCGCCGAAGAAGCGCGCGAAAAGGAGCAACCCCGCGGGCGCGGGGACGGCACCCGGAGAAGGGACGCGCCAACGTCCCGATGAGAGCAACCCCCGCGGGCGCGGGGACGACAACCCGCCGCCGGGCGAGTGCCGTCAGTGCTGGGAGCAGCCCCCGCGGGCGCGGGGACGACGGGCTCGCGTTCGGCGCGATGGCCAAACCTGGGGAGCAACCCCCGCGGGCGCGGGGACGACCCGAGCGCTCCCCCGTTCCCCGGCCGCGCGTGCGAGCAACCCCCGCGGGCGCGGGGACGACGACGACTCCGGCCGCCGTCCACCCGGCGAGCCGGAGCAACCCCCGCGGGCGCGGGGACGACCGACGCGTACGAACCGGATATCGCCGATTCGTAGAGCAACCCCCGCGGGCGCGGGGACGACAAGCCAGCTGAGCCATTTCCAGCTGGCCCCGGGGAGCAACCCCCGCGGGCGCGGGGACGACGTGCTGGCAGCGTAGAGCTTCACGGTCACCGTCGAGCAACCCCCGCGGGCGCGGGGACGACGGACCCGACGGGCCGCGCGCGCCGACAACAGCCGAGCAACCCCCGCGGGCGCGGGGACGACGTGGCGTGGGTGAATGACGCGCTGGAGGTGCAGGAGCAACCCCCGCGGGCGCGGGGACGACGGTCGGCTTCGTTGCGTAGAACAACGCAAGGCAGAGCAACCCCCGCGGGCGCGGGGACGACGGGTGACGGAACGTCACCCCTTCGGGTAACGAAGGAGCAACCCCCGCGGGCGCGGGGACGACAACATGGCCAACTCCCCCAAGCACAACGTCCCGGAGCAACCCCCGCGGGCGCGGGGACGACCCGGACGGATCTAAGGCACTCCCGCACAGAGGAGAGCAACCCCCGCGGGCGCGGGGACGACGACGTGGGTGAGGGAGATGTAGGCGCCGTGGTCGAGCAACCCCCGCGGGCGCGGGGACGACTTAGATGAACACACCATCTGGCGTTTGAGTCACGAGCAACCCCCGCGGGCGCGGGGACGACAGTTCTACCCCGCGGACTCCCGCTCGAAGTCGGGAGCAACCCCCGCGGGCGCGGGGACGACTTCCGAAGCCTGGACAAGCGAAAGGCCCGGGAGGAGCAACCCCCGCGGGCGCGGGGACGACCGGAAGCTGTCGCACTGGAGCTGGACGGTGCCGGAGCAACCCCCGCGGGCGCGGGGACGACTTGTAGGTGTCGGGACCGTCCTGGACGGCCGGTACCGGCTGATCGAGCCAGTCGGTGCAGGCGGGTTCGGGCAGGTGTGGCGAGCACACGACCCGAGGGTCGACCGCCAAGTGGCGGTCAAAGTCCTCACCAGCGACGGCAGCACGGACCACGACCGGCAGGTCGCCCGCTTCGCCCGCGAGGCCGCGGTCGCTGGCAGCCTGTCCCATCCGCACATCGTCACCGTGCACGACTTCGGCTCCGCAACGCACCACGGACGGCCTTACGCCTACCTGGTGATGCAACTGCTCACCGGCACATCGCTCAGCTCCGTCATCGAGGCCGGAGCGCTGCCCCTGCCGACGGCCCTGTACACGGCGTCCTGCGTCGCCGACGCGCTGAGCGCCGCACACGAGGCCGGGCTGACCCACCGGGATATCAAACCGTCCAACATCATGGTCCGGGACGACGGCGAGGCGACGGTCGTGGACTTCGGCATCACCAAAGGGAACGACGCACGGCACGACATCACCACCGCCGGCGTGCTGATCGGCACGCCGGCGTACATGGCGCCCGAGGCGCTGTCCGGAACCTTTGACTACCGCTCCGACCTGTACTCACTCGGCTGCTTGCTCTTCGAGACGGTCACCGGACGCCGGCTCTTCACCGGCACCTCCTGGCAACTGATCAACCAGCACATCAACGAACCGCCCACCCCACTGGGGATGCTGCGCCCGGATGCCCCTGTGGAGCTGGAGCGGCTCGTCAACCAGCTCCTGGCCAAGGACCCCACCCGGCGGCCGGACAGCGCTGGTGCGGTCTACGACCTCCTCGAAGAGATCAACGAGCGCTATTTCGGCGCCACCCGGCCCATCGAGGATCCTCCGCCCGACCGCGGCGCCGACATCACGTCCGAGGTCTCCATCTCCGCTGGCGAAGCCGTCTACGGTGCGGTCGTCTCCCTGCGTATCACCGCCAGCGTGAACTGTCCTGCCTGCGCCCCCACCGGCGACGAAACAAGGGTCCTGGACTGCCTCACATGCCGGGGAGAGGGCAGAGTCGTCTCCAAGCGGCGCACCTGCAAAATCCGCATCCCCGCCGGCGTCAAGAACGGGCAGAAGCTCCGGATCAGAGAACTGGGCGCACCAGGACAGCAGGGTGGAGCACCCGGAGATCTGTACGTCACCGTGCACGTCATCAGCTGAGCGAAGGCAGCAGCACAAGGCTGGCCGACGGGCATGCCGGGCAATGACCTCAAGCGGGCTGCTGTTCCGGCTTCTTCGCAGTGGTGGAGGAGCCGGTCGAGGATCGCGGTGGCAACGACCTCGTCGCCGACGTTCAACTCCGCTGCGGTGATCGGGCTGGGCTCCCTTGCCTTCCGTTCAGGCACGCGCGGCGTTGAGGGGCCGGGCAGCAGGGGGGTTGGGCATCGACGGGCCGGGTCAGGAACTGGCCGGTTCGGGCTGGCTTTCGGTCTTGGCTGGTGCTGGCTGCGTCGCGTCGGCTGCCGTGTAGAAGACAGAGGAGCCCTGTTTGGTGCGCTGGGCCTGGCTCTTGGCCACGAGCCCTTCGAGCGTGGTGCGCACGACGGTGGTCTTGATGGTGCGTTTGGGGTGTTGCTGACCCAGCGAGGTGGCGATTTCGGCAGCGGAGCGGGGTTCGTTCTGGCCTGCCAGGTGTTCTCGCACGAGGTCGACAAGCGTCGGCGATGCCGACGGTGCGGCCGCCGCCTTCGCGGCCTTCTTGCCAGTTCGATTCCCGGCTGCGGGGGACTTCTTGGCTGTGCCCGATGCGCCTGCTGCCTTCTTACGGGCGGCTGGCACCGTCGCGACGGGCTCAGGCGCAGCGGTGGTCGCGGAGACGCCGAGGACCTGCTGAATATTCACCAGAACGGTGTGGTCGTGCTGCAGAGCAGCCAACTGCGCCTGAAGCGCTTCGATTTCACCGCTGAGGCGTTCTTGCTCCTTGAGGTTGCGTTCAAGGTCGCCGGTCACCTGCGTGCTGTACTGCGAGGTCAGTTCGGTGGTTTGGGACATGGCGCTCACACCCTTTCTGGGCGCCGCGGTCAGTGCGTGCGCGGCGCCTGCGACATTCAACGTGTGCTTTTGCGCTTGGTGCTGTGAGAGCAGCACCAGTTACCGCCGCACAGTTCTGATAGTGATACTACGCACGACACCTGCATTGTTCTCGGTTGCCGCTGAGACCGAGCAGACTCATCCCGACCGCGCCCCCGCGCCCGCCAGCAACTCGAAGAGGTCTTCGCGAACGCATCGATCGCCTTGTTGTCGGCGTGCGTGTGTTCAAGCTCGTCGAGTCCGCCCAGACACGCTGGCGCGCGATTACCGGCGCCCATCTGGTACCCCTGGTCCGCACCGGCGCCCGGTTCGAGAACGGCATCCTGGTCGAGCGAAAGGAGCAGGCCGCGTGAACACAGCGAAGGACTACGGGGACTGTCAGATCTACCTACGAGGCGGCAATCGCGAGTCCGTGACCGCGCTCGTCGCGGCGACTCTCGGCGCCTCCGTCGACGATCACTACACGATCCGAACAGGTCGGATGGTCTTCGAGATCCGGGACAACCCGGACGACGGGCTGGCCGCCGACTTCATCGGGTGGCCGTTCACGATCGAGGCGCAAGCCGACGACTCCGCCCCCGTCCTCGTCGAAGCGGTGGCACACGTGCTCACAGCATTCTGGAACCGCGGCCTCGACGCCGTTGCCGCCTGTGACTTCGAGGACGAGCTCCCGGACCTCGGCGGACGCCCGCGCTATCGCTGAACCACGCCCAATCCACAGGTCTTGACGGGTTCAGTGGTTCGTGCGTCGAGCGTAAATACCGCTCGCCCACGGTCAGGTGCTGTCCGGTGCTGCGGATGCCAGCCGTGCCGCTGGCGGTAGTGGTGCGTGCTGAGGGCAGGCTTCGAACTCCTGGATCACCAACCCTGCGAAGCGTCGGGAGGCCTTGACCTGGCTGGCGGTCGATGTGGCGTGGATCCCCTTGTTAGCCATGAGTATGAGAATCAGGTCGTCGAGGACGAAGTCGGGCCGCAGGTGCCCCGCTTCCTTGGCTCGCTGAGCCAGTTCGGCGACTGCTTTCACCGTGTACTCACGGCCTGCGGCGACATCCTTCACCTCCGGGTAGGTCGACAGGAAGGCTTCGGTGAAGCCCCGATCGCGTGCGTGCAGCTCACAGATCCTCTCGATCACCAGGCACAGGCCACACCCCGGATCAGGATCGGCGCACCCCTCGTCGACAATGGCGCGACATGCATTCAGCTGGTCCGCGAAGGCCTCGGCGACCAGCATCTGCTTGGTCGGGAAGCGACGGTACAAGGTGGCAGGTCCCACCCCGGCACGCCGCGCGACCTCCCGTCCCAAGACAGCTTGCGGTAGGGGGCTCTCTGATGTCGGTGTGATGCTGTTCGTGAGGCGGGTCAGGGGGATGAAGGCGGTCGCCGGACGGCGCGACGCTGCTGGAACTGGAATCCGCCAAGTCGGATCTGCAGGACATCCTGAACAATCTTCAGGAACATGAACAGCGGGTGCGCACGGAGTTCCGTCAAGTCCTTGATGAGCAAGCCCGCGTGGCAGCGGAGCTGAACGGTCTGACCTCGCTCCTCGAACAGGAACGGGACGACAAGGAGCGACTGGAACGCGAGTCGCCTCGCTGAAGCGGCGGCAGCGTGCGGCACTGAGTGAACAACTCGACGACCTGCGGGCCCAGTTCTCGGAGAGCGACCTCAACGACCGGCGGGCCGTGCTCAACTTCGACTGGGCCCGCTACGAGGAATTGCTCCGTCAGCGGGCGAACGCCGAAGTGAGTCGGCTGCGTGAACAGCTGCAGCGGACGCTCTCGGACCCACCTGCCTGAACGCCGATAGCGGTGCGGCACAGGGCTGTGGTGGGCGGGCGCTGATGAAAGGCCGTGGTGCGGCCCTGTGCCCGGGCTCGTGTGAAGTCGGTTGCGACATACCCAGGGCACGCCACGTTCACGATGATGTTCGAGTCGGCAAATCGGCGGGCGTACTGTGCTGTGACGCTGTTGAGCATCGACTTGGAGGGTGCGTAGGCGGCCATGACCGGGCCGGTCTGCAGCGTCAGCGAGCCCATGTTGCTGGACATGTTGACGATCCGGGGCGACGAGGCACGGCTGAGCAGCGGGAGCATCGCGTTCGTCACCCGCACGACCCCGAACACGTTCGTTTCCAAGACCGTTCGCAGGACGCCGAGGTCGAGGGTCGAGGGGTTCTGCGCCCCGTCTTCGAACCGGCCGGAGATCCCTGCGTTGTTGACGAGGACGTCGAGCCGCCCGGCTTCCTTCTCGATGCTCGCCGCCGCGGCGACGACACTGTCGTCGGAGGTGACATCGAGGGCGACGCCGAAGGTCTCAATGCCTGCGGCACGCAACCGCTCCACTGCCTTCTGGCGTCGGATGTCGTCACGCGCCCCCACGGCGACGGTGAAGCCGAGGGCTCCGAGACCCTGAGCGATGGCGAAGCCGATCCCCTTGTTCGCGCCGGTGACCAGGGCTGTCTTGGTGTTGTTCATGCTGTCTATGCTCAGCGCGTGGCGTCCGTTTCGTCCAATATCGATCAAGTGCGCTGTGATACCCGGCGGGTATCACGAGGTGGGTAGGGTAGGTGCATGGACGACCTGGAGACCCGTGAGCTGCGGTACTTCGTTGCGGTCGCCGAGGAGCTGCACTTCGGACGCGCGGCTCAGAGGCTCGGGATCGCGCAGCCACCGCTGTCGCGCGCCATCCGGCAGCTGGAACGCCGGCTCGCCGTCCAACTTCTGGACCGGGACCGACGGGGGGTGGCCCTCACCGACGCCGGCGACGTGCTGCTGCGCGAAGCCCGGGTGGCCCTCGACGCGGTCGCGGCTGCTGCGCGCCGGACCCGGCGGGCAGCGGATCTCCGGCGGCCGCTGGTACTGGTGACGAAAGCTGGCGCATCACACGAGCTACTGCAACGACTCCTCGCCTCGTCGGCGGCCGACACCGATACGGCGCCGATCGAAGTCGTCCTGTGCGAGGTCGGTGAGCAGGCGCAGTTCCTGCGTACCGGGCGCGCGGATGTGGCCCTCATGCACCGGCCGGTCGACGACCTGGCCGGGTTCGATACCGAAGACCTCTGTACCGAAGGCCAGGTCGCCCTCCTCCCGTCGGGACACCCGCTTGCCGCACGCCCCCAGCTCACCCTTGCGGATGTCGGCAACGTGCCGGACCTTCCCATCGCCCGATGGCCTCGGCTCGACGGCTCCTACCCCGACGGCCCTGGGCCAGAGGTGCACACTCAGTCACAGCTCGCTCAGCTAGTCGCGCTCGGCAAGACCCTGCTCGTCATCCCTGCCTCCAGCCGCGCCTGGCAGTGGCCCAACCATGTCGCGGTGCCCGTCGTCGACGCCCCGGACATCACTACCGTGCTCGCATGGCCAGCTGGCCACCACTCATCGGCTCTCGCCGCACTGGCCCGAGCCGCGGCCGGGGTTCGCAACACGCCACCAGCTGCGCCCACGCCCTGAACCTCCTAGCCACCCGACGTCGCGGATGTCCAACGGGGGACCAACCAGAGCTTTATCGTCACCAACCTCTGTGAACAGAACACCTAGCCACAGGTTCCAGGGGCCCCGCAGCCGTGGTACGGGGGGCCAGGGTGGCCAGGACGCTGAGGACGGCCAGTTCCGCGAGGCGGATACGTCGTCAGCGCTATGGGCGCCGGAGGTCTGGCGCTGCTGGACCCTTGTAGCCAAGAGCAGGGGTGTATCCGCGGCGCCGACCAGCTTCTGGTGGGGTCTGATCACAACTCAGTCCACGGGCGCGGTTCGCCTCCGGCCAACGGTACCCACACCGGCGCGGAAGGGCCGTGCTTCTCGATGTCCTCCAGGACGGTGGCACCCAGGGGGACCTCCCGGGCGAGGGCCGCGACGAGCGGGTGTTGGGCGGCCATGGCCTGCAGGTCGCTGATGCGGTCTTCCAGCCTGGCTCGCGAAGCATTGGTGAGGACGAACAGGAGCCGGGGGAAGACCGGGTACCAGCGCAGCCATGCAGGGCCGGTGGACGTGGGCCTGCGGCGGCCGACGGGCTGGGCTTCGTACTGGAACAGCCGGGCGTATTCGATGAGTTTCACGGCCAGGCGCTCGCTGCTCATGGTGCTGCGATCAACTTCCACGAATGCGCGAAGTTTTCGCCGGAGTTCGCTGTCGAGGAGGGTGTAGTGCATGACGGCGTCCGCGATGACCTTTTCTCCGTCGCCGATGGGGTGGGATACCTCCGGCGTCCAGTCCAGGTAGCTGTGCTCGTCACCGCGGTGACGAGCGTCGGCGGCGAACGCCAGGTGTGTGCGGACCACTGTGAGCGTGTGTGGTGTTTTTAGCGAGGCGGCTGTGGCGGACGTGATCGGATACGGGGGTCGGCCTCGCAGTGCTGGGAGGTCCCGGGTCAGGCGGGCGCCCTCGCTTGTGAGGTACCAGGCGCGGGTGCGGTTGGACCGGGGGAGCACTGCGTAGTCGACGAGGCCCTCCTGGCGCAGGTTGTTCAGTGGGGTGGAGACGGTCTGGCGGGCGACGCTCGGCCGTACCAGTTCGTGGAGCTGCCTGGTGGTGGCGATCCGGTGCTGGGCGAGCGCGTACAGAAGCTGATGGGGCAGCGGCTCGGCGGGACTTGGGGTGTAGGGCGAAGCGGGCTCGGTAGCTGCGGCAGTCACTTGCACCCCGTCGCGTTGGAGCGTTGGGGCTGCTGGCTCGCGGCCATCGAACGGGTCGGCCCCCTTGCTGGTGCCCCGGCGGTGGGAAACACGGTCAACTCCTCGGTCGGAAGGCGAGTCCTGGTGACCTTGAGACAACCCGTCGCCCCCGACCCGACCACCGACCACGAGGCCCCGACCACGGTCACGATAGGGATACAACGGGCGTGGTCGGCCCGACCATGCCCCGGACGTTGCTGGCTTGGGCGCCTCGACTCGGCTTCGCCGAGGGTCGACGGGTAGCCGATCGTGGCGATCTGCCAGCGCCAGGGCTCCGGACAGTACGGGCTGGCGAGGTCACGTCAACCAGGTCAGGATGCGTCGCCGCCGCGCGGCCGGGGCCGGAGAGAGGTTCCGTAGCGATGGCCGGTTCCGCGACGCCATGCGGCGTCGCGGGGGAGAGGTGGCTGGCCCCTCCATACCGGCCATCGTGCGACGTCTGGTCCGCCGGGAGTTCGTCGATCCCTAAAACCAGAGGCCGCTGTCTTACGGTATCCCGCCTGCGGCACGGTGCGGTGTGCTGCCGGTCAGGAGGGTGAGGAGCGGCGGGCTGCTAGGTCCTCGACGCGGGAGCGTTTCCAGCGCTGCTGGCGGGGGCGGCCGGCGCTGCCGTGCCGGTATTCGTATCCGTCGGGCTGCTCGAGGTCGGGCAGGAGCCCGTGCCCGAGTGCACTGATGAAGCTGCCGGCGTTGCTGTACCCGAGGATGCGGGCTGCTTCGGCGGCACCGACCAGGTCCTCGTTTGCGTCCTGGTCGGCCGGCGGCAGCACGCCACGCTTGCGGGCGGCAGCGACGACGGTCGCCCGCCGCCACTTCTTGCGGCCGGGGCCGCGGCTGCCTTCCTCTCTTTGCAGGGTGTCCGGCTCGGGCAGTTCGGGGATGCGCCCCTGGTAGAGGGCGCTGGAGAAGGAAGCCGGGCTTCCGTAGCCGAGCAGAGAAGCGACCTCGGCTGTACCGAGCAGCTCGTCGGGGTCGCCGTCCGCCGACACCTCAGGCCGCGCTGCCGCCGGAGCGGAGCTGCGCCGGCCCTTGCCGGGGCGTCTGGCGACCCAGGCCACGATCGTGCCGCGGCGCCACATCGGCCCGTCGACGTCCTCGTCGGGCTCCGGGAAGTAACCGGGCCGGTCGCGGAAGTAGCCGTCGATGGTGGAGGTGCGGGTGTAGCCGAGAAGCTGGGCCACCTCCCGCTTGGTCAGCAGCTCGTTCTGGTCGGCCTCGAGTACCGCGGCCGGCAGCGTGCGCTTCTTCGGGGCGCGCTTGGCGAAGAACGCCGCGACTTCGTCGTGGCGCCAGAACCGCTTGCGGCCCTCCGTGTGCGCGACTGCAGGGAAACCACTGTCCGGGTTGTTGCTCCAGTCGCTGATCCGGGGCTTGCTCGTGCCGAACTCGGACACGATCTGCGTGGTGTCCACGAGCCGATCGGCGGAAGACATCAGGGCCCCTTTGGGAAACAATCAGCACAGCGGCGCCGACGCCCGGACGAGCGTGACATGTTCGATAATGCCAAAGAGGAAGTTTGCTGTCCAGCCCGACGCCAAACCCGTCTACACCACTTCCTCTCCCAGCAGGCACACCCCCAAGCGCGCCGCACGCTCCGCCAGCTGCGTGTACGCCATCGCGGCCGGCGAGGAATCCCACGTCATGAAAGCGAGAGCGGAGACCGCGTCGCTGCGCGTCATCCCTTCCTCCCACGGCACGCACGCATCGGCGCACCGCTCGGCGAGCTCGGCGTCGGACAAGCTGGCGGTCTCCCGGTCCACGCCGACCTGGACGTCGGCGACGCCCTCGCACCAGGCGCGGTGGCCCCTGGACAGCAAGTCGTGCAGCGTGTCCGGGTCGCTCACACGCTGGGCCTGGGCGGCGAGTTCGAGCAGCGCGGCGGTGGGGTTCGGCTCCATGGTCATCTCCTCCATTGATCGTAGGGGGTGGCCGCCGCGCCGAGGAGTGCAGCGGGCGGCGGGTCATCAACTGTGCACGGTGCAGCCGTCGCACCCGGCGGCACTGTGCAGGATCTCGCCCGGCCCGGTGCGGGCCTTGGAGTCCCATGCGGGCGGCTTGCGAAGCGCGGCGTGGACGGCGCGTTCCATCCGCTCGAAGTCCGCGTTCTCCTCCACCTCGACGCCGGGGTCCGGGGCATCGCGCCGACGGGACAGGGCGATGAGCTCGGCCATGGTGATATTTGGGTTGAACGGCACCTGGCGGACGCGTTCGACCAGTGCGCACAGCTCGGCGAGCCGCGGCCGGCGTCCGGCCATCAGCAGCAGATCGCGGTGGTTGGCCAGGGTGCAGGCCGAGCATGAGCAACGACTGGAGCCCCGCCGGTCCCCGGCGCCGGGATGCGAGTCGTAGCACCAGTGGTAGGGCAGCCCCGCACTGATCGTGCGCTCCCAGACCTCCTGGGTGCTCACCTGGTGCGCGGGCAGCCACTCGTCGACGATGCGGGCCGAGTTGTCGGTCGTACGGCGCAGCGCCTCCCGGTTCCGGCGATCCGGGCTCTCCTCGGCCCGCATCCCAAGGACGTTGGCGAACATCAGCGGGCCGTCCGTCTCCTTCCTGAGCATGCGGACCTGGGGGGTGAACGCCTGGTACACCATCCTCGTCTTCCACGGGCCGGTGCAGGTGCGGGCGCGGCCGAGCCAGGGCCAGTCGCCCCGCTCCGCGATGAAGGTCAGCAGGTCGAACGGCACGCGTTCACCGTCGACTTCACGGCTGCGCCGGATCTCTACATGACGCTCCGGCGGCACCCCAATGACCTGGCTGTGCTGCGCGGCGAGTTCGCTGGCACTCGGCCAGCGCACTCCGTCCACGGTGACGGCGGGCCACTCCATCGGGCCCAGGCTTGCGTGGGCGGTCCAGACGCGGTCGGCGACGCCTGCCTGGCGGGCGGCGTCCATCGCGATCAAGCCGGCCACAAGGCCGTCCTTGCCGCCGGACAGGTTGATGACGATGCGATGCCGGCTCGCGGCGAACGCAACCGGGTCGGCATACCGGGGGGTGGGGTGCGACATGGTTCCTCTTTTCTGACGGGAGGGTTGACGGGCGCCCCTGACGGGGCCGGGCGGCTGTGGCGGGCGATACGGACCGCGTGGCCGAACAGCCCTCAGAACGCGATCGCTTCGGGGTCGGGCTGCTTGGGATAGGGGCGTTGGGCGGGGAGGCCGAGCTTGATCTGCTCCCGCTCGCGGCGGTTTCTGCCGAGCCGGAACACCCAGCGGTGCACACCGCGGTGGCGGAGGTTGCGGGCGCCGACCGCGGCCAAGGCCTCGCGCAGCCACAGGGCCGGGTCGCTGCCGGGCCGAATCTGCGGAGCCCCGAGTGCGGTGAGCTGGGCGGCGGCGTACTCACAGCCCTGCTCCTGTCGGCGGATCTTCTGGGCCGCGCGGTCGTGGAACACCGTGCCGTCGGGCAGCAACTTCACGGTGCGGGCCGTGGCCCGGCCGGCGTAGACCGCGTTCGTCGCCGCATAGATCGTCCCGACGTGCCCGGGCATGACCAAAGCGCCTGAGGCGGTCCGGCGCGGCACCGGGTCGGCGAACGAGACCACGCCGCGCACCCCGGCCGCGAGCAAGGCGTCGAAGCAGCGGGCGAGGAACCACGATTCGGAATTGCCAGGGCACTCATCGAGGAGCACGAACCGCAGGCACACCAAGGACTCGGTGTAGGGGCGGAGTTGCGGCAGGGGCTTCGTCAGCACAGCCTCGCTGACGGGGACTCCGAACACAGCGACCCCGCTCAGCCGTCGCTCACCCGTGCTCGTCTCATACAGGGCCAGTCGATGGGTCGCCGCCGGGTACGACCCGGAGTAGTGGTGGGCGAGCACGAAGGCCTTGGCGGGTTCGTCGGGGATGACGTCCACGGTGTAGCGCCGGGCGTCGAAGCCGCCGTCCCGGACATGCGCCCAGGTATGCCTCCCCTCGCGCCACCGCTGGCACCAGGGCGAGGCGGTCGGTACCTCCGGCAGGTCCTCGAACGGCAGGGGCTCCTGGACCGGGTACCTCACGGGGCCTCCCCGTCCTCGCGCTCCTGCGGTCCGCTCGCGAAGAGGGAGAGCTGGCCCTCCCGGGCGGCTGCAGGCCGTTGCGCGGGGGTGGCGGGCCGGGCGGCAGGGCGCTTCTCGGGTTTGCCCATGTCGGCGGTCGCTTCGGCGGGCGCCGGGTGAGGGCAGGGGCAGGCCCACCGGCAGGGCCGCTGGTCCGGGCCGTACTGGATCACGGCGACGACGAACCCTTGGGCGTCGGTGATGGTGCCGGCGTGCTGGTCGATGCGGGGGCTGTCGGCGCTGACGCACCGGTTGTGGTGTCCGGAGGTGCAGCCGGTGCAGATGCCGCGCTCGCAGGAGCACCAGCGGTGAAATCCGTGGGGGTAGGCGTCTTCGATCTTGCGGAGGCCTTTGGTCCAGGCGTGCGCGCGGACCCATGCGCCTTCCTCCTCGGTCATCGGGGAGGGCACGGTGGAGGGAACAGGGTCGAGGATGCCCATGATCGCGGCGCCGATATGGCGTAGGCGGGTCGTCATGCGTCGTCTCCGAACAGGGTTGGTGTGGTGTGGAGTTCGTTCATCCAGGCCAGGAGGCGGGGGAGGTTCGTGGTGGGCCCGAAGGCGAGGTAGGTGCCGTCGCAGCTGGTGCAGCCGAAGGCCTGCGCGATGCGCAGCCGCCGGCGGGAGTTGACACGGCCCATGTGAACGGGCAGTCCGCGCTCCCGGGCCTCAACGGCCAGCCGGTGAGCGGCCGGTGAGGTCTTCCAGTCGGTGCTGCCGGCCAGGAACAGCAGGTCGATCGCCTGCCAGGGGATGAGGCCGTGCTCGCTGCCGTCCTGGGCCGCGAACGCGGCCGGGATCCCCAGGGCGCGGATGGGCTCCAGCCAGGGCAGCGACTCGGCGAGGGTGGCCGCGGCGTCCATCGGGACGTCGGGGGCGACGGCCCACAGGCACAGCTCGGGGCCATGGCGCTCGACAGTCGCCTGCAGCCACGCGAACCAGGTCTGCTCGCCGGGCCAGCCCTTGCCGAATTTGCCGTTGTCGCAGGCGTACAGGGCGCCCGGCGGGATCACGTTGCCCTGGGCCGGGGTCGTCATGCAGGCCAGGAGCCCGGCCTGCATGGCGGCCCGTACGTCAGCTCCGGAGGGCGTGGCCAGGTACAGCACGGCGCAGACCCGGGGGAGGAGCAGGGACTGAGGGCATGGATGCGCGCACGGGAAGTCCTTCCGGAGGTGGTGGTGAGGGGCGGTTCAGGCGAGGGGGAGCTGGGCGGCGGAGCCCGAGACGAGGGCGTCCCAGTGCTGCTCGAAGTTCTGGTCCTTCTTGTCGATCACGCGGGCGGGGGCGGTGGCGAAGAGTTCCTCCGCCATCGGCCAGCTCGTGGAGCGGGGCCGGAGCCAGGCCCGGGCGCGCCCGTACACCGGGTCATGCTCTGCCTCCACGCGGTGCCGCTCGGAGATGGAGATCAGACGCCGGGCCAGGTGCTGCGGGCGGCCAAGGTCGACGCGTTCGGTGGAGCGCATCACTGGGCGCCGCTCGCCGTCGGCGGACAGCAGGAACAGTCGGCGCACGTGGTAGAGCGCCCATGGCATGTCGAGCTCGCGCTCGAACGCCTCCAGACACGCCCGGTCCCTCGGCACGGCGGGGTCGAAGAACTCCAGGAGAGTGCGCCTGCCGTACAGCTTCGCGTTCGGATTGAGGCTCATCGCCGTGTACTCCAGGCGCAGCACTTCACCGGCGATCTCCGGGTGGGACCGCATGCGCTCCAGGTGGGCGGGCAGCGCCCCCATGGAGACGGGGAAGCAGCAGAACGTGCAGTAACTCTTGGGCCAGTGCACGCCAAACCGGTTCAGGAGGTAGTCCTCGACCTGCTGCCGCCCCCACCCCCAGGACACAAGGGGGAACACCCCGGTGCGGCCCGGGACCTTCGAGTTGGCCGTGTCCTTGATGGTGCGGCCGCGCTCGTCGGCGTTGAAGCCCACGATCTGCCTGAACGGGCGGCCGCCGAAGACCTGGGTGAGCCACCAGTCACCGACGTCGCCCTTGGCCCACAGGCTGCATTTGCGGGTGCCGGCCTGTTGGGGCACCGTGCCGACGGACTCCAGGTCGTCCCATAGCGTCCATGGCCCCCGGGCGAACAGCCGCTCGGGTTGGCAGGAGTCGTCCAGGACCGTGAATCCATCGGACTTCAGGTGCCCGTTGCGCGCCAGCTGCACAAAGCGCACGCCGTGCTCGCGCAGAAGCGGCAGCATGAACTCCTCGCACAGCAGCCGCGTTTCGGGCCACTCGCTGCCGGTGGCCATGTAGAGGACGGCGGTGCGCTTCAGGTCGATGCCGTGTGCGTCGGGGTCGGTGAGCATCCGGGCGAGGTAGGCAGTGGAGTCGGCGCCGAGACCCCAGTTGATGACGGTGTCCAGGTCGTCGGTAGTGCTCAGGCCGGGCAGCGACGGCGTGAACGCGGTGCGGGACATGGCCTCGCCTCACTCCTTCCGGTGGCCGTGCCTGGCCGTACGACCGGGCACGGAAGGGCGGTTGGCTGGTCAGCGCAGTTCGGCGAGCGCGTGCGCGGGATCGGGGACCAGGACGGCGCGCTGCTCGGCGAGCAGGCGGGCGTTGCCGTCGGCACGCATGCCGCTGGTGGGGGGCGGGACGAGCACGGGCCGGTTCAGGCCGGCGGCGGTCTCGGCGGTGTGCATCGCCGCCTCGGGGTGGTCCAGGGTCTCGACGAGCACCACCGCCCGCACGAGCGCTGCGAGCAGGGCGGCGCTGGCCCGCAGGGTTGCTCCGCTGGCCGGGGTACCAGGCGGAAACAGGCTGACCACCGCGCCGCCGCTGGTGGGGATGGAGCTCAGCAGCTGGGCGTGGTCGTGCGGGTGGGCGCGGTCCAGGCCGCGCGGCAGGACGCCGAGCGTCGCGCGTCCAACCTGCTGGGCGGCCCGGTGGGCGGTGGCGTCGACGCCGTAGGCGAGAGTGGCGGTGACCGTGTGCCCGGCCTCGGCGACGGCGGTGGCGAAGGCCTGCGTCCGGGTGAGGGCCTCGGCGGTGGCGGCCCGGTTGCCGGTCACGGCCACGGCGCGGGCGGTCAGGGCGGGCAGCTGATCGTGTCCACGCACCCACAGACCGAGTGGGCAGTCAGGGCCGAGGTCGGCCAGGGCGGCGGGCCACACGGCGTCCGACGGGATGACGAACTGGCACGTCAACTGGGCGTTGGCGAGTTCCTCGCGCGGCTTGTATGCGGCCAGGCGGCCGCTGGCGTCGTGGTCGACGCTGTACCGCCAGACCTCCTGGGCACACTGATGGACGAGATGCGCGGCGACCTGGTAGGGCGGGAAGTGGGCGGCGAGCGCGGCGCGGGCGGCGCGCTCGGACAGGGCGGTGCTGGGCACGGCGTACCTCCGTGAGAGGGCGGCGGCCGGCGGGTATGCCGGTGCCGCGATGGGCGGTGCGGGACCGTGTGGCGTGGTCAGCGGCCGGTGCGGCTGGGCGCGGTGACCGCGTCCCAGGAGCGGCGCGGGGGCGATTGCCACCAGTCGGCGGCCGGGGCGGCGGGAGCTGTGGCCGGGCGGCGTTCGGCTCGGGGAGCGGGCTCGGGAGCAGCGGGAGCACGCGGTGCCGGGGCGGGGGCGCGTCCGGCGAGGACGGCGGGCAGGGTGTCGTCGATGTAGGCGACGTGATGG
>NZ_OAOJ01000008.1:0-8174 GCF_900206255.1 Streptomyces sp. TLI_55
TCCGAGTTCGAACCCTCGGCCCAGGGACGGGTTCAGCGGGTACTCAAGGACCTGGAAGGGACCACCATCGTGACCAGTGTTGCGAATGAATCCCCACTAGAATCCGAACCAGCGCTCCACGACACAATCTCGATCGCCGAAGCCCTCGCGGATATGCAGCGACTCATCACGCTGGATGCGGCTTGGACAGCAGCCGGCGGAGACATCCGAACGGCTCGCGACTCCCAGGTGCTAATTGCACTCGGTCGACAGATCGATGATCAAATCGCAGTAGTGGAGCGGCACGCATTCAAGATGCAGCGCATCTTCACCACTCACCGCTCATGGGTAAATGGGCGCATTCTGGCGGAGTTGAACGCCACTGATGCCCCGCATGTAGCCCAGAGAAAAGACGCTCGAATGTTTCTGCGCGCCACTGACGATGATTTCGCGAAGCGAGGCGCTGAAGTTTTTGAGTACGTCGCCAAGCGAGCACCCGTCGAACGTGAGGATCTCCGCCGAAAGATCGCCGCACTTGAGAGTGCGGGGCAGGGCGAAACTGACATGTCCGAGGAGTTCGCATGCGGAGTACTGTCCGGAATGGTCGCTACAGGTCTTCTCTCCTGTTTCAAGACTGTGGGGACTGGCTGCCTTGTCGCAGGAATGGCGGCTGGTGCCGGGCTTGCATTGTGCAAGTAGCGGGGATGGCGGCGCCACTAAGGAAAGCCTTAAAGAATCACCCTTGGTTACTGAACTAGCCAGCACACAGGGAATTCGTGACACACGAATAGAACGACACTGCAGACGGGACGGAGCGTTGTCCGATTACTATGCCCAGAAGCTGCGGCAGCTTGAGACCCGCAACATCGACGCGGATTGCTGGCATAGAACTGGAATTTCCAGAGAATCATCCGTTCCGACAGAGGGGCCTACTTCCATTCAACCCTTGCGTTTGCGTCACAGAGCCCTGCCCGTGTGATGGCTACGACCACGGTAACACCATTCTCTGGGTATCCGAGACAAGCATGATTAGCACCAGAGAAAGCGGCCGTCGCAATATCAACGGAGAGCCGATCAGTGAAATCACCGTACACTCTGATGCCATCGTCTTCCTCGAGACTCTGCGCCCTGTTCAGGCGAACGAGTGCCTAGCAATCCTAGGCGTGCCTTCAAGCAACAATCATCCAGCGTGAGCGACCCAGGGGATGATTATTGCTGCTCCCGATTCCAAAGCGCTGCATAGATTCGCGGGAGTCTGAGCTGCGATCGGCCCGTCTGGGAGCGGATCGCGCTCGTGCCGCGCGTCGACGGCCCGAAGCCGGACAGGTTGAACGCCAGCTGTGCCGTAGCCATCGAGGACGCTCCTGGGCTGGTGGGTGGGGCGGGATTGTGCACCGTGGGGGCCGTGGGGGCGCCCCACTCGTCGTTCACGCGGCTACCGGTCCCGTCCCAGATGAGCGGTCGGTGGCACTGCGCGCAGTGCCCGGCGTCCTCCCCCGGTGTGCCGTGTGGCCGGTCGTCGGCGGCCGGAGCGGCGTCCTGCTCCCGGTCAGGGTCGGCGGGCAGGGCGACGCGGAGGGTGTTGGTCTGTTCGTCGACCTGCTTCCAGTCGGCCGCGAGCAGGGAGGCGGTGCTGTGGAAGCTGAGCGTGTCGAGGAGCGTGTCCCGGATGTGCCGCCGGCTCGCGCCGCTGAGCTTGCCGCGGGTCTCGTCACTGGGCTGCCAGATGACCTCTGTGTCGTCGTGGACGGCGGTGAGGACGGAGCCGTTGACGCTGATGGCGGTGGCGGCGGGCAGTTCTTCGCGGATCAGGTGGGCGATGAGGAGCAGGGCACGGTCGAGGACCTCGCGCCTCTTCTCCGACGCGTCCTAGAAGAGGAATTTCGCCAGCAGAAGGACGAAGCCGGCCACCCCCAGCTCTAGAGTCACCGCGGCGGCGAACGCCTTCAGCCCCCGCAGAAGAGCCGCGCTGACGCGGCGGTGGTCGTTCCAGTGGACAACGGCCACGATCACACCGGCGAGCACAGCCGCCAGAAGCATGATCACCAACAGTCCAGCGATTCCAAACAGCTTGAGTGCGATGAGCACCAGGACCTCCCGAGCCACCCGCACAAGGTTCCGGCCCTCGGAACGGCGGCGAGCTGCTCCAAATCTCGAACCCGGCAACGCAGTGCGTGAGATCCTGGCGGTTCCTCTGGACGGCCCGGGGAGAACAGCACGTCACCGCCTGTCCAGAGATCCGCCTCTGGAGTCGCTCTGGAACGGGAGCCGCGGTGGCCGCTGAGATCAGGAACGAGCTGCTGATCGCGTTCGGCAGGAAGCTGCGCGCGCTCCGAGTGGCCTCCGGCCTGTCGCAGAGCGACCTGGCCAGCCCCGCGGCTGCGAACTTCAGCATCAAGACCATCTCCGCGAAGGAGCGAGGCGTTGGAACTCACGCGCCCGAAGAGCCCTTCGTCGCCCTGTACGTGCAACGGTGCCGCGACCACAAACTGCGCCGCGGAACGGTGCCGGCCAGCGCCTACGACCCCCGCGCCTGGGAAACGGCCCGCACGCGTCTGGAAGACGCACTGTTCGAGGCGCGTGCACCCCAACCTGATGACGACGCCGATCTCGCCGGGCACGTGGAGGGACCCGGGACCGGGCCCGCTGACGTCCCTTCCCTCGCCGGACCAACCGCGCCTGCCGAGGCCGCAGGAAGCGGCCCGACTGGCAGGTTCCGCCGCCTTGCCGACTGGACGCCCCGGGCGTTCGGAGTGCAGGCGTCCGTCGGCAACAACCGTGACTCCAGCCCGACAACGGATGCCGGACCGCAGTATCTGGCGCGAGCCTTCGACCAGGTACTGGGCACGGACCTGCTCTACGGTCACGAGGTGAGGCCGCGGTGCGTTGCGCTCAGCGGCTGGTCGTCCGTCGGCAAGACACGCTCGGCCTGGGCCGCGGCAACCGCGGTCCTGCCGCCGACCACCTTGCTCGCCCGGCCCGAAGACGCCCGTGAACTACTGGACCTGCTTGCGGGGCCCGTTCCGGCCGGAGCCCTGGTGTTTCTGGACGACGCTGCCCGTCATCTACGCGAGCCCGAACTCCACGAGGTGAGCGTTGGCCTGAAGGCGCTGCTGCAGCGTCGCGAGCCGGTGGCGGTGCTCCTTACCGTCCATCCGCTCACGCTGCGGCAACTCGAAGAACTGACCGACGATCCCGAACGCGATGCGCGGGCCAAGCTCGTCCTGCGGCTGATTGAGCGCATCCACGACGTCGACGAAGTACTGCACGATCTGACCGATGCGCGCCAGGCGGCCAAGATCGACCCGCAGTTGCGGGACGCCCTCGAAGCCGCAGCCGACACCGGCCGCGTCATCCCTATGCTCACTGGTGGCCCACAGCTGGTCAGCCGCCTCCCCCGCCTGGAGGCCAGCACTCGCGCGCTCGTCCTTGGCGCCACCGACTGTCGGCGCCTGGGACTCACGGAACCACTCAACGACGCGCTCCTCGCGGACGCCGCTTTCGGGCACCTGGACCCCTACGAGCGAGCCAGAACGGACGGCCGATGGCTGCCCGAGGCCCTCAGCGCCGCCAGCCGTAGGGTCACCGGTCAGGTCGCGGCCCTCTACCCGGTCAATCACACATCCGTCTACCAGGTGCAGGGCTACGACGTGTCGCCCTACCTCGTCCACCACCGCGACCGGCACCAGGACGCGATCCCGCCACGCACCTGGCAAGCCCTGCATGACCACGTAACCAACGCCGACCAGCTCATACTTCTCGGCCACGCCGCGCGGAGCCGGACCGTATTCAGCTGGGCACACCGGTACTTCACGCGCGCCGGACAACTGGGCCAGCAGGACGCAGATCGCGCCCTGGGGGAGCTAATGGAGGAAGTCCACTGGACAGCGCCCGACCCCGCTCCTGAATCAGCACCGCTTCCATCCGCCGCCCCCACGACCAGGACCGAAGCCCGGACTGAAGAACTGAGCGGCATCGACATGGTGCTCGACGAACTCGACGACTTCGATCTGGGGATGACCAACTACGCCACCATCGACCCGCTCCTGCACGACGTCGTGCCCCCGTACACCTCGTACGAGATCATCACCAATCCGCCGACACTCGAGATTTCTGCGAAGTACACCGTCGAGGTCGTGCCGGATCACCCCGAAATCATCGCCAAGCTGAACATCGGAGACGACTGGTACACCTGGTACTCCCGCACTCTGGGAGGACTTGGAGCGTCACAAGTACGGCGAACAACAGGAACCGTGCCTTCTCTCCACGGTTCTGCGCGCATTCCCCTCCGACGACGTCTGGACAAGCCTTGGCTTGATCTGGTGTCTGGAGAACCGGGCCGACGCCGACCAACCAGACAACCTCAGCGAACGCCGTGCCCTCCTCGAACGCGCCCTCAATGCCGGCATGGCCACGGAGCAGGTCTGCCAGCGCCTCCAGGTCATCGCCGCGCAAGACGAGGACTGGAACGAGCTCAGCCGCATCACCGGATTCGGCGGCGACCCAGCGCTCAGGGAGGAAGCCGCCCTCCTGGAGAAGGCCGGACAGCTGGGCCGGGCCCAGCAGAAGTACACCGAGGTGTGCGCACGCGTTGGATCCCGGATGCCTCTGATCAACTTCTGGTGGCGCACAGGACGTGAGGACGAAGCCGAAGCAGCCCTGCGCCAGCACATCCTGGCGGGCAACCGGCACTCCCTGCTCGATCTGGCCAAGCACCTGCGACAGCGGGGACGGTCCCTCGAGGCCGACCGGCTGCGTCGCTCAGGACTCGAGCCGGACGGCTCGACGTCCACGTGGACCCCGCCGCCCGTGCTCCGATGATTCCCCGCAGTGCTGCACTGCGGACCGGTGGGCACGATGAGGAC
Organism: Streptomyces sp. TLI_55; assembly: GCF_900206255.1. NCBI lineage: Bacteria > Bacillati > Actinomycetota > Actinomycetes > Kitasatosporales > Streptomycetaceae > Streptomyces > Streptomyces sp. TLI_55. The sequence continues at coordinate 4,845 of NZ_OAOJ01000008.1, forward strand.
ACGGCGGCGGTCCCCACCTTGACGGGCGTCTGAGCCGCAGTGCAACAGACGGCTCAGTCCGAGACCGGGCAGGGTCTGGGGAGCACAGCGCGCAGGAGAGGGATGCGGTCAGCCGTCGAACGCCTGCAACTGGGCGGTTACCGGCCGGAGATCCTCCAGTGCGGGGCGACGTTGGAACCGTCCTCCCGTTCGATGCGGGCGACCACGATTCCTCTGTCTGCCCACACGTCACCACCAGACCCTCGAACCACCCACTTTCCACGCTCAAGAGCGCCCCGAGCCTGACGATCACTTTCTCCGCGGGGCGGCCACTTCTGAGCGGCCCGGGAGTGATCCGGCCAGTCAACCACGCCACTGACATCCCAGTAATGAGTGAAAGTCGTGAAAAATATAGTGACTTTCTCAATTATCTGAGTGGATCCTGTTACCTTGATAGGGGTTTGAGTGCTCTAGGAGGGTGAGTGAGTCAGTCGCCGCAGGAGGAGAGGGCGGTCAACGCGACCACGGCGCGGAACCAGCTGTACGCGCTGGTGAAGCTCGCCGAGGAGGACGGGCGCACAACGGTGATCACCAAGCACAAGGTGCGTGCCCTGCTGGCGCCACTGGACCGGTTCCCGGCAGCCCGAAAGACCGATGCCTTCCCGGCTCACGTGCTGAGCGTGGCGCAGAGGGATTTCGGTGACCTTGTCGCGCTGGCGGCGAAGGGTCAGCCGCAGGTGCTGCTGCGGAACACCACGCCGGTCGCGGTCCTGCTCCCCGCCGACTCTTCGTCCGATGCTTCCTCATCCGATACGGCCGCGGACTCTCGCGCGGCGACCGCAGGAGGTGCGGTGAACGCCCAAGGCAACCAGGACCGCGGCAGCACGCCGCGCAGGCTCGCCACGCTCGGCGATGCCATCGGTTCCGTCCTCACCGACGGCCCGGTCGGCGGCCCCACCTTCGGGGCTGCCGGGCCTGGACGCTGCCACGGGCGGTCTGCAGCGGGGCAAGCTGACGCTCGTGGCGGCGCGTCCGAGTGTCGGCGGGAGCCTGCTGGGGCTGGCCGCCGCACGGACGTCGGCGCTCGTCGACCAGGCCATGGTCCTGTACGCGGCCTCGGGCCCGAACCGGGACGACATCTTCCGCCGGATCATCGCCGCCGAGACCGGCGGCGAGTACGCGCGCCTGAAGCAGGGCCGCCTCACCGAGCACGAACAGCAGGTCGCCCGTCAACTCGTCCAGGCCGGCGACCTTCTGATGATCGACGACGGCAGTGACCTGAGGGCCGAGGACATCGCGGACACCGCCCCGCACATGCAGGGCCTGGCCCTGGTGGTCGTGGACCGGATGCAGGCCGCCCACAGCGCCCGCCTGCCGCTGTCCGGGGACCGTCTCCCGGCGGCCTCCCAGGTCCTGGCCACGCTCGCGCGCACCCTGCACGTGCCGGTCCTCGCCATTGTGGACAGCGACGATCCCGAACTCCTGGGCCTGCTGGACGCCGACATCCTGCTGACGCTCATGCCGACCGAGGACTCTGCCCGGGTCCAGGTGACGGTCGCGGAGCGCGACTTCGGCACGATTGGCTCCGCCTCCCTGCAGCCCGACCTGGTCCACGCCCGCTTCCTCGACGCCGGCGCCCCGCCCCATGAACGCGCCGACAGCCCAGCGGGCGGCCCGGGTCGCTCGACGGCTACCAGTGGAACGGCGGCGCGGGAACTGGCCGAAGCTGCCCTTCCCTACACGTCCGGCGGACACCAAGGGATCCCCGCCGCCCTCACCCACGAGCTCGCCGCGTGGCGGACCGCCGTCGCGGGCGGCGACCACGAGGCCCTGAAGGAGATCCTGCCGACGCTCATCCAGGCGGCCGCCACGGTCTCGCAGTGGCCGGACACCCATGAGGGACACCGCCTCGCCAATGCGCTGCGCCCCTACGGCACCCCCGAGTCCGCCGACCCCACCACAGCCGCCGGGCAGTCGACTCCTGCCGGTGCCACTGTCCAGACCCTGGCGGACAACCGGGAGGCGACGGCCGACGCGGTCGAGGACGAGGAAGACGACGAGGAGGACACTCTGTCGCCGGAGGATGAGGAGGACGAGCCCGAGGGCCATGTCTTCCCCGCCCTGAAGATCCTCAAGGACTCGGTCGGCCGCTCGAAGATGCACCCGATCCGCGTCATCCGCAAAGAGGAACGCGACAGCGGCCCGTGGCCGCTGATCAGCGAGCACATGGACGGCGAGCCCCGCTGGGTCCACCCCGACGTCACCGCCACCCGCGTGCCCCACATCCGGGCGAACGGCAGGCGCGTGCGCCGCGACCAGCTCGACGTGCCCGACTCATTCGGCGAAGGCGTGCTGTGCCTGATCGACCGCAACGGCAGCTTCCCCTCCGCCTGTTCGGCCGTGCCGCTCGCCCCGAACAAGCTCCTGCACACCGGCCCCCTCGACGCGTACGACAAGGCCGGGGCCGGTATCTACCTCATCGACATCCCCGCCTGGACGCGCACCGACATGCCGCACCCCCTGGGGCGGATCGCCGACAGGCCCGACGAGGACGGCCGAGCGTGGGTCACCACCCCCCACATCAAGCAACTGGTGAAGCTGGTCCGGGACAACCACCTCGACACGATGCCGACCATCCACGACTCCTGGACCGGCAAGGCCAACGAGTCGCTGTTCAAGCCGTTCTACGAGGCCACCCGCAAGGCACGCACCGAACTCGTCCAGATCGGCGGCGACCCCTACAAGGCCTACAAGACGCGCCTGTCGATCGCGCTGCGCCTGCTGTGGCCCAAGCGTCCCTCCCAGCGCTCCCCGTTCTGGCGGCCGGACTGGCGCATGAGCATGGTCGCCGAGGCCTCCGTGCGGCACTGGACCGTCGCCTTCAAGGCCGTCCAGGAAGGCCACACCCTCGTCGCGCTGCGCAACGTCGACCAGGCCATCTTCTGGACCCCGCCCAACACCCCGCCGTCCACCTACCGGATCGGGACCGGCTTCGGCGAAGTCAAGAGCAAGTTCGTGAAGGCCGGCGAGACCATCCTCGAAGGTGACGACTGATGGCCGGACCCACCGGACGCGGCACCTCCCTGGGCGCCGCCCTGAACGACCTGCTGCGCTCCCAGGTCACCGCACGCCACCGCCTGTCGTCCTACAACGCCAAGCACTGGCACGCCCAGCTCTCCCAGCTCACCGCTACCCACCGCGGACAGCAGGCCCTCGCGGACGCGGGCCTGAACGTGACGACCAAGACCCTCATCAACTGGCTCTCCGACGCCGAGTACAACATCCGCCGCAACTACCGCGACCTCATCCACACCGCCTACGAGAACGTCGCCATCGTCCCCGCCGACCCCA
>NZ_OAOJ01000004.1:0-3964 GCF_900206255.1 Streptomyces sp. TLI_55
ACCAGCTGGACGAACAGGGCCGCCACCGCCCCCGCCTTCTGAGCAGAGCCCGCCCGCCACAGCGCGCGGGACACCCCACCCGCCGCGCGGCCGGCCCCCGCCCGGTCGCTCCGCTGGAGTAGCCGTGGCGAGCCCGGGCCCAGACCAGCCCGCCCGGGCGGAGCGCCGTCCCCTGCCCCATTCCTGCCGGACTCGTCCACGACCGGCTAGGCCCCCGCGCCCACTCCCCCGCTTCCGTACGCCGTGTGAGGAGACACTCCCGTGATCACCATTGCGACCCCGTCCGGCACCGTCCGCGCCGTTTCCGCCGAGGCAGACGCCACCGGAGCCGTGCGCTACCACCTCACGGGTGCCGCTACGGGCACCGTTCACGTGACCGCGACCAGTAGCCCCGCCCGCTGGGACCAGTTCGACGCCGTCCGTGCCACTCTCGGATCCGCCAGCGCGCGGGAGTGGCCCGCCGAGCCACTGGTACGCATCCGCGGACGCGCCTACTGGGGCACCACGGTCAGGGTTCTCGCCCGCTCCGCCGACGTGCCCTGGGGGTGGCTGGCGGGCGACCTGAAGGACACCGCCGACCGGCCCGCGCCTTTGCAGGCCAGCCAGACCCTGACCGCCATCCTGCGCGCGTGCGCCAGCCACTACGCCGCACGCAGCGACTTCCCCAGCCTCCAGCACACGGCCCGCCGCCACGACACGCCGCAGCTGCTGACGTGGCTGGACGCGATGATCACGCATTCGGAACGGGCGCAGGCCCGCTGGCTTCAGGAGGCCGAGACCTACCGGGTCCAGGCCACCCGCACTCTGGCCGCCTGGTGGACGCTGGCCCGCTGGTTCACCGCCTATCCGCACCCGGTGCTCGCGCTGCTGCTGGCCTCGGGGCGCGAGAGCCTGGCCCACCGCGCCGAGTACCTGCCGAAGTGGGCCGAGATCAGCACGCGCGCAGCCGAGGACGAGGGCCGCCGTCTGGCGCTCTTCCGGTCAGAGCGCGAGGGGTTGGCCCGACCCGCCGCCGCGCCGGACAGCTCCGACCGCCCGTACTTCGTGGTCGGTCAGTGGAAGGGCGGCGGCGACGTCGACATCTGGCACGTCGAGGAGGCGCCCAGCGATCCGGGCGAACGGGCCGACCTGTGCGAGCAGTACACCGTGGACGCCGACGACGCGTTCAGCAGCGTCGAGATCGTCTACGCCGCCAGCCCGCAAGCCGCAGCCGAGCAGGCCCGCAGGGAGGCGCGCGAGACCAGCGAGCGCATCCACCGCGATCTCACCCGCCCGTAGGCCGATACCGCCGCTTTGGGGCGGCCTGCCGCCAGGCCACCCCGGTAAGCGGCCCTGAATACGAGGAGAGACGACCCGTGGCAACGTTCACGCACGCCACCGCGCAACGCTGCGCCCAGCTCGGCCGCGCCCTCACCGCCGCCGGCCGTGACTGGAGCGACAACGGCCGCCAGGACGACCCGCAGTTCCTCACCTACACCGTGACCGACCCGCACGGCCGCACGTGGCAGGTCAGCCCGGCCACCAACTTTCAGATCTCTCCGTCCAGTCCGGGGCAGGTCTGGCAGGCCAGCTGCGCTGCCCTGATGACGAGGACCCCGGTGCTGTCCGCCCGCCGGGTCGCGGAGCACATCAAGGACGTCCCGACGTGAGCAGCCCGCCACCGCCGTTTCGGCCCGAGGACTTCGAAGAGCGGTGCGAGACCTGCAACGCCCCGTCCGGACAGCTCTGCCATGCCTGGTGCGACACCGGCTACACCGCCGAGGACGCCCGCGCCGACGCCGAGCGCCACGCCGCCCCACGCGACGCCAAGCCCCCTGCGCCGTAGGCGCACCGCCCCGACTCCCCGCCCTCCCCACTTCCTCGAAGGAGACCCGATATGGAACTGTCCACCCCCGCCGGCCTTGAGTCCCTCGCACGCTCGGTTGCCGAGCAGCTCGGCGCCGACCGCACCGAGAAGAACGGTGACACCGGCCGGGTGCGTGTCGTCTACGCCGACGGCCGCGCCCTGGAACTCACCCCCAACCGCCCCCGGACCCGGATCATCATCACCGCGGTTCTGCCCGAGCAGGCCACCGCGCACGGCATCGAGGTCAAGGCGATCACGGTCACCGCCCTGCCCCGCCCGCGCCCCAGCGAGAGCCAGGCCAAGGCCACCGCGCGGCACACGGCCGACCACATCCGTCAGCGGCTGCTGCCCGCGCACACCACCGCCCTGGCTGAGCTGCGCGAGCGCACCGCCCCCCAGGTGGCCACGTTCCAGCGTGCCGAATCCGCCCTTGCCGGATTCCTTGACCACCCCCGGGGCGGGGTGGCGATCTCCGAGCAGCCGGTACGCCGCCCGCTGGGGCTGACCGCCCGGTGCGCCGTCGCCTGGTGGCACACACTCGACGGCCCCTCCCGAGCCGTGGCACCGTTCATGGCGGACGCCCTGCGCCGGGCCGGACTGGCGACGACGGAGCCGCACGGCAGCGGGTACGTGTTCTTCGCCGAGCCCCCGGCCGAGCAGTCCGACACCCGGTTCCGGATCGCCCCTGCCGCCAGCGGCGAAGGGTGGGACCTGGTCGACGAGTTCACCGGCGCGTGCGTGCGGACATACGACGACCGGGAGTGGGCTCAGGGGATCGCCGAGAGCGCGAACGGCGAGGAGGACGCAGCCCGGCGCGCCGCCGTCGCGTCCATTGACCTGCCCGGGCTGTCCGCAGATCTAATCGAGGACGATCAATTCCGGTCCCTGGCCGTGGAGTTGGCCACCGCCGGACACATGCCCTACGGCCTGACCGACGTCGATTACACGCAGACGCCGGGATTCCACATCTACCCCAGCGCGGAGCCGGGCAGGGCCAAGGTGGCGCGGCTGCTGGAGCCCTGGGGGGCGATCCAGCCCGGTGCCCGCTTCGAGGCGCCCGACCATGAAGTCGAGCGCTACGACAAGGACATGGAGGCCTACGCGCGGCTCCTGGCCAGGCCCGCCCGGACGGTGGCCGTCATGCTGGACGGCATCCAGGTTGCGTACAACGACCCGCCGACCAGGCCGTGATCTGCTCGCTTCGGGGTGGGGCCAGCGCCATGAAAATCGGTTGCCCCACCTTCCATTATCGGTATTATGGAACATGGCACGGAGTAGTCGCGTGAAGTGCACCGCGACCGCGGCCCACCGGGCCGAACGCGCCATGGGAGGGCTGCACCCCTCCCCGCCACCACACCCGCACCGAGAGAGGACGCCCACGTGACCGACGCGACCAGCATCCCCGAGTGCCGCCAGCACGGCCCCATGACGCTGCACACCGGCGACCAGTCCCCCGCACAGCGCTTCACCGGCACCTGGTACACCTGCACCGATCCGACCTGCTGGAGCGCCGTCCTGTATCCGTCGGCCGAACTGGTCGCCGACCTCGAAGCGCAGGGCCGTCCGGCGAAGGCCCCCCTGACCCTCACCCACACCCGCGCCGAGGGAACCCTGTTGTCCGGCTCAGTGAGGGGCGACGGCGCGTACGAACTGCTCCGGCCGTTCCGCTTCCGGGCCTCTCCCTCGATCGGGATCTACCTGCGCGGCTCCCGCGACCGCCGCGCCGACCTGTACCTGATCAGCCAGGCGGCCAACGCCCTGCGGGAGGCCGGCCACCAGGTGACGGTCGAGATCGACGAGACCCAGCGCCGGGCCTTCGCCGAGGCCGAGGAGGACCGCGCCGACCGGGCGGCCGGACGAGCCGAGTACCTCGGGGCACGGGCCCAGCGCTACCAGACGTCGTCGGACGCGAAGTGGGAGCGCGGGCGCGAGATCACCCGCGGGTACGCGGGCGAGCCGGTGAAGGTCGACCACTACTCGGCCACCCGCCACATACGCGACCTGGAGCGCGCGCACCGCCTGTTCGGCCAGTCCGCCCAGGAGCAGGCGGAGGCCGACCGCTGCGCGGACCGCGCGGTCACGGCCGAGCACTACGAACAGCACAGAAGGAACCCGGGG
>NZ_OAOJ01000003.1:0-146054 GCF_900206255.1 Streptomyces sp. TLI_55
GGTGGGTCCGCGTCGCACGCCGTCGGCGCGGGCCCACCGTGTCGGCCGGCCCGCGCTCCCGCGGCGCGTACGGCGTGACGTCAGCCGTCGAGCCCTCGTTGAACCGGATGGTCAGCGAAGTGCACCGCAAGACCCCGGCCACCGGCCATGACAAGGCCGGGGTCTCGTGCCACCACCTGCGGTCAGTGCGTGCGCACTGATGCTCCGTACGTGTCGGTCTGGCGGATCACCGTCACTTCGTGGGCGGGTGCCGGCCAGGCCTGGATGAGGTACCACTCGGTGACCTCGTCGGGGGCCTGGTCGATGGCGGTGTCCCGGCCTCGCGCGTGAATCCGCAGCCGGTAGCTGCCGGGGCCGTTGAACGACAGGGCGGGCAGTTCCTCGTCCAAGTCGTCCATGATGCCGCGGACCATGAGTTCACCGGACGCCGAGTCGGCCGAGATCTCGACGATCTCCTGCCAGCCGCCCCGGTCGGGTGCGGGCTCGGTGTGGTGGAGGGTGACCGTGACGTCGACGTCGCCGGTGTGAATGCCGGTCATCACGGTGATGGCACCGTCGGTGACACGGACGAGGCCGTTGTGGCCGCGGTCCAGGCCGTCGCCGGCGGGCCCGTCCTCGTCGCTGATGTCGAACTGGTGGTGCTCAACGGGGACGAGGCCGTTCCCCCACTCGACAGCGTCGCTCACTCTGCAGTCCTCCGCCCTGGCGCCTACTTGATCCACTGTCCAGGATGGCCGTATCGGCACGGCCACACGTACGGCGCAAAGGCCAGAGCGCGGCTGTGCCCGCCAAGACGGGGGAGCCTGACGGGCACACAGCCAGTGTGACACCAGCCCCTCCGTCGTGCGCAGTGAACTGGCCCCTCCGCCGACGTAGCGAGGGTCAGGTACAGGTGATGGCGAAGATGTCGCCGGACGTGCCACGGTTGGCGTCCGACGAAGTGACCTCCACCGTCAAGCCGCCCTGCACGCGCTCGCCGGACTGAGTGCCCGTCAGCTGGACGGTGAACTCGTCGGGGGCGGGCACCGGCACGGTCAGGCTTCCTCGCCGTCGGCCTGCAGCCCCTTCAACCACTCCAACACCACCACAGACGACAGCGTGAGGACGTCGCGCGGGCCACGGTGCGCAGGCAGGCGCCGGGGCTGGATGTTGGGCAGATCGCGGGCAAGGTCGCTGAAGCCGCACGGCGGGTACGGGAGACCCGGCAGCAGCTGCACGCGCCCGTGAGGGGCGGGGAACTGGTGGCGGAGGATCCGGTACGGCTCGCTGAACAGTGGGCGGCCCGGCATGGCGAGTGGCAGCGGGTTGCGGCGCTGATGGACGGTGCAGGCTGGCCGGTCTACCTGGCTGAGCGGGACGTCCAGGGCAGTGAGTGGGAGCGGGACCGTGTGGCGCCAGGGCAGCAAAGGGTCGATGACCTCACGCTTCGCGGTCCTCCAGGTGCGGCCGTCGGGCAAGGAAGCCACCCGCGGCGCGCAGGAACAAGCCGGTGGACGCAACCAATGGGACTGGGTGCTGCCGCTGCAGACGCTGCTGGTCGAACAGCCCGAAGAGGCCGACGAGCCCACCAACTACTGGACGTCCCACCTGCCCGCCACCACCCCCATCGCCGAACTGGCGCGGTGGGCGAAGATGCGCTGGCGCATCGAGCACAACTACCGCGAACTCAAACACGGCCTGGGCCTGGACCACTTCGAACGCCGCACCTGGCGCGGCTGGCACCACCACGTCACCCTCGTCACCGCCGCACAAGCCTTCCTCACCCTGCGACGCTACGACCCAAAAGCCCTCACGACAGCCTGAGCCTCTACCAAGTCCTCGACGCGTTACAGGACGTCCCGCGGTGCTGGAACGGCACCTGCACCACCTGCGGCCGCCCCCTCACCGCAGGCAGAAACAGAACCTGACGAAGCACTACTAGAGCGGGGTGCGGCCGCTGGTCTCTCAGGCGTCCCGAGGATTCCCGATGCCGGTCCTGTCGTTGAATTCGAAGGTCTCGGTCAGGATCTCGCTGGGGGTTGAGCGGCCGTCGCGGAATGGCGTCCCTCCTCCGCCAGCCGTTCCTGGAGGCGTCGGCGGGCGAACTCGATGAAGGGCCCGCTCGCCATCAGCCGGCACTCGGCGCCGCCGATCCGGCCGATCCGCACCAGGCCTTCCTGCTCTGCCTCCGCGCCGACGCCGGGGAAGTGCCGGCCGTTGTCGTCGCCCACGTCCGGTACCTCCACCCAGACCCGCTGGCCGTCGATGACATACGGGAACCTGCGCAGCTTGCGCCGGTGATTCGGGATCAGCGACTCGGCATAGTGCAGGAAGGAGTTGCGGTTGTGGCCGACTCCGAGCAGCAGGATGTGGGCGCCGAGGTCGTGCATCCGGTCGAACGGCGAGTGGCGTCCCACCGCGTAGGCGAAGGGCTGCCGTTCGGTGATCTCCCGCGCGCGGGCTCCGACCGCTGCGACGGAGGCCTGGGGGTGGGTGCTGCGCAGCCGGTCCGGATCAGCGAGCAGGGCTGTGGGCAACGCGCCCATGAGAGTGGGCTGTTTGTCGTGGAAGAGAGGGACGGCCGCCCGGTCCGCGTCGACGTGCGCCCCCGCATCGGGTCCCGCGCCCGGGTGGGGATCGCGTACCGCGTCGCCGGTGAACGCGGGTACGACCACAGTGCCGTACGGTCCGAGGTGGTCGCGCAGGGCCCCCAGGAGGGTCGCGGGGCCGCCGTCGATGTGGCCGAAGGCGGACAGGGACGCGTGCACGATCACCACTGCCGAGGCGGGCAGCCCGAGTTCCTTGAATCCGGCGCGCAGGTCCTCGCCGGTGAGGGGCAGCTGCTCGCGGTGAGGGACGGCGTCCTGGATCATGCGGCGCTCCCCGTCGGTACGGCCCGGGCCGGTGCGGCGGGTGTGGAGGTGCCGAGCCGCTCGGGTGCGGCGGCGGGAAGGACGAAGCCGGCCATGCCGGTGGTCACGAGTGCCATGATCACCATCATGGCGAACATGGACGGGTCGAGGACTCCCAGGGTCACCCCGGCGTTCAGGATGACCAGCTCGGTCAAGCCCCGGGTGTTCATCAGGAAGCCCAGCAGCCGCGAGTCCGGCCGCGACAGCCCGATCAGCCGGCCACTCGCATAGGCAGCGACCATCTTGCCCAGACACGCCACCGCGAGGATTCCCGCGAGTTCGAGCAGGGCGCCGCCGGTGATGCGGGTGATGTCGACCGACAGACCCGTGGTGACGAAGAAGACCGGCATGAGCAGCGCGGTGATCTGCCGGACCGGAGCGGCGATCTGCTCGCTCAGTTCGTGTCCGAGGTCGCGTGGCATGACCAGGCCGAAGGCGAAGGCGCCGAAGATGCCGTCCAGGCCGATCGCCGCGGCAGCGTAGCCCGAGGCCAGGACACCGGCCGCGAGCAGCGGCAGGGCGTGTCCGGGCAGCCGGCCATCGCGGGGCTGGAGCAGGCGGCGCAGCAGGGGCCGTACGAGAAGGATCAGGACCGCGGCGTGTACGGCGCTCAGCGCGGCGACCTGGACGAGCCGTCCCGGGCCTCCTGCGGCGGCGATCACCGACACGACGACGAGGAGGCACCAGGCGATCAGGTCGCCGACCGCGGCGGAGGCGAGGGCGAGGGCGCCCACGCGCTTGTCGCGCAGCCCGCAGTCCGTGACGATGCGGGCGAGTACCGGGAACGCGGTGATGGCCATGGCCGCTCCGACGAAGAGCAGAAAAGCCAGTGAGTCGACCTTGTGGCCGCCGACCTCCGCGTGGCGGGTGTAGAGCCAGGCGGCGAGGGCGATGCCGCCCACGAAGGGCAGGGCGATCGCGGACAAGGAAACGCCGAGGACCTCGCCGGGCTGGCGGCGCAGCTGGTTGAGGTTCATCTCCCAGCCGATCAGGAACATGAAGAGCAGGATGCCGACTTGGGCGATGGCGGCGAGGTCGGTGCGCACCGTTTGCGGGAACAGCACCTCGGTGGGGTTGCCGGGGAAGAGGCCGAGCAGGCTGGGGCCGAGCGCGAGGCCCGCGACGATCTCGGCGATGACCGGGGGTTGGCGCAGTCGGCGCAGCAGCGGTTTGAGCAGGGAGCCGAGGGCCAGGACCAGGGCCAGGTCGGCCAGGACGAGGATGGCGGGGTTCAGCACGAGGGGTCTCCGGGTGGGGTGCGGACGAGCTGGGTGTAGTCGGGCAGGCCGTTCCATCGGAAGGGCGCCGTGATCGAGGCGCCGTGGCCGCCGACGGCGAGGTAGTCCCACAGCGGGATCACTGGCAGGTCGTGCAGCAGCACGGTCTGAGCACGCGCCAGGAACTTCTCTGCCTGCCGGGTGGCGGCGGTGTTCGCGGCCGTCAGCCACTGTTCGAACTCGGCGTTGTGGTAGCCGGTGTCGTTGGCCCCGGCGTCCTGGGCGAAGAGCGGCTCCAGGAAGCTGATCATGGACGGGTAGTCGCCCCGCCAGCCCTTGCGGAAGCAGCTGCCAAGGGTGCCGTCCAGTACGCGGTCCCGCACTTCCTTGAAGGTGGGCAGCGCCAGGCCGCGGGCGTCGATGCCGAGCGCGTCGGTGATGTCCCGTGCGACGGCGTCGATCCATTCCTGGTGGCCGCCGTCGTGGTTGTAGGCGAGGGTGAGTGTCCCGCTCCACGGCGCGAGTTCGTCGGCCTTGGCCCATAGTTCGGCCGCCTGGCGTGGACGGTGCAGCAGCACGTCGGCGCCGGGCAGGTCGGGGTTGAAGCCCGGGAGGGAGCGGGCGGTGAAGTCGCGGGCGGGGCTGCGGGTGTTGTGGAACAGCTGGTGGGTGATGCGTTCGCGGTTGATGGCATGGGAGAGGGCCGCGCGTCGGAGCCGGCCCTCCTCGCCGCTGAAGTGCGGCAGGTCGTGCGGGATCGCCAGGGATTTGTTCAGAGCGATGGGTTTCTCCACCGCCCGATCGCCCAGGTCTCGGCGGTAGGTGCCGAGTCTGCTGTCGGGGACGGCGTCGAGGACGTCGAGACGGCCGTCGAGGAGGGCGGCGTAGGCCTCGTCCAGGTCGTCGTAGAGGAGGAAGGAGATGCCCTCGTTGCGAGCCGAGTGGGGGCCGCGGTAGCCGGGGTTGGGCAGCAGGTCGATGCGGCGGCTGCCGGGGGTGATAGGGCCGGCGAGCCGGTAGGGGCCGTTGCCCGTGGGAAGCGCGCCGAAGGCGGAGCGGTCGGAGGTGAAGAAGGCGCGTGGGAGCGGCTTGAAGGGCAGGAAGCCGAGCCGGGTGGCGAAGTCGGCGCTGGGGCGGCACAGCCGGATGGTGAGTGTGAGGTCGTCCACGGCCCGCAGGCCGGACAGGGTGGTGGCGCGCGGTATCTCGGCGGCGACGTCGTCGTAGCCGTCGATCGGCGCGTAGAAGCTGCGCAGGAGCTGGCCGTTGGTGGACAGCGCGCCGAAGTTCCAGGTGTCGACGAAGTCGTGTGCGGTGACCGGGGTGCCGTCGGTGAAGGTGCGGCCGGGTTGGAGGGTGATGGTGAAGTGCTGGTTGTCGGGGGTCGACAGGGTGTCGGCCAGGGCCGGGCAGGGGCGACCGTCGGCGTCGTACTCGTACAGGCCGGTGAAGAGCAGATCGACGATCCGGCCGCCGTAGCCCTCGATGGTGTCGGTGGGGATCAGGCCCCGCTGGGGGCGGCCCGTGTTGACCGTGATGGGTCCGGGCCGGGGTGCAGCCATGGCTTTCCTCTCGGCGGGCGCCGGGCAGGGGAGGTGGGGGCCGCGGCGTGGCCGGGGGTGCCACGCCGCGGCCGGGGGCGGGGCGGTGGGGTCAGGCCACGGCCGGGGGCGGGGCGGTGGGGTCAGGCCACGGCCCGGTTGTGGTGGCACCAGGTGTCGATGCGGCGGTAGAGGTCCGCGGTGTCCTGGTCGTCGTGCACCTCGATCACGAACTGGCGCAGCAGGTCCGCGCTGGAGGCGGGTCCTTCGTAGACCTGGCCGGGCCGGGCGAGCAGGTCGCACCGCACGACGCCGGGCAGTTCGCAGTCGCTGGAGGCCCACAGCAGCCGGCCTGCTGGGGTGTTCTCCAGCAGGAAGCCGTAGCGGCCGCCTCGGGTGCCGGGCGCGTCGTACGCAGCCAGTACCTCGTCGACAAGACCGCACTGCAGGAGTGCGTGGGCCCAAAACAGGTCCACGCCGGTGGACAGTGCGTAGGCGGGTGCGATCGCGCCGCCGCCTGCCCGGGCGGCGATCTCGCACAGGTAGGCGTCGCCGGCTGCGGTGAGGAAGAACTCGGCGTGGAAGACGCTGTCCGCGGGGTCCGGCAGGGCCGCCACGGTGCGGGCGACCTGTTCGGACAGCACCGCGAACTCCTTGCCGCCGGTGTCGACCATGGTCGAGGTCAGCGCCTGGGAGTCCTTGTAGCCCAGGGTGCTGCCGCCGTAGCGGGACACCCTGACGCCGTGGGTGCGGCCGCCGGCGACGACCCCGTCGACGTGGTACATGTCCCCGTCGACGAACCGCTGGACCAGCACGGGTTCGGGGCGGCGGATCGGCCGGCCGCGCAGCCAGGCGAGCAGTTCCGCGGAATCGCGCAGTACGTGGGTGTCGCGGGAGCCGGAGCCGTCCACGGGCTTGACGACGACCGGCAGTCCGAGCCGCTCCGCGGCGTCGGCGACTTCGAAGGAGGAGGCCGCCACGACGAACCGCGGTACGGCAACGGCCTGTCCGGCCGCCCGGTACATGCGGTCCTTGTAGCGGTAGGCGTGCGCCGACGCCACGCCCTGCCCGGTCCGCACACCCAGCAGGGCACGCAGCCGGGCCGCGATGATCAGTCCTTTCTCGTCGAGGCAGACGACGTGGTCGATGCCGTAGGTGCGGTGCCAGGTGAGCGCCGTCTCGACGGTCTGCCAGTCGTCGAACAGCGCGTCGATCCAGCGCCATTCGGCGGCTGCAGCGCATGCCGTGGCGAAGGCGTCGGAGTGGCGCTGGTTGGTGGCGTTGCGGGCGGCGACGAGCAGCACCTGGAAGTCGTCGGCCAACCAGCGCACCACGGGGATTGCGGCGAGGTCGTATCCCATGAGCACCAGGACGGTCGGTTTGGTCATGACGCCACCGCCGGCGTGAGTCCTTGTGCCGCTGAGCTGAGCAGTGCGTCCAGGACTGCCTCGTTCGCGCCGCGGACCACGACCACGCCGTCGAAGTCCGCGGAGGAGAGCCGCTGTCCGGGTTCGGGGCGGGTGGCGTAGACCCGTTCGCCTACCCGGTTGGCGGCGGGAATCAGGGCGCGGGCCCGGTCCGGCGTGCAGGCCCGGGGGATGGCGACCCAGCCGACCAGTCCCTCGCCGCGAGGCGCGGTCGGCGGGGGCGGCAGCTCCCGGCCGAGTGTGGCGTCCAAGAGCAGGGCGAAGGTGTCCACCCCGAAGTAGGCGTCGAGCTGGTCGACGATGCCGAGACCGCCGGGCCGGGCGGCCACCTCGCACAGTACCGGTCCGCCCGGGGTGTCGAAGACCTCGCAGTGGAAGTAACTGTGCGAGCCGGGCCGCAGCAGCCCCAGGGTGTCCAGCACCTGCTGTGTGTACTGGGACAGCCGCTGTGCCTGTGCCGAGTCCTGGTCGATCATCCGGCTCCAGGTGGGCGCGGAGAAGTCGAGGATGTCCGAACGGTGTCGGCTGACGGTCTTCAGGTAGATGTGTCCGTCGATGACGAGTCCGTCGACCTGGCAGATCTCGCCTTCGATGAACTCCTCCGCCTCCAGGTGGGCCGGGGTGTGGAAGTTGGGCGGCAGTCCGGCCCGCAGCAGCTCCAGCAGTGCGGCTTCGTCCCGGATCACCCGGGTGCCGACGGAGCCGCCGCCGGTGCGGGGTTTGACCACCAGGGGGTAGCCGAACTCCGCGGCCGCCCGGCGCAGGTCCAGGCCGGTCTCGGCGACAGTGAAGCGGGGCACGCGGATACCGGCCGCGGCCAGCTTCCGCTTCATGGCTACCTTGTCGCGGAAGAGCACGGCGGTGTCGGTGTCCAGGCCCGGGATGCCGTAGTGGGTGCGCAGCTGCGCGGCGCGCAGGACGTCCACTTCCGACAGGGCGATGATCGCGTCGCAGGGGCCGGACTCGATGATGCGGGCCGCCTCGTACTCGACGGCGCTGTTGGTGTCGTACCCGTCGAAGAGCAGGACCCGCTCGGGGGGCACGCCGTGCCCCCCGAGCGCGATCTGGCTCTTGTCGGGGTGGCACAGCAGCCACACGTCGGTGCTCTCCGCCAGGGACCGGTAGGAAAACTGGCCCAGGGGGTGGCGGCACAGGACGACGACGTTTCCCATCACGCACCCAACTGGCGCGCGTAGGCGTAGTCGTCGGCGAAGGTGTCCAGCGAGGCGGCATACGCCGGTGTCCGGTTGAGCACCGAGCTGACCCTGCGGCTGTACTCCTTGGCTGTGTCGTGCATGGAGTAGTACATGTCCCACCCCCACAGCCCGGCGAAGTAGCGGCCCTGTGACTCGAAGTGGATCTGAGTCAGGAAGGTCGTCCACTCGAAGGGCTCGACGGGCGAGCGCTTGGCGGGCGAGCCCCCGATCAGGTCGATGACGACAGCGCCGCGGGGCACGTCGGTGTGCGCCTGCTCGGTGGTGAGGATGTACTCGGTGCCGCCCGGCGTCTCTGCGCCGTTGATCACCAGTCCGGCGCCGCGGAGCCAGGCCGGGAGCTCCGTCCGGCTGGTCTGGTCACGGCCGAGCACCGTGAACGGGATCCGCTCGGCCCGCAGGTGCTCGAAGGCGCCCATGGAGGTGTTGCCGTAGCCGAGCACGAGCACGGCCGGATCGGCCCCGTCGTGCAGGCGGTGGTACAGGTCGAGGCCGTACTTGGCCCCGCCGATGCCGACCTCGCGGATCTGCCCGATCACCCGGGCGGGACGGCCGAGTTCCTCGGCCACGAGTTTCGCTGCCTCCTCGGTCTCCTCGCCCTCTTCCAGCAGCACGGGGGCGAGGTTTCCGGCGAGGAGGGTGCTGCCTGCGGAGGTGACCACCACGCGCACCCCGGTCTGTGCCGGACCGTCCGTTTCCTGGTCGGGGTGAGTGACCCGGAGCGGGCGGCGGCCGAAGCGCATCGCGGCACGCAGCAGGCCGTTGAGGTAGTCCTGGTCGGCGGAGGGATGGACCTCGACGAGCGGGGCTTCGCCCAGCAGGTCGGGGTTCAGCCGGGCACCGGCCCGGATCCCCGCGAGGTAGGCGGCGGGCAGCTGCTGCGGCTCGGAGACGGTCTCCATGCCGATCAGCCGTACGGCCTTTTCCTCAAGGAGTTTCCTGCGCTCCGGAAAGCAGTACAGGTGCCCCATGGAGAACAGGGTCGTGCCCGGGGTCAGCTGGGCGATCTCGGTGGCCGAGGGGCCCTTGAGCTTGACGACGAGATCCTTGCCCGCGTAGCAGGAGGGGTAGGGCTCGATCCGGGCCCCCGCCATCTCGTACTGGACGTCGAGGAACCCGATGTTCTCGCCCAGTCCCTGCTGGACAACGACGTCATAGCCGCTGGCCAGGTAGGCAGGCACGTCCTCGGGGACCAGGGTGGCCCGCAGGTCCAGGCCGCCCGGGTTTTCCTCGCAGTCGCTTTCTTTGGCGAACAGAACGGTTGTCACGGCCAATCCCGTCAGTCGGTGTAGACGGCGGCGGTGGTCTCGTACGACTTCTCCTCCAGCCAGTCGCGGAGGCTGGCGAAGGTGAGGTTGATGATGATGCGCTCCACGCCCTCCGTCTGGATCGGGACCGTGCGGTGCAGGCTGGTGTCCGTCTTGAAGATGTAGGACTCGCCGGCGTTGTGGTGGTAGGTGCGGACCGTGCCCTCGGCCAGCTTCTGGTGGACCGCGGGGTTCTGCTTGTCCCACAGGGTGTGCGGGCAGGACTGGAGCATGCCGCCGTGCTCGATGGCGGGGGCCTCGGCGATGAAGATGAAGGCGAACTCATGGTCGCCCCAGTGCCAGCCGTGGGTGTCGCCGACGCGGTTCTGGTGGGTGCCAGTGATCGCCTCGTCCTCGTAGGTGGCGTTCAGGATCGGGGTGCCGACGACCGCGGAGAGCAGCTTGCGGAACTCGGTGGAGTGATAGAGGGCCGTGTACCACTCGCTGTTCTCCTGGAAGAGCGAGTTGGGCAGGCTGCCGAGCTTGCGCGGGGTGTTGCCGGTCACCGGGACGGTGATGTCGATGCGGCGGGTGTTGAGGTCGGCGAGCTTGCGGGCCTCGGCGCGCAGGAGGTCGACGAGTTCTGCGGGCAGCAGGGCGGTGGTGCGGGCGTAGTGCTCGGCCGAGTACTGCTTGCGGGCCTCGTCCAGGGCGTTGCCGGTGTGCTGGCCGCTGTCGGCGAGGATCTGATTGATGCGGGCGATTCGGGTGGTGTCCACGTAGTCGCCGCGGGTGTTGCCGGCCTCCAGCAGGGCGCGGGCCGCGTTGCGGGTGGCGGCGACGGTGTCGAGGGGGGTTTCGGTGACGGTCATGCGAGGTCCTCGTTCTCAGGATGCGATGAATGGCGCCGTAAAAGGCTCGGGGAAGGCAGGCCGGTCCCGTGAATAGATTTCAAGCGGGAAATACGGCGGCCAGCCGGTAATGCGAGAAATGCAGTTCAGAATTTACTGCGAGATTTCTTCGCCGGATTCAATTAATCATTTTCCGGCGGTGCCGTCAACGGCTTTCTTGGCTATTCCTCGGGAGAATTCCCTTGGGGTTCTCTCTGGTTTTGCGCGCATGCCGACGGGCTTCCGGTCGGGCGGTTCGCCGACCGGAAGCTCACACTGAAGGCCGAGGTCAGTCGCGGATCTCGGCGATCGCCCGCCAGATCTGGGTAGTGAGGTCGAGCATGCCCCGGTGCTGTGCATCCAGGGCCAGTTGGCGCAGTTTGCCGTCGTCCCGCGTACCGCCCTGCGCCAGGCGGATCTGCTCGGTGAGCAGTTCCAGGCGCACCCGGTCGCGGAATGACATGTGTTCAAGTCCCTGGGACGCTTTCGCGCACAGTCGGGCCGCGGTGGGCAGGTCGCCTTCGAGGTGGGCCAGCCGCGCCTCGAGGAACGCGTGTTCCTGTTCGTGCAGCCGGTTTCCCACGAGGCCGACCGCGGGCTCCACCTCCTCGAGATAGGTTCGGGCCTGGGCCACGTCCACCGGTTCCGCCTGCATCACCAGGTCGGCGCCGGCAAGCCGCAACCGCATCCACAGGGTCAGGTTCTCCCTGCTGTCGAGCGCGCCGATCGCCCGGTGCAGCAGCTTCGCCGACTGGTCGTGATTGCCCAGCCGGGTGGACAGCGTCGCCGCGGTCCACAGGGTTTCCGCGGCCGTGGCGCCGCGGGCGTCCTCGCCGAGTGCCGCACATGCCTGTGTGCTCAGTCGTCCCGCCTCGGCCAGGTCGCCGATCTCGGCCGTGACGGAGATCAGAAGGAGTCGGCACCGCAGCGTGTCGGGATCGGTGAGCGACAGGCCCTCGCCGATGTCGAGTCCGGCCCGCGCCGTGACGCGAGCCTCCTCGATCGCACCGAGAGCCCGCTGGCATCGGGCCAGGCGCAGCCGGGAGTGGATCCGCAGCTGCGCATAGCCCAACTCGTCGCCGAGGCGCACGAGTTCTGTCAGCGCCTGCTGTTCGGCCGGGCGGTCCCCGCCGTCGCCCCGAATGCGGGCGAGCTGCGAGTACGCCTGCCAGCGCAGGGCACGATCGGCTTCCTTCTCCGACTCCAGTGCCTCTTCGAGCCGGTGCTCGAGTTCGCCGCTCATCGACGCGCTCTCCGCGGCCATCGCGGCGGCGAGGACGTCGACCAGGTCGGAGGGGTCCGACACGTCGAAAGCCGAGGCCGGCACCTGGAGACGTTCGGCGAGCAGACGGACCGCCCGTTCGGTGGGCGGCCGGGCTCCGGACTCCAGGCGTGACAGATAGGCGGGGGACATGCCCGGACCGATGAGGTCCGCGCGGGTCATTCCCTGCTGCTGCCTTAGTTGCCGTAGGCGGCGGCCGAACAGTGGCTGAGTCAGCATCGGTTCGCCCCAACTTGCATAGGTGTCGAAGGTACTCCGCCAACCTTGGCAAAGATTTGCCTAACTAGTCAACTTGGGGTAGCGGAATGGAGAATTCACGGCCATTCGATGGTGTCGGGATTGACCGAGCCGGCCTCGACGGCCCGGTCCGGCCGGGGATGGGTGCCGGCCGGTGAGGCGACGGCAACGAAGGCGAGGGCCGCGCAGGCAGCCAGGGCCGACAGGGCTATACGGGACCAGTTGCGCATGAGTGTGCATGTCCTTGCTCAGGGCGCGGCCGGCGTGTGGCCGCGGGGGCTGGTTCGGTTTGATCAGGTCGGGACGCCCGGATGGGGGCCCGACAGGAAGGACAGTAGGCCCCTCGGACATGTTTGGCAACTGTTGACAACACTTGGCAATCGCTTCTAACTTCACGGAGGTCAACCCGGTCATCAACGGCCGGAGCGCCACCTCGGTCCACGGCAGAGGAGTGCCTTGAAGCGCAAGACGCCGTTCTTCGGCTTTCACGAGACCGCCGAGGGAGCGATGGTCCTCACCCACCGCTGCCGGCCGGTGGCGGTGGTGCGGTCCGAGGAGCAGATCAGCGCCTTCCGCGCGGACCTGGCAGCCGCCGCGGACCGCCAGGAGGTCATCGCCCAGTGGGCCGCGCGCTTCCCGCGGCTGCGCTGAGAAACCCGATTCAGTCCTTCCGCGCCACAGCCGTCACCCGCTGCGGCGCCTGCTTGAGAGGTGGAAACCATGCCGCATGCCACGAGCGGGGACGTCCTGCTGGTCGGCCGGTACCTGAAGGCGGTGGAGGCGCTCCAGGCGCAGGGCCGCCGCGTCGTCAACGTCGTCACCCCCGGCGACCTGGGCCGGCTGCGCCACGTCCCGCGCTCCGATCTCGTCGTGGTGGGCGACATGACCAGCCCCGAGGACGTGCTGTCGGGACTGGCCCGCGAGGGCCACCGCCTGGACTCCTTCGACGCCGTGCTCAGCATGCGCGAGTTCTCCGTGGTGTGTGCCGGCGTGCTGGCCGAACTGGGCCGGGTATGCGGCATGCCGGTGCACACCGCCGTCGCCCTGCGGGACAAGTACGTGCAGAAACGGCTGGTGCGGGCCGCCGGCCTGCCGACGGCCGACAGCCGCGTCGCCGACCGCGCAGCCGACCTGCTGGACGAGCAGGAAGCGGCACCGTCCTTCCCCCTCGTGCTCAAGCCGCTGGCCGGAGCCGGCAGCCGCGACACCCACCTGACACACACCGCCGCAGACCTCGCCACGCTCCTGCCCACCCTGGGAACCGGCCCGTGGCTGGCGGAGGAGTTCGTACCGGGACGCGAACTGCACATGGACGGCATCGTGCGCGAAGGCCGGATCGTCTTCTTCTCGGTATCGCGCTACCTCGACAACGTCATCGACATCAAGCACGGCGGTGTGGTCGGCTCCGTCGCCCTGCACCCCGGCGCACACGCCGCGCTGCACGCCGAGGCCCGCGAACTGGCCACCGGCGCCCTCGCGGCCCTGGGCCTGCGGGACGGCATTTTCCACCTGGAGGCCTTCGAGCAGCCCGACGGCCTGGTCTTCAGCGAGTGCGGCGGACGGGTCGGCGGCGGCGCGGTCCGCGAATGCGTGAAAGCCGGCCTCGGCATCGACCTGCTCGACGAGTGGGCCCGGGCCGTCCTGGATCTGCCCGCAGGAACACCGCGGCAGTCCGCCCAGTCCTACGGCTGGATCCACCTGACGGGCCCGGCCGACGGCCCCCTCCGGGTGCCCGACCGCGCCGAACTGCTCGCCCGGCCCGGCTGCGCTGACGCCGGTATCGACCACCGCCCCGGCGACGGCCCCCTGCCCGAGCCGTCCCGCAGCTCCAACATCCGCCTCGGCTGGGCCCTGATGACCGGGGCCGACGAGGACGAGGTCGCCCGGCGCCTGCGCGAGGTCTTCGACTGGTTCCGTACCGCCTGCTCCTCCGCGCCGCTGGTGGACGCGTGAGCGCCGGCCCGACGAGCCCCACAGCGCCCCTCTCGCGCCGCCTCGCCCGGGCGATCCCCGAACCCGGGCCAGGCCGCGTCCTTTACGCCGCAACCTTCGTCAGCACCGTCGGCACCGGCCTGTACTTCACCAGCAGCGCCCTCTTCTTCGTCGCCTGCGTCGGCCTGAGCGCCGCCTCGGTGGGGCTCGGCCTGACCCTGGGCGGAGTCATCGGACTGCTCGCCGGCCTGCCCGTCGGACGCCTGGCCGACCGGCAGGACCCGCGCACCCTGTATGTGGTGTCCCTGCTGTGCGAGGGCGCGGCGATGCTGGCCCTGGTCTTCGTCCACACCTTCTGGGCGTTCGCGGTGACGACCACGATCGCCGGACTCGCGGCCACCTCGACCAATGTCGCCCGCGGACCCCTCATCCGGGCGGCCGCCCCGGACGGGGCCACCGTGCTGCGGGCCCACCTGCGATCCGTCGCCAACCTGGGCATCACCGTGGGCGGGACCGTCGGCGGTGTCGTGATCGCGATCAACAGGCCGTCCCTGTACCCGCTCCTCGTCATCGGCAACGCCCTGTCCTTCGTCCTGTGCGCCCTGCTGGCCGCCCGGCTGCCAGCTACCAGCCGCTCGACCGCCCAGAAGGAGGCCGCCAGATCCGGACCGCTCCGCGCCGTCCGCGACCTGCCCTACCTGGCCCTGACCGGCATCACCGCTGTGATGATGCTCCAGTACCCGGTGCTTTCCCTGGCCCTGCCGCTGTGGATCACCCAGCACACCTCGCTGCCCCACTGGCTGGTCGCGGTCACCCTGCCCGTCAACACCCTCATGGTCGCGGCACTCCAGGTGCGGTTCGCCCGCGGGGTCAACGACAACCGCAGCGCGGCCCGCCTGATGCCGCGCGCCGGAACAGCATTCCTCGCCGGCTTCGCCCTGATCGCCGTGATCGGGCGCATACCCGCCTGGCTCGGCGCGCTCCTCCTCGTGGCGGCCGTGGTGCTCTACACCGTCGGCGAGATCCTCCAAGGAACGGCCAGCTACGAGCTCAGCCTGAACCTGGCACCGCCCGAGGCCCAAGGCGAATACCTCGGCGTGTACACGACGGGAACACAACTGGGACGAGTCGTCTCCGCCTCCGTCGTCACCTACCTGTGCCTGGACCTGGGCTCCACCGGCTGGGTGCTACTCGGCCTGCTGATGCTGGGCGCGGCCCTCCCGACAGCCCGGTTCACCCGCCACGCAGAGGAGACAAGAAAACAACCGCCCCCACTGGTGGGGCCAACCACGGCATGAACGCGGAACACCGTGACGCCCCCACGAACAAGCCGAGTACGGCTTTACGCACTGTCTCCCCCTGGCAGATGTCGCATCCCCCCTCACACTCCGACAACAGCGGCCCAGGTTGCACAGAACCGTGTTACTCCCCTGCAGCAGTCCCCCGCTCCTGGCCGTCCGGCGCACGGACCTGAGCCATGTCACGGCCAGATGGAGCTCAGCTGCCACGCCTGCATGTGGTCGAGGGTGGCGCTGCCGCCTTCGGCGAAGGCGTCGACGCCGGTGCTGGAGGCGTCCGGGAAGACCTGGTCGGTGAGGATCACCTGTTCGCCGCGGGTGTTCTGGGCGTAGACCTCGACGGAGGAGGCGTCGACGAGGACGTGCAGGCTCAGCCCGCCGCCGTGCAGGTCGAGGGGGGCGCGCTGGACGCCGGAGAAGGTGGGGTCGATACCGGATCCGGCCTCGACCATTCGGCCTGGCCCCGCTATGTCCACGCACTTTCGTATCGGCAACTTGCGCCTCTTAGAGGGCATTTGATCTAGGCGTATTGCCCTGTATGCCCTAGTAGGTTCCTCGCCAGGTTGGCATGGTCTCGTCCGTTATGCGTTTGGCGAGGTTGTCGATCGAGGCAATGTGGATCATGGCTTCGGAACTGGCGGAGAGGGTCTCGTAGTCGCGGGTGAGACGGCGGTGCATCATGATCCAACCAATACTTCGCTCTACTACCCAGCGCCTCTTCACGACGTGAAATCCGCGCTTATCCGGGTTTCTGTTGACTACTTCGACGTCGATTCCGAGGCGGGCGCCGTGTTCGATGACGGCATTTTTGAAGCCGGTGTCGACCCAGCTCTTGGAGATGGTTGGGTACTCCTCCTTCGCCTGGTCGAGGAGGCGTATTCCCAGGGCGTTTTCCGAGAGGCTGGCGGCGGTGACGGTCACGGCGAGGATGAGGCCGATGGTGTCGGTGAGGATGCCGCGTTTCCTGCCGACGATCTTCTTGGCGGCGTCGGTTCCCTGGCTAGTCAGGGGTATGTTGGTGGAGGTCTTCACGCTCTGGGTGTCGATCACGGAGGCGGTCGGTTCGGGCTTGCGGCCGTCCTTGACGCGGGCCAGTCCGGTCAGGTCGTAGTTGAGCTGGGCGAGGATTCCCTCGTCGCGCCAGGCGGCGTAGTAGAAGTCGACGGTTCCGTGGCCCGGGAAGTCGTGCGGGAGGTACTTCCAGGGGATTCTGGTGCGGTTGATGTAGAGGATTGCGTCGAATACGTCGCGCAGTTCGACTTTGGCCGGCTGTCCCGTCGGCCGGCGTTCGAGGCGGGCCTTTCTCCAGGCCGTCAACGTCGGCTCAATCAGGGTCCATCGGGCGTCGGACAGGTCGCTGGGGTACGGCTTGCGCTCGCTCACGGCGCAGCGTGATCATGAGTACGACGGAGGGGCGGGTTCCGCTGAAACTCGGGCGATTCTGGGGTGTTCTCAAATTAGACGGGTTTTCGGGTATGAAGCCGCGTGAGACGGACAGTCGAGTGCTCGACCTTGCAGAGCGCGAATAGCTCCTACCCGGCGAAGGCGCCCAAAGCAGGACATGAGCAAAACCCGCATACCGAAAAAACGCTATGTGAACGCCCACTTAGACCGTGTCCTACGTGGTGAGGCGGACGTTGACTTGTCATGGGGCAGGGAACGTGGAGTTGGATCGTGCCAGACGGCTTGTGGGAGATCGCGAGACCGCTGATCCCAGAGCAACAAGCACGGCCGCAGGGCGGCGGAACATCGAACACGCCTGACGAGACGCTGTTCGCCGCCATCATCTACGTCCTGGTCAGCGGCTGCGCATGGCGCCAACTTCCGCCGTGCTTCGGCATATCAAAGTCGACTGCTCACCGCCGGTTCCTGATCTGGTCGAGGGCCGGTGTCTGGGGCCGCCTGCACGAGGCTGTGCTGCACCGGCTCGACGACGCCGGCCTCCTCGACGTCACTCGCGTAATGCTCGACACCGCGCACGTCAGGGCTAAAAAGGGGGCGAACACACAGGTCCGAGCCCCGTGGACCGCGGCAAGCCGGGTTCCAAGATGCACATCCTGTCGGACGCGAACGGACTGCCCCTCCTCGTCGGCGTCTCAGCCGGCAACACCCACGACAGCGAAGGGCTCAAGCCCATGATCCAGGGTCACCAAACGAGACACGACCCCGATCGCGGCCGGTACTTCAAGCCCCAGCGCCTGCACGCGGACAAAGCCTACGACCGTGCCGACCTGCG
This sequence comes from Streptomyces sp. TLI_55, assembly GCF_900206255.1. Taxonomy (NCBI): domain Bacteria; kingdom Bacillati; phylum Actinomycetota; class Actinomycetes; order Kitasatosporales; family Streptomycetaceae; genus Streptomyces; species Streptomyces sp. TLI_55. The sequence continues at coordinate 17,413 of NZ_OAOJ01000003.1, forward strand.
CAGATGGCTGCGGTGGAAGCGGATCGGAGTACGCATCGCCCGCAAAGGGATCGAGTCCAGCGAACGATTAGGGCGCCGTCGTTGGGTCATCGAGCGGACCATGTCCTGGCTCTCCGGCTACCGCAGACTCAGCCCCCGATACGAGCGTCATCCCCGCAACTACCTGGCGTTTCTCGGACTCGCCGCCGCCCTGTGCTGCTACAAGCGCCTCGTCCGCCTCACCACGTAGGACACGGTCTTAGTCCGTCACGGAGTTCACCGGCCGAGGAATCCACACTGGCGAAAACCATGTTCTCCAGTCGGCCGGAGAAGTTCTCGCTGCAGTAGCGCGGATCATCTTCGAGCAGGCGGTCCATCTCCTTGGCCGCCTGCTTCATGTCGTCGTCGGTCACGGGCGGGAACGGGGCGCGGTTGCGCTGTTCCTTCGGCTGTAGCAGAGATGCCTTCGCCGCCACAGCGACCCAGTCGGGCACGCGCAGGCGTTCCTTTATCCGGTCATGACGTTTGAACCAGAGGAGCGCACCGGCCGGAGCCGGATCACGTACACGGCGCATCTCGTACGGCACGGGGTCGTGCAGTGCGGCTCGGTACGCCTTGGCCCGGCCGGGAAGCACGGCACTGCCGCGTGGGCGGAAGACGCTGCCGTGCACCACTCGGCGGGAGTCCGGGGTCTCCAGCTCGAACATGCGCAGATGGGCGGGGATTTTGCAGTACTCGTTCAGCCGCACCTTCCATTCGCCGCCTCGGGCCGTGGGCCCCATGCGGTGGCGGAGATTGCGTACGAGCGGTGCGCTCTCCGGCCCCGCCGCGCTCAGATAGCCGTCCAGCACCTTGCGCAGTACCGTGACCGACTGGCTGGGCATGTACTCGGTCAGGAAGTACAGGCCCAACTCCACACGGAAGAACTCAAGCGGAGTGAGCGGCTCCATCTGCGGCTTCAGCCCGGTGTCTTCGGCTTCCTTGATCAGCAGCTCGTTCCACCCCGAGATGTCACGAGCCATTCAGCCACGCGCCGACGCGCGCCGAAGAACCGCCTCGATAAATGCGTCCTCACCGACCACCTCAACGCTATGGACCCGACCGTCCATGGCGGCGAATTCAAGCGGTGAGAGCATCAAGCGGCGCTTAGCATTTCGCCCAGCTACTCTGCCGGAGCCGTTCAGTCGCGCCATCGAGAGAACCTCGGATAAGTCGATGCGGCTCTACCTGGGACGACTGGCGTCTTCTTCGTTCCATATCGAGATCACGTGCCCCTCACCATACTGCTCGATGACGATTGCTCGGGCTTCACTCAACGACGAAGCCATCAGCCGCAATTGAATTTCCGGCTGGCCAGCGATCTCAATAAGGCCGACGTACTCGCGCTTCGGCTCTCCCAGCTCGGCGTTCATCATGTCTCCCGTGGATTACCTATAGGGATTGAGGCAAGTCGCGCTATGACAGAAAGCTCCGATAATAGTCCCGGGGCTTTGCAGAACGCCACTAATATCCTCCGGCGACATGGACGGGACATGGTGAACCGTAACACCAGGAAAGTCCCCAAAACGGCTAATGTCTTCAGCGTAAAAGCGGCGTTCCGCCGTCATGATACCATCCGAACTACCATGCGCCCCAGTGAGGATATGGATGTCATCCCCACGCTTACGGGCGTCGTTCACGATGCTGACGAAGTCATTCTGCGCGATGACTTTGTTTGAGGTAAAAACTCTCCCGCCAGCCGCATTGCTGCCCTCTTGCCACGACACCACTGGATTATGATCCTGTGGTTTGTAGCCGGGGGGAGGGCCGCCAGCGTCCCTGCCGCCGACCGAGCCCTTGATCTTGTCAACGGCGGCCAGGGCCTTCTCGCGCGCCTTGGTCAGTGCGGCCCGCGCGCTGTTGAGGCGCTCGGACGCCTTCGACATGGCCTTCAGGCCGCCGAAGAGGTCCTTCAGCAGACCGGTGACGCGTTTGGCGAGCTTGATGCCCTTGCCGATGTTCCAGGGCATGCCGTATTTCGCCAGGAGTTTGCCGGCGATGCCTCCGGCGAAACTGCCCGCGATGTTAAGCAATGTTTCGCCGCAGGCACCCAGATCACCGCTGGATATGCAGTCCATCGCGGCGTTGATGCCGAGGATGTCCTTGACGATGTGGACGAGTTCCCGGCCTGCCGACCTGACTCGCTGTTGGGCCCGAGACTGTTGCGCCTCGGCGTCGGCGACCTCCTGCGCTGCCCGCCAGTTCCCGGCCGCGAAGGACACGTTAATGTGCCTCGGCAGCACCGCGAGGACCTTGATGGGGAGCTTGTGGGCTTGGGATCGTTCATCTCCAACGCCCGAAGGAGCGCGGACAAACTCAGCCCCGAGCGACGCGATGCACCAACCGCCTTGGGGATGCGCTGGTAAAAGATGACCGCCCCGGCGTCACATACAACCGGGATTACGACATAACCCACATATAAGGGCGCGAGTGGGGCCCGGACCACCACGGTCCGGGCCCCACTCGCGTGGACTTTTTGGTGGTCTGTCCGCGCCCTGGGTATGGCAGAGTCCCCGCCGGTATGTTGACGGGGACTCATGGGCGACCGAGGCTGACGTCGTTGCGGCATCGAGAGTCGCGGTCCCCGCAACGGCCGGGGGTTGGCGAGCAGATGCGGATGCTGTGAGCCCTCGTGTCAGCTCTTCTTCTCGACCCGCAACGCGATGTCGCAGTCCAATGTCTGGTCGAAGTCGCTTCCACTCTGTCGGTACTCGAACTTGCATCCGCCGAGGTTTCCGGTGATACGCCCGGTCACCTTCAGCCATGCCCCGTAGTAGATGCTGCTCTCCGTCTTCGCTTTCACTTGGTTCGCGTCGCGGAAGTGGTCTTTGAGCTTGTCGAGTCTGGGCATGCCGGGCGAGCCGTGCTCCATGAGCATGACGACCCCTTCGGAGTCGTCGCGAGCGTAGGCGCCGTATCCGACGACCTCCAGCCCCTTGGGCACCCGGGTGAACTTCGCCCCCGTGATCTCAATGGGCTTGTTGGACTTGTTGTACGGCAAGGGGAGCGCAGCCCACCATTGCTGTCCCGCCCTGGCGTGGTCGTTGCCCAGGGTTCCCGCGGACTGCATGCCGCCGTCCAGGGCATTTCCGGGGGCCCGCCCCCCGTTGTGGGAAGCGGGCGTGCAGCCAATCAGCAGCAGAGCGGAGGCGATCAGGCCGAGGAGCCGACCTGTCCCGCGACCCGCGGGGGGCTCAGTACGAGTAGAAGATGCCCGGCTTGCCGGAGAGGCGGCCATTCTTCCCCCAGATGGTGTGCTCACCGTTCTTGCTCCCCGCGTCGATCCGCTGCTTGTGATCGCGGTCGTACTGGGTCGAGGCGCCCAGAGCGACCTTGAATGCCGTGGCGGCGCCGCTCCACTTCGTGCTCTTGCCCGAGGACAACTGGAAGTAGGTGTTGCGCTCGACGATGCCTCGGTTGGCCCTGGGGGAATTGGCGTAAGGCATCGGGCCGTCGTTCTTCGCCACCTTGGAACTGCCCATACGGCTTGCCTCTTTGCCGTTCGGGATGTCGTACTTCCCGGCGATGATCTTCTTCCAGGAGCTGCGGGCGACACCGCCGCAGTAGTACGTGTACCTGTACTTGGTGTACTTGATCGGCACCTTGAACTGCCTGCCGAAGTACGGCCCTTGCTTGGAGAAGCCTGTGGCGCTCCCGGCGCTGCCCCCGAGCGTGACCCCGCCGCCGAGCTTCCAATTCGACCCTGAGGAGACGGCGACGTCGACGGTGCTCGACATCTTGGTGTCGTAGTCCAGGGAGGCCTTGGCATCCCAGTACGCGTGAGCTTCACCCACGACCGTATAGGCGTGCGTGGAGCCGATCTCGAACTGCAGCGTGTAGCAGTTTTCACTGCCGTACGGCGTGACCTTCTGCGCGGAGATGTCGCTACCGTTCACCAGGTACGGGTTGAAGTCCTCGCTCAGCAGGCTCCGGTCGCTCTGCCACAGCGGCGTGGGTTCGTCGGGGTCGACCGCGCCGCTCTCGCGCAGGGCCGCATAGGTCGTCGCCGCCTGCTCCGGTGTCGGATCCGTAGCGCCGGGGTCGGTGGCACCGGCCGGCAGGGCCGGGATCAGGGCGACGGTGTGGGTCGGTTCGCTGCTCGCCGCGGCCGCGAAGGCCGTGATCTTGCCGGTGGCGGGAGTCTTGGGGGCGGCGACGGGGTGGTCCAGGCCGACGAGCGGCACACCGGAGGAGGTCTTGCCTGCTGCGGTGGCGCTCACGTTCAGAGCGCCACCGTTCTGATCCACGGCCGCCTGGACGTCGGCAGGCAGCGTGTCCGGAAGAGTGAATGACCAGCTGCCGTCACTGGCCGTGGTGGTCTGGCCGAGGACGGGTGGCTTGGTTTCGCCCTCCGTCTCCTCGCCGGTGTTCACGGCCTCGATAAGGACCGGCAGGCCGGGTGCCGGATTGCCGTCGCCGAGAGTGAACTTGCCGGACACTACGGCCGGCCCGTCGGTGACCTGATCGGGGTCGGATTCCGCCGGCGCGGTCGAGACGCCCGTCGAGTCCGGCGCGGCCCCGAAGTGCGGCTTCACCTCAGGGTCGGAGGCTGTAAGGCAGGAAGCGGTGTCGGGCAGGAACTCACCCTCGATGCCGGTTCGTACCTCTGCGTTGACCAGGGCCAACGGCGTGCCGGTGTAACCCTTGACGGTGGTCGGGTTGTCAGCGGAGGTCGTCTTGGAAGCCGTGTAGACGGTGCCGGGACCGGGGCTCCATGCCTGGACCGCGGCGGTGAGGCCGGTGGCCACAACGGTTCCGGCCGTCGGCAGGACGGGGGCGGTGCCGGACTCCGTATACGCCCAGGAGCGAATCTCGCCGTCCTTGAGCGTGTAGATCGTCCTGCCGACGGCCCACACGTCGTCGGCGTTCGTGAACGCGACCACGGCCGGCCGGTCCACGGGAAGAGTGCCGACGAGCGTCAGCTCGCCCTTGCCTGTCAGCGGGTCGCCCTGCTTGAAGACCTCCAGCTTGCCACCTTCGTGGACGGAGAAGATCCGGTCACCGCTCGCCCAGACCCGCTTCCGCGTGGTCCAGTTGACGTCGTACGTGCGTGCGGCCGTCAGCAGCTGTCCACCAGTCGCGGTGTTGTCCTTGTAGGACTTCACCCGCCCGTCCGAGAGGATCTCGTAGATCACTCCATTGCCGCCGGCGAAGACCCTGCTCTGTGCGCCGATCGTGCCGGTGAAGCCGGTGTCGAAGACCGTCCCGTCCGCGTCTGCGCCCTTCGGGTCCGAGTCGACGTACTTGCGCAGGGTCCGCGGCGTCACGCTGAGAAGGCCCGGCTTGCGCTCCAGTACGTACGTGGCAACACCGGACGGACACGAGTCAGCGGCCACCGCAGTGGCAGGAGCCAGCACCGCAGGTACGGCGATAGACCCGGCAAGCAGCGCCGTCAGGCATATCCCGTGAGTCACTTTTCTTGTAGCGCGAAGCGCCATGCACTCCCCCAACGTTCACACAGGATGGTCAATCCCGTGGTCCCGGGGTGAAGCCCCCGTGACGCGAGGAATGAAATCACGCCACCCAGAGTCATGTACCAGACAATCGGATTCCCATATTCCGTTTACTGTCCGAAGCGCCCACTCAAATCACGAAAGCCCGGTCCCGGACAGGGTCCCCCTGAGCTTCCCTTGAGGTTACGCGTCTGCGACTTTACCGTGCCTTGCCTGTCCTGAGATCTTTCCGAAGATCATCAGTTGTCTACTCGTGACCTTCCGGGCAAGTAGAACCATGCGTTGACCTGCGATTTCACCAGCCAAGGAACTCTTGCGGCACGTCGCGCCGGGCGGACTTCTGGTATCGCCAGCAGGTGCTCCGCCGGAGAGGCGGGAGGATCGATATGAGTTGTAGCCATCCTGTCGGCCAACACCCGCGACACCAGGAGGTGCGAACCCCTGGGAGCCGTTCATCACCGATCAGCGCCAGTACACGCGGCCGGAACTCTGACCGGAACCCTGCAGCCAAGCGGGTCAGTGAACTGGAGGACCCGAGCATGGTGTGGCCCGTGCACGCCTCCACGTGGGACGCCCGCCTCTCCGTCGCCAGCGACTACGCGGATGTACATGGCCATCTCCTGCCTGCTGCCTCCGTGGTGTGGGACAGGTTCGGCTCTTGGGATCAAGCGGACGCTCGGATGGACCAAGCCCCGGCTCCGCAGCCCGGAGGCGGCAGACCGGTGGACATGGCTGGTGATCGCCGCCTACACGCAGCTCCGGCTCGCCCAGCCGCTCGCCGCCGATCTACGGCGTCCCTGGGAGAAGCCGGCCGAGCCGAACAGACTGACGCCCGCCCGGGATCGGCGGGGGTTCAGGAGCCTGCGAGCGAAGACCGGTTCTTAAGTGTTCTAACGCTGTCGGGGATCTTGGTGAGCCCTGTTCTTTCTGACCCCGAGCGAGCAACGGCGACGTATCGTGACGCTGTGAAGAGAGCCCGTTGGTCTGCGATCGGCGCGTGGATGGCGTGGTGGGCGGTTGCCACTGTCGCCTTTTGGCTGCTCGGCAAGGTCATGGATCAGCCCATGGGCGTCGTTACGTCCGCTGCGTTTGCTGCGTTTGCGATCGTCTCGGGTGAGCTTGGTGACCGCCGGCGGCGACGCCGGAAGACAAAGCGCGCTGGTCTGCGGGCTCAGGCCGACGAATAGCCAGGTGCTGCCTTGCGCGAGCGGGCAAGGTGATGGTCCTGTCCTTGAGAACGATCAGTACCGGTCGGCTTCGCGAGATGCTGGTTGCCCTGCTTCTGCGGGTGATGCGCCTGGTCATCAGGGTGATCGCGGCCCAGGTGATCAGCGATTCCGAGTGCTGGATGAGTCGCTCGTAGTCGCGCGCGTGACGGCGAGCGTGCATGATCCAGGCGAGCGACCGCTCCACCACCCAGCGGCGGGGCAGGACGACAAACCCGGTCGCGTCCTTCGGGCGGCTGACGGTCTTGACCGTGAGGCCGAGGTGGACCTTCGCCCAGGTCACGAGCTTCCCGGCGTAGGCGGAGTCGGCCCAGACAATCGTGATCTCGGGGTGCATCAGCCGCAGCCGCAACAGGACTTCCTTCGCCGCGTCGCGATCAGTCGTGTCGGCCGGAGTGACCATGACGAACAGCGGCAGGCCCTTGGTATCCACGACCAGGTGCCGCTTGCGGCCGTTGATCTTCTTCGCGCCGTCGTAGCCCCGACTGTCCTTGCCGACGGTCTCCGCGGCCTTCACCGACTGCGAGTCGATCACTGTGGCGACCGCGCCGGGAGGATCGGCCCATCTCGCGGCGGATGCGCTTGCGGAGCTGGTCACGGAGCTTCCCGACGGTCCCGGCCGCTGCCCAGCGGGCCATGAAGCCGTAGCAGGTCCGCCAGGGCGGGAAGTCCTTGGGCAGGGCCCTCCACTTGCAGCCGGTGTCGACGACGTAGCGGATCGCGTCAACGATCTCGCGGCGGGGGTGCTTCTCCGGACGTCCCCCCTTGGGGGTCTCGCAGGCCGGGGGCGGCAGCAGGGGCTCGATGAGCGCCCATTCGTCGTCGAAGGTGTCGGACGGATAGCAGCGGTGCCGCGGCAACGTGAACCGCCCCTCGGGGAACGGAGGTTGGGGCCGGCCGTTTCACGGCCGGCCCCAACCAGGTCAGGCGTCGATGAAGTCGGCGATGATGTCGAGCGTCGACTCGACAGAGCCGAGCTGGGTGTTGAGGTGCTTGATCCACCGTCCCTTCGGCTGCAGGGCCGCGTGCGGGCCGACAACAGCCGTGATGAAGCGGCGGATCTCGGTGAGCTTCTCCCTCACGATCGCGATCTCGTAGGCCTGGAGTTCGGCGGTGTCGGTGCAGAACCGGTAGCCGTCCTTCCTTGTCCAGATCAGAGGAGGCCAGCTGCGTTCGGCGATGATGTCGCGCAGGCAGGCCAGGCCCGCGCGGGCCTGGCTGGGTGTCAGCTCGCTGGAACGGATGAGCTGGACGAAGGTCAGCCCGGCCGGCCGGGCTTCGAAGAGCACGAACCGGACGGTGTTGGCGTGCCGCTGGGACGCCGCCGATCTGCGCTCGGAGGCGCGGGGCACCCCTCTACTCGCTTTGCAGGAGGCGGGCCAGCTCGCCGTCGACGTCGACCTTCCCGGTGTCCACAGCCGTCTCGATCCAGTCGAGGGTGGCGCGGACACGGGCGACGTTCTCGTGGATGATGACGCGTTCGTCGTCGCCGAGCTGGCGATCGCGCAGGCCCGGGACGACGCGGCCGGACGCCGCGACGAACGCGTGGCAGGCGGTGACCAAGTCGAGGAACTGAACCGACCGGTCGATCGCGCGGATCGCCGGGGCGACGGGGCTGTTGCGCTCGAAGTCCTCGCGGGCCTGCTGGCCGCGTTCGACCTGGGCTCGGTTGACCTGGTGGCGGGCGGTGTCGTCGCCCATCGCCTTGAACGCGACGTCCGGGCGCCGCAGCAGGCCCGTCGTCACCTCGGTCGCGACGCTCTCGTCCCTGGTCAGCTCCTCGACGACCCTGACCTTGTCCTCGGCTGTGACCTTCGCGACGACCGCGGGACGGCGCAGGATGTCCGGGGCGATGGCCGCGGCGACGTCGTCCTCGCGGGACAGCTCCTCCACAACCCGCACCTTGTCGGCCGGCGCGACCTGGGCAACCACGTCCGGACGCCGCAGCAGGTCCCCGGTCACCGTCGCCGCGACCTCCTCGTCCTGGGCGAGGGTGTGGATGGCGCTAACCTTCTCCTGCGACGTGACCGGCTTGGCGACCTGACGACCCGTGCGGCGCCTGGCCTCGTCCGGGGTCCACCGCGGCTTGCCCGGCGGAGGCGTGAGGATGGCCGCGAACCGTTCCTCGTCGTCAGCGATGGCCGCAAGAATGCTGTGGACGGTGTAGGACACGTCCGACATCCGGCGGTCCTTCGGCCACTTTCCCGCGACCTGCCGGGCCTGCCTCACCGTGTAGTAGGACATGCCGATGCCCTCGGCCAGACGGAACAGCGAGTCCTTCACCGTGAACAGGACGTCGGCCGACGGCGAACCGCCGTGATCCCTCATCGGCTCGATCTCCAGCGCGTAATCGCCGATCTGGAACATGATTCCGCTGGCCGTCCGGACCAGTTCCCGCAGCTCAGCCACGATCTCCGCATAGCGGTTCGCGCTGACGCTGCCGACCTTGTCCTCGGCCGTCTCGCCAGCCGCCTCTATCTCTCCGGGCATGGTTTCACCACCAACCCGCGGACCGAGCACGGCAGTTGGCCGTGACGGACACGGCCCGCCTCTCAAAACCCGAGAGCCAGACCGATAATCCTAAGATCACAACGAACGACAGCAAATGACCGGGATGCGACGGAGATTGAGATTCGGTGCGTTCGCGATGCGGTCACTGTGCCCGTTCCCCGAACGAATCCTTCCGAGCTCTCCAGGCCCTCGTCACGCACCGCCGCGAGCAGTAGACCGCGTTCGAACGGCGGTCCACCCCGGCCACCCAACTCGCCCCGCACTCCGAGCACTTGGCCCGGCCGGTGCCGCCGATCTCAGCGGCCACCCGCTTGCGCAACCGCAGGTCCCGACGCCACTGCCTGGCCCGACAAGCCGCCGAACAGAACCTCGTACGAGCTGGAGCACCCGGCCTCAACCGTTCACTACAGCCCTCGCACACCCGCCCCGCGGCCTCCCTGGCGTCCTCGGACACCCAGCCAGGGTAGGGCCCAAAGCTACCCAAAACCGAGGCTTAGAAACAGGTACTCAGATCGGGCGAGCCGATCCTTGAGTTGGTGTTCTCCGCTTCGAGGCCAGCGATCCGGGCTTCGCGTGAGTCGAAAATCTCGCCGGCCGGTTCGAGCGACACCGAGGAATCTCGCCGCAACCCGGTGCCAACGTCGCCTTCGGTGATGTTGGCCGGAATGTGGCACTGCCGCACGCGCGGCATCGCCGCTCAGCGCCTGCTTCAGTTCAAGCCTGTCGGGGCTGGTGCGCCCCGAGGCGTGCGTCTCCGTACGCTGTAAGCCGCCGCTACGCCACTCTCCCCCTGTGTCCTGAGCGGCCGTCACGTGCGGGCGGGTGGAACACGGCGGCTGAAGGCCCGCCGGTACGCGGTGGGCGTGGTGTTGAGTGTGCGCCGGAAATGCAGCCGCAGGTTGGCGGCCGAGCCCAGGCCCGATTCGCGGGCGACCACATCGACGGAGTGGTCCGTGGCCTCCAGCAGTTCGCGTGCCAGCCCCATCCGAGCGCGCATCAGCCACTGCAGGGGCGTCGTGCCCGTCTCCTCGGCGAACCGGCGCATGAACGAACGTTCGGACATACCGGCGTGCCGGGACAGCTGGGGCACAGTGAGCGGCTCCCCCAGGCGTTCCAGTGCCCGGCGACCTTCCGGTCCGGCGGCTACGTCGGGCCGACCTGGGCCTTGCGGCCGTAGCCTCAGGCCGCCGGGACGCCGCGGTGACCACCTGGCTGGAGGCCGGAACCCAGATGACTTCACTGGCGGCCATGTCCGAACCTGCCTCGCTGAGCAGCACCAGTGACATCCGGCACGCGGATTCCGGGGCGGGCCGCCGACTGCGGCTTCTGCATCGCCCCGGTCGGACTCGCTGCCTCGACGGCCCGCCGCACGCCCAGCCCCGTGACCTCGAATACGTCGACGCTCTGCGCCAGCCGGTACCGGGGCAGCCGCACCGAAACTGCCCGCCCCCTCCACTCCCGCTCGCCGCGCCGTGCCGAACTGGCCAGCCCATTCTCGAAGTTCACAGTACCCAGCAGCGGCGGACCGGGCCGATCATGCATCCCTGCGCCCGCCTCGGAAAACCGCTCAGGGCCTGACTCACGGTCACCAACTTCGAGGCGCGGCGGCATCGGCAGATGCCGTGAACACGGCTGCCGGCGACGAGAGCAGCCCTCGACACCGTGCCCTTGCGCCGAATCGGTGAAGTGCGCGACACAGCCAAGTCCTTCCACTGACGGGGCCGTTGTGGATCACGTCTGCCCGTCACGGCGGTACCAGGGGCAGGCACACCACCGATGCGTCGCCCTGTCCGGCCGGCCCCGGCCGAGGACGGCGCGTCGTTTCACAGCGATCAGAAGGTGCACGGATGGGACTGGCATACCTGCGTTCGGACGCGGACCGGGCGATGGGCATCGGCATGGGCCGCGTCCTGGCGCGGGAGGCGGCCGGATGCGGCAGGGACATGGCCCTCGCGCTGCGCACGGCGCAGGGGGCGAGCAAGATGACCGCGTCCTACTGGATGGGCCGCCGCTTCCTCGGCGCGGCGGGCCGCCCACTCGCCGACGACACCCCGCTCTCGTTGAGTTTCCTCACCCCTCGCCGGCCGGCCCGGGTACGCATCCGCAGGAACCAGAGCGACCTGCTCATCCTGTGGCAGGTCTTCCTGAAGCGCTTTTACGAACTCGGCGTCCATTACCGTCTCGAGGAGGACATCGACACCCTCGACACGATCGTCGACCTCGGCGGCAACACCGGCCTCGCCGCGTCCTACTTCACCGCCCGCTACCGTCCCCGCACCCTGCTGAGCGTGGAGCCGATCCCGCAGAACCTGGCCGTGCTGCGGCACAACGCCGTGCTGTCCGGCCTGGACTGGAAGATCGAACCGGCAGCCGTGACCGGCGAGTCCGGGATGGCGGAGTTCACCGTCAGCGCGTTCTGGGACACCTGCACCGCCGTGCCCGCCGTCGCCGACCTGCGCCGCACCCGCCCCTACCGGCTGGAGAACGTGCTGGCCCGACCGAACGTACGGGTACCCGCGCTCACCGTGGACGAGCTGCTCGCCAAGCACAACATCGACCACATCGACCTGCTCAAGGTCGACGTCGAGGGCAGCGAAGTCGACGTGTTCCGCCAGGTCGAGCCGTGGATGGACCGGGTCGAGCGGATCGTCCTGGAAGTCCACGACAAGTACATCGACGGGGATGTCGTGCGCAAGACGATGTGCACGGCCGGATTCCGCCAGGTGCCGCCGCGCGTCCCGGAACCGGCCGGCTTCAACCCCGTCGAGCTGTACGTGAAGTCATGAGCGAGCCCGGCACGACGGCAGCCGTGGCCGAGCTGGCAGAACTGGCGAAGGTCACGCCGCCCGCCGCGGTGGTGTTCGACTGCGACGGCACGCTCATGGACACCGAGCCCTGTGCCGATGCCGCACGCGGCGCGGTCTTCGCCCGCCGGGGGCGCGCCTATGACGATGGGGCCCGCGAAGCCCTGATCGGTCTGTCCATGGCTCAGGGCGGAGAGGTGATGGCACGCCTGCTCGGCGGAAGCGCACCACAATTGGCTGAGGAACTGGCGCAGGAACTCTTGGCCGCAGTCGCCGACGGGGCGCGTCCGATGCCCGGTGCAACGGATGTCGTCGCACGGCTCGCCGCCAGGGTGCCGGTCGCGGTGGCCAGCAACGGGCCACGCGCCCTCCTGGACAAGTCGCTCGCCCACGGCGGACTGTCCCACTGGCTTCCGGTCACCGTTTCGGGCGACGACGTCGCCCAGCCCAAACCGGATCCCGCCTGTTACCTCGCCGCCTGCGCAGCCCTCGGCGTCGATCCCGGCAGCACCCTGGCCGTCGAGGACTCCCCGGTCGGCGCCCGCGCGGCTCATGCCGCCGGGATGACCGTCCTCGGGGTGGGCACCCTCACCCGCGGGCCGTACGTGCACGTGCACGTACCCGGCCTCGACGATCCGGTGCTGCACCGCTGGCTCGACGGATGGTGAGCGGGGTGACATGGCGAGCGGGCCGCGCACCGGAACGGGTGAATACGGCGAGCCTGGTGCGTGGCGCGCGGCCGAAGACGGGCACCACAGTGATCGAGACCAGGGTGGAGGGCGCAGTGGTGGAACTGGGCTGCTTCGCCGGTGCAATGCGGCCTGGATGCGTGCGGTGCTGGATGGCGCCGAAGGTGGCCAGCCGGTCCACGCCTTTTGGCGCCTTTGCAGAACTGCCCGCTCCAGGCCCGGAGGACGGGAACTACCTCAAGGAGGGCGAGTTCGCGGCCGCCGAAAAGGATGTGTACGTGCTCCACGACCAGTTCGGTTGCGACGGCCGCTCGTGCATGCCGGCTGGATCACCCAGACGCTGCCAAAGTCGCTGCCCGACCAGATCGCGTTCGCCTACCTCGACTCCGACCGCGACGACTCCATCCTCACCGGCCTCGAGCACTGCGTACCGCGGCTGGCCCCCGGTGCCCTACTGGTCTTGGACGACTACGGCGTGTTCTAGGTTCCTGTGCACCCGTCATGGACTCGGTAGTCCTCATATGGGTGAAGCGCGGCCTCTCTCGTGCTGACGGGATGGCCGGGCGTGATGCGCTGGCGACTATGGGCTTGGGTGCCGCCTCGGTGCCCTCGACAGTTGGAGAGCATCGTGAACGACGACGTGGTGCGCATCGTCCCCTGCGGGGATCAGAGCTCGGAGTTGCCGATGCCGGCGTGGACCAGGTCGTAGGTCGTGCTGCCGGTGGTGATGGCGGCCAGCTGGCTGTAGTCCGTCCAGGTCTCGTCGGTGCGCGCGGTGGCGGCGACGCGTCCGCCGGCGGTTTCGTTGCCGAGTCTGTCGTATGACCACGACGTGAGGGAGCCGGTCTGGGCGGTCAGCTGGCTGGCGTCGTTGTAGGTGAAGACCGCGCTGCTGGGGCAGGTGGAGGCGGTGCCGTCCTGGGAGGTGAGGTTGCCGACCTTGTCGAAGCAGTACAGCCAGGACCCAGCGTTCAGTGTGTAGATCGTGGGGCAAGTGGCCGGGTGGGACCGGCTCGTAGACGGGGAGCCGTGCAAGATCGGTGCGTTTCTGGACAACGCGCGGCGCCGGGTCGGCAAGCTGAGTGCGCAGCGCCGCGGCGAGCTGGCCGCGCTCGGCCTGGAATGGGCCGGGGGCCGCACGGGCCGTGATTCGCCTCGACCGTCCAGATCAGGGGGCGTTCTTGCGGCACCAGTCGCGGCGGTTCAGCCCGGCGGTCGGCTGTCGGGGTGAATGGGCGCATCTGTGCGAGTGGGGTGTCGTTGTGCCCCGAGAGGGGGCCTGCCTGGGCCTCGCCCTGGTGACGACGGAGGATGCATCGTGTACGTGAAGAAGACCTGGGGGGCGAGTGTCACCGCCCTGGCCGCCCTGGCCCTGCTGACCGGCGCTGCGGACACCTCAGCGCTGACCGCACCGGCCACCCCGGCCGCTCCTGGCGAGGGGATCGAGGAGTTCGCGAAGGACGGCTTCTTCGACGTGCCCGGCAACGTCACCGCTTTCACCGTGGAACTGTGGGGGGCGGGCGGCGGCGGAGCCACCAGTGGCACCGGCGGTCGCACGAGCGCCATCACCTGGGGCGGCGGTGGCGGCGGTGGCGCTGGCGGGGGTGGCGGGGGCAGCGGCTACTACGTCAAATGCCGGCTGACAGCAGTCACGCCGGACACCCGGTTCGAGATCCACACCGGCCGAGGCGGCTACTTCTCCACTCCTGATGGCGGCCCGCAGGGCGGTGACTGGGTTCCCACCGTCGGCGGGGATTCGTGGGTCACCGTCGCCGGTCGCACCATCGTTTTGGCCAAGGGCGGTCACGGCGCCGCCGGGCCCCCCGCCGCAGGCACGGATGCCGTCGATCGCCAGCACGGTCTCGGGGGCAAAGGCAAGGACGGTGGCTACCACGGGCCCGGTGCGAACTGCACATCCACGGCCGGCATCGACACCGACCGCCTCGAGTCGCGGGACGGGGGCAGCGGCACAGCGGGTGGCGATGGCGCCGACGGCGCCGACGGCAAGTCCTCTTTCCTCGGACTCGTAGGCGGCCCGGGCCGGGGCGGCGACGGCGGTAGGGGCGGCGACGGCGGAGCCGGCTTCAACGGTCACGGCGGCGGCGGCGCGGGCGCGGGAGGCCAGGGCGGCAAAGGCGGCCGTCCCACGTACGGCAGCCCGCCGAACGGGACCGACGGCACCGACGGCACCCCCGGAGCCGACGCGTACGTGCTGAAGGGAGCCGACGGCCACGCCGTCATCACCTGGTAGAAGGCGCAGGGGCAGACACGCTCGGGTCAGTCGTTCTGCACGAGCGGGTCGTCTCCGACCGGGTGGAACACGAAACCCATGGCTTCCATGGTCTCCGTCTCCCACATCGCGAACAACAGCGGCAGGTCGACCGCGCGCCGGGCCGGATCACGCTTCCAGCGGATCAGGCCGGCCAGCCGCCATCGCAGTCCCCGCACAACTCCATCACCACGCCCGGCGCCGGCCCCCCTCCAGTGCTGGCTGTGACGTTGTCCAGCGGCCCCGGTAGATGAAGATCCTGTGCCTCCTGGACGTCTTCAAGTGGCCCCGGGGATTGGCCTGCGCTAGGACCACTTGAGGGGTTCTTCGGGCTCTTCTCCGGGGGGCTCGGGGCGTCTGAGGCTTTGGTCGTAGGTCGTAGGTCGGTGGTGAAGTGATCGGCGGAACCGGAAGATTGGCGATGTGGAGTCTTCTGGTTTTGATGTGGACGCTTTCCTGCAGCAGCCGCTCACCGCTCGTATCGCGACGAGCGGGCCGACGGTGCGTCCTGTCTGGTTTCTCTGGGAAGAACGAGCCTTCTGGACCTTGACGGGCCCGTGGGCCCGGCTGTTCGACCGAGTGAAGAGTGACCCGAACGTCGCCCTCGTGGTGGACGAGTGCGATCTTGCGACGGGGCGTGTCCGGCAGGTGATCGCTCGAGGCCAGGCCGAGCTCGTGCCCTTCGATGTGCCGAGGGGGCGGCGCAAACTTGCCCGCTATCTGGGGGCGGACGAGGCATTGTGGGACGAGCGGTTCGTGCACTACCTGCACGATGATCCGGGCGAACGAGGCACCATGTGGCTGCGTTTGATACCTGCCTCGCTCACCGCGACGGACCTCAGCTACTCCGCAGCATCGTGACGGTGTGCTTCGCGGCGTCGTGCTTCTGCGCCTTCGTGCGGGCCAGGCAGTAGGACTCGGTTCCGGTCTCGATGATGGTGGAGTTGAACGCGAGACGATCCACGATCGCCGCGCAGAGCCGTGGATCGGTGAAAGTCCGGCTCCAGCCGGTGAACGCCTCGTTGGAAGCGATCCGTGACGGCGCGGGGCACCTGTTTCACAGTGTCTGAGCAGTGGAAGGGCTGAGCGGTACTTCTTCGCCCCTTGGAGGACTTCATGCCAGAAGATTTCGAAGACGTCCCTGAGCCGTACGAGGACACCGTCGACGAGCCCGTCGACGAGGCCGGGGTTGACCCCAAGGACATCGAATTGGTTATGGCGCAGACTGGTGCGTCAAGAGCGAAGGCGGTCAGGGCCTTGAAAGAGAGCGGCGGCGACCTCATCAACGCGATCATGGCGGCCGGCGAATAGTCCGGCCTCGGGGCATCGGTACAGCGGCTAACGCTAAACCGGTCATCATGAAGAGGTCGGAGCGAGCGCGCTGACCCGGCTCTCGTACTCGCGTCGAGCCTTGCGCTGGGCCGGGACCGCGGGAAGGCCCGGGCCGCCGTCGAGCGACTGACACCTGCGAGAACTGCGGCACCCCGCTGCGCTCAGGCCCGGGAAAGGGCCGGCCGCGCAAGTACTGCACCGACCTGTGCCGCCAGGCCGCCCACCGGCGCCGCCTCACCGCCCAAGCCGCCACCACGGCGCCCTCATCCCAGACAGCAGAACAGCCCCCGCCCGCGGCGGCGCCGCGCACCATCCCCGTAGGGCGGGCGGCCGGGGACGCACTGCTTGCCGAGATCGCACGGGACATCCAGGACGGGGCCCGCGACCTCGCACGCCTGCTGCCGTCCATGGACGGGGAAGAGCCCCTGCGGCGCATCGCCCAACTCCAGGAGCAGCTGGACGGACTGACCGCGGCCATGGTCGGCCGGGCCCGCTACCGCCGCATCACATGGGCCACCGTCAGCAACATCATGGGCATCAGCGAGGACACCGCCCGCCACCGCTACGTCCTGCGCCGCATCGCCCGCTTCAACCGCTCCGAAACCGCCCCGACCTCACTCGCCGCGCTCTTCACCCCCCATTTCCGTCTTCGTAGCCCCGCAACGGGGTTACCGGCCCTCGGAGTTGGCATGACTACCTCCCCTTGTCGGGTGCATGGCCTGGGGGGTGGTGTCACCAGCTCCGGAGGCACTGACAGACCGCTCCTGCAGCCCGAACTGCACCGAAAAACGCCGCGGCCCCGGGCAGTGGGGCGCTCGGGGCCGCGTACGCAGAGTGTGGAGGTGAAGGGCGGTCGCCTACGCGGCGAAAGGCTCTGCAGGGCTTCAGCCGAATGATCGTCCCTGCAGGCAGCGCCGACGGCAGTCCCTCTACCAGGAGTTCACCCCCCGACTCCGACACGGCGACACCGACATCCGCGAGGTGCAGGCCCAACTGCACGCCTGCCTCCACGAGCCCCACTCCGTCGAGCACCTCGCGCAGACAGCAGCCATGGACCCGCGCACCTTCCAGCGACGGTTCAAGGAGGCTACGGGCGTGACGGTGACGGAATACATTCAGGCGGCGCGCATCGCGAAGGCACGCGAGCTGCTGGAGCTGACCAACGAGCCGGTCGCCCAGATCTCCCGCAGCGTCGGCTACTCGGATGTGTCGCACTTCCGTCGGCTCTTCCAGCGCGCCACAGGCGTCACGCCGTCGGAGTACCGGAGCCGGTTCGGCATCGCGGCACGAAGCAGCCGACAGGAGGACCTGTCGATGGGTCAGCCGGCGAGGATCCGCTCCACTCCCTCCCGATAGCTCGTGAGCTGAAATTCGGGAAAGCGGGCCGCGAACTTCGAGCTGTCGAAGATGTTGTCGTCGCGGTAGCGGGCCAGCAGCTCGTACATCTCGTCGAGCGGTTTGACGAAGCGGCGCCCGAGGCGGAAGGCGAGCATCGGCAGCACTGTGTAGCCGATTCTGCGGCCGGTGACCTCGCCGGCGATCCCGATGAGCTGGGCGTAGGACTGTTGGTCCGGGGCGACCGGCAGGTGCCACGTCTGGCCGTAGGCATCCGGCGTGTTGCCGAGCAGGGCGAGAGCGCGGCTCGCGTCGGGGGTCCAGATCAGGGACCGCTTGGCATGGGCGTCGACCGGGACGAACGGCCGCTTGCCCGCCTTGATCCGGTCGAACACCAACGAGTTCGTGTAGCTCTTCGTCCGGCCTGGGCCGTAGAACTCGGGGGCGCGGCCGATCAGGGCTTCGACCCGTCCGGCCCGCATGGCCTCGAGCAGCGTGGTGGTGATCTGTCCGCGGACTCGTCCCTTGCGTCCGCCCGGCGCGAATGCCGTCGACTCGGTCTGAGGCGTCGGCGTTCCGGGATACATGTACGTGTTGTCGAAGAAGACGAGCTTCGTGCCGTGTTCGGCGCAGGCGTCGATGACGTTGCGCATCATGACGGGGAACTGTCGCTCCCACAGCTCCGAGTCCAGGGGCAGGCCGACGGTGAGGTAGGCGATGTCGCTGCCGGCGACGGCACGGCTGGTGGCGTCGGCGTCGGTGAGGTCCGCGGCCACGAGCTCGTCGGTGTCGTTCGCCCTCACCGGCTTGCGGCTGACAAGGCGGATGTCCTTGGTGTGGTTGCGGTGGAGCTCGTTCACGAGCTCGTCGGCGATCGGTCCGCCGGCGCCGAGAACGGTCTGCATGGGGTCTCCTTGAGGGGGATGGTGCGGGTGCCGACGGCAGCTCAATTTCGAGGAGTGCCGTGCCACCACGTGACGATGCGGTCGACGACCGTGACGGGGGTGTGGACCCAGCCGATGTGGTCGCGGGTCGAGCCCTCGGGCACCTGGTCGCCGGTGTGGCGCCGGCGTGTCACCGAGGTGGACCAGAAGAGGCGACGAACGAGGTCGTCGACGGCCCCGACCGGCGAGAACGTGGCGTCGCCCAGGCTGATGGCGAGGGCCGGTGTGGTGATCTCCTGGTCGACCACGTACGGCGGTCGGCCGGTGAGCACCATGCCGACCTATTCCTGCACTATGTTTACAGTGCTAACACACCATAGGAGGGCAAGTAAGCAATGTCAACATCAGAGAAGAGCGGCTACCACCATGGCGATCTGCGGGCGGCGCTGCTGTCGACCGCAATGGAGATGCTGGAGGGCGGTGAGCCCTTCTCTCTGCGCGCTGTCGCGCGCCAGGCCGGCGTGTCGCCGACCGCGCCGTATCGCCACTTCAAGGACCGCGACGCCCTGGAGTCCGCGCTGGCCGTGGAGGGTTTCCGGGACCTGCTTGCCGACCTGGACGGCGGGCGCGGCCTGCCCGCCTCGCTCCCGGACCTGGCCGAGTTCGCCGTCGCCTACGTCGCCTTCGCGTTGCGGCGCCCGGCTCTCTTTCATGTGATGTTCGGCAAGCCGTGCGATGACGCCGACGACGAGCGAGTCAAGGCCGCCGACGCCCTGCACCAGCTGCTGGCCGACGCGCTCGATCGCGTCTTCCCCGACGCGGACGCCTCAGCCCTGGCGACGGCCGGCTGGGGGCTCGCCCACGGGCTGGCCTGTCTGTACCTCGACGGCAAGCTACAGGCCGCGTCGGGCGAGGAAATCGCCGCCCGGGTGCGCAGCGCCTTCCTCGCCATCACGTCGGTGGGCCCCTGACGCGCGCCGCGCGCCGCACACCTTCCAGTGTTGACGGTGCTCACATGCCGTGCAATCCTCGATGTTAGCGCCGCTCACATCGGAGGAGAGAGTCCATGACACCAACGGGCAAGCTGACCGACCGGACCGTAGAGGTCGATCTCGGAGGGCGTCTCGTCACCGTCCCTCAAGGCGGCCTCTATGACCGGTTCCGCATGGACACCGACCTCGACGAGGTCGAGCGGGACCCGCGGGTCAGCAGCATCGACTTCTTCCGCCGGATGCCGAAGAGCCGCGTGGACTCCCGCATCGGGCCCACACTGACGCCGAACTTCTACTACCGCATCTCCACGACCCGGCTCACCATGCTCTCGCCGACCAAGGCGATCCGGGCCCGCCTGCCCCAGGAGCTGGACCCGCTCGAGATCGCCCCGGGGCTCGGGATCGTCTCCGTGATGGCCTTTCGGTACGACGTGTGCGACATCGACTTCTACACCGAGGCCGCGGTCGGCATCGCCGTGAAACCGGCGCGGCACGGTGGGCTGGGCCTGCTCGACCTGGTCACCGGACTCAAGAACGACTCCCTGCACTCCTACGTCCTCTCGCTCCCGGTCAACACCGAGATCGCGCGGGTGCGCGGCCACGACGGCTACGGGTTCCCCAAGTGGGTCACCGAGCTCGACGTCGACATCGACACCAAGCGCACCTCCGCCAAGGTCGCCAACGACCACGGCGGCCTCGACCTCGCCCTGTCGGCGCCCACCCCGAAGCAGACCGCCCGGCCCACCGGCGCACACGTCTCGACGCTGACCTCCTACACCACGATCGACGGGGCCTGGCACTCCACGACCAGCCAGATCAACATGCTCTCCTCTGGCACCACGCGGTTCCCCCGCGGCCTGGATCTGCGGCTCGGCGAGGGCCGGATGAGCGACGACCTGCGCTCGCTGAAGCCGATCCGGACGATCCAGCTCGACGTCACCACCGAGGGCCAGCTGGCACTGCACATGCCGGTACCCACCTCCATCCAGGACCGGAGCTGAGGACGACATGACCCCCACGACCACCGGCCGCGTCGCGGCCGCCCTCCCGACATCGCTGACCCCGGCCCGACTCGCCCGCCTGGCCGCCCTGGTGGCCGCCGGTGCCCCCGCCCAGCGGGTCACCACAACCGCGCCGTACACCGGCGCCCCCCTCGCGGACCTGCCGGTCTCCACCCCCGGCGACGTCGAGGATGCCTTCGCCCGGGCACGCGCTGCCCAGGCCGGCTGGGCCGCCACCCCGGTGGCCGACCGCAAGCGCATCATGTTGCGCTTCCACGACCTCGTCCTCCAGCGGCAAGAGGAAGCCCTCGACCTGATGCAGGCCGAGAGCGGCAAGACCCGTCGCGACGCGTTCCTCGAAGTCAGCGACATCGCGATCACCGCACGCTACTACGCACGCAGCGCACAGCGGCTGCTGTCACCCAAGCGCCGCAAAGGCGCGATCCCGGTGCTGACCCACACCACCGAGCTGCGCCACCCCAAGGGCGCCGTCACCGTCATCTCGCCCTGGAACTACCCCCTCAGCATGGCCGCCGGCGACGCCATCCCGGCCCTGATGGCCGGCAACGCCGTCGTACAAAAACCCGACACCCAGACCGCGCTGACCGCGCTGTGGGCACTGGCCCTGATGCGCGAGGCCGGACTGCCGACCCACGTCTGGCAGATGGTGGTCGGCCGTGGCAGTTCCATCGGAGACGCGCTCATGGCCGGCGGGGACTACATGATGTTCACCGGCTCCACCGCCAGCGGGCGCCAGATCGCGCGCAACGCGGGTGAGCGGCTGATCGGCGCGTCCCTGGAACTCGGCGGCAAGAACGCCATGGTCGTCCTCGCCGACGCCGACATCGAGAAGGCCGCCGCCGGCGCGGTCGCCGCTTGTTTCCCCTCGGCCGGGCAGCTGTGCGTGTCCATCGAGCGGCTCTACGTCGCCGATGAGATCCACGACGCGTTCGTCACCGCGTTCGTCGAACGCGTCCGGGCCATGCGCCTGGGTGCGGCCTACGACTTCTCGATGGACATGGGCTCGCTCACCACCCCCTCGCAGCTCGAGACCGTCAGCTCACACGTCGATGACGCGGTGGCGAAAGGCGCGACCGTACTGGCCGGAGGCAAGGCCCGACCCGACCTCGGACCACTATTCTACGAGCCGACGATCCTGGCCGATGTGACCCCGGAGATGACGCTGTTCGACCACGAGACCTTCGGCCCCGTGGCGTCGATCTACCGTTACCGGTCGGTCGACGAGGCGGTGGCGATGGCCAACGCCACGCCGTACGGCCTCAACGGCAGTGTCTGGGGCCGCAACGGCGCCGAGGCGCGCAAAGTCGCGGGACGGCTGCACGCCGGCACCGTCAACGTCAACGAGGCCTTCGCCGCCGCCTGGGGCAGCATCGACGCCCCCATGGGCGGCATGGGCGACTCAGGCCTCGGCCGTCGTCACGGCGGCGACGGGCTTCTCAAGTACACCGAAGCCCAGACCGTCGCCCACCAGCGCCTCCAGGGCTTCACCCCGCCCCGCAGGGTCGAGCACGAGCAGTGGGCGCGGATCCTGACCCGGGCGTTCAAGACCCTGCGCGCCCTGGGCGTCCGCTGACAGACCACCGGCTACGACGGCCCGCCACCTCGCCGGCCCGGTCCGCATGAAGGAAGATCAGTCATGACCAAGCGCATCCTCAACGTCGTCACCAACGTCGGCCACTACGACGACCCCGCCCACACCACCGGCCTGTGGCTCTCCGAGCTCACGCACGCCTGGCACGTCTTCGAGGAACACGGCTACGAGCAGACGCTCGTCAGCCCGGCCGGCGGCGCGGTGCCTCTCGAGCCGCGTGCGCTGAAGTTCCCGAACTACGACAAGACCGCCAAGGCATGGCGCGCCGATCCCAGGAAGATGGCGCTGCTCGAGAACACGGCGAGCCCGGACCTGATCGACGCATCAGAGTACGACGCGATCTACTTCACCGGCGGTCACGCGGTGATGTACGACTTCCCCGACAGCGAGGGCCTGCAGCGCATCACCCGCGAGATCTACGAGCGCGGCGGCGTCGTCTCCTCGGTCTGCCATGGCTACTGCGGCCTGCTCAATACCCGGCTCTCCGACGGCTCTCACCTCATCGCCGGCCGCAAGATGACGGGGTTCGCCTGGACCGAGGAGGTCCTCGCCCGCGTCGACAAGCTGGTCCCCTACAACGCCGAGGAGCAAGCCAAGCAGCGCGGCGCGCTCTACGAGAAGGCGGCACTGCCGTTCGTTTCCTACGTCGTAACCGACGGCAACCTCGTCACCGGCCAGAACCCGGGCTCGGCCAAGGCCACAGCGAAGAAGGTCGTCGACGCTATCGAGGCCCACGCGTCGAAGAAGCGAGGCTAAGTCGAGACGCAGTCCTCGAAAATAGGTGTTTCGACTCCTGGTCTCCTTGCGGGAGCAGAGACAGGACCGTCTTTGGTCGGCGACACCTTGACGTGCAGCGTTGTCCCACCTCAAGGGGATCGACACGAGTCTCCCGCCGTGCTTGCCCCTTTCACCGCAAGGCCGGCGGCTGGCCCCGGTCATCACCGAGGACGGACATGCAGCACACCGTGCTGCGACGCCGCCCAGCTCGGATCACCCTGTTCGGATGAGGTCGCGATCGCCCTTACCTCCACCCGTCGCCTCACCAGGTGCCCCGGCGAGATCGAGACCACCCCCGGCCTGCCATGCGATCAAGTGAGTCGAGAGAACACCCTAGTTCAGAGAAGTGACCAGGCCAAAGCTGATCGCGCCACTCCAGTTGGTTCGGGGCACGGCACACCTCCACAGCACGCCCCGCGCAAGGTCAGTTGTAGGGTCTCAAATTTCGTGTCGGAATCTCACGGTCGATGTCGGATGGAAGTCGGATCCGACATCGACCGTGAGACACCGCATGTCCTGTCGCATTGAAACTGTCGGTTTCTCACTCGTTCTCGTTCGTGCTGTCGGATTCTCTTTCGTGACCCTTGGCACGGCTGCCCCCCTCTCACTCCAGTAGCTGGTCAGAGCGCCGGCGGATCAGAAACCGGGTGCGTACGAGCTGGTTCACACTCGTATACTCGTGCGATCTCATGGAGGGGGAGGTGGAGACAGTGAAGCTTGCTGAGGCACTGGCAGAACGTGCGGAGGCGACGCGCCGTGTTGAACAGCTGCGGGCACGCGTCGTCGGCAGTGCGCGGTACCAGGAAGGGGAGACACCCGCCGAGGATGCCGCTCAGCTGTTGGCTGAGGTGGGTGAGGTACTGGACTCTCTGGAAACGTTGATCCGGCGGATCAACCGGACCAATGCCACCGTGGAGATGGTGCCGGACGGCACGCTCACCGATGCCCTCGCACGCCGGGACGTCCTGCGACTGCGTCACTCCGTGGTCACCGCAGCGGCGGACGCAGCGGCAGGTAGCGGCGAGCGGGGATACGGCCGGCAGCTTCGGTCCGAACTGATGATGCTCTCCGCGCTCCCGGTCGCGGAACTACGCGGTCAGGCGGACGCACTCGCCCGGGAGATCCGCGAGGTCGATGTGCGGATCCAGCGTACGAACTGGGAAGTCGATCTGCTGGACTGAGCAGTCCAGCAGATCGGGACGATGTGGAGCAGGTAGCAGCTTCGGAGGCGTGCACACACCGAGGGCTGGCGGTTTTCCAGCCCACTCCTGGCGCGTGAAGAGCAACGCGGGGGTTCGACTCCCCATCAACAGTGCAGCTCAGCACCGCGTACAGGTAAAGGTGCACATCGCACAGCACATCACCACGTGCAGATCCGAGGCAGCGAGGGCGGGTTCGGGGTTTTCCACATCGCAGCACCATGGAGAACGGCGATCTCCCGCAGATCCCGTTGGTGATCTCGGCGGCGCTCCTGTCATCTTTCGCGAACAAGACTTCCGCGAAAGCCAGGTCGTTTGAGAACTCTGGCCACAGGCGGTCTCAAACGACCTGGCAACCGCACTGGTCAGCAACCCACCAAACGCCAGACGCAGTGCCACAGAACACCGCAGTTCAGCGGGGCGCGGTGCCTGCAGGGGGCCGGGGGTTCGTAGAGTCGCTTGGCTGGCTGAAGGAGCGGAGAAAGCATGCGGGTCGCCATTGACGGGGCACAGATCGGAAGCCAGGCGGACCTGCACCGGGTTCTTGCCGGGCCTCTGGACTTCGGTCCGTACTACGGGTACAACCTGAGCGCCCTGTGGGACCGTCTGAGCAGGGATGTTGAGCGCCCAGTCGAGATCGTCTGGGAGAACGCTGAAGTCAGTCGCGACCGCATGGGTGATGAAGCGTTCGAGGCAATCGCGTCCGTCCTGGTCCGAGCTGCCGCGGAAGACGAGTCGAACGCGCCGGACGAGAGGCTGACCGTGCGTTTCACCTGATGTGGAGTCCAGCGGCCGGCGCCGCCAGCGACTTCCGACGTGCGTCCGACATAGCGTGAGACGGCGGACGGGGCCGCAGGCCAGGGCCTCGGCGTCCGACACGAGCCGCGAGACCCTACAGTCAGCTGTGGGATCTCAGATACCGTGGCCGAATCTCAGGGCGAATGGCCAGCCCGTGGCCAAATGGCCACCGACGTGAGACTGCCCGGTCAGCCTGTTCGCTGTAATCGGCCTGACCAACATCCGCACCCCGGACATGCCGCCCGCTTGACGGTCGTCCGAGCCTCGACCCGGACGACCGTGTCGGTCACCTCAACCGACTCCACCACCACGCCCTCGGCTGAGGAGAACAGGAGCTCATCCAGCTGCGGCAGCACTTCGTTCATGGCGAAGGACTGTCGACCACACCACCTTCCAGCCTGGCGATTTTCGGGCGAACCCAACCGACATCACACGAAGATCAACAGTCACCCTGCGTACGCGACCACACGAAGTGGACCAGAGCCCGCTCACACCTCCATAGCCAAACGAGGTCAGGACATCTGGGGAAGAGTGCTTACCGACGTGCGCGTTCCGCCGCTTTGCATGTCGTGGCGGCTGGCACCTCGAGGTCGTGCCCGGTTCAGGGAATCAGCAGGAGTTTGCCGGTGGTGGCACGGGACTCGATGTCGCGATGGGCTTGGGCTGCGGCGTCGAGTGGGTAGCGAAGGCCGATTCCAGGGTCGAGGTTCTTGTTCCGCACCAGGTCGAAGAGGTCGGCGCTGTGACGCAGGAGTGCCTCGCGGGTGGGGATGTGGTCCCGGAAGACCGGATAGGAGATCTTGATGCTGCCCGGCAGCTCCCGCAGGTTGACGACCGGGGCCGCGCCCAGGACGGCCCCGTAGTACAGCAGCAGTCCGTGGCGGCGGAGCACGCTCATGGACGCGCGGAAGGTGGTTTCGCCGCCGCCGTCGAAGACGACATGGACGCCCTCGCCGCCGGTCAGGTTCAGCACCGGCTCCACGAACGCGGCGCCGGTGGACAGCACTATGTGGTCGGCGCCAGCATGGCGGGCGGTGTCGGCCTTCTGTGCGCCGGACACGATGCCGATGACGGTGCCGCCGCGGGCCTTGATGAGCTGGGTCAGTTTCTGCCCGAGCCCGCCGGCCGCCGCGTGCACCACGGCGGTCTGGCCGGGCTGGATGTCGGCGGCCTCGGTGACGAAGTGGTGAGCGGTGATGCCCTGCATCATCAGGCTCGCGGCCGCGTCGTCGGGGATGTCGTCGGGCACTGGCACGGCGTCGGCCGCGGGCAGCACGATCTGCTCGGCGTAGGAACCGTAGGCGTACACCCAGGCGACCCGGTCGCCGACGGCGAACTCGTTCACGTCCGGGCCCAGCGCGCTGACGCGGCCGGCGCCCTCCACGCCGGGCACGAAGGGGAGTTCACCGGTGGCCGCGCCGAGTCGGCGGGCGCCGGTGTCCATGAAGTTCACCCCGGCCGCGGTGATGTCCACGCGGATCTCGCCCGGTCCTGGTTCGGGGGTGGGGAGGTGGGAGAAGTGCAGCTGCTCGGGTCCGCCGAGTTCTTCCACAACGATGGCGCGCATGTCGGGCACCCTTCCTTCGTTCGGATGCCGTCCACTGTCCCTCGCATAAAATGGACCAGCAAGTCCAATCCTGGAGCCTCGGGAGGCACCTGTGACCATCGGCGCAGACGGAGCGGAGCGATTGACCCGCAAGGGCAGGGAGACCCGGCGGCGCATCGTCGAGGGCGCGGCCGAGGAGATCCGCGAGCGGGGTGCCGCCGGTGCGACCCTCGACGACATCCGCGCCCGAACCGCGACCAGCAAGAGCCAGATCTTCCACTACTTCCCCGGCGGGAAGGAGGAGCTGCTCCTCGCGGTGGCCGCCCGCGAGGCGGACCGCGTCCTGGAGGACCAGGAGCCCCACCTCTCCGACTTGCGCACATGGTCGGCCTGGCGGGACTGGCGCGATGCCGTGCTGCGGCGTTATGAGCAGCAGGGTGTCAACTGCCCGCTGGGGGTGCTGATCACCGAGCTGGGCCGCACCACTCCAGCCGCGCAACAGCTGACCGGCCAGTTGATCAGTACCTGGCAGGCGGCCCTGCGCGAGGGCGTCCAGGCCATGCAGGAGGCCGGCGAGATCGACCGCCGTCTGGATGCCGACCGGACGGCGGCCGCACTCGTCGCCGCGGTACAGGGCGGGTGACCATCCTGATGGCTACCGGCGGCATCGCCCACCTCGAAGCGGCTCTGGACACGACGCTGTCCCTGTTGCGGGCCGGTGGTCAGGATCGGCAGTGACCCGACGCGTGAGAGGTCTCTCATACCTATACGCACTTTTTTGTCAGTACTTCCAGTGACAAGTCACGCCGCCGTACGGTGCGGTCATGACGTACAACGCAACCCGGCAGAACGCCGGACACTCTCTTGAGCAGCGCCTTCAGTACCTGGAGGACCGCATCGAGATCCAGGACCTGATGGTGCGCTACGGCCTCGGTCAGGACCTGCACGAAGACGGCGACAACGACGTCCTGGAGCAGTGGGACTCGGTGTTCGCACCCGAGGCCCGCGTCGACTACTCGGTGGCCGGCGGCGCGCAGCTGAAGGACATCCCCTACAGGGACCTCGTCGAGGTGATGCGCGCACCCGACGGATCGATGAGCGGGCTGCTCAAGTGGCAGCACTTCCAAGGGTTTTCCACTGTCGATATCGATGGTGACCGCGCGGTTGCCCGTACCCAGCACCTGCACACACACAAGGGCGACACCGGCGGACAGGGCTGGAATCTCATCCAGACGGGCTTCTTCGTCGACCGGCTGGAGCGGCGTGCGGAGGGGTGGCGCATCGCCCACCGCACCTTGGAGATCATCTGGATGGACACCTTCGCCACGGTGTGACGGGGCGCGTCAGGCCGCCTCCTCAGCCTCGGGGGCGGCGCTGCACGACCGTTCCGCCCAGTCATGCAGGGCGTAGAGCGCCGTTGCCAACTCCACGCCGGCCGGGGTCAGTTCGTACTCCACATGGGGCGGCACCTCGTCGTAGACGATGCGGCGCACGACGCCGTCGCTCTCCAGCGCGCGCAGCTGCTGGACGAGCATCTTCTGCGTCACCTCCGGGATGGCCCGCTCGAGGTCGGAGAAGCGGCGCGGCTGGCGGATCAGCAGGTGATGGATGATCAGCAGTTTCCATCGGCCGCGCAGGATCCCCAGGGTGTGCTCGACACGGCTGATGGAGCACGCCGAGGCCGGTGAGGTGGTGGGGCGAGAGTCAGGGGTCATGGCGCTGGGGAACCGTTCCCGGTAGGGGCTTCCTGTGAGGAGTGGACAGTCGTCAGAGCGGCCACCAGCCGCCGGTTGGCCTCGTGGGGTGTCATCCCCCAGTCCCACTCGGTCTTGTGCAGGCGCAGGGAGACGACACCGTGCCAGGCCGACCACAGCAGGAGCGCCGCGGCGAAGGGGACCTGCGGGTCGACGCGGCGGGCGAGTTCCACGATGCGCTGCTGCAGGCGGGGCCCGTGTTCGGCGCGGGTGGCCGGGAGCTCGTCGTCGCTCTCGAACAGCAGCTGGTAGGCGCCGGGGTGGTCCAGGGCCCAGGCGATGTACGCGTCGCCCGCGACGATGAGCCGGTCGGCGCCGTCGGGCGCACCGTCCAGTGCCGCTTCGACCGCGCTGATCAAGGAGGTGTACTCGGCGTCGAGCACGGCCGAGCGCAGGTCGGCCTCCGAGGGGAAGTGCCAGTAGACCGCGGACGGGGCGACGTGGCAGGCCCGCGCGATCGAGCGCAGGGACGGCACGGCGACGGGTTGCGGCTGCGCCAGCATCTCCACCGCGGCGGCGACGAGCTCGCCGCGCAGGTCGCGTCGGTCTGTGGCGGTGGCTGCTTTTCGGGATCTGCTCACCACTCCATTGAACACCTGTTCATTGTAGGCTTCAATGAACAGGTGTTCAGGAAGGTGGTACGGCAATGCTCACGCTGATGACGGTGATCCGGAAACGGCCTGGGGTCTCCACGGAGGACTTCCGCCGCTTCATGGAGCACGAATACGGACCGACCTACGCGGCACTGCCCCAGGTGAGGGAGTACGTGCAGTACTACCTCACCGACCTGGTGAGCGACGGCGTGGAGGAGCCCATCGACGCCATCGTGCGGATCAGCTTCGACTCGCAGTCGGCGATGCGCGAGGCGCTCGCGACACCGGAGTACCAGCGGGCTCACAAGCTGCGCGGGGCGTATATGCGGGAAGCGTCCACCGGTATCCATTCGGCGGTCCTGGACCGGCAGGTGCAGCTGGTCTAGCCGGGACGTGTCCCGGTCACGCGGCGCCGGTGATCAGGTCCTGCGACAGGTCCCACAGGCGCCGCGCGCCCGCCGGGTCGAGCGCGTAGCGGGCCACGCCGTGCAGGGTGCCGGAGCGCCGGTCGACGATCTCGGTCTCGCTGCAGTCGACGAAGTAGCGTCCGCCGACGCCTTCGAGCAGCGGCGAGGTGGCCAGAAACGCTGACGTGGCGGCGCCCTGTTCGACGGTCTTGATCAGCTCGGCGGGGACGCGGCCGCTGCCCCGGCCGCCGGTGTGCCGCTGCAGGTTCGTGTAGATGGCGCCCGGCATCAGGGCGTTGGCGGTGATGTTGTCGTCGGCCCAGCGTCGGGTCGCCTCCACCGCGAACAGGACGTTGGCCGTCTTGGACTGTCCGTAGGCGAGCCACGGGTCGTAGGGGCGGAAGGCGAAGTTGACGTCGTCCCACACGACCGGTGACTGCTGGTGGCCAGTGGAACTCACCACCACAATGCGGGCGTTGCCGTCGGCGGCCAGCGCGCCGTGCAGTCCGCCTGCGAGGGCGAAGTGGCCGAGGTGGTTGGTGGCGAACTGCCATTCCCAGCCCTGCTCGGTGTACTGCTCGGGGCAGGCCATGACGCCCGCGTTGTTCACCAGGACGTGCAGCGGGCCCTGCCAGGCGGTGGTGAAGGCCGTGATGGACGCGGGGTCGGTCAGGTCGAGGCGCACGGCCCGCACGTCCTCATTGCCGGTCGATCCGGTGATGCCCTTGGCGACGCGTTCACCCGCCGCCACGTCCCGCACGGCGAGGGTGACGGCCGCGCCGGTGGCCGCCAGGGCGCGGGCCGTCTCCGCCCCGATGCCGGAGGAGGCGCCGGTGACGACCGCGCGGCGGCCGGAGAGATCGATACCTGACACGACCTCGCCGGCGGTGCTGGCGAAACCGAACGGGGTACTGAGGGCACTCATGAGGGGGCTCCTTGCTGAAAAGGCTGGATGGTGAAGCGGCCAGGGGCGCTGCGGGCGGGCAGAAGCCGGCGCGGTCAGGGCACGAGCATCGCGTCCTGCTCGGCCGGAGGCGTGCCGTCGCTCCAGGGCAGGACCTTGCCGAAGCGCACCAGTTCGCCGTAGAGCTCCGGGTCGACGTGCTCGGCGAAGACCAGATCGAGGACGGCCTCGGCGGCCCTGGCGGGCGACTGGGCCTGGCTGTAGTCGCTGAACCAGGGGCGCGAGGTCGCCGTGTCGACCATGCCGGGGCAGACAGCGGCGACGAGCGTGCCGTCTGCCAGGTCCCGGGCACGGCGTTCGGTGGCGACGGCTCGCACGGCGGCGACCTGGGCCACCTTCGAGGGCACGTTCAGCCACAGCGGCCAGCCGGCCTCCTGCGCGGTCTTGTGATGGATGGCGCTGCGCCACGACTCCACGGCGTACTCGACCTGGTCCAGGCTCGCGCCGTCGAACAAGTGGTGCAGACGGCCGTCGAGGTGGCCCAGCGTCCCCAGGCTGCTGGCCACGACGAGCAGGCGCCCACCGGGACGCAATACCGGGCCGAAGGAGCGCAGCATCGCGTGCGTGGCGGTGTTGGAGACATCGATGAACTCATCGGCCCGCTCGGACTGCGACTCCTCGGGGAGCAAGCGGGCGACCGCGTTGGAGATGACGACGTCCACCCCTCCGTGGCGGGCCCACAGGTCCTCGGCGAGACGGGCGATGGCGTCGGTGTCCGTCACATCCAGGACCCGCCCCTCGACCCGGGCACGGGTGGCGGGCAGCTGGGCGACGTCCCGGGCGGCGTCCGCCACACGCTGCTGACTGCGACCGGTGAGCAGGACCAGGTCCTGCGGATCCATGCGGGCCGCAAGACCCTCTGCGAAGGCCCGGCCGAGCCCCTGGTTGGCGCCCGTGACGAGGGCGATGCGTGAAGTGGTCATGCCTCCACGCTAGGAACCCGTCATCCATGAGTCCAACGAAAGTTTGGAACAGCTAGCATGCGTAAACATCATGGACTTCACCGATGTGTCACTGACTGCATTGCGCGTGCTGCGGGCCGTGGCCGAACAGGGAACCTTCACCGCGGCGGCGGCGTCGCTCGGCTACACCCAGTCCGCGGTCTCCCGGCAGATCGCCGCGATCGAGCGCGCGGCAGGCGCGGAGCTGCTGGAGCGGCGGCGCGACGGGGCCCGGCTCACGCCCGCCGGTCGCGTCGTCATGCGCCGCGCGACGGTCGTGCTCGACGAGATCGCCGCGACCGCCAGGGAACTGTCGGGCCTGCCGGAGCAGACCGGGACGGTCCGGCTGGGGTGGGTGCCCAGCGCCGGTGCCGTGCTGGTACCCCGAGCCCTTGCCGCACTGCGTGAAAGCGATCCAGGGCTGGAGGTCGTCGGCCGCGAGGGCGGCACTCCGGCCCTGGTCCGCGCGCTGCGGGCAGGCAGCCTGGACCTGGCCCTGCTCGCCTCGGCACCACCGTTCCGCGCGCCGGACACCGAGTCGCCCCCACTGGCACTGCAGACACTCACCGAACGCCCGCTGCGTCTCGCGGTGCCCGTCACGCACCCCCTCGCCCGCGGCACCTACGTAGACGTGACCGATCTGCGGGGACAGCGCTGGATCGCCGGGTCCTCATCAGGAGAGGACCGCCTGATGGGCGTGTGGCCGGGCCTGGACGAACGCCCCGAGATCGCCCACACCGCCCGCGACTGGCTGGCCAAACTCCACCTCGTCGCCGCAGGGTGCGGACTGACCACCCTCCCCGCCTCACTCGTCTCCGCCGTACCGCCCGGCGTGCGGGTCCTCCCCGTCCGCGGCGGCCCGCAAGAACAGCGGCGCCTACTCCTGGCCCGCCTGCCTGACCCGCCAACGTCGGCCGTGACACGGACGGTCGCCATCCTTCGCGCGACGGCACTCGAGGCTCACACTCCCCATCCCACTGCTGGTTAGTGCCGTGCTGCGCCGACCCGACCCGCACCACTCAGGACGTCTCGATCAGCTCCAACAGATTGCCCTCCGGGTCGGCGACGTACGCGTAGCGCATGCCTTCACTGGCGCCGGGGCCGGGTTGGGAGACCGCGGCAGCCCCGCAGTCCTGCGTCAGGCGGGCGAACGCGTCGTCGAGATCCGGGACTTGAAGTGCCAGGTGAGTGAAGGTCTGCACGGCGGTGGCGGCAAAAGCATCGTTGTACGAGACGGGGCGCGAGCCGGACCGTTCGACGAACTCCACCCGCAGGCCCGCCGCATCACTCAGAACGACGGTACGGACTCCCGCTTCAGGCAGCTCCAGGCGCTCTTCCACCTGCGTGAGCCCGAACGCGTCGGCGTACCAGGCTTCCTGCGCGGCAAGGTCCGCGACCGAGAGGCTCACGTGGTGAATGCGGGCAACGGACATGACGACTCCCATGGTTAATGCCATTTACCTGGTAAGCGATGTTAACCTACCGGGCATGGCCCTCCAGTTACCCGACGTCCCGTCGGCCACCATCACGGCGACCTGCGCAACTCCCTCCTGCGGGCATCCTTGGAGCTTGTCGGCGAGCGAGGTCCGCACGGCTTTACCCTGGCCGAGGCGAGCCGCCGGGCCGGAGTGAGTGTCGCGGCGCCGTACAAGCACTTCGCCGACCGGGACGCGCTGCTGGCTGAACTCGCCACACAGGGCTACCGCGAACAACGCCATCGCTTCGCCGCGGCCGTGAAGGGCATCGAGGACCCCGTCGAACAACTGGCATCCTTCGCGGCGTCATATGTCAGATTCGCCGCCGAGGAACCCGCTCTGTTCGATGCGACCTTCAATGCCGGCCTCGACAAGTCCAGGTTCGCCGAACTGGCCGCGGCAGGCGACGAGGTGGCCCGCCTCCTGCTGCCGGTGGCCCGACAGCTCCTCTCAGACCCGGACGCCGCGTTCGACCTGCTGCTCAGGATCGCCGCTGCCGCTCACGGCCTGGCAGTTTTCCTGCGGCAGGGCCTGTTCGGTGTGGGAAACGCCGCCCTCTCGGCGACCGAGGAGAAGGCCGCCCGCACGGCGCGGGCAATCGCGAGACAGGGCGCCAGCTCGTGATCGCCTAACAGGCCATCTCATTTGGCGTGTTCGCTAGGTTGCTGCGGTGGGGATCGCTGAGCGACTGGTGCCGGACGAGCTGTGGGAGTTGTTCCAGCGGGTGGTGCCGGAGGCGCCGACCCGACCGCAGGGCGGAGGCCGACGTCGGCATGGTGACCAGGAGGTGCTGGCTGCGATCGTGTTCGTTGCCACGTCAGGCTGCACCTGGCAGCAGCTGCCCTCCGCCTCGTTCGGGCCGTCGGGAGCGACAGCTCACCGGCGCTTCACGGAGTGGTCGAAAGCCAGGGTGTGGGCGAAGCTCCACCGCTTGGTCCTCGACGAGCTTGGCTCTCGCGGCGAGCTGGACTGGTCCCGCTGCGCAATCGACTCCGTGAACATGCGAGCCCTGAAAAGGGGGACCTGACAGGCCCGAATCCTGTGGACCGAGGCAAGTACGGCTCGAAGATCCACTTGATCACTGAGCGGACCGGTCTGCCCCTGTCTGTCGGCATCTCCGGCGCGAACACACATGACAGCCAGGCCCTCATCTCGCTGGTACAGGGAATACCGCCGATCAGGTCCCTCCGCGGCCGACGGCGACGCCGACCCGGCAAGCTCCATGGCGACAAGGGCTACGACTACAACCACTTGCGACGATGGTTACGCAGCCGCGGGATCACGCCTCGGATCGCACGCAAGGGCACTGACTCCAGCCAGCGGCTGGGCCGGCACCGCTGAACCGTCGAACGCACCATGGCCTGGCTCGCCGGATGCCGTCGTCTGCACCGGCGCTACGAACGCAAGGCGAGCCACTTCCTGGCCTTCACCAGCATTGCCTGCACCCTCATCTGCTACCGACGACTCGCCCGAGCAGACGACTTCTAGGATGCGTCGGCGTAGGCGAGATGGACGCCGCAGACGGTGCAGCGGAAGAGCATGGCGGTCGCACCGTCGCCCAGGCGGGTCAGGAAGTGCTCAAGCTGGTTCTCGTCGTGCCAGCCGTCGAGGCGCATGTCGGCCCGCAACTGCTCGAGGGCTTCGGGATGCGCCGCCAGCTCGGTGTATCCGACTTCGCCCACGAAGGCGGCCGCGTCCTGGCAGTGGACGAGCCAGTGCGGGTCCTGCCAGGCGTGGAAGCCAGGGGTGCGGTGGGTGACCTCGTGCAAGACGCTTTCACTGACACGGTCGAGCCCGTAAGAGTCGGTGAATTCACCCGCGAAGCGTTCAGCAGCGCTCCCGTCTGCGATGCACCACGGGCAGAACCGTCCGCTGACGTCCTGGGCGGTGTAAAAGGTGGCCGTGTAGATCCATCCCCTGTTGCGCTTGCAGCAGGCGCACGTCTCGGCGGCCGCGCGGATGGATCCACTTGCGAGGGGGTCTGGGTGATAGCGAAAGAAGGGCAGGCTGCCACTCATCGCCGGTTCCCGATCTGCGCCCTGGTGGCCATGCCTACTGATCCCATGGAGAGCAGTCTGTCCGCGAGCAGGTCCCTGATCAAGCGCGGCGAAGGATTCCTCATGGCCCAGCCAATTGAGACGGGTTGTTAGTACTCCAGCGATAGATCGTGATCATGGTACGGAGGCTGCGCGTCGGTAGTCTGTTTTACGTGGCTGAGACCTGGGACGAAGCGCAGCTGATCGCGGACGGCTTTGAGCGTGTGTACGTCGAGTTGGAGTGGTACGACGGTCCCCGCTTCGGGCTCGCTGACGTAGAGGGCAAGCCTCACTACTTTCAGAACGACGACTACGGCCACGCCGACGAAGCCAACGAGTACCGTGTTTGGCCCGCTAACGAGGCCGCGGTGAAACTGGAGCGCGAGCAATGGGCGATCTACGCCCGGTGGAACCAGCGTTATGAGGCCGGGACGGTGACCACTCAGAGCCATCCGGGTCACGGGGGAATCGATGCCCGCTACGACGAACTCACACTGCTACTGGCCCCGCACCGCCAGGCACCAGACGGCGCGCATCGGCTTGTGGGCGAACTGCGGTTCGACGCGGGTGATCGCTACCGGGTCGATGGACTGGACTACTGGTTCCGGTGGCGTCCAAGCAGCTGAGGACGCCGCGAGATAGCCGGTGAGCAGGTCGCGGTTCGACGGCGAGGAAATCAAGCTCGGGTCGTTCCTGGACAACACCCGACGCCGGGCGTCCAAACTCAGCCCCGAACGACGCGAAGCCCTCGATGAGCTCGGCATGCGCTGGTGAACGGGGGCGGGCACCGGCACGGTCAGGCTTCCTCGCCGTCCTGCAGCCCCTTCAACCACTCCAACGCATCAACAGACGTCAGCGTGTCCCGGTGTCCCTCA
Source organism: Streptomyces sp. TLI_55 (assembly GCF_900206255.1). NCBI lineage: Bacteria > Bacillati > Actinomycetota > Actinomycetes > Kitasatosporales > Streptomycetaceae > Streptomyces > Streptomyces sp. TLI_55. The sequence continues at coordinate 52,904 of NZ_OAOJ01000003.1, forward strand.
CCCAGCACCCGACGCCGCGCCTCCAGCGTCTCCTGGGCTAACACCATCGCCTCCTCCACTCGACCCACCTCCGCCAGATCGGCGGCCAGGTTCGACGCAGTGAGCCGCGTGTCAGGATGCTCCACCCCCAACACCCGACGCCGCACCTCCAACGTCTCCTGCCCCAACACCACCGCCTCCTCCACCCGACCCACCTCCGCCAGATCGGCGGCCAGGTTCGACGCCGCGGTCAGCGTGGCCGGATGCTCCACCCTCAGCACCCGGCGCTGCACCTCCAGCGTCTTCTCGTCCAGGGCGAGGGCTTCCTCATGCCGTCCCCGCGCCCTCAGCCCAACGGCAAGGTTGTGGGCGCTGGCCAGGGTGTCGGGGTGATCGTCACCGTAAAGGCGTCGGAGGCGGGCGAGGGTGTCCTCGTCCAGGGCGCGGGCGCGTTCGTGGTCCTGGGTGTCGTTGTAGGCGCGGGCCAGATCGTTGGCGGCTTTCAGGGTGTCGTCGTGGTCGGGGCCCAACTGCTGCAGACAGACGTCGTACAGCCGTTGCAGCCGCTCCCGGGCCGGAAGGGGCTGCCCGCGGTCCATCAGATACCAGCACGCATGAAGCACCACGTCCCGGCCCCGGCTGGTGGTCAGGCAGGCGGGGTCGACGGCCAGGGCGTGCGGGATCGGCACCTCCCAGGCCGACCACCACCGCGGCTCCCCCGGGGTGCCGGGGTAGGCAGCGGTCAGGAGGGCTTCGGCATGGCGCACCGCGTCCTCGCGCTGGGGCGCGGTGAGCTGGTCGGCCACGACCGCCTGGGTCAGGCGGTGCAGTTGCACGGTGCCGTTTTGGGTGCGGGCCAGGCTGTGCCGGGCGATCGCCTCCACCACGCCACCAGCGCCCAACCGCGATGGCAGCGCTTCTTTCAGCAGCGGCGAGATCTGCTCGGGCAGTCGGCCGGCGCAGGAGGTCAGGGGGAAGGGTTCGGGAGCCAGCAGCGCCAGCGCCGCAGGACCGCGGCCGCGGCCGGCTGGTCGGTGTCCAGGCGGGTGGTGGTGAGGCGGACCTGCGCGGCCAGCGACACCGGGTAGTCATCCGACATCCCTCCGCCAGCACCTCCCGCATGCTGCGGGCCAGCTCGGCCTCCAGGTCCGCCGCCGACAGACCCCGCGTGAGCAGAGCTGCCGCCTGGACAAGAGCCAACGGCAGATCGTCCAGGAGGTGGGCGAGGCGGTCGGCTTCCGTATCGGACACCACCGCACCCTGTGCGCGCAGCAGGGCGACCGATTCGGTGCGGGTGAGGGTGTCGACGGGGACGGCGCGGGTGCGCCAGTTCGGGTTGCGGGAAGTGATCAGCACATGCCCCGGCCCGCCCGGCAGGAACCGGGCCAGGGCGGCGGGGTCTTCGGCGTTGTCGAACACCAGCAGCCAGCGCGACATCGCCCCAACTCGCCCAGCAGCAGCTCCACCGCATCGGCCGGCGAGGCACCTGGGGGCACGAGATTCATGCGGGCGGCAAGCGCAGCCAGCTGGTCAGGGATCAGAGCGGCATCCTCCGCGGCGATCCACCAGGCGTACTCGCCCGCGAATCGGTAGGCGTACTCCAACGCGAGCTGCGTCTTGCCCACACCGCCCCGGCCGTTAAGAGCCTGGACGGCTACGCGTTGGCCGGAGGCGAGCGCCTCACGCAGGTGGATCAGGAGGCTGTCGCGGCCGGTGAACGCCGCGTTGCGGGCGGGCAGGTTGCGCACCCGTGGCAGGGAGCCTGGCAGGCGGGGGCCGGTCCCGCCGATCCGGGACAGCATCCCCGTCGGCCGCGGCGCCGCCCCGTTCGGGCGGGACGGGCCGTTCACCGCCCGCAACAGTGCTTCGCGGGCAGCATGGTCGTCCAGACCCAACAAGTCCGGGGCGATCAGCGGACGCAGCACCGGCGGCGGGGTGGCCTTGGCGATACGCACCGGGGTGATCTTCTCCCGCATCGCCAGCATCGCCTCCCACTCCATTGTGGTGAAGCGCTCGGGATCGAAGTAGGCCGGCGAGTACAAGGCCAGCATCCGGCCCCGCTCCAACGCGGCGTTCATCTTCGCGATGAAGCTGTCGCCCGCGCCCGAGTCCCAGCAGTCCAGCTCCACCTCAAGGCCGGCGTCCAGGAGCTGCCAGGCGATCCACTCCGCCCACGCCCGATCCGCACCCGCATGACTGATAAACCACACCCGGTCCGACGCGCTGTCAGACGCCCCCGCACCCATCCCAGTCCCCCGACACCCCGCCACTGTGCTGAACAGCCCAGCGTAGAACGGTGAACACCAGGCCGGGAGACCTTCCATGACAGCGACTTCTACGGGTCGGCCACTACGCCGCCCGGCTTACCCCGAGCGCTTCACCACCGACCCCACCCAGCCCTGACGGAAGCGCTGCCTACTGTGCTCTGCCGCTGTTCAACGCGGTGAGCACGTGATCCAACTCATTTGGCATCACCGCAACAAGCACAACCCCCGCGGCAGAGGTGCATTCAACAATCCTGGACCCACCGTTGATCTTCATCGCCTCGCGCAAGGACGGCGCACGCACGCCGACGTGCCGCAACCCCTCCGAGAGTGACACTGACGCACCAGCCCTGGTCCGTGGCTCCCAGGCCACTGCGGCGGGGCCAATCACCAGCCGCCCCCTGAGCCATCGGCCTTCAAACGAAGGATGTCGAAGCAGGCAGGGAACCTTGACCGTATTTCCCTGGGCGGCACTGTCGGCCCGCTGCTTCACTCTGCGGCGAAACAACCAAGCCGTCAGCCCTCCCGCAGCCAGGACAACCACTAGTTCGATCACTGGGGCATTCAAGCAGCGCCGAACCTGAGTGCCCAGCCGTTTCAAAGATCCGTCATGCCAGGGGGTTGGGTGCCGATTCTCTGGAGTGGTCCTCGGCGCGGACCTGTCCCCCGACACCGCCTCCTGTGCTGAACAGTCCAGCGCAGGGCGCAGGCGTATGGCTGGACCGACTCTTCACGCTTCTTCGCTTTGACCGCACGGGGCTTAGGCATCACGGCCAGCGGCACCGGTCCGGTACGCAGCTCCGGTTGCGTAGACATGGATCCGGTGCCGCTGGCAGTGGCGGTCAGCCGCGCTTGAGCTGGGTGATCTTCTGCTGGGCGGCCACCACCGCCCGGGCGAGCTCGCCGCGGGCGCTCTCCTGCTTCATCGCCTTCACCAACTGCGTGCCGTGCTCCAGCAGGGAGACCTTCACCGCCGGACCAGGATCGGGCAGGGCGGTGGCGACGTAAGCGGTGGCGTAAGGCAGTGGCATGAAACGGAGTGCGGGAACAGACGCCGGTAGCCTCCGGGCAGACCTAGTGCTCTGTCTGCAAAGGTTCACCGGCTTGGTTGGCACGTCTAGCGTGCTCCCATGAACGATCACAGTGTTGCTCACGGTTTCACCTCGGTGGACATGCAGCCCCGGCCTGGCGAGTGGGTCCACGTCCTGGACCGGTTGAGTGCGGAGCCGTTCTATGCCGCTTACAAACAGCGATTGCAAGAGTTCCTGCATGTTGAGGCTGGCGGACTGTTCCTTGAGGTCGGAGCAGGTACCGGGGACGCCGCCCTGGCCCTGCGCTCGCGCTATGGGGCCGAGGTCGTCGCGGTCGACAGCTCCTTGACGATGATCGCGCAGGCGCGGGACCGAGGACTGCCACACTCCGCTGTCGCGGATGGGCACCGGCTGCCGTTCGTGGCAGGTCAGTTCGACGGCGCATGGGTTGACCGAGTCCTGCAGCACGTCGTCGAACCGGCCCAGGTGCTGGACGAGTTGCTGCGGGTGATCCGCCCCGGCGGCCGGGTCGCGTTGGCAGACCCGGACTACGACACCCAGGTACTCGACATCGACGACCAGGAGCTTGCCCGCCGGGTGCTGCGTTTCCGAGCCGACGTGGGGCTACGCAACGGCACGCTGGCCCACCAGCACGCCGGGCTGCTCGCTGCCCGCGGCCTCCACGACATCACGGTGGAAGCCCGGACTCTGGTCGTGCGCGATCCGTCGGCGGCCGACAATGTCATGGGCCTGCGCACATGGGCGCACACCGCCGCAGCCCTGGGCTACCTCGACCCCCTTGACGCGGATCGCTTCGTGGCGAAGTTCGACGACGCAGTGCGCGCAGGTCGCTTTACATACGCCGTCACGTTTTTCCTCACTGCGGGCATGCTGCCTTTGTCAGGCTGATGGCCAGCGGTGAGGGTGGCATGCCGCGCATCAGGCAACAGCGGTGAGGGGGCGTCCGCCCCAGCGGATGTTTTTCTCGCTGCGGATACGGGCGCGTTCCTTGCGTTCGGCGGCCAGGACATCGCGGTGGCGAGCGTTGGCGTTGCGCCAGCGCAGGTAGGCGTGCAGGACCCGGGTCTGCACGGTGTGGTTGGGGTGGTTGGGGTGTTTGGAGTTGGCGATGGTGAACTGCCGCAGCGGTCCGAAGTGGGCTTCGATGGGGTTGGCCCACGAGGCGTAGGTCGGGTGAAGCACAGCTCGACCTTGTGCTTCTTCGCCCAGCGGCGGATGTCGGCGCCTTTGTGGGCGGACAGGTTGTCCAGGATGACGTAGATGGGTGCGCCGTCGGGTCGGGCCGCGCGGATCGACTTCAGCGCGGCCAGCGTGTTCGCGGCGCCGTTCCTGCGGTGGTTGCCCCACAGGCGGTCGTCGCCGATCGAGTAGCAGCCGTGGAAGTAGCGCACCCCGTGCGTACGGTGGTAGGTGGCTGGAATCCGGTCGGGGCGCTTCCGGCGGCCCAGCCCGAGCCTGCGGTCGGCCGGATTCCGAGCGGTCCGAACTCGTCGAGGGCGAACACCCGGTCGGGGAAGCGGTCCAGGACCTCCTCGATCCGGTCCAGCTTCGCCTCGCGGTCCGGGTCGGGGGATTCCTTCCAGGTCTTGGTGCGTTGGAAGGTGACGCCGCGGCGGGCGAGCAGGCCGCGTATGGTCTCGCGACCGATGAGGATCACACGGTCGTGGACTTTTCGCAGGTAAGCGACGAGTTTGCGCAGTGACCAGCGGGTGAACGGCTGGCCGAGTTTGGCGGGGCGGGTGGTGGCCTTCGCGATGACGAAGTCCTCGTCGTCATCGCTGAGTTGGCGGGGACGGCCTCCCGCCCATCGAGGGTCCAGGCAGGCCAGGCCGATCTCGTTGAAGCAGTGGATCACGTCGCGGACGGTGTCCTCGTCGGCCTGCACCAGCTGGGCGATCACCGGCACCCGGTTCCCGCCGGCCGAGGCCAGCAGCATCATCGCTCGCCGGTACCGCACCGAACTTGGTGCTGCCCCGGCGTACAATCTGCTGCAGTCTCTGCCCCTCCTGGTCAGTCAGTCTGCGCACACGGACAGGCTCAGCCACCGCACCTCCAGCGGTCAGATCGGGCGTCATCCCCTATCCAACCGCCACGACCACCGACCCGGCGAACCTACTCGGTCACAGCACTAGCGAAGCCGTGGTGACGCGGTCACTTTCTGCGCGTGAAGCGCACGTCGAGGCCGCAGGCGACGTCGGGGTCATTGGTGGCGCACAGTGTCTTGCCGTCGTCCACCACGGCGAAATTCATCGTGCAGTTCCAGTCCCAGTACTTGCGTGCCAGACCGATGCCGACCTGAGAGCCGGACTTCGCGGCCTTCGACATGTGGCCTCCGTTGGTGTCGTCGACGAAGAATCCCCATCCACCGGCCGATTTCCCCCCGGGGCAGTCCTCCCCGGCGAGCTTCTTCGAATCGAGGCCCGACGCGGTGAACTTCCGGTCGGCGGAGAAGGTGATTTCTTCCCCGTCCGGCCCCTGCCAATGTCCGACGACCTGGTCCACCGAGACCTTCGCCGTCTCGTCGGTGGTACAAGCGGTGAGCAGCAGGAGAGGTGCCACAGCGGCGATCCAGCGGCCGGGACGCGGCGGGGGCTTGAGCACGCTTTCATCCTAGAGGCGAGAGGTGATGAGGGGGCCCGCACCCCAGTCCCAGCAGTCCAGCTCCACCTCAAGACCGGCATCCAACAGCTGCCAGGCGATCCATTCCGCCCACGCCTGATCCGCACCCGCATGACTGATGAACCACACCTGGTCAGACGTACCGTCAGGCGCGTTGCCAGATGCCTCAATCGTGGCCATCGTGTCCCCCCGAAACCACGCGTTCGTACCGGTGCAAGCGTAGAGGCCGAAGCCCATGCCCGCCCCTGGCATTCACCAGGCCGCAGGGCGCTCGCTGCTGCGGGTGCCACCCCACGGCACCGGATCCGGGACCAGCGTGGCTGGCCGTGGCGACGGATCCGGTGCCGCTGCGGGGAGGGTCTGAGGGCGGCTTCTGCCTCGTGACGTGTGGTCAGCCGCGCTTGAGCTGGGTGATCTTCTGTTGTGCGGCCACCACCGCCCGGGCGAGTTCACCGCGGGCGCTGTCCTGCTTCATCGCCTTCACCCAACTGCATGCGGTGCTCCAGGACGGGGATCTTCACCGCGGGACCGGGTCCGGGCTCGGGCAGCGCGGTGTCGACGTACTCCTCGATCCGTTCGAGGACCCGGGCCAGCTCGGCGGCGATCGCGGGCGTGTGGTCGGCGACGCCCCGGAGCATGGTGCCGATCTGGGTGATGTCCTCGAAGTCGCCTGCGCGGCAGGGCTTGTGGGCGAGGCGGCACTGGGCCGTGTAGAGGTCGGCGAGCCACTGGTCGGGCTTGTCGAGTTCGGCGTTCGTCTGGTCTGTGCGGCGGATGCTGCGCATCCATGCGAAGACCTGCTGGTGGTGCAGCAGGGTGTAAGTGCCGAGGACGCCGGCGGTGAGCGCGGAGACGGTCGACACCGCAAGGGTGCCGGCGCCCGTGCCGATCGCCAGCATGGTGGTGATCATCGTGGTAGGAGTCCGTTCCAGGTGAAGGGGACGCCGAACGGCGCAGGGGTGCACCGGGGGGCGTCCGGGTAAGGGTGGTGGGTCCGGGCGGGCCGATACCGGTAGGGCGGGCCTGCGCGGGAAAGGCGACGTCCGGGGGTGGTGTCAGGCCCCGACGAAGTGGCGCAGCGCGTCGACGTCGCGGACGACGAACTGCCGGTAGCGGGCTTCGATCACACCGTGGTGGCGCAGGGTGCGCAGCGCGTTCTCGCCTCCTCCACCCGACCCACAGCCGCCAACCGGACCGCCAGGTTGTGTGCCGTAGCCAGGGTGTTCGGATGCTCCACCCCCAACACCCGACGCTGCACCCCCAACGTCTCTTCACCCAGATCCACCGCCTCCTCCACTCGACCCACGTCCGCCAGGTCGGCGGCCAGTCCGGTCGCCGTGCGCAGCGTGTCCGGATGTTCCACCCCCAACACCCGACGCAGCGCCTCGAGAGTTCTCTCGTCCAGAGCGAGGGCTTCCTCGTGCGTCCCAGCGCCCACAACCGAATGGCAAGGTTGCCAGCGCTGATCAGGGTGGCGGGGTCGTCGCCGCCTTTGAGGCGTCGGCGGCGGGCGAGGGTGTCTTCGTCCAGGGCGCGGGCGCTTTCATGCTCCTGAGTGTCGCCGTAGGCGCGGGCCAGGGCATTGGCGACGTTCAGCGTGTCGTCATGGTCGGGGCCCAACTGCTGCAGACAGGTGTAGTACAGCTGTTGCAGGCGCTCGCGGGCCGGGCGTGCCTGCCCGCGCTCCATCAGATACCAGCACCCCGCACGCATCACCTCCCGACCCCGGCTGGTGGTCAGACGGGTGGGCTCGATGACCAAGGCGTGCGGGAGCAGCACCTGCCAGGCCGGCCAATGCTGCGGCCACCCCTGGTTGCCGGGGTGGGCGGCGGTCAGGAGGGCTTCGGCATCGCGCACCGCGTCCTCGTGCTGGGGCGGGGTGAGCTGGTCAGCCAGGACCGCCTGGGTCAGCTGGTGCAGCTGCACGCTGCCGTCCCGCACCCGGCCCAGACTATGCTGGCCGATCGCCCGCAGCACCGGGCCAGCCGCCAGACGCGATGCCAAGGCTTCGGCCAGCGGTGCGGAGGCCTGGTCGTCGGGGAGGTGGCCGGCGCAGACGGTGACAGGGAAAGGGTCGGGTGCCAGCAGCGACAGCGCCGACAGCAACAGCCGCGCGCCCGGATGCTCCGCTGCCAGGCAGTCGGCACTCAGGCGGATCTGCGCGGCCAGCGACACCGGATACCCGGCCGGCCGGCCCTCGGCCAGCACCGCCACGGTGTTCGCGGCCAGTTCGCTCCTCAGATCCGCAGCCGACAAGCCGCCGCTCAGCAGAGAGCCGGCCTGGGTGAGAGCGAGGGGCAGGTCGTCCAGAGCCTGGGCGAGAGCGTCGGCCTCGGCCTCGTCCAGGACACGGTGGTGCGTACCCAGCAGGGCGCAGGATTCGGTGCGGGAGAAGACATCCACGCCCAGCGAGGTCGCGAATACCTGCCAGTTGGGGTTGCGAGAGGTGATCACCACATGGCCGGTGCCACCGGGCAGGAAACCGGACAGGGCTTCGGGCTCTTCGGCGTTGTCGAAGACCAGCAGCCACCGCGACCGCGTTCGTAACTCCTCCAGAAGCAGCTGCACCGCCTCCGCCACCGGCATGCCGACCGGCGCGGCCCCGGTCCGGGCAGCGAGCGCGGCGAGCTGATCGGGGATCAGGGCCGCATCCTCCGCGGCGATCCACCAGGCCAGCTCGTACTCACCCCCGAACCGGTAGGCGTACTCGATCGCCAGCTGCGTCTTGCCCACCCCACCGCGCCCGTGCAAGGCCTGCACCGCCACCCGGCTGCCCACGGCCAAAGCCTGTCGCAACTCGATGAGGAGGCCGTCGCGGCCGGTGAAGGCGGCGTTGCGGGGCGGCAGATTCCACACCCGCGGCAGACTGCCCGGCAGACGCGGACCACTCGCGCCCACCTGCCGCAGCACCCCGCCGGAGCCGGGGAAGGGCGGCTCAGCTTGCGGCCGGGAAGGACCGTTGACCGCCGCCAGCAACACCCGACGCGCCTCGCCCTCCTCGATGCCGAACAGGGACGGAGCAATCAGCGGACGCAGGACAGGCGGCGGCATGGTGTCAGCGATACGCACCGGGGTGATCTTCTCCCGCATCGCCAGCATCGCCTCCCACTCCATCGTGGTGAAACGCTCGGGATCGAAATACGCCGGGGAGTACAAGGCCAACATCCGGCCCCGCTCCAACGCCGCGTTCATCTTCGCGATGAAACTCTCCCCCGCACCCCAGTCCCAGCAGTCCAAGTCGACCTCGAGGCCGGCCTCCAGGAGCTGCCAGGCAATCCACTCCGCCCACGCCCGATCCGCACCCGCATGACTGATGAACCACACTTCGTCCGACGCACCGTCAGACGCCCCCGTGCCAGCCATCCATGCCCCCGCACCTTGCCGCCGTACGCCACCAACCAGCCTATGAGCAGCGGGCCTTGACCGGCAGCGTGTTCACCACCATCCGTCCAAGGCACGGTAGGGTCCCGGTGGGTCCGCGTCGCACGCCGTCGGCGCGGGCCCACCGTGTCGGCCGGCCCGGCATCGGACCGCGCTCCCGCGGCACGTACGGCGTGACGTCAGCCGTCGAGCCCTCGTTGAACCGGATGGTCAACGAAGTGCACCGCAAGACCCCGGCCACCCGCCACGGTAAGGCCGGGGTCTCGTGCCACCACCTGCGGTCAGTGCGTGCGCACTGATGCTCCGTACGTGTCGGTCTGGCGCAGCACCGTTACTTCGTGGGCGGGTGCCGGCCAGGCCTGGATGAGGTACCACTCGGTGACCTCGTCGGGCGCCTGGTCGACGGCGGTGTCCCGACCGCGTGCGTGAATGCGCAGCCGGTAGCTGCCGGGCCCGTTGAACGACAGAGCGGGCAGTTCCTCGTCCAAGTCGTCCATGATGCCGCGGACCATGAGTTCACCGGACGCCGAGTCGGGCGAGATCTCGACGATCTCCTGCCAGCCGCCCCGGTCGGGTGCGGGCTCGGTGTGGTGGAGGGTGACCGTGACGTCGACGTCGCCGGTGTGGATGCCCGTCATCACGGTGATGGCACCGTCGGTGACGCGGACGAGGCCGTTGTGGCCGCGGTCCAGGCCGTCGCCGGCGGACCCGTCCTCGTCGCTGATGTCGAACTGATGGTGCTGAACAGGGACGAGGCCGTTCCCCGTCTCGACAGCGTCGCTCATACGGGAGTCCTCCGACCTGGCAGCTACTTGATCCACACCAGGAACTTGTCCTTTTCGATGATGCGGTTATACAGGTAGAAGCGGCTCAGAGCCCGGCCGCCGTCCTCGCTCTAGCGTCGCGTTGATCATGCGCTGGCTGAAGTCGGCATTGCCGGTCTCGGCGCCTTGCCAGGTCGACGCGAAGGGGTACTCCGACAAGCTCGCCCAAGACCAGCTGGCCGCGCCGCGGGGGCGCGCGAGGAGTTCCTGCGGGCCGCCGGGCTCACGTGCAACGAGCGGGAGCGGGAGCTGCTGCTGGGGCGAGCGGCCGCATGCGAAACGTGATGCCTTTCCCCCGAAACTCTGTTCCCATGCATCCCCGTGGCATCTACAGTTACTCCGCCCCTGTGCGGGGCCTGTGTTCGTGATCCATGGGGGGTCAACAACTTGAGACAGTTCACGCGCCGCCGTGCCGCGGCGCTCGCGACCGCGGCGGCGCTCGCCGCGGTGGGCACCCTGGCCAGCGCTCCGGGCGCCGCCGCCGACGCCGGGCCCTGGCCCGGCACCGAGGGCAAGATCCTCACCGACGGCCCGACGCTGGTCGATCCGGCCACCGGGACCGCCACCCAGGTGGGCACCCACATGGGAAACTACGCGGCCTGGGCTCCGGACGGCAGCCGGATCGTCTCCGAATGGGGCCAGCTCGCCAGCGAACGGCCCGACGGCAGCTCGCGGTTCAGCCTGCCCTGGGCGACGGGCGTGCGCTCCAGCGCCGAGCAGAAGGACATCGCCTTCTGGTGGGGCGGCCGCTACATCGTCTACTCCACCGGCGGCCAGCTCGTCTACGGCCCCTCCGACGGCGCGTGGGCCCCCAAGCCCCTGCTGTCGGCCACCCAGGAGCCGGCCTCTGTCTGCGACGAGGACCCGACGGTCAGCCCGAACGGCCTGATGGCCTTCTCCCGCCGCATCAACTACGGCTGCTACGACAACGACGGCGTCTGGGTCTACGACTCGTCCGCGAACACGGTCAAGCGCGTCATCGCCGACGCCGCACAGCCGGCGTTCTCCCCGGACGGCACCAAAATCGCCTTCGTGCGGAACGTGAACGGCGGCCTCAGCCAGCTGTTCACCGCGAACGCCGACGGCACCGACATCAAGCAGATCACCACCGACGGCCGGGGCTACGCGAACCCGTCCTGGTCGCCGACCGGCACCCGGCTCATCGCCGACGTCCACACCTCCGGCGACAGCTCCGACGTGCACACCACGGAGTACGTCGACGTGGCCACCGGGACGCCGACCGCGATCCCCGGCACGCCGAAGGGCAGCAACCCCAGCTGGCAGCCGCTGCGCAAGAACTCCGCGGGCCGTGTCTGGGGCTCCGACGTCTACGCCAGCAACATCGCCTCCTCGCGCTGGACCTGGAACACCTACGGCGGCACCAAGGTCCCGGGCCTGATGGACGCCAAGGCCGCCGTGCTGATCAACCGCGACGACTCGGCGTACTCGCTCACCGCGCCCGCCCTCGCCGGCAAGAAGCACGGCCCGGTCCTCGGCACCACCAAGAGCGGCCTGACGACCGCGGTGAAGAACGAGCTCAAGCGCACCCTGAAGCCGGGCTCGAACGTCTACCTCATCGGTGGCACGTCCATCCTGACCAGCACGGTCTCCTCGCAGGTCAGCTCGCTCGGCTTCACCCCGAAGCGGCTGTCCGGCACCGACCGCTACGCCACCTCGGTCGCCGTCGCCAAGTCGGTGACGAGCAGCCCGAAGTACGTCTTCCTGGCCACCGGCACCGACTACCACTCGGCGCTCGCGGCCGCCGCGGCGGCCGGGGCCGACGGCACGAGCAGCGCGGGCAGCGTCGTGCTCAACAACGGCAACTCGCTGACCTCGTCGGTGAAGTCGTACCTGAACAGCCTGAACCCGAACAACACCATGATCATCACGGTGGGTTCCTCGGCGAAGTACGCCCTGACGCACACGTACTTCTCCAACTGGCCGTCGACGTTCTCGTACTACCCGATCACGGCGCCGACGAACGAGGCCACCTCGGTCGCCATCGCCAAGTTCTGGTGGTCCGCGCCCAGCACCGCCGCACTCGCCTACACCAGTTCCTGGCGCGGCGGCGTCTCCGCGGGTGCGGCCATGAACGTCTTCGGGCCCGTCCTGTGGACCGCCAAGGACAGCCTCTCCAGCGAGGTCAAGAGCTACCTGCTGCGCGAGTCGGCGAGCACGAACTCCGTGATCGCGTTCGGCGGCACCGGTTCGGTCGCCAAGGCCGCCCTGGACACCGCGGGCGCCGCGATCAGCGCGAGCGCGAGCCAGTTCGTGTACCACCCGTACTACAACGGCGTCATCCCGGCGACGTCCCTGCAGAGCACCTACGCGGCCCGGACCAACGGCGGTCAGCAGGACACCGTGGCCCGCACGGGCCCGACCGGCTCAGACCCACACCTGGAATCCCTCAGGACGGTCCGGCACCAGTAGTCCGTCAGGTGGCGGGGGCACCGATCAGCTGGTCGGCGCCCCCGCCACCCGGGTCAGGAACACCGTCGCCGCTATCACACACCCCCTTGACCACGACCTGAGGAACGCGAGACTCACGGTCAGGCTCATGGGTCGGCCCGCGTCGCCGAAGTCACCGTGGATGTCGCCACAGACAGCGTGGGCCGCTGGCGCCACCCAGCGCCTGTCGCCAAGAGGCCCTACTGGCGCAGGAATACCGCAGCCCTGGAATACGTGCCTGGTACCAGCTATCCGCACCGACATCGCGCCGGGCGACGTGCCACTGTTCGGGACAGCGTGACGCCAGCCGTCGGTCACTCCTTGGCTGCCTTCTGCGCCAGCAGAGGAACACCGCGGTCACCTTCGGAGCCACACCGCAGTTCTCCTGCCGATCACCAGGCCGTTCCCGATGGCCGGGACCAGGCCGCGTAGTTGGCGGTTGTGCTGGGTTTGATGCCGAGCGCTGCTGGCTGGCCAAGCGGCTGCAGACGTCGACACCTCGAACAGCGGGGCCAACCCGTCTTCCCAACCGCCCCCGCCGCTCGCACACCCTCATCGCCGCAGGCGGCGGCAGCAGGACTGACCAGCGCGGCCGCACTGGCTGGTGTTAGCCTCATTCAACCGTGCTTGGGGGGACGGCCGGGGGGCCGGAAAGATTCCAACGTTCATGTGGCATGCGCCTGTTGGGCTGCCGTCGTCCCGTCATGCTCTGCCTTTGTCTCGACCACAGGCCCAGGAGCCGACGTTGGCCAGACGCACCACTGCCCGCGGGGTCATAGCCGCACTGACGGTCCTCGCCGCGACCGCCGGAGGGATCACCCTCGGTGCCCCCGCCTCCGCCGGCACCGCCCTGGCGGCGGAGAAGGTCTTCCAGTCCAACCGTTATGTCCCGCGGGCAGACCGGATCCGCAGCGCGGGGCCGGGCGGCTATCTGCATGCGCAGGAGGGTCGTTCCGGCTATCTGTGGACGTCGTACGCCACTGGTGCGACGAGCGAACTGGGCGACCTGCCCTCCCTGGAGATCCCCGGCTACCTGGGCTCGTCGTCCGACGTCGTCGCCGAGGTCGTCTCGCCCACCGAGAAGGTCGTCCTCAGGGACATGGCCGCCGGGACCAGCACGGGCGTCGCCCTCACCCACGGCACCTACCAGGCCACCTTCGGCAGCCACGTGCTGACCCAGGCCCGGGACGCCGAGGGCAACCGCACACCGTGGCTCTACGGTGCGGGCGCGCCGGTCGACGGCACCCCCGTCGAGGGATGGCCGAGTGGTATCACCTCCAACTTCACCGTCCTGGGCGGCGACAGCACCACCGCCGTCCTCAACTACGCGCAGCCGAACGGTGTGCAGCACCTGATGCTGGTCGACCTGGCCACCGCGAAGGTCACCGGCGACGTGGTGCTGAACGTCGTGCCGACCGGCGTCGCGCTGAGCGCGGACCGGCTGGTGTGGTGGTCTGGTCTCTGGTCCGCCCACGTCCTGGACCGCGCCGACCTGTCCGCCCCCGCAACGGCGCTGAAGCTGCCCGGTACGGAGGGCACCCCGTCCGTGGGTATCGCCGGGAACTGGCTGGTGGTGGCCCGTTCGGTGCCGGGGAGCCCGCAAGACTGGGTCGACAAGTCCGGCGAGCGGCTGATGGCCGTGCCCCTGGCGGGCGGTGACCCGGTCACCGTGTTGCGGCACGCGAACACCTCCCTCGTCACTGCGCCGGACGGCGGCCTGCTGGCCGTGGGCGGCAGCGACTCCGGCAGCTGGGCGGTGCGCCGGGTCGCCGACACGGGGTCGGCCGCCCCGGCGCTGACGGAACTGACCGCGGTACCGCCGGTCGCCGCGAGGATCGACCGGCTGTCGCTGCAGAACGGCATGCTGGCCACCGACGAGGCCGACGCTAGTTTCATGGGCGCGTACTTCACCCGGCCGATCGCCGCCGACGGCACGCCGGGCGCACCCACCTGGCAGGACTGGGACGGCTACAACGTGGGCCCGTACGCCACCGGGGACGGCAGGGCGGTGACCTTCACCGCCGACTCCGACCCCGCCAGTGGCTCGTACGTCCAGTCCGTGTTCAAGAACGACGCGGCTGGCTTCTTCCGGGTGCCCTCCGCCTCCGGGGCCCTCCTCGACGTCACTGGCCGTTACGCGATCGTCAACGGCTCCTCCCCGGCCAAGCAGTACATCGGCGACCTCGGCGTGTACTCCGACCTCCAGCCGATCGTGACCCGCTCGGTCACGGCCGCCTCCGTCTGGGGTACCAAGGTGTGGACGCCGGGCTCCGGGACAGGTGTCGTCACCGCGAAGGACCTCAAGACCGGCAAGGTCACCGACACGATCGCCACCGGCGCCCCGTGCGCGGCCAAGGAGCTGCAGACGGTGGGCCGTTGGATCTACTGGTCCTGCGGCCCGACCGCGAAGGCGGGGGTATGGGACCGTACGGCGAAGAAGAACATCGCCGTCCCCTCCGGCGAGGCCCTGCTGGGCGACGGCTTTGTTGTACGGCACGACACGGCGGCCGGCGCGCTCCTGCTCACCTCGTTCGCCGACGGCACCACAGCCACCCATAAGATCGGCGACCTCGCGGCCGGCGCCGCCAGCCGGCGCGGGGTGACCTGGACAGTCGACAAGTTTGGCGGACCCGTGGCCTACGTCGACGCCGACCGGCGCATCCACCTCGTGCCCAGCAATGTCGCCACGCAGGCCCTCGGAGTGATCGAGTCCCAGGTGGCGGGCAACAGCGGCGGCGAGGAGTGGTGGCAGTGGCGCGGGCTGCTCTCCAAGCCTGCCGCCTCCTGGAAGGCCACGCTCACCAGCAAGGCCACCGGCACGGTGGTCCGCACGCTGGCCGGCGGCGAGGTCTCGGGCAACCTGACCACGCGGTGGGACGACCGCGACGACAAGGGCGTGTACGTCCCCAACGGCACGTACACCTTCAAGCTGACGGCGCAGCCCGCCGACGGCTCGGGGCCCGCATTGTCGGTCACCAAGACGGTGCGCGTGTCCTACGGGGCAGCCGTGGGCCGCGACTTCACCAACTACGACACCTGGGCGCCCGACGGGATCGGCGACGTGATGACCCTCAGTTCGTCCGGTGTCATCAGCTACCGACCGGGCAACGGCACGGGAGGCCTCGGCAAGGCCATGCCCGCCTCGGGCTGGCCCTCTACCGTGACCCTGGTCCCCTTCGGCGACCTGAACGGCGACCGTCAGAACGACGTCCTCGTCCGCTTCAGCAGCGGTGAACTGAGGACGTACCGGACCTGGCGTGGACAGGCCTTCCTCACCGACACACCGCGCACCTCGCTCGGCACGGGCTGGAACCAGTACGACGTTCTGACCTCGCCGGGGGACGTGAACGGCGACGGGCGGCCCGACCTCATCGCCCGCAACAGCTCCACCGGCGCCGTGTACCTCTACAAGGGCACGAGCACGAGCAAGCTGTCGGCGCGTGTGAAGCTCTACGACAACTGGAAGACGTACAAGAAGATCGTGGGCGTCGGCGACTTCAACGGCGACGGCCGCGGAGACCTGTTGGCCCAGGACAAGTCGAACACCCTGTGGCGCTACGACGGGAACGGCACCGGCGGCTTCAAGGCGCGGGTAAAGCTCGCCACGAACTGGGGATCGTCGTACAACGTCATCGTCGGCGTCGGCGACATCACCGGCGACGGGAAGGCCGACATCATCTCCCGGGACACCTCGGGCGCGATCTGGCGCAACACGGGTAGCGGGAAGGGCTCGTTCGGGGCCCGTACGAAGATCGCGACCGGATGGCAGGGGTACAAGGGCATCTTCTGACCACACCTCAGCCAAGGCCCGACGCATCCCGGGCGGCCACCGTGCGGAGGCCGCGCGATGGCCGCCCGGTCAGACGCCGGCACACGTTGACCATGACCACATCGGTCGTGCAGTCCTCGGAGGCTGACGGACGACGCCGTACGGATGACGCGGACCAGCCCGTAGAGCGTCAAGTTAGGGTGCCCGGTGAAACGGTAGGGCGGCAGACGGCAGGAGTGCGGCCCGGCACAGCGAGCGTGGAGGCAGATGGTGTTCGGCAAGAACAAGCACGTCGACGAGCTTCCCGTCCCCGTCGTGCCCTGGGCCGACGCCTGGGAGTTCGCCATCGGGGACGAGGAGCGGCCGGCGACCGGCGGGCGCAAACGTCCCGTGCTCGGCGTCCGGGCCTTCCGAGTCCCGCACGGCGGCGGCATGCAGCGGGTCCACGCCCCCTGCGCCTTCTTTCCCCCGCAGGGGACCGCGAGCGATCTCCGCCTGTACGAGGACGTGGAGGGCCGGAGTCTGCTCTGCTCCGTCGACGGTCCCGAGGAGGTCGACGGCGCCCGCCGCTATGCCGTCCGCGACGGGCAGGGCCAGGTCGTCGGCGCGGTCCGCCGTATCCCCCCGCTCAAGCACGCGCTCAAGCCGACCTGGCGCATCGAACAGCCGGGGCACGCCGAGATCGTGAGCAGCGCGGAGTGGGCGAAGGGCGGGGTGACCGAGATGGTCCAGAAGGGCGCCGGGAAGTTCCTGCTGGGCGCCGTACAGGCCGTGGCCGACATGGGTTCGGAGGGCGGCGACCAGCCCGCCAAGTCACGCGTCCTGGAGTGGAAGGCCGACGGCGAGCTGGTGCTGACGTCGGACGCCCAGCATCGCTTCCTCGTCCGGGCGGGGTGGCTGGACCGCCGCCTGGTCTTCGCGTACGCGGTCCTTCTTACCTCTTGAACGGCAACGACAGAGTGGCTCCGTGTGACGCCGGACAGCGGATCCTTGTGGTTTTGGTTTTTGTCGAAGCCGTTCGTCCGCTGGGCTACAAACCGCCCCGCCTTCGTTCTGGACGCAGCGCACGGTGCCCCCAGCGGGACGGACAGCCTGCCTTCGGCCTCCCGCAGCACGACGACGGCGAGCGCCCGGGGTCCGCTGCCCTTGGGCAGCCGGTCAGGCTACGTCCCGGCCGCCCCCGGGCTGTCGCCGCTCGCGTTCTCGGGGCCCGGCCGGAGTGCTTGCCCGAGGTCGCTCAGTGAACGGCCGTGCGGGACGTCCTCGTTGTGTCCGTAGATGGCCTGCACGGCGGCGAGTGCCTGCTCGTAGGTGTCGGTGAGGGTGTCGATCGTCAGCTGCATGCCCTGCTCCTTCTCCGCGTCCGGCGCCCTGCCGGGGCCGGTGGCCGTCTCGGGATGTCCGAGCGGCGGCAGGCCAAGGACGGCGCGGCGGAAGGCGCCGGCGGCCGCGCGCGGTTCCTCTCCCGCCCCACTCCGTGCGGTACTCCGCATCAGGGATCTGACGGAAGCGGACCAGATGGTCGGCGACGTCCGTGACCTGCTCCGGGTCACGGACGACGGTGCGCAGCGGGGCGAGCGGCACGTAAAGGAGGACGTCGCGGGTGTTGAGGCCGGTGAGGGCGTAGAACCAGCCGCGGCGCTCCTGCCAGTGCAGGCGGATGCCGCTGCTGCGGTAGCTGGTACGGCTGGCGTCCCAGGTCAGCCACATGTAGGTGGTCAGGCCGCCGTGGTCGCGGGTGGTGCAGTCGGCCCGTACCGAACCGGGCGGGATACCGCGAGCGGCCAACGCGTCATCGACAGCGCGCACATATGGCCAGTGCGGCAGTCCCTCGGGGCGGGGTGAGCTGGTCGGCCACGCCCCTCTGGGTCAGGCGGTGCAGCTGGGGCTCAGGTGGGTCTGATTGTCGGGCCGGTCTCGGTGAGGGGGCCGTCTGTGAATAGACCGCCGGCCGTCGCTGATTACCTGGTGCGCTCGGTGCGGTCGTCGTACTGTTCGCGGGCGGTGACGACTTCTTCGATGTGGAGCACGGACCACTCCGTGAGCGCCTTCAGCGGTTCGCGTAGCGTCTGGCCGAGTGCGGTCAGCTCATACTCCACGTGCGGTGGCACCTCTGGGTAGACGGTTCGGCTGACCAGCCCGTCGCGTTCGAGGGTGCGCAGTGTCTGGGTGAGCATCTTCTCGCTCACGCCCGCCAGCGCCTGCCGGAGATGACTGAACCGGGAGGTCCCGTTCCGGCCGAGTTCGCCCAGCACGAGGACCGCCCATTTGCTGCCGATCTGGTCGAGCAGGTCCCGCGACGGGCAGCCGCGCTCGTACGGATCGAATGACGGCATGGGCCCGATCACTTTCTCGACAGCAGCCATACGGCTCACCTCAATGCTTTCGCTGCGGTAAGTACCCTACCAGGAAGTGGCTACTCCCCAAAAGAGAGTGTGCAGGTCATTCTGTGTTTCATCCCGCGGCGGACGGACCGCGGCGGGCGTGCGAGGCACGCGCGGAAGGAAGGAATGACCATCATGCCGATCGTCGTCACCGGAGCCACCGGCCAGCTGGGCAGGCTCACCGTCGAGGCACTGCTGCGGCGCGGGATCCCGGCCGCGGACATCATCGCGACCGGCCGGGACATAGCCGGGATCAAGGATCTGGCCGACCGAGGCATCACGGTACGCCGCGCCGACTTCGCGGACACCGACGGCCTGGCCGAGGCATTCGCGGGGGCGGACAGGCTGCTGCTGATCTCGGCCTCGGTCCCCGTGGGCGAGCGGGTCGCCAACCACCGCCGCGTGATCGACGCCGCGGCGTCCGCGGGGGTGTCGCTGGTGGCGTACACGAGCACGACGCACGCGGACGCGGCCACCACCGTCATCGGTGCCACGCACCGCGAGACCGAGGGGTATCTGCGGGACCGCGGAATCCCCAGCGTGCTGCTGCGCAACGGCTGGTACCTGGAGAACTACACCAGCCAACTGTCGCAGATCCTGCAGAACGGCGCGGTCGTCGGCGCCGCAGGCGACGGGCGGATCAGCGCCGCGTCCCGCGCCGACTACGCCGAGGCCGCAGCGGTTGTCCTCACCGGCGAAGGCCACACCGGCGCCGTGTACGAGCTCGGCGGGGACGAATCCTTCACCCTGACCGAGCTCGCCGCCGCGATCTCCTCTGCGGCCGGAAAGCAGGTTTCCTACGCTGACCTTCCGGTGGCCGAATTCGCCCAGGTACTGGCCTCCGTGGGCCTGCCCGCCGAGCTGGCGGAGGTCCTCGCTGACGCTGACCGCGGTATGAAGCGCGGCGAGATGTACACCGACTCCGGCGACTTGCGCCGCCTTATCGGCCGCCCGCCCGTGACCCTGGCCGAGGCAGTCACGGCCGCCCTGCGTTGATGAGGTTGCACTCGTGATGTGACCGGGTTGCTCAGGTGGGTCCGATTGCCAGGCCGGTCTCGGCGAGGCCGGGGCCGGGGCCGCAGATAGTAGATGGTCACCAGTCCTGGGCCTCGGCGAACCTTTGCAGGTCGGCGGCCTTGTGGACGTTGAGGATGCCCGTCTGTTGCGCCAGCGCGGCAGACGGGGCGTCGAGGTCTGAGGTCGGTGCGTCGCTCAAGGGAGAGGCGTGTGCGGGTGTCACGGCCAAGGCGAGTGATGACGACGTTCCTTCACCTCAGCGGTCAGTTGACGGCGGCCCCGCCAGCGTCTGGGAGTTCGGGGCACATGGTGCCGAGGAACGGTTCGCCGGGCGAGAACGATTCCGGTGCCCCTTGTAACGTTCGACGCCGCGGCCGCACTGAGGAGTATGAGCGATGACGACCTGCTTGCACTGTTCCTCAACCGCACGCTGAAGACGAGCCCGGAGCGCAGCCACACGCAGGGCCTCGTCGACGACGCAGGCAAGCGCACCCACACCTACGCCTACGGCCCGACGGGCCTGCCCCGAGGGACCACCACGGAGGCAGCCCCCCCAGCCGTTCCGTTACAGCGGCGCCTACCTCGACCCGACGGGCCTGTACAAGATGGGCGCCCGCTACTACGACCCCCAGCTGGGCCGCTTCACCCAACCCGACCCCTCCGGACAGGAAACCAACCCCTACCTCTACACAGGCGGCGACCCGATCAACCGGACCGACCCAAATGGTCTGCTCAGCCCGACCGGGGTGGCCGACGCCCTCGGGCCGATCGGTGACCTCGCCACCGGCACCTGGCACCTGGTTCAAGGGGCCGGGCCAGCAGGGCCCTCTGGGGCGACGTCGCCGGAGCGTTGGCGGGTGGGGTCACCGCCGCAATCTGCGGAAGCGCCGTATCGGCGGCGGCTCCGGCAACGCTTGGGGGATGGCTCGATGCGGCAGCCGGATGCTACGACATCTCATGGAGCGCCGGCCAGATAGCGTCGAACGCTGTCGGCGGCTAAACCACCACGCGGGCCGGACGTGTGTCCGGCCCGCGTGCCGTCACTTGGGAGGAATCGTGCCTCGAGTCGGATGGACCGTTGAACAGCGAGCAGCGGTCAAGCGCTACATGCTGTTCGCCACCATTTTCGTCGTCCTCGGCGTGGCCTTCTCTGTCTTTCTCATAGTCTCCGGCGTAAAGGGGGGCTGGGTACTCCTGGGGATGCTCGTGTGCATTTACGCAGCTGGCCGACTGTTTGTCGGCAACATCAAGCGAAACCAGCCATAGCTCAGGTCTCCGGCAGCGAATCCGGTCCGCCTGCGCAGAAAGCCGGAGTGGATGGGGTGTCTGGCGAGACGATGCCCCGGCTGCCGTGACCTCAACCCGTTCCATGGAAGGGATGTGCCGCTGCTGCACGACGTCGCCTGACGACCTTGTGCAAGTACCGCGAAGCGACGGTCAGCCACGATTCTCTCGGCGCGCCTGCTTCGCCTACGAGGGCCTTCGGCTGTCAGGAACCTTCGCTACTGACTCGTCTCAGTGAAGTTTGACCGTTCTCACTGAAGTTTGACGGGTCGCTGCCCTACGTTCGCGGCTGTTGGGCTTGCGAGGGGCGGGACGACGGTGGCCACACCTGCACGAGCATTCGGTGACGAGGCGCTTTCGGCGTTTGAGCTGGACTTTCTGAGGTCTGCGGAGCGTCATAGGTTGCCGTTGGGCAAGGCCTGGGACGTGCGCTTCGAGAGGTTGAGTGGGTACGTCCGTTCCGCTGGACGAAGGGCGGGGAGAGCTTCGCAGGCTGGTACTGGGCGGTGACGATGGTCGGTCACGTGGGCTACGAGTCGTGGCTCGAGCGGGATCGCCGAGGCGCAGTTCCACCTACGCGACGTTCGAGGGCAGGCTGCCTCACCATCCATGACCCTCGCCATCCTCTTTCACCCGCAGATCGTCACCCTCACTGGGCTCCTGGCCAACGCGGAGTGGATCCGGAGAGCCAGACAGTCCGGACACATCGGCTGGCTGGCTGAAGAGGTCACCCGCCGATACGTCCTGGGCGGCTACGCGCCCGAGGAGACCGACCCGCTCGTCCAATCGGTCAAGGCCCACTTGTTGCACCACAGGTTCGTGGCCGCCTACGGCTACAAGTTCTACGACGTCTTCTTCCCCGAGGAAACCGTCCGGCTCCCTCCGCCACCGCGCGCCCTCGCCAAGCCTTGACCTGTGATGACTCAGGCCGGATGCAGCACAGCCATGGCGATCTCACGCACGCGGTCCTGCGTGATCCCGGTGCGCTGTTCGACGGCGAGCGGGTGGTCGGTGGGCTCCAGCTCGATGAAGGGGCGCTTGCCGACCGGTCGCGTGTGGGCGTTGGTCTTCAGGTTGGTAGTGCCCTCGGAATAGAGCGCGAGCTCGGTGCTGAGCCAGCCGAAGTACGGCCTCTCGGCCTCGCGGCCCTCCGTGTTCCACACCTCAAGAGCACGGGCGAAATTGTCCTTGCTCAGAGAGACCCAGACACCCCAGGAGAACACGTCCTGGCCGCCGATCACAGGTATCTCGATCAACCCCCTGATGAAGAAGTGCTGGCCCTTGATCACGCACTGGTCGGACGACAGCATGCTGTCCGGATCACTCTCGAAGCTGGGATCCCAGACGTCCGGGGCCATGGTCGAGTAGCTCATGGGGAGCTCTGCATGGTGGTCGCCGCAGCATGAGCACGTGAAACCGAGATCGTTAGACATGGCGCGAGCCTAGCGAGCACCCGCACAGGGGTTTCCCCGGGCCGTCCAACAGCCGCTGGTGGCACGCTGCCGCCATCATCCAGACCCGGCTCGCCGGTCCCGTCTGGTGAAACTTCGATGAGACGAACAGGCCGGTCGTCAATCTTCAGTGAGACCGGTGCATCTTCGCTGAGACAGGTCAGCTACTCGTGACGCAGAGATGGTCTTGCGCTCCCGCTGGCCACCGATGCTTGTTGTCCGCGGACAACAAGCATCGGTGGCCAGCAGCGCGGCCTTGAGCACGGCCAGGGCCCAGGCGAAGTACACGAGGCCAGCGATAGCAGCCTCCCCTACGAGTGCCATGGCCCAATAGATGCCGCGATTCAGCTTGTCGTTTAACCAAAGGCGTTCGGCGGGGACGCGACAACGGTGACCTGTGCGGTCCAGGACCCGGGTTCCCGGGGCGGATCCCAGGTCACGTCGACGCGCGCTTCGTGGAAGTCGTGCGCGAGTCCCACCACCATGGCCGCTGCGGCGGCCTGTGCCTCGGCTGGGCGGCGTTGACCGGAACGTCGGTGAGGCGCCCGCAGTGCATCCCGCCGTCCTCGGTAAGGAGACTGTGGCGCCAGCCTTCCGGCGTCGCGAGCAGGATGATGTCCTTCGGCATGCCGATGGGAGATCGTCTCTTTTTCTCCCGCTTCCGTCTCGCCATGGAGCCATTCAACCTGGTCGGCTTCCTGCCGTTTCAGGCGGGCGGGACTTCAGGTGCCCCGCGGCGGGGCTTGGTGCCGACTTTGTGGTGGGCGGGACGGCTGAACGCCTCGCCGGTGGCGAGGACTCGCCCGACGTCGTGCCGGGTGGCCGGTCGCTGGTTCTTTGAGCCTGACGGCCTTCCTGGTCCGGGCGTTGATGGTTTCGGTGCACCAGCCGGGGAGCCGGTCTTCGCGTGCAGGTTCCTGAACACTCTGCGGACGCGGGCGGGCGTGAGCCTGTTCGGCTCGGTCGGCTTCTCCCAGGGCCTGCGGAGGTCGGTGGCCAGCGGTCGGGCGAGTCGGAGCTGGGCATAGGCAACGATCACGAGCCAGGTCCACCGGTCGGCCGCTTCCGAGCTGCGGAGTCGGGGCTACCCCAGCCACAGCACCGCCGCCCACCCCAGCCGGACGGCACGCTCTGCCCGCAACGCGCCTCGACACCGGACCAGGACACGGCTGTGCCCGCCAAGACGGGGGAGCCTGGCGGGCACCCGGCCAGTCTGGCACTCAAGCGCCCGCCGCGCGCGGCGAACCAGCTCCTTCTCCCACCCCAGCCGCCGGGAATTCATCCCTACCAGCGGCAGGACACCTGGGAACACGCGGATCGATGATGCGACTTACCCACCCAGGAGAGTGAGCCAAGAACCGAAGCCCGCACGTGAGGCGGCCCGCTGCCGCTACGAAGATCCCGGACCTGTTGGTGATCTTCGAGAGGAATCCCGCCCCGTGCGTCTTGCCCGCACCGCCGCCGCGGCCGTCTGCACCCTCACCGCTCTGCTCACCCCCAGCACCGCGCACGCTGCTCCCGGCGACAGCATCCCCGTACCCGTCCGCGACGCGCTGGCCGCCCTCACCGTCCAGGACGAAGACCGCACCGGCTATGAACGCACCAAGTTCCGCCACTGGATCGACGCCGACCGAGGGGGCTGCAGCACCCGCGCGGAAGTGCTCCTCGAAGAAGCCGTCACCGCCCCCGAAAAGGGCCCGCGCTGTGGACCAGCATGACATCGGCCACGAGGATTTCCTCATGTACCGCCAGTTACGGACGTGACGTTCACTGACCACCCTGGGTGGGTGCCGACCCAGGCGAGTCTGTTTCGGGTCTAGGCTCGGAAGGCCTTCCGGAGGAGTTCGCCAAACTTCGCGGGGTGCGTGGTCAGGCCGGTGTGCCCGCCGGGGAAGTGCCAGAGTTCCGTGCTGAGGCGCTCGGCCAGGAAAGCGGCCGGGCGGTAGGGCAGTTCGCCGCGTGAGTCCTCGCCGCCGGCGAGTACGAGCCGGTCCGACAGTTCCTCCAGCCGTTGGATGTCCGGGGCGTAGGACATGAAGCCGGGCACAATGCGCCCAACAAAGTAGGGCAGGTTGGCCATCGTCCGCTCAATCCGCGCCGCGGCCTGCGGCGGAAGCTTGATCCCGGCCTTCGGCTCGGTGGTGTCGCCGTCCTTCTTCAGACCCTCAGCGAACACGGCCATCGCCGGCATGAGCCCCTCTGCGTGGAGCGTTGCCTGTACGCGAGCAACGAGCGCGCGATGTTCGGACGCGTCCGGAAGGACCTCCACGACCGGCGGCTCGTGCGCCACGAGACGGTCGATGCGTTCGGGATGGGCGGTGAGCAGGTGCAGGGCGGCGATCGCGCCCGAGCTGGAACCGAAAACGCGCGCGGGCTCACCGGGCGACAGCAGTTCCAGCATCCGGAACGCGTCATCGGCGTGCTCGGCCACTCGCTGTTCGGCCTCGGGGTCGTCCAGCGTGCTTCGGGACATGCCGCGCGGGTCGTAGGCCGCGACGGTGTATTCGGCGGCCAGGTCGTCGGCGATGCCGTCGAAGGAGGCCGCGTCGCCTGCCCCTCCGGGGATCAGCAGCAGGAGCGGGCCCTGGCCGCGCACTTCGTAGTGCAGGGTCGCGCCGTTCACGCGCAGGCTGCCGATGGTCGGGTCGGTCATGCGGAGTCTCTTTCTCGGGACAGGGGCCAGTGCTCCAGGAGGGTGTGGAGGGCGTCGAGGGCGCGGACCCAGGACTGTTGCGGCGAACGCTCGTGCGCGAACCCACCCGCGGCCTCCAAGGCGACGAAGCCGTGGAACGTGCTGCGCAGCAACCGGACCGCGTCGGTGAGGTCGGGCTCGGTGAGTCCGTAGCCGCGCAGCATGCCGTAGGTCAGCTCGACCGCACGCCGTGGTCCGGGCGCTTTTGCGGCCAGTTCAGGGTCGATCTGGATCGGGGTCTGCGTCGCTGTGTAGCGGCCGGGATGCGTGTGGGCGTACTCCCGCCAGGCGTTGGCGAACGCGACCAGCGCGTCCTTACCCGCCCGCCCGGAGGTCGCCTCCGCGATACGAATGGTCTTCTCGTCCGCAGCCAGGAGCGCGATCCGTCCGCGCAGATCCTCCAGGCCACGGACGTGCGTGTAGAGGCTGGCATCCTTCACGCCGAGCCGCCGCGCCACCTGCGACATGGTCACTTGGTCGAGCCCGACCTCATCCGCCAGCTCGGCGCCCGCGATCGTCACCCGTTGCGCCGTCAGCCCCGCCCGCGGCATTCACCCTCCCCATGATCCTAGGGGCTCTAGTTTTAACCTAGGGTCCCTAGGAAAGCAAGTAGGAAGGGGGGTGGCTCACGCCGGTACTGCGGTTGCGGACATACCCGAGTCCGTGCCCGGTGCATAGCCTGCCGGCCCCTGTTCAGCCACGAGGACGGGCAAACGCAGCCCGGACTGCACGCAGGCACAGACCGGGCCCAACGACGCGTTCCCCTTTACGGATGGCCTGGCATGCCGCCGCAGCATGCGACGGTCTGGGTCTGGCCGGTACCGGCGTCGACGAGCGGCGCCACCGCGAGTGCCGCCACCAGGGCCACGAACAAGCCGAGCACGGCTTTACGCACGGTCTCCTCCCTCCAAGTAGATGTCGAACCCGGTACCGCTGAACGCGGCACCCCCTCACACTCCGACTGCAGCAGCCCAGGTTGCACGCCAACCGTGTCCCTTCCATGCAGCGCCCCGGCGTCCCCCGAATCACACCCCAGACGCGATCAAGCCTGCCGTCGACACCGCCCGTTCACGCGGGCTGGGACAAGAGCATCGCTGCGGCCCGCCAACTCCACCCCCGCGAGGGGCACCAGCGCGTACCGCGCCAGCACCCGCGAGGACGTCGACAGGAAGCCGCCGGGGCTGGGGTCGTTCAGCACCGACACCCGCCACCATGCCAACAGAGTCAGCCCCGAACGACGCGCAGCCTTGGAGTCGTCGGGAAGGCGCTGGTAGACGGCTGAGGCGGCGGGGGACGCGCGTACCGGGTTCACTCGCCGACAGACGGTGCAGATCAGTACACGACACCATGTTCCATCACTCGCCCCCGGACCATCGCTGTACCGTCTCCGCAGACGATTACGGGGAGGGGTCGAGATGGCCGGACGTTGGTACACAGCCCTGGGCGTGAACCTGCTGCTTGGAGTCCCGGCAATGGTGCCGATCTGGCTGCTCTGGTTCCTGGCAGCGAACTGGGCGGGCCCTCGGGAACCCACGGAGAACGACGGCATGGCCCTGTGGCTGGTGATCATCGTCCCCATCGTCGCTCTTTACCTGCTGCTCTGGTCTGCCGCTAACCGGCCTCTGGCACGCCGGACTTCGCTCGACGCTCGCGGCTACTGGTCGCTCAGCATCCTGGGTACTCTCCTGCCGACCGCCGCACTCATCTTCATCTCACCCTGATCGGATCGGCACGAATTGGGGGGCTGTCGGGGTGCAGCCGACGATCATCGTTTACGCCCGGGCGCGGTCTTCTGCCTGAGGCGTTCTGACGGTGACAGAGCACAGGTGGACAAGTCGGTGGCAGGCTGACCGTCGGTAAGAGACGATCACGACGTGCACGCCCCTGCTCTTGTCGGATGCGCCCCAACTCGTTGGGCAGTGTGGTGCCGTGCTGACGTCGGATCGATGCTTGGCCTGGTGCTCTCCACGCCGGGTCGGGGAGGACGCGTGTGTCGCTCGCTCTGGAAGATCGCTTGGCCATCACCGAACTGGTCTCGCTGCATGGTCATCTTGTTGACGACGGAAGCCTTGACCGGTTAGCAGAGTTGTTCACCGCCGATGTGGTCTACGACCTCACCGACTTCGGCCAGGAGTCGCTGTGCGGAGTGGCGGCCATCCGAGAAGCGGCATGGGCGCTGGGAGCGGCCAACCCTGTCGCGCATCACGTCACCAACGTCGTCGTCACCGCGTCGGCGGACGGGCAGGTTCATGTCCGTTCCAAAGGGCTGGGTATCAAGGCCGACGGCTCCTGCGGTTCCGTCTCCTACGAGGACACCGTGGTGCGCACCGCTGACGGCTGGCGGATCAGCCACCGCAAACTGTCGCCACGCCGAACTCCCTTGGGCGGGATGACAAAGCCCGGCTGACCAGGCGCATCGTGCCTGGTCCTAGCCGGTGAGGATGACACTGTGCAGGCGGGCGATGCCGAGCATGGCATGGTGGACACCATCGCCCTTCAGGCGGCAGACGCGAAGGATCTTCCAGGTCTTCAAGCGGGCGAAGACATGCTCGACACAGGCCCGGACTCTACGGTGGGACGCGTTGTGCTCCTCCTTCCAGGCGGGTAGTTCGTCCTGACCGCGCTCCCGGCGGTGCGGGATGACCAGGCCCGTGCCTTGGTATCCGCCGTCGGCGATGACAACGGCCTTTCCGACAGCGGTTTTCGCTCCGGACAGTTCCCATGCCTTGCAGTCGTTCCGGTTGCCGGGCAGCGGCCGGCCTACGGCGACGACGAGCCGGGTATCGGCGTCGATCACGACCTGGTGGTTGGTCGAGTACCGATACCTCTTCGACTGCTCGGCGACAGCGTGATCACGGGTAGGGACCAGAGTGCCGTCCACGATCAGCACGGCCTCCCTGCGGAATCGCTTGCGCTGCCGCATGGCGAGTAGCGGTCCGAGATGACCAATGATCCGCGCGGCAGCCGACCTGGACACACCAAACAGCGGGCCGAGCTGCCGCAGCGCTTTTCGAGTGACGGCCGCGATCAGAGGGTGAGGTCGTAGTTCCGCTGCTGAGTGCGTCGGGTCACGCCGGAAAACCGTGCGGCGGGGAGCCGCGCCGCATCGGGATACTGGGCCGGTGAGCAACGCCATGGCTGAGTACGAAGCGGATACTGAACTGTTGGAGCGAAAGGTTTACCTCGGCCTGCGCGAGGGCGACCTCGATGCCCAGGACGTCGTTGCCCTCGCCTGCGAACTGCTCGACTGGTTCCATGACACCGACGCCGTCCTGGAGGTCGTCGAGCGGAATCCAGCCGAGGTGTCGCCGGCAGAGATGACTGCCCTGGCCCGGCGCATGCTGGACGAAGTGGGCTTCGATCCCGGCTTCGATCTTGCCCCCGAGCGTTTGGAGACCTTGCGCGCCGCGCTGCGAATTGTGGCCCGTGACCTGCCCACGCGCGGGATCGAGGGCGAACCGGAGATCGAGATCCTGGAAGACTGTTTCCCGGTGGGAGCCGGTGTCCGCCTTGCCGGCGGCGAACGGCTCAGCTGGGGCGGCCCCGTCCTGCCGAATATGTGCGACCACCCGACAATGACACTGACCAGCCTGGCGGTCCTGATCCAGGAGAGCCTGCTCGAATGGACCTGGCAGGTCTGGCCGGTATGTCCCCGGCATGACCTCGGCGTCCACGGCTCGGAGCGGGACGGTGCGGCGGTGTGGTGGTGCCCGGGCGAGGGCGGACACGTACTGGCTCCGGTCGGTGAACTCGCGCGCGCTTTCGGCCGCCGGCACCCCAAGTAGGGCTTGCGATGGGGTGAAGTTGGTTGGGTGCGGCTCCTTTTCAGTCAGCTTGAGGGTCAGGCTCCGAGTTCGTAGTGGTGCTGGTCGGGGTCGGGACAGAGGCGTGCGCGTTCCCGCTGAGCGTGGAAGATCCAGTAGTGCGGGAAGTCTCCGTTGCTGATGAGGGCACGGAGGGTGAGTAGGGCTTCGGCGCCGGGAACGCTCCCTCTGCTGCCGGTGATGTCGAGCCGGTCCGCGATCAGATGGCCTGCTGCTCCTTCGACCATGCCGCTGGCGATGGACCAGCCTGCGGGTGCACCACCACCTGTTGCCTGGCAACTCCGTGGTGTGGGACGGCCATGCACTAGGGACCTGGATCAAGAATCAGCGGGCCGGGGCCAAGAAGGCGCGTGAGAACACCGCACGCCGCGCGGCCGGGGAGACCGGCTCTTTTATGCCGGGAGCTGTCACAGGTCCGTATGGAGGCGCTGGAGGAGATCGACCCCGGGTGGTGCCCGGAGCGGGAGATCAGCTGCGCCGACCAGCGCCTCGTCTTCAGCCGTCATGAGGATCACGCTATCGCCGGATCGACCCCGCACGGGCCGGACTGCACTCGACGTGGATCAACGCACGACAGAACGCGCGACGCGGAATCCCACGTCGTCGACCTGGAAAGTCGGGTGGCTGCGGCGCCGCGCGGAGGCCCGGCAGCTCCAATGCTCATCGAACCAACCACCGCCACGGAGCACCCGATAGGCGCCATAGATCTCGGCGTCGTAGACATCCCAGCACCAGTCCCAGACGTTGCCGAGCATGTCGTAAAGCCCCCACGAGTTGGGGCGTTTGCCACCCACCTCCCGGATGCGCTCGTGCGAGTTACCGCGATACCAGCCGATCTCATCGAGATCCCCGTAGCGCGGCCCGGTCGTCCCGGCCCGGCAGGCGTGCTCCCACTCGGCTTCGGTCGGCAGCCGATACCCGTCGGCCGACGGGTCCCACTCGATGTCTTCGGTCTCGGCACGGAAGTGATACGCGGGCGTGAGGCCGGCGCGCTGGGACAGGACATTGCAGAATCGCGCCGCGTCCCACCAGGAGACGCACTCGACGGGCAACTGGTCCCCAGGGGTGGTACTGGGCCGCTGGCCTGTGATCTGTGCGTACAACGCCTGGGTGACCGGGAATGCCGCGATCTGGTAGGGCGCAAGCTCGACCGACCAACTGCGCTGTGTCCGCCGGTCCGACAGCGTCACCTGCCCCGGCGGGATGGCGATCATCTCGTTCCCCATCACCACGTCCATGATCAGGAGATCCTAACGCAGCCCCCCGCGATCTTGGATGATCAGAGCATGCCCGAAGCCCCTGACATCGCCACGGCCTGGTGCGAGCCAGACAACCTGCCCTTCATCGTCTGCAGTGGGCCGCCCTACAAGGTCTATGCGTCCGGCTACGCCGCCCTTCTCGGCGCAGGAGCCACACCTGAAGAAGCTGCCGCTCTCGTGGTCGCCCATCTGCCGACCGGCACCGCGCGCACAGGAGGTTGAGGCAACCACCCCCTGGGGAATTACGTGAACTCTGTCCTGGGGAATTCCGCGATCGTCCACACACCGCAGTACACCCGCCTGGAGTTCCTGGACAACTACGATGCGCGATTCGTCGTCGTCACCCAGGGCCCGATCGAAGAGGCACTCGCCTACCGACAGCGGGTCGGCAACCAGACGACGTGGTACTCGACTGCCAACAGCTCCTTCGGGGCCGACGTCGGTGAACCACCCGACGCAGGATTCGCGGTCAACGTGTTCCTCCGCGACGGCGACACCGTCTACCGCACCTAGCACACCCACGCCTTCCCGCTGATCGACGCCCTGTCGTGCGGACGGCAGGAGGAGTGGCAGGACTCCCCCGAGGGGTGGCCTCAGTCGCCGACCTACAGTCGGCGGGCAACGTCCAAAGACATCACTGCGCTCTATGGCCCGGACTCCCGCGGCTGAACAACCTGCATCACGGCCGGTGAACGGGTCAACTCGGCTGCGGCGGCCGCCATCGTGCTACGGCACCGCCGGCCCCGCCCAAGCCCGCCAACTCGCCGCGCTCCCCCCGCAGCGACGACGGCCGTCACCTGGACACAGAGAACGCGCTCGCGGCTGTCTGCGCCGACCCCGTCCTCTCAAGGTGAGTTGACGCAGCCCGCCGGATGGGCCCGGTGCACAACCGGGCCCATCCGGACGCAGGACCCTAGTACCAGCCGGTGCAGGTGATCGCCGTGTTGTACCCGGAGTCCCCGCAGGCCCGCATGAGGTAGCCGTTGGCGTCCCTCCAGGCTTCGGTGTGCACGCTGGTTCCCGCGTCGACCTGGCGCCAGCCCAGCTGCGGCTCCCAGGTCTTGCCGCCGTCGTGGCTGCGGTCGACCCAGACGTGCATGCCGACGGAGCCGTTGGTGACCCGGCCCCAGGCACAGGTGCTATTCCCGGAGCCGTTGTACCTCAGCTCGAAGAGCTGACCCCTGGCTCCGACCGCCGAGCGAGCGGTCCCGGTCACCGGGCTTGTGCTGCAGCCGTCCGCGGCAGTGGCGGTCGTAGCTGCTCCGGACATGGCCAGCAGTCCCGTGGTCATGGCCAGCGCCGAGACGGTGGCCGCGACCTTCGTGTTCATGCGCATGTGGCGTGTTCCCCCTTGGGAGCCTCGAGGCTCTCGTGGTCGGTTTCGGCTTGCGAGAACCATCCTGCTGTCGGGTCGTCAGGGGGAACAGTTCACGGACCGTCCACGCGTGAACGGTCCACCGAAAGCCGATCGAGCTGTCGCTGCACCTCCTCGGCCTCCTGGTCACGGCCCTGCCGCCGGTACAGATCGCGGGCTTCGAGCCACACCTCTCGGGCGCGGTCGTGCCGGCAGAGGGCGACGTACGGATGACCGAGCCGCTCAAGCGTGTCGGCGGCCTCGTAGAGGTTGTCGAGATCCCGGTACAGGCCGATGGCCTGACGGTAGTGCTCGACGGCGTCGAGGTGGCGGCCGCTGTGGTGGTCGATGTAGCCGAGGCTGTCCAGGGTCTGCGCCTGCCCGTTCACGTCCCGGTGGTGCCGGTACAGGGCAAGGGCGGCCTGGCAGTGCCGACGGGCGGTGTCGTCGGCTTCGCCGAGGAGCGCGGCGTACCAGCCCACGGCGTTGAGTGCGTTGGCCTCCGCGATCGGCTGGTCGAGCCCGCGGTAGAGGTCCAGTGCGCGCCTGGCGTGCTCCAGCGCCCGACGGCCGTCCGGCCAGATCGACGCAAGCGTGTAGTGCGCCTGGGCCTGCAGGGCGCGATCGTTTTGCTGCTCGCTCAGGGCGAGCGCCTGGTTCAGGGCGTCGATCGCCTCCTGGTGGTGTCCCAGCACGACGTGCGCGCGGCCGAGAAGCCGGTGGGTGAGGATCTGGGCGCCGGGATCGGGAAGCCGACACGCGGAGTCGACCGCGATCCGCCACACGGCGAGCTGGTCCTGGCGGTGGCCTCGCCGGTAGTGGTAGTCGTTCAGCGTCCAGGCCAGCTGCCATGACGTACCGTGCCACGCGTGCGTGACGGCGGTGCGTTGCGCGGCGAGCAGGTTACGGTGCTCGGTGTCGAACCAGTCCATCGCCGCCGGGATGTCGGGCAGCGCCGGAGGTAGGCAGCCAGGGTCCAGCGGTCCGAGCTCGATGGGCTCACGGTGGGAGTCCAGGAGACGGGCGGCGGCATGCGCGGTGTGCGTGTAGTAGGCGAGGGCCCGCCGCAGCGCCGTGCTCCGTGCGTCGTCGGCCGGGGCGTGGGCGGTGGTGGCGTAGCGCCGGATCAGGTCGTGCATCCGGTAGCGGCCGGCTGCGTCCCGGCTGATCAGCGAGGCCTGTTCCAGCCTGCGCAGTACGGCCCTGGTCCGGCTCAGGTCGCGGCCGATGAGGCTGGCGGCGGCCCGTAGGCTCGTGTCGGGCCCGGGGGCGATCGCGAGCAGCCCGAGCACCTCAGCCTCCCCGTCGGTCAACGCGCGATGGGACGACGAGAGCACGGCGGGCAGGCTCGCCGCGGGATCGGCGTCCTCGAGTACGTCGAGGGCGTCGTCGCGCAATTCGTCGGCGAGCTCGGCAAGCGACAGGTGCGGATGGGTGTGGGCCCGCCCGGCCATGATGCTCAGCGCCAGCGGGAACCCGCCGCACAACCGGATGAGTTCACCCACGGCCGCTGGTTCGGCTTCGATACGTGCCGCGCCGAGCCGGGCGACAAGGAGCGCGCGGGCCTCGGTGTCGGGCAGTGTGTCCACGGACAGCAGGTGGGCACCGTGCCCGGTGATCAGGCCCGACAGTCGGTTGCGGCTGGTGACCGCCACGACGCAGCTGTCGCTGCCCGGCAGCAACGGGGTGACCTGGGCGGTGTCGACAGCGTTGTCGAGCAGCAACAGCATCTGCTTGTCCGCCATCAGGCTGCGGAACAACGCCTCCTGCGCGTGCGGGGCGACGGGGATGCGGTCGGGCTCGACACCCAGCGCGTCGAGGAATCCGCGTACCGCCACGGCAGGATCCATCGGATCGCTGTCGGGGCTGAAGCCACGTAAGTCGACGAAGAGCTGCCCATCGGGGTAGCGGTCGGCGTTGCGGTGCGCCCAGTGCAACGCCAGCCACGACTTGCCCACTCCGCCGGCGCCGGCGATCGCGGCGACGACCACGTTGGGCGCCTCACCCGAACCGGCCCGCATCGCGGCGTCCAGCAGGTCCAGTTCCTCCAGACGGCCCACGAACGGCGCGGGCGGGGCAGGCAGTTGGCGCGGCACGGGGACGGTCGAGGGTTCCGCCGCGCCCGCCGCCGCGGCCAGCAATGTGTCCAGTTCCACCGACCGCAGCTCGAGCGCCGCGGCCAGTTGGCGCACCGACGCGAGCTGGGGGTTGCGGCGTCTGCCGGTCTCCATGCCGCGGATCGTGCTGACCGAGACGCCGGAACGCTCCGCCAGCGCCTCCTGGGTCAGCCCCGCGCGCAACCGAAACCGGCGAATCGCCGCAGCGAAATGATCTCCCACAGGAACCTTCCTACCAGGGAGATCAGCCACCCGTGACCGGTTCGACGGCACCGGCCTTCGCGATCGGCGCCGTCTCGCCGATGCTGGCCGTCCACGGGCTCGACGACTTCTTCCAGGTCCGCTCCCCTGGCGCGGCCCCGGACTGGTGGCAGGCGTGTGCATACGTATTTCAAGCCGTGGACGGCTGGTGGCTGCTGCGCCACTACGCCAGCCCCGACGCCCTCGCGCCGCAAGATGCCGCCCCCACGGACGACGACGAGCACCCCGAAGCAGCCGCAGCGCTCGATTGACACATCGGCCGCTACGTCGCCTGCGGCTGCAGGGGATGTGGGCCAGCAGGTGTGATCACGACCTCACACAGGCCCTAGGTGCGACTCCGGCTGCCGATGCCGCCCCCACCGCCTACCCCACGAATACCTTCGACGTGACGTACGGCCAGACATACACCAAGGGCAGCCGACATCCACAAAGCGTTGCTCAAACTCGCCTGCTGCCTCATCACCCATCGGCAACTAAGGGCATTGCGCTGACACTGCAACCGCTGGGCACTCCATGGATGTCCGTGGCTCATGCCATGATCCGGCCTCATGAGTGACCGATCGCTTTCGCCTGCCTGGCTGGCCTCGTGGACAGACAGAGTTTCCGGGACTCTCACGGCCATGACAGGCGAGTTCGAGCATCGGCACGGCTATCCCCCTGGGATCAACCAGGTCCGGCCGGCCGACCACGACGATCAAGCCGCAGCGCGCACGCTCGCCCAAGTCACCCCTGCACCAGCTGACCTGGTCACCTTCTACGAGAACATCGGCGCTGTCAGCTGGGCGGACGTCGGCAACGGCTACTTCCTCGATCCGGCCAGTGACGTCCTGCTGCGGCTCCAGGAGTACGGCGTGGTCGACGTCGGCACGGACCAAAAGGCCGATGGCCTGGTCATCGGCTCGAACGGCGGCGGCCTGATCCACGTCGCGGGGCCCGACGGGGCCGTTTACCGGACGCGGACGGCGTCACTGGACGAACCGGAGTTCGACAAGGTGGCCGATGACCTCCGACAGTTCCTGGAGCTGCTGAAGCGCTCCCTGACAAGGTTCAACGCCAACGGCGACCCGGGACACCTGTAAGCGCAGGCCCCAGCGCCCCTTCTATCAGCCGCTGTCAGGGCCGCGTGATGCCGGATCACATGCCCTCGGTGAGTTTCCGCAGCGATCGAAGCAATGCGGTGCGTTGCGCATCGTCGAGGGGTGCGAAGAGATCCTGCAGTACGCCGATCGACACCTGCCGGCCTTCGACGAGTACGGTGCGCCCCGCCTCGGTGAGGGTGTGCGCGACGCGTCGCCCGTGGCCTGCGGAGCGGACGATGAGCCCACGCTCCACCAGCCGGCTCGCCAGGGTGCCGAACGCCTGATCGCTCTGGAACGTCGCGACGGCGAGTTCATGCCCGGAGGCCCCCGGCATCCGCTCGATGGCACGCAGCGCATCCCACTGAACAAGGCTGACTCCGATCTCGCGCAGCGCGGCATCCATCGTGCGGTGGTTGCGGTACTGCGCCCGCTTGATCGCCAGTCCGAGAGCTTCCAGGTCGGTCGTCATACTGCTACTGTATCAACAAGTTTATATCAACATGCTTACTCACCAGGGAGCATCATGCCCATCGCCCTGCCCGAGGACCTGCCCGTCATCCAGGCCGGCCCGCCCGCATCACGCACAGCACTCGTACTGCACGGCGGAGGCGGACCCCGCACCGTCGCGCCCGTCGTGGAGCACCTCGCCGCCACCATGCACGCCATCGCGCCCACACACCCCGGCTGGGACGGCACACCCCGCCCCGACTCCCTCACCTCGGTCGCACGGCTCGCCGCCGCCTATCTCACCCGTCTGCTGGAGCACAAAGAGCATGACGTCGTCCTGATCGGATCCTCGATCGGCGGATGGATCGCACTCGAGATGGCGGCGCAGGCCGTCCACGACCAGCGCTACGCAGGACTGATCACAGCCGTGATCGACATCGACGGCGTCGGAGCAGAAGTAGAAGGCGAGCCCATCGCAGACTTCTTCGCCCTCGACGCCCGCGCCCTCGCCGAAGCCGCCTGGCACGACCCGGAACGCGGATACATCGACCCGGCCGGCCTCACCGACGAGCAGCGCGCGATCCAGCAGGCGAACGCACGCACCATGGCCGCCGTCGCCGGCACGAGCATGAGCGACCTCACGCTGCTCGGCCGGCTCGGCGCGGTGAACGTCCCGACGCTGGTGGTGTGGGGCGAAAGCGACCGGATCGTCACACCCACATACGGACGGGCCGTCGCCCACGCGATACCCGGCGCACAATTCGCCGAGATCCCCAAAGCCGGCCACCTCCCCCACCTCGAAGCCCCCAACGCCACCTGGGCAGCCATCGACACCTTCCTGACACAGCACTGACAGGACACCGCCAGACCTGCGCCGACCCCGCGGGCTCCAGCCTCCATCGTGTCGAGAACAACCGGCTCATGCCCGCCGGCTTCCTCTGGGCCTTCTCAGCCCTCCAGACATCACCCGGAGCAAACGCTCACTACCGCTGCCGACGCGAGCACGGCGAGCGGCACAACGCCGCCCGGCGCCACCTGCTCAACCGCTTCCTCGGCCAGCTCCACCACTGCCTGCAGACCCGGCAGCCGTTCGATGAACAACGCGCATTTTCACCGCTGGTTCAAGCATCCGCGTGACGCGGGATCCGGCCGCGAGCTGCGCCATCCGCACACGGAGAGTTAGTCAGCCAGGGCGCGGAGGTCAGCGTCCAGCATGCGGATCAACTCGCCAACCCGTCCGCCGCCATCCGGCGCTGCCGGGAAGCGTTTGAGCACGTCAACGACGACCGGTGTTGCACGGGGCATCATCCGCTTGAGGCGTTCAGCACCGACGCTCCGATCGTCGTCGGCGACGATCTCGGCCGCTCGGGCTGCGTAAGCGCCGGCTCCGAGAATGTGCTTGACCTGGGTGGCCTTGGCCAACGGATGCAGATAGGCGGCGCCTGCCGCAGACATCGCTGCCCACGCTGCCTCGCGCGCAGCCGCCGTATGCGCGCTCTTGGCCGCCTTGAGGGCTGCCGACGCTGTGTCGCGCAAAGACTTCCCGCGCTCCCCGCCCCGGGCGAATGCCCACGCGGCACTGATGGCATCTCGAGGCCGCGAGTCGTCCGGCTGATCAGCCTCAAATATTTCCAGGACAACCTCCGCGCATGCCGCAGCGAACGCGGTGACCTCACGAAGATCCTGCTTGCTCAGAACGATCTCGCTCGCTTCCCCTGTCATGCCCCCATCCTGGATGATTCCCGCCGGACAGCGCGGCGGGAAGGCGGTCTTGGCCGTAGGGCTTGACTTCTTAACCCCTGAGATGTCTTGACCGACGTCGTAGGCACCGCCCGCCCTGTCACCACTCCCCCGGTCACCTCTCCCCCGGTGCCGCAGCCCGCCACTGCGGCACCGGCCCCTGGACGAGAGCGCAGCCCACCCCTGTGATCGGAGCACAAGCGGTCCGCCAACTGGTCCTAGCTCGGCCACTCCACAGCAGCCGCCAACAGCACTCCTCTTCCCGTGGGCAGCTGATCACTCCCCCCCTCTTCGTCCGCCCCGGCGCGGCACCGGTTCGCCTGCCGGTGCCGCGCCCTGCCCGAAAGGCCGTCCGCCCATGCCCGCACGCGCCCTGTCCGACTGCGCCGCACGCACCGCGCTCGCCGCCCACTTCGCCCCGGCCAACTCGCCGCCGACCTCGCCAAGTACACCCCGGCCGAGGTGCGGGCCCGGCGCGTCCGCAGCGACAGCAGCGGACTCCTTGCCTCCTACCGCCCATCCGAGGAACTCGCCCGAGCAGAGCTGACCTGCCCGTCCGTCATCCCCACGGACGACGAACGGCCCACCGCCCTCACCGACCTGGGGCCCGCATGCCCGCCGGGTCTGTGGGTCCGCAGCCGTGAGCGACTTGGGCGACTGACCGACAGCACGGTCGCCGTAACCGGCAACCGGGTCCCCACCGCGCGCCAAGCACTCGGCATCGACGCCACGGCCGGGAAGGCCACCGCCTACCACCGCACCCGTGTCGCCACCGCGACCGCCGTCGCCCTCCATCGCAGCGGACACACGCCGCCGATGACCGACAACAACCTGGCCGACGCAGTGCTCGCCCCGCACTTCCCCTCCTCCATCCCCAGCGCGGAGACCCGCGCCTCCATCCATGCCGCGCTCGCCGTCCAGCACGCCGAACACACCGTCACCATCACCCACTGACCAGCCACCCGCCCCGACCGCGGGCCGCCCGCGCGGAAGGAACCCGATGTTCCTCGTCGCGCCCGACCCCGCCCACGGACTCGTCACCGCACCGCAGTCCCCTGGCGACCTCACCCCCGCCACCCCACAGGCCCTGGCCGCCCAAGGGTTCACCTGGAACAGCGAGACCGACGCCTACATCCGCCCCGCCGACCACAGCCCCCAAGCCGTCGACGACACCACCGACAGGCTGCGCGGGCTGGGGCACTACGTCTTCTCCACCCACACGCCGGTACACAGGAGCTGACCTCCATCCCGGCCGGCCTTTACCGCCGCCTCCCGCCCCTTGGGCAGAGGGAGTTCCGCCATGACCCGACACACCCAGCCGCAGCAGCCCGCCCGGTACGCGGTCGCCGAGCACGACGGACACCACCAGGCCGTGGACCAGCGGCTACAGGTCGAGGACGGCGCACAGCGCCTGGTCCACCCGGGCCATGGTCTCGGCAGGGACCGTGCCGCGGCAGCTCGCCCCGTCGAAGCGCGTGGTGCGCAGCTGCTGGAGGTTGACCGCGACCGCGGTCGCCGGAACCGGATCTCCTACCACGACGGACATGGCGGTGTCGGGGTAGCGGGCCGAGGGGTACAGGACGATCGCGAGGACCGCGCCGTAGGCCTCCTCCAAGCCGGTCAAAGAAACGATCAGAACGTCCCGGCCGTCGGGCAGAGTCCAGATCTCACCGCGTCTCACCGCAGGGCGTCGCCCTCGCCCGCCAGGTCATCGCCGAGACCGAGCGCCGCGAGCTGGCGCGCAGCATCGAGAGTGGCCTGACGGCGGGCGGCACGCACCACATACGCGTTCAGGCTCATCCCGGCCGCCTCGGCACCCGCCCGGATCGCAGGAGCGACTTCATCGGGAATGCGCAGCGTCATGACTACCGTCATGCCATCAGGCCAGCCACCAGTCGATGGTGGCGTAAAGCGCTGACATGCATGAACGGGGCACGGAAACGCATGCGGCGCTCTCCGGCAGCGGGGCTGTGGCGGTCCGCCGCCCTTGCCCCGCGTCCCGGGGCGGCAGGCCTGCACCCCGGACACCGCATGCCCCCAACCATCACGATCCGTACCAGCCCCGTCCGTACCCCACACGCGTGACGGTCGGCATTCCGGCGGGGCCGACCGTCACTGAAATTCCGCTGCGCCCGGCACAGTGCCGGTGGATCGGCCTCAGCAGTCACACACCGACCAGCACAAGCCGTTGCGCAATCGCCGGCCGTCGAGCCCGAGTTCGCGCATCCCTTCCGGGAGCCGGTCGCGCTGCCACCGGCACTCCACGCGCCCCGCAGCCTCACTCTCGCCCTGCGGCGCGGCAGCGCGGGCGGCCTTGATCGCGCAGGCAGCCGTGCCGATCTCATGCGCGGCGACGTGCGCCCGACCGCGGCCTGGCCGGCGGCGTAGGCGGCAGGCCGCGGCGCGCCACGCAGATCACGCGCCACAGCACCGAAGAAAAACAAGCAAGCATGCCTGCATAAGTGTGGCTGTTCGGTGCACGCCCAGGGGCGAGGAGTGCGCAGCCCCTGTGTGCTCAATACACTCGGCGATCGCGCCCATCGCGGCGCACACGCGCATATCGGGGGACGAACGATGAGCAACTGGAACCCGGGCGGACAGCCGCCCCAGCAGCCGCAGCCCTACCAGCCGCAGCCACCTCAGCCCTATCCGCCCCAGCCCTACGTGCCGCCACAGCCCCAGCCGCCCTACCCGGGGCCGCCGCTGCCGCCGGGCGGCCCGATCAGCCGGCTGCGGCGGCGGATCGGCCCCATCCACACCGCGCGCAGGGTCTTCACCCCGTCACGGCCGGGCATCGTCTCGGATCCCGAGGTGGCGCGGATGCGGAAGATCAGGACCCTGGTCGGCGTGGGCGCGTTCCTGTGGATGTCCTACACCTACAAGCTCGCCCCCAAGCTCAGCGATGCCGCCAACGAGCAGGTCGACACGTCGTGGACCAGCGCCCTCGCGCTGGCGGCAACCCTCCCCGTCGTTGTCGCCATCCTGTACGCCCTCGCCGCTCCGCCGGCGCGACGGGACCTGCTGCGCCGGGCGGGGAGGTGCTTCGGCGCGATCGCGGCCATGATGGCAGCAGCCTCCGTCTTCCCGATCATCGTGCTCTCCGGGTTCTTCGACGGCCAAGAACCCCTCGTGGAGGGCCACTTCACTGCGACGAAAGGCCTCATCCTCGCGTCCACCCTCTTCATCCTCTTCTGGGTGACGCCGTTCGTCGTCTGGGGCGTGGGACTCGCCGTCCAGCACGTCTTCCGCACCGCCGACATCCACGAGACCGTGCCACCACTGCTCATCATGGCGCTGGCCTGGGAGACAGCACTGATCGACCTGCTCACCGGCGCCCACGAAGGCGTACCGACAGTGATCCGATACCTGTTCATCCTCGGCGCCCCCCTCTCCGTCACCGCGGTAGGCCTATGGGAACTGCACCGACTCCGCGTCCACTACGGACTCCGAATCCAAGGGCTCCTGATGCGCTAGCAACGACGCCTCACAGGACGTACCAGTGATCTGGTTTTGAGAGGTCGTTCTCTTTCCGAACCTGATGTGCGGATTCTGCTGGTCAGACATGGGCTTGCAGCTGTCACGGAAGTCTCGACTGGTTGCCGGTCGGGATGATGTGGGGGTGGCCGATGCCGTCGATGCGGGCGGTTTTGGAAGCGCGGCAGAAGGCGGCGGTGGTGCGGGTGGAGGACCTGGAAGCCGAACTGGCGCGGGTGCGGGCGGACTTGGCGGACGCCCAAGAGGTGCTCAGGCGCCGTGTGATCGGTCTGGAGCAGTATCTGGAGGCTCTGGCCGAGGACGAAGAGCCCACCGTGGCGGCTGTCGGGCGTCGCGGAGGAAGCCGGTCGGGCCGCGACGCGCAGTGCCGCACCGGGAGAACGCGGCCGGTCTCGAGGACCTTTCGGTGGACTACCAGGCGTTGATGGCCGCCGCCCTGGACGCGGGAGCCGACGGTTTGGGTGCCCGGCGGGCGGCGGTGGTGCTGGGCTGGGACAGCGCATCCGTCTCCCGCGTCAAGGGCGCGAGGGTCCGGCTGAAACGGCTGGTGGAACGGGGCTGGCTGGTCGAGGAGAAGCCGGGCAGGTTCATGC
Source organism: Streptomyces sp. TLI_55 (assembly GCF_900206255.1). NCBI lineage: Bacteria > Bacillati > Actinomycetota > Actinomycetes > Kitasatosporales > Streptomycetaceae > Streptomyces > Streptomyces sp. TLI_55. The sequence goes on from NZ_OAOJ01000003.1 coordinate 94,237, forward strand.
TGTCCGCGCCCGAACTGGTTCCTGCTGCTGGTGGCGGGCGGCCAGGCGGCGGGTCATGAGTGTGGTCATCGACCACCGGATGACGGCTTTGCTGGTGTCGGTGCGCCGTTCGTAGTCCCGGACCAGGCGCCGGCTGCGCAGGAACCAGGCGAAGGATCTTTCCACGACTCAGCGGCGGGGCAGGACCGCAAAGCCGCTGACGTCGTCGCTTCGGCGGACGACGTCGAGCACGAGTTTGAGGTGCTGGGCAGCCCAGTCCTGGAGGTGGCCGCGGTAACCGCCGTCGGCCCAGATCAAAGACAGGCGCGGCAAGCGCCTGATCGCCGCGGGCAGCAGGATGCGGGCGGCGTCCCGGTCGGTCGTGGACGCCGGCGTGACAGCCACGTCCAGCAGGAGTCCGAGGGTATCGGTGAGCAGGTGCCGCTTGCGTCCGTTGATCCTCTTGGCGGCGTCGTAACCCCGTGAAGCGAAGGTGACAGTGGCGGCGTCCGCCTTGCCGACTGCGAGTCCACGACGCCCGCGCTCGGCTCGGTGCTGCGGCCTTCGCCGGCGCGGACGGCTTCCCGCAGCCGGTCGTGCAGCTCGGTGACCAGTCCCGTGTCCCGCCAGCGGGCGAAGAAGGCATACACGCGCGGCCAGGGCGGGAAGTCGGCGCAGCGTCCCGGAACTGATTCGCCGGGACTGACCTGCCGCACGAGCGCACTGCTGACTTAAGGCGGGTGCATCAAGGACTGCAGGGTGTGGTGGACAAGGAGGTGGGCCCAGATCTCCTGCTCGACTCCGGCTGGCCAGCGGGAGCGCAGCACGAGTGGGCTGTTATGCCACAGTGTGCCGATCGCCTGGAACGAGACTGCGGTGTTCCGGTACTGACGGGCTAGTGCGGCAAGGCGGGGGCCGGGGTCGGCCTCGTGGTCCAGCAGGGTCGTGACCAGCCAGTCCGGCCCCTCAGTGATGAGACGTACATCATGGTGGGTGCCGGGCGGGCCGCCGATTCCACTGAGATAGGAGCCGTCCGGGAGGGGTGTGTGCGGCGGGAGTGGTGAGCCGGCTTTGATCCACCAGAGCAGATCGGCACCTGCGGCGCACACCGACGGCAGCAAGTGCAGCCCGGCTGCCTCGCATTCAGCGAGTACGAGGTCGCCAGGGGCCAGCGCGGCGAGAAGCTCGTGAGACAGGGCGGGGCCGGCGGCCGTGGACCGCAGCCCCACCGCCGCGCTGGTGATGGTGTGGCTCCCGCATTCCGCGAGCACGGAGATTCTGACCTGGGGAAGTACGGCACGTGGTGGCGGCTCCTGCTCACTGGTTGCCCTCGCGATGCTGTACCGGGCCCTGTTGTCAGGGGTGTCGGGGATGTCCACGCATGCGGTGTCGGCGGTCAGCACGCGCCATGTGCGGTATCGCTCACAGCGGGGACGCGCAGTGCTGCTGCGCTGGACAGTCTCTGTGAAGAGTGCGGCCAGCGGTTCGGGGCCGAGGCGGGCACGGGCCCGCGACAGTGCTGCGGTCGTCGGGGACAGCAGCGGCTGGAGGTCGTCGCCTCGGTTGGACCAGGCCAGCGAGTCGGCCAGCAGCTGCACGATCTGCTTGTAACTGCGTTGGCAGAAAAGAGACATGGCCAGGACGAAGTACACGACCGTACGGGCAGGCAGCATGCGCCTGCGTTGCTCGGCCCGTCCGCACTGTGCCACCACGTGATCGACAAGGTCCGGTGGAAAGGTGTGCACGAGGAGGCGGACGGCGATTCGGTCGGACACGTTGCTGTCCACGGTGGCTTTGCGTTGCCCCGGCCGCGGCATCGGAAGCTCCTCCTCCTTAAGTCAGCGGTTTCAAGTTCTCCCGATTTGCCCAAGTCGAGCGGGTGGCGAAACCATTGACGTAGTCGAAAGCGGCTATTCCTTCTGCTGCAGGTTGACGCGGTTCGTGGCTTGCACGGTTGCATTGCAAGAGAGGAATCGATTCTTTTGCGCTGCAGGGCTGGGATCTCGGCAGAAATAGAGAGATGAACTGATGGCAGGTCACTTCGCCGGGCTCTCAGGTCCCCCTGAGACGCCCGTCACGTGCCAACTCGTCGCCGGTCCCGTCGGTGTCGCCGGCGAGCGGCCGTGTCCACGAGCGGATCCCGGCTGTCGCATTCCGGCGGATGGGATCGAGATGTGTCAAGCCGCAGCCCGTGAAAGGAAAAATCCATGGCAAACCGTGCTCTGCTGGTCGGCATCGACAAATATGAGGTCCCTGGCAATCAGCTGAATAGCTGTGTAAAGGACAGCTACGCGGTACGGGATCTTCTGGAGCAGCTGGAGTTCTCCGACGGAGACTCCGAGATCAACATGCTCCACGACGAGGAAGCGACCCTGGCGAACATTCGCGACGGACTCGACTGGCTCCTGTCCGACGTTCAGCCCGGAGACCGCTGTGTCTTTTACCAGTCGTCGCACGGGTACCGCGACCGGCGCGACGGAGGCTACGTCGAGGTCCTGGTCTGCCACGACCGCGATCAGTTCCTGGAGGACACGGAACTGGTCGAACGCAGCCGACAGGTTCCTCCGGGGACGCTCACCGTTGTCCTCGATGCCTGCCACTCGGGCGGCATGAACAAGGACTACTTCGACCCGCAACAGCGCTTCAGAACCACGCGGGCAAAGGTGTTCGTGCCTCCCTACGAGTCCGTCAAAGCGCAGGCCAAGGAGTTGGTGGGAGGCAAGGCCCCGACCTTGAAGCTCTTCGGTCGTGTGCCGGCTCGTTCCAAGACCAAACTCTTCTCCGGTTCGGGGCCCGGCAGAAAGGGCGTCAAGGCGCGGGCCGAGGTCGAGGTCAACGCCGTACTGCTGACGGCCTGCGCGGCCCGGGAGACCGCAGCGGCAGGCAGCGAGGACACCGACGGCCTGTCGGCCTTCACCTACGCGCTGCTGCAGCAGATGGACGCAGCAAGCACCGTCAGCGAGTTGATCGAACGCACCGCCGATTCGCTCGACGAACTGGAGATGGAGCAGACCCCCGGCTGCTTCGCTCCCCAGGACCAGCAATTCCGCCTGTCCGAGGCATTCCTTTCGGAGCCGCCCGCAACCGAATCGGAGATAAGCGGCTGGGTGGAAGACTTCATCGCCTCCCTGATGAGCGGTGAATCCGGAAATCCCCTCGGACGGAAATCGCAGCCCGCGAAGTCAAGAAAGGAAACAGCAACCATGACCGTGACCACCACGCAAGTAGAACGAGCAGTCGAGAAGGTCATCAAGCCGATCATCGAGGCGGCGACCGGTACTCCGTCCAAGAAGCCGGGCGGGAAGCCGAAGACCGGCTACCAGACAGGAGGAGCGGGGACCACCGCCCAGCGCGACGTCCTGGCCTACGCCACGATGCTCACGCCCGCCTTTGCCGCCGCCAGCAAGGCGGTCGGCGTCAAGCCGAAGGCTCCTCGCCTGGTCAGCAACAAGAGCCTCACCGACGAGGACTGGTGGCCCCAGGTGCTCGACACATCGTGGACCATGACCAACTGCTTCCCCCAGCTCTACTGGGACCTGTACCCCGAAGAGCTCACCAAGGGTGCCACCGAGGACGTCGCTGCCCGCATTGCCAGGAAGGTGCCGCGCAAGCTGATCGACAACCCGGACTTTTGGGAAGCCGTCGTCACCAGCCTCACGCACCTCGCCCCGGTGATCATCGAGATGGTCACCGACGGGGAGGCCTCAGACAAGGCGGCGCACCTGCCGAAGGACATCTTCGGCGACATCTTCGACGCCGTCGACGACATCGCCGACTTCGCCGGCGACGTCCTCCCCACGGTATTCGAACTCGCGCCGTACGTCCTGGCTCTGGTCTGACGCACCGGCACCACCGCTCCGCAGGGGGTGACTGCCCTTCGTGCAGTCACCCCCTGCGAGGAAACGAGACAGATGATGGCCGACAACGTATATGGCGCCATTTACAAGAAGGCGGCCCGAGACCTCGCCCAGTTCCGTGAACCAGATCTCTCCAGATTCTCGGATGAGGACATAGACGTCGCCATGTCCCGCGCTTTCACCGCGTCCGGAGCCCGCCCCGCATGGCTCGCAGAACTCCGCAGGCACATCGAGGAATTCAGTGACGGCAATGTCACCCTCGACGACGCCGATCGGGAAAGGTTTCCCGCACACGTCAAAGGCCTGGGCGTCTCGTATCAGCGCCTCCGCGGTGAATCCGATTCGGGTGAAAGCGAGCAGCTCCTCACCATCGGACAGTTCGAGCGCCCGTTCCGGTTCGTCCGACGCGCTGGCCGCCCGTCACGTTCGCTTCACACAGCAATAGAACGATCGCTGCGGGACGTCATCGCCGAGACACTCCGTCAAGCGCGCGAACGTGATCCCGGATAGCGCCACCGCGGCGACGCGATCGACCGGCAGCCCCGCCGACGCATGCGGGTCTCGCGGACAGGTTCTTCCGACCCCACTGCCAGGCGGTTCAGCCGCAGCAATCCATCTCACCGAAAGAGGAACTCATGAGCGAGCAAGCAACCCAACAGGTAGTCGTCTCCGTTCCGGACCTGGGCCTGAGCAACACCGAGCTCACCGCCCTCCAGGAGAAGTTCCGCAACAACATCGTCGAATCCATGCAAGGCCATGACGCCCAGGCGTTCATCTCGGTGTCGATCAGCGTGTCGGTGGGCCTCTGACCACTCCGGTCACCGTACGGATTCCGGGCCTCGCCACATACCCACCCGGCGGGGCCCGGCGCGCTGGCACCCATCGTGCACCCCGGTCCTCAGGAGGGATCACAGAGATGAAAGTGTGCCTGATCAGTCCGCCGACCGTGACGGAGTACCAGGACGCCTCCGTGGCAGAGAACCGCACCATCAAGACGGTCTCCGAGAATGTGCCGCTGGGCGTGCTGAGCCTGGCCGCGGTGCTCGAACAGCAGGGCCGGCAGCCGATCGTCGTCGACCTCAACCGGTGGTACCAGGAGTTCCTCCACGCCAGGAACAGCGACACAGAGGGCGCCGCACGGACGCCCGTGGAGTTCTCCGCTTTCGCGGCCGAGCGGATTACGTCGCTGCCTGCCGACGTCTACGGCTTCAGCACGATCTGCAGCAGCTACCCACTGACCCTCCGCATCGCCGAAAGCATCAAACAGGCCAAGCCGCACGCCGCCATCATCCTCGGTGGCCCGCAGGCCTCCGTGGTGGACGTGCCCTCGATGCGGGCGTTCCCCTTCATCGACTTCGTGGTGCGCGGCGAGGCCGAGGAATCTCTGCCGCTGCTCCTCGACGCGATCGACACGGGCTCCTCGCCCGCGCCGATCGCCGGCCTTACCTTCCGCTCCGGCGCAGAGGTGACACGCAACCCGAACGCCCCAGTGATCAAGGACCTGGACGCCCTGCCCACGCCGGCGTTCCACCTCCACCCGTACATCGACGAGTGCCGCGACCTTCCCCTGGAACTCGGCCGCGGCTGCCCGTTCGCCTGCGAGTTCTGCTCCACCAACGACTTCTTTCGGCGCCGCTTCCGCCTGAAGTCGCCGGCACGGGTGCTTGAGGAGATGCGCCAGATCAAGCAGCAGTACGGCATCACCGCATTCGACCTCGTCCACGACATGTTCACGGTGGACCGGCGCAAGGTCGTGGAGTTCTGCGAAACGCTGCTGCAGGCTGGCGAGAGCTACGAATGGTCCTGCAGCGCCCGCACCGACTGCATCGACGAGGAGCTCATCGCACTGATGCACCGCGCAGGCTGCCGGGGGATCTTCTTCGGCATCGAAACCGGCTCCGCCCGGCTCCAGAAGATCATCAAGAAGCGCATCGACCTCCACGAAGCGATGAAGCGGCTCGAATGCTCCGACCGCTACGGCATCAAGACAGCGGCCTCGCTGATAACCGGCTTCCCGGAAGAGACACCGGACGACCTACGCGGAACCGTGTCGTTCCTCATGGACGCGCTGCGCCTGGACCACGTGGAACCCCAACTGCACCTGCTCGCCCCACTCGCCGACACCCCCATCCAGCGCCGCTACGCCGATCAGCTCACCCTGGACGGGATCTACTCGGACATGTCCCACCAGGGCTGGCAACAAAGCCCCCAGGACCGGGAGCTGATCGCGTCGTACCCGAAGGTCTTCCCCAACTTCTACACGGTGCCCACCCAGTGGCTGGACAAGTCCTATCTCAAGGAGCTACGGGAGTTCGTCCTTATCGGGATGCAACGCTTCCGATGGCTGCTGATCGCACTCCACCAGGACAGCGGAGACCTGCTCACCGTCTTCGACGCATGGCGCGCATGGCGCCTTCCACGAATCGGCCAGGAGTGGAAGTCGTCCTTCGACGTGTCCGCCTACTATGCGCATCCAGACTTCCAGCACGAGCTGTTCCAGTTCCTGCAGAGCGCCTATCTCACACCGACGTCGAACCCGAGCCACACGGTGATCCTGAACATGGTCAGGCTTGAACGTGAGGTGTGCCGACTGAGAAAGCAGGCTGATGAGCATCAGCGCCCAATCGATGCCCGACCCGGGGTGCCACACATTCCGTCGAGCATCTCACTCATCAGGCTTGCGGTCGACTACGAGCAGCTCATCGCCTACCTGAGGCGGAAGGAGAGCCTCGCTCGCCTGCCCGCCGGGAGCTCGACTCTCGCGCGGGTCACCAGGGACGGGGAGGAGGCCTCGTACGTCCTGCTGAGCCAGCTCTCGGCCGACCTGCTCGAACTCTGCGACGGCGTTCGGTCGTTGGAGGAGATAGTCGAGGCGTTCGCCCGGTCCGACCCCGACACAGGAGGAGTTGACGTCAGAAAGGCAGGAATCTTCGGGCTGCAAGTCCTGCGTCAACAGGGGCTGGTCGGCGTGTAGGGCCTGACCACTGCCGCTGCACGCTCGATGAACAGGGTGGGCCGCCCTCGCGGGCACGCCAACACCGGTATGGCGCACGGCATCGGTGGCGTACTGGCGCTCCTGGCCCTTGCCGCTCGGAGCGGCTCCGTCACCGATGGGCACCATGCAGCACTGCGCACCATCGTGGCCTGGCTGGACCGCTGGAAGGACAAGGCAGGCGGCGGGCCGGTCTGGCCGTACTGGGTCACTCAGGGAGAGCTGCGCAGGGGGCGTGTCGGCTCGTCAGCCCCCAGTCGGCCGTCCTGGCGCTACGGCACCGCCGGCCTCGCCCGCGCCCAGCAACTTGCCGCGCTCGCGCTCGGCGATACCAGCCACCAGATCGACGTGGAGAACGCACTCGTGGCCGCCCTCACCGACCCCGAACAGCTCAAGGCCACGACGGACAACGGCCTCTGCCATGGCTTCGCCGGCCTCGCTCACGCTGCCGCGCGTACGGCCGACGACGCCCACCCCTCGAACTGAGTCCCCGCCCGTTGCCTGGCGCCAACAACGTCCAGCCCCGCAACATCTGGGACTGTAAGACGTTCGGTGTAACTCCCGATCATGGAAGATGCATCGATGACCAGTGAGAACGTGTCCGAGTCCGAGAGTGCCGAGTCCGCAAGTGTGGTGTCGGCGAGGGCCGTTGACGACCAGTTGATCGAGGAGCTGGTGGGCCGCGCCCAGGCCGAGGGGCTGCAGCTGACCAGTGAAGGCGGGCTGCTCCAGCAGCTGACCAAGCGGCTGCTGGAGTCCGCCACGGAAGGCGAGATCGTCGACCATCTCGGCTATGACAAGCACGATGCGGCCGGCAAGAACGGCGGCAACTCCCGCAACGGCAAACGCTCCAAGACAGTACTGACCGACGTCGGGCCGGTGGAGACAACCGTGCCCCGCGACCGCGACGGCTCCTTCGAACCGAAGATCGTCAAAAAGCAGCAGAAGCGTCTGACCGGTGTCGACGAGATGGCCATCTCACTCGCCGCGAAGGGCCTGACCACCGGAGAGGTGCAGGCCCACCTCTCCGAGGTCTACGGCGCCGAGGTCTCCCGCCAGACGATCTCGACCATCACCGACCAGGTCCTGGAGGGCATGGCCGAATGGCAGAACCGCCCGCTCGACACCGTCTATCCGGTGATCTTCATCGATGCCATCCACGTGAAGATCCGGGACGGTGCGGTGGCGAACCGGCCCATCTATGTGGCCCTGGCCGTCACGGTGGAGGGCCGGAGGGAGATCCTCGGGCTGTGGGCCGGTGACGGCGGCGAGGGTGCCCAACACTGGATGCACATCCTCACCGAGATCAAGAACCGCGGCGTCGGCGACGTCCTGATGCTGGTCTGCGACGGGCTCAAGGGCCTGCCCGAGGCGGTGGAGGCGGTCTGGCCGCGGACGATCGTGCAGACCTGCGTCGTCCATTTGCTGCGGAACTCCTTCCGCTATGCCGCCCGCCAGGACTGGGACAAGATCGCGCGTCTGCTCAAGCCCGTCTACACCGCTGCGACCGAGGAGGCCGCCCTGGACCGGTTCACCGAGTTCGCCGATGCCTGGGGCAGGAAGTATCCGGCGACCGTCAAACTGTGGGAGAACGCCTGGGAGGAGTTCATCCCCTTCCTGCCCGGTTCGACACCGAGATCCGGCGCATCGTCTGCACCACCAACGCGATCGCGTCGGTCAATGCTCGCATCCGGCGGGCTGTCAAAGCCCGGGGACACTTCCCCAACGAGCAGGCCGCGTTGAAGTGCGTCTACATGGCGATCATGTCCCTCGACCCCACCGGCAAGGGACAAGCCCGCTGGACCATGCGCTGGAAAACCGCCCTCAACGCCTTCGACATCACCTTCGACGGCCGCCTCTCCGCAGCCCGTCACTAACCCTCAACTACCCCAGTTACACCACTCGTTTGACAGTCCCGCAGTAAGTGCGCGAAACAGACGCCCCTATGACGGGGGCGGGTGGATGCCTGTGAGTACGGTGTTTTCGGGCTGGCTCCGCTGACGTCGAGGATGTGGTCGACGAGGGCGAGCGGATCTGGGTTCGGGCGCGGACGCCCGACGGCCCGGTTGCATCCCCGGGCTGCGGAGCCGAGTCGAACCGGCTGCACGTCTATCACCTACGGACCGTGCGGCCCCGGCGACTTCTCCGGCCAAGGCGGCAGCAGCGGCTCGATCAGCGCCCACAAGTCCTCGTCCATGATCCGCGGCCGAGTGCGCACACCGTCCCGAACGGCCAAATCGGCACTCGGTCACGCCGTCAGGACACTTCAACAAGATCGTGTTACGAGCTCTTGTGGCCGGAGCCACGCCCTCGGCCAGGCGTGCCACTCCGGCCATGAGAACCCGAGATCAGTTGTACACGGTGAATTCCGCGATCGACCACCAGTTACTCGCGACATCGCCGGTGCTGACGATCTTGATGTAGCGAGCTGTCCGAGTCGGGAAGGAGATCAGCTCGACTCGCTGACCTTCCTCTATGGAAGAGATCTTGGTCCAGTCGGTTCCGTTCGTGGAGACGTAGACGTCCGCGCTTCGCGCATAGTCGCCGGTGCTGCTGCCTGAATCCAGAAGGATCTTGTCGAACGTCTGGGTCTGCTGCATGTCGACCTGGATCCACAGGCCGTCGTACTGGCCCCTTCCGGAGCTGTACCGGGTGCCGGAATCGCCGTCCAGCATGTTCGCGGGACCGTCGTTGTACGGGCTTGTGTCCGAGGTCGTTGCCGTCCAGCCCGTCCGCGACAGCGCGGGGCCCAGGTCTATGACGTCGAACGAAGCTGAACCAGCGTCCGCTCCGCCGGCGCCGTTCACCGAGACTTTGTACGTCCCCACCGGAAGCCCGCTCGGCACGTACGCGCTGATGCTCGTGTCCGACCAGCTGTCGATTTCGGCGAAGTGCTTCCCGAAACGCACCGTACCCAGCCCCTGCGCGTCACCGAAGTGAGAACCGGTGATCGTGAACTTGGCGCGCGGTATGCCTTGCTTCGGCTTCAGGCTGCTGAAGACCGGCGCGGGGAAGCTGGACAGCTTCTGCGTGGTGAACATGGCCGAGGTCCCGCTCGGCAGCGTGTAGGTGTACGAGCCGTCGGCGGACACCGGGAAGCTCTGGCTGCCGGCGGTGCCGTTGAAAACCGCGGTGACCTGTGCCCCTTCCGGACTGGTCCAGGTCTTCAGCTGCAGGCCCTTGGGCACCGCTGTCGGGGCTGCGATGGAACCGGTGCCGCTCGGGGATCCGTATACATTGATCTCGGCGATGCCCCACCAGAAACCGGATGCCGCGACGCAGACGATGCGAAGGTACCGTGCCGTCTGCTCCGGCAACGTGACGGCTATCTTCCCTATGTTCCCGCTGCCGTTCGCGACCGCGCTGCCCCATTCGGCCCCGTCATCCGAGACATACACCTGGTACTTGGTGACGTAGTCGAAGGAGTTGCTTTCTCCGGTGGCGAATATGATCTTGTTGAACCTTGTCGGGCTCCCCAGATCGATCTGGAACCAGGCGCCGCTGGTCGTCCCCTGGCCGAGATTCCACCGGGTGTTGATGTCGCCGTCGATCGCGTTCGAGGCCGCACCCCAGTCCGGGCTCGACGAGGCCGTGGCGGTCCACTTGCCACGGCTCAGCGAGGATCCGGGTGTCCGGATCGACGCTCCGATCGGCAGGGAGTACGTGAGCAGCTTGTTCCCGGTACGGACGGCATTCTGGTAGGGCAGGAGCGCCGGGTCGTACGTGATCGTCACGGCACCGGACGCCGACTTGAAAGTGAAGTCATGGGTCGGGTCGAAGACATTGGTCGCCGCGGGGGTTCCGCCGCTGCGCCGGCCCGTGTAGGTGAACGTGACGGCGTCGCCGGCGTTCAGGGTGTAGTCGAAGGACTGCGTTCCGTCCGCCACGCTGAAGGTCTTCGCGGCGCTCCCCGAGTTGTACGCGATCAGGACCTTGGAGCCGTCCGGGTTCTGGAACGCGACGCTCTCGATGCTTCCTTCCCCGAAGGTGTTCGAGTAGATGCGATGCGCTCCGACCTTCACAAACCGGCTGGCGTGAGCGAGTGCGTAGTAGTCCACGTTGTAGGTGACTTGTCCGCTGTCCGGATCGACCGTGACCAGTCCCCGGCACATGGGGATGCCGTTGGTGTCGCTGTTGAGCGGCCCCAAGTCGGGGTCGAGCGCGGTGTTCCAGAGCATCACGCCGTTGGCCCAGTTGCGCATGCCCTTGATGATCCACGTGCCGAGGGCGTCATTGAACGCTGTCTCGTCGTCGCCCTGCCAGACGCCTCCGCTGGCTTCCGTGATGTAGGATTCCTTGCCCGGAAAGTCGTTGTGGACCAGCGTCTGGTACGTCGGGTTGCCGCTGTAGATGTGCCATCCGGTGCCGGCCGTGTACTGGGAGGCGGCTGGGTCGCTGAAGATCGTCTCGGGGTACGAGGGCACATCCCAGTTGTGGTCCCAGGCCAGGATCTTCGTGGAGATGCGGTTGGCCGCGAACGCCTGGCCGATCTCCTGGATCACTGCGGATTCCTGGTAGGCGGACAGAAACATGCCGGGCCAGCTGGGGGTGCCCATGGGCTCGTTCTGCGGCGAGATGTAGAAAATCGGCACACCGGCCCTGCCGTAAGCCTTTATCAGCTTCACGAAGTAGTCGGCCAGCGTGGAAGCGTACTCGCTCTTGAGGGTGCCTCCGATCATGGAGTCCGAGGTCTTCATCCAGCCTGGTGGGCTCCATGGGTTGGCCATGATTTTGGCGGACGGGTTTTGTGCGAGAGCCTGCCGCAATACAGGGATGATGTACTTCTCGTCGTGCTGGACAGAGAAGTTGGACAGCGTCGGGTCTGTCTGTCCCGCCGGCATGTCGTCGTAGGAGTAGTTTCCGGACGCGTTGAAGTCCGTGGCGCCCATCGGCGTGCGGATCAGGCTGAGGCCGATGCCCTTCGAGGGGTCGTACAGCTTCTGCATCAGCTTTGCTCGGTCAGCGGTGGACAGCTTATTGATGAGCCAGGCGGAAGAGTCGGTCATGGCCGCTCCGAAGCCCTGGATCTTCTGGTACTTGACGCTGTCGTCGACCTTGATCGTGAGCGGGTTGTCCGTGTTCCTCGTCCGGAACAGCACATCGCTCTGGCCGACGACCCACTTCTTGGACGAAATGTCGGTCAGCCAGACCTGCACGGAAGAATTGCGTGACGAGGTGGCGGCGGCAGCGTTGCCGGAAACCTGGGTCCAGGCGGCGGCGACGCCGATGGCGGTCGTGAGGAACTGACGTCGTCCAAGACCGTACGAGCTCATTGAGGATCCTCCTTCAGACCTGTTGGTTCAGTACTGCTCTGCGGCGCCGGTGGTCGGCGTCTTGATCACGAGCGGGTGCAGCTCCCATGCGTCGACTGTGAAGCCGAGGCGCGTGCCCGGTGCGGTGCGGGCCTGAAGTCGCCACGAGCCCTGCCCTGTCGGGTAGAAGCGCAGGGTGAGGACCTGGCCGGTGGTGATCAGGAAGATCTCGGCGATGGAGTGGTCGACGACCACGCGCAGGTCGGCAGGTCGGCCGGTGGGGCAGGGCATCCGGTAGGTGCCGCCGTGGGCCCGGGGGTCCAGTGAGGCGTGGTAGCGGTCGACGACCAGTTCGCCCGCGTCCGGATCGAGGCGGATGTCCAGGTGCTCGGATCCGTCGGGGGTGGTGAGCAGCCGCAGGCCGGCGTTTCCGGTGGGCTCCAGACGGGCCGCCAGGTCGAAGGCCGGTCCCACACTGCCCAGTTCCACCGGCTTCGGGTCATGGGTCGCACCCTCGGCATGCACAGTGTGTGCGCCGCGCAGCGCGAGCAGTTCGGTGGCGGGCTGCTGGCGCAGGGTGCCGTCGGCGCCGACGTGGATCTCGCGGGGCAGGGTGAGGACGCCGGCCCATCCGTCCGCGACGGCCCAGGCTTGGTCGCGGGCTTCCCATGACCAGCCCCACAGCAGCCATCTGCCGCCGGGTGACCGCAGCAGGGCGGGTGCGTAGCAGTCGGGGCCGTGGTCCACCCACACCGGTGCGCCAGCCTTGAAGTGGCCGTCGTGCTCTTCGCCGATCAGGGCTGCGACGCGCATCGGGCCAGTGGGTTCGGTCCAGGTGCTGAAGATGAGGGCGCCCTGTCCGCCGGCTGCCGGGAGATACTGGGGGCATTCCCAGCCCTCGCCGGTGAGCTCCTCGGTGCCGCCGATGGGCTCCGGGTGACGGGTGGCGAAGGGCCCTCGGTAGGTCCAGTTTTCCAGGTCGGGCGACTCGTACAGGAGGGCGGCGGCGCGGCCGTCCGCGAGGGCGGCGCCGACCAGCATCCGCCAGCCGCCGCCGTCCCGCCAGACGTACGGGTCGCGGTACATCGTGCAGCCTTCGGGCAGCTCGGGGATGAGCAGTTCGCGCCGCGGGCTGAAGGTCCTGCCGCCGTCGTGGGAGACGGCGCAAGTGACCGGCTGGTGCTGAGGGGAGCGCTCCACGAGGTGCGCGGAGTAGAAGGCGACGAGCCGGTCGCCGTCGGAGACGGCGTTGCCGGAGAAGCAGCCGTCGCCGTCCACGCCACCCGGGGTCGGGGACAGGGCGATCGGCAGCGGCTCCCAGCTCAGCAGGTCGGGGCTGCGGAAGTGACCCCAGTGCAGGTTCGCGTGTATCGCACCGTACGGGTTGTACTGGTAGCAGACGTGGTAGTGACCGTCGTGGAAGACCAGCCCGTTGGGGTCGTTGAGCCAGTTGCGGGGCGGGCGCAGGTGCGCCACGGGGTAGTGCTCATCGCGGGGTGTGGTGGACACACGCGTGCCTTTCGGTGGTTCAGAGGGCCCCGCCCAGCCGGGTCAGGGATCGGCTGGGCGGGGACTTCGAGCGGCCTTCACATGGCCTGCAAGCGGCGTTTCAGGCCCGGATGCGGAATTGCGCGCTCAGCTGCTGCTCCCGCCGTGAGCTGGGCCCGACGCGGAGCGCGAACTCGCCTGGTTCGACCACTCGGCGGTTGTCAGCCGTGACGAGGGAGCAGCGTGCGGCAGGCATGCTGAGGCCGACGTCGAGGGTTTTGCCGGGCGGAATCTCCACCTGGGTGAAAGCCTTCAACTCCTGCTCGGCCCAGGTGACGCTCGTGGTCAGGTCGCTGACGTACACCTGGACGGTTTCCAGGGCTGGGCGGCTTCCGCTGTTGGTGAGTCGCACCGTGGCGTGGACCGTGCCGTCGGCGGAGACGTCGCCCTCGTGCACGACAAGGTCGGAGTAGGTGACAGTGGTGTAGCTCAGGCCCTCACCGAACGCGAACAGGGGGTCCTGGGTGAGATCGGCGTAGCGGTCACCGTGCTGGCCTCGCACCTGGTTGTAGAAGACAGGCTGCTGTCCGACATGGCGGGCGAAGGAGACCGGCAGCCGGCCGCTGGGCTCGATCAGCCCGAGCAGGAGTTCGGCGATGGCGCGGCCGCCGCGCATGCCCGGGTTGAACGCCTCGATGAGTGCTGCCGCGTTCAGTGCCGAGTCGGGGAGGGTACTCGGCTTGGACTGGAGCAGTACCACGATCATGGGCGTGCCGGTGGCGGCGACCGCGTCCAGCAGCGCGATCTGGCCTCCCTGGAGGTCGAGGGTGGCCGTGGAGCGCACCTCGCCCGTCAGGGCGATGGTGTCCCCCACGACGACGACGGCGTAGTCGGCGGCCTCAGCCGCGGCGACGGCCTCCCGAAGCTGTGCCTCGTTGATGGGGGCGGGCGTGAAAACGGGCGGCTGCGGTTGGCCGTCGGGCCCGAGGGACCACTGGTCGGGGTCGAAGGCGGGGCTTTCGATATCGGCTCCGCGGGCGTGGGTGACGGTCCAGTCGGCGGGGACGATGGCGCGAAGGCCGTCCAGCACGGTCTCCACCAACTCGCGGGGATGTCCTTCGGGCATCCACGGCACCTGGCCGGTGGCACCCGCCCAGTCGCCGAGCATGGCCTCCGTGCTGTCGGCGTTGGGGCCGATGACCGCGATCGTACGCGGCGTGCCCTGGCCTGCGGCGCGACCGGTTCCGTCTGCGGTCAGCCCGCCTTCGAGGGGCAGGATCCCCTTGTTGCGCAGCAGCACGAGGGAGCGTCGGGCGGTCTCGAGGTTGAGGTCGGCGTGTGCGCGGCAGCCGATCACCTGCGCCTGCCGTTCGGGGTCGGGTAGGCGGGGGTCCTCGAAGAGTCCGAGCTCGAACTTCAGTCGCAGGACCCGCCGTACCGCGTCATCGATCTGCTTCTCCGCGACCAGGCCGCGGGCGACTGCCTCTTGGGCGCCCTCGAAGAACGCCGGCGTGGCCATGATGAGGTCGTTTCCGGAGTTGACGGCGACCGCCGCCGCCTCGGCGTAGTCGGCGCAGGTCCGCTGGTCGTAGACCATCCGGCCGACGTTGTCCCAGTCGGTCACCAGCGTGCCGGTGAAGCCCCACTCGCCCTTGAGGACGTCGTTGATCAGCCACTCGTTCGCGGTGATGGGCACCCCGTCGATCGACTGGTAACCCAGCATGAACGCGCGGCAGCCGGCACGAGCCGCCTGCTCGAACGGGGGCAGGAACCACGAGCGCAGCTTGCGCGGGCTGAGATCCGCTTCGCTGGCGTCGCGTCCGCCCAGGGTCTCGGAGTAGCCCGCGAAATGCTTGGCGTATGCCAGCACGGCTGTCGGGTCGCTCAGGCCCTCGCCCTGGTAGCCGCGCACCATCGCGGCCCCCAGTTCACCGATCAGGAACGGGTCCTCACCGAACGTCTCGTTGATCCGGCCCCAGCGCAGGTCCCGGGTGATGCACAGCACCGGCGAGAACGTCCCGTGGATTCCGGTCGTGGCGATCTCAGTCGCGGATGCACGGGCGACCCGGTGGAGCAAAGAGGGATCCCAGGTGCAGGCCATGCCCAGCTGTGTCGGGAAGATGGTCGCGCCCGGCCAGAACGAGTGGCCGTGGATGCAGTCGTCGGCGGTCAGCAGCGGAATTCCGAGCCGTGTCCGCTGGGCCCGTTCCATGGCCTCCGGCATCCGCTCGGGAGTCACATGCAGGACCGCCCCGGACAGCTTGGCCGACACGATGTCCTCAAGGTCCCCGTGTTGTGCGTCGAGCATCAGCAACTGCCCAACCTTCTCCGGCAGGGTCATCCGTGACAGCAGGTCCTCGATCCGCGCTTCCACGGAAGCTTCCGGATCCAGGTACACCGCGGTGCGGACGGGCTCTCCCACTATGGACTCCAAGTCATCAGTCGTCACAGGTCATCGGGCGTGACGGGTCAGGAAGTTGATGGCGAACGGGCGGACGGGCACCGCAGGTCAACGGTCGCCGCCGGTGTGTCACTTCAGGCCGGTGGTGGCGATGCCCGCCACGAACTGGCGCTGGAAGAGGAGGAAGACGATCATCACCGGCAGCAGGACGATCACAGCGCCCGCGAGCAGGATCCCGAAGTTGGTGAAGGACTGTCCGCTGCTGGCCAGGGCGAGGCCGACGGGGAGGGTGTACTGGCTCTCGTTCTGGGCGACGACCAACGGCCAGAGGAAGTTGTTCCAGGAGCCGAGGAAGGTGATGATCCCGAGGGTGGCGAGGGCCGGCTTGGTCAGCGGCAGGATGATTCTCCAGAAGATGGCCAGCTCGCGGCAGCCGTCGACGCGGGCGGCGTCGATCAGCTCGTCGGGCAGGGTGGAGATGAACTGCCGCATCAGGAACACGCCGAACGGGCCGGCCAGGAACGGCAGGATCAGCCCGAGCAGGGAGCCCGTCAGCTTCATGTTGGCCACCAGCACGTACAGCGGTACGAAGGTGACCAGGCCAGGGACCATGAGCGTCCCCATGACCAGCAGGAAGACGGCGCGCTGACCGCGGAAGTCCAGCTTGGCCAGGGCGTAGCCGAGCATCGAGCAGAAGAGGAGGTTTCCCGCTGTGACGGCGAGGGCCACCATCAGGGAGTTGGCGAACATGCTCGTGAAGTCGAGCCTGCTGAACAGTTCGCTGTAGTTGCCGGTGGTGGGCGCGGTGGGGATCAGGACGGGCGGCACTCTGCGGATGTCGGCCTCGGGCTTGAAGGAGCCGGAGAGCATCCACAGGAACGGCGCGATCATCAGCAGCAGGGCGCCGGCGAGCGGTATGTACAGCCAGGGGTGGCCCCAGGTCTGGCGGACGCGGCGGTGTCGTAGAGCCCGGTTCGTGGTCGAGGGCGTGGCGGAGGAAGCGACTGTGGTCATGGGGGCGTCAGTCCTTGTCTCGCAGCAGCCGGAACTGCAGTACGGTCAGCGCGACGATGAGGACGAAGATGACGTAGCCGGCGGCCGACGCCATGTCGTAGTTGCCGTTACCGAACTGGTTGTAGGCGTACAACGTGGCCGACAGGGTGGAGTCCAGCGGTCCGCCGCCGGTCATCACGAACGGCTCGTCGAAGAACTGCAGGTAGCCGATGCCGGTGGTGACGGCGGTGAGCAGCAGGGCGGGGCGCAGGAGCGGGAAAGTGACCCGCCAGAACCGCTGCCAGGCTCCGGCGCCGTCGAGTTCGGCCGCCTCCATCAGGGACTGGGGTACGGACTGCAGCCCGGCCAGCATGATGATCATGACGGTGCCGAGATTGCGCCACACCGCCATAAGGATCATGACGGGCAGGGCGAACCGGGTGTCGGCCAGCCAGTTCGGACCGTCGATCCCGAACCAGCCCAGGACGGTGTTCACCAGTCCCGAGCGCGGGTGCAGGAGCGTCTTCCAGACCACGGCCACCGCCACGATGCTGGTGATCACCGGCAGATAGAAACCGACCCGGAACACGGCCCGGAAGCGGCGGATGCCACGGTCGAGAGCGACCGCCGCGGCAAGCCCGGCGGCCAGCGTCAGCGGCAGGCCGACCAGGACGAAGACGGCGGTGTTGCGCAGGGCGTGGCGGAACTGCTCGTCCTGGAAGAGCCGCACGTAGTTGTCGAACCCGACGAACGACACGTTCAGCGGGGTGCGCAGGTCGGCGTTCTTGGTGTCGGTCATGCCCATCAGCAGCGACCACACCACCGGCAGCAGCAGGAAGGCCGCGAACAGCGCGAGGAACGGGGCGGCAAGTATCCAGGCGGCGCGGGCCTGCCTGCCGCGCGCCGTGCCCCGGAGCACGGAGTGCCAGCGATCGGCACTCCGTTCCGACCGTGCGGTGCTCTGCTCTTGGGTGTCGCCCCGCCCGGGGAGCGTTTTCGTGGACATGGATGTCATCCGTCCGTACGAGGGCTGCTCACGCGTCGGCGCTCAGCGGCCGGTGCCGATGCTGGTGGCCTTGGACTGCAGCGTCTTCTGCACCTCGGCGACGGTGGCCTTGCCGAGGGTCAGCTTCTCCAGTTCGGAGTCGATGGCGTCGGCGATCTGCTGCCAGGTGGTGATGGCGGGCGGCGCCTTGCTGACCTCGAGCTGCTCGGCGAACGCCTTCATGTTCTCGTCCTCGGTCAGCTTCCCCTCCGTCCACGCCTGGGGCGAAGGGGGCAGGCTGCCGGTGGCCTTGGCGTAGGTCGCGAGGTTGGCGGGCTCCGTGAGGAACCGGGCGAACTTCCATGCCGCGTCGGGGTTCTTGGCGTCCTTGAACACCGCCAGGTCGCTGCCGCCGGCGAACCCCGCGGGCTTCTTGGTGTACGGCACCGGCATGGTCTTCCACTTGCCGTCGAGCTCCGGGGAGTCCTTGTGGAGGCTGCCGCCGGCCCAGGCGCCCTCCTGGTACGTGGCGGTCAGCCCGTCCCGGAAGTCCTGCAGGTTGTCCGCCTTGTCGGTCGGCGCCAGGCCCTGCTTGGGGACGCTTGCGTAGTACTCCAGTGCCTTGGTGACTTCGGGTGAGTCGAAGGTGAACTTCCCGGTCTTGGCGTCGTAGATGTCACCGCCCTCCTGCCACACCATCGGCAGCAGGAAGAGCCAGGAGTTGAAGCCCATCACCAGCCCGGTGGCGTGGCGCAGCTTGGGGTTCTGCTTGCCGGCGGTGGCCTGGATAGCCTTGAGGTCCTTCAGGTATCCGTCCCGGTCGCCGGCCAGGGCGCCCTTGATGCCGGCCTTCGTGGTGATGTCGGTCCGGTAGTAGACCGCCGTGGTGTCGGCGATGAACGGCACGCCGTAGGAGGTGTCCTTGTACTTGGTGGTGTCCCACTGGCCGGGGTAGAAGTCCGACGACTTGATCGACGTCGGGGTGGCCTGGAAGCCGTTCATGGCGGCCATTTCGGCCATCCAGGTCGTGCCGACCAGGGACATGTCCGGTGTGTTGCCACCGGCGATCGCGGTGGTCAGCTTGTCGTGGGCGCCGTCCCAGGGCACCGCCGTGATCTGAACCTTGACGTCGGGGTTCTGCTGCTCGAACTTCTTGGCCAGGACCTCGAGGTTCTTGTCGGTGTCGCCCATGGACCACATGACGACCTTGCCGGTGGCCTTGCCGCTGCTGAGCTTCGCGGGTGCGTCCTTACCGGGCCCGGAGTCGTCGCTCCGGCCGCAGCCGGTGGCCACCAGGGCTGCCGTGACGGTGACGCACAGGATCTGGACGGTTCTGACAGTGTGACGAGTAGACGTACGCATGGGGCGGCTCCTTGCCGTTAAAAGCGATACGGGCGCAGGGGGCGGCGAAGAGTGGACACGGGTGGGGCCCGGGTGGGTCGGCCCGTGAGGTGAAGGTCGTCTGCGGTGGCGGCGGCATCGACGGTCAGCGGCAGGTGGCGGCTGGAGCGTCCGACGCGGTGTAGGTGGCGGCCGGGCGGGGTGTGCCCGGGGTGTGGTCCGGTATTCCGGATGGGGAGGGCGCCGGAGGAAACGGCGCCTCGGCGGGGACGCGTGAACGCGGTCCCGCCTGGATCGTGGTGAAGTCGACCGGTGAGCAGGCCGGTTGGGGCCGCCGCGTGGAGCGGCTTCAGGTGGGCTCGGGTGGAGCTGGACGACCTACCGCCCTGCCCGAGGGCCGGTCGAGTCGGTTCCATGGCTGGCTGGAGTCCGTCCCCGCCTGCGGGGCAGGCAGGTTGGCGGAGACGGACGGTTCGAGATGCACTGACATCACGCGCAGCGCATGCGATGACGCGGCGTCAGTTCGAATGCGGCTTTAACGTCGAGCCACGGACCACGAGGCTGGTGGGAATGATGCGGGAGGGGGCGGCCTTCGGCGATCCGCGCACGTGGTCCAGCAGCAGACGCGCCGCCGCCTCACCCATCTCCCTCATCGGCTGGCGGATGGTGGTCAGGGCCGGATAGGTGTACGACGCCATCTCGACGTCGTCGAACCCCACCACGGCGACATCCTGCGGGACCCAAAGACCGGCCTCGTGCAAGGCGGCGAGCACGCCGGCCGCCGAGGGATCGTTGTGCGCGAAGACCGAATCGAACTCCAGGCCGTCCGCGAGAGCGCGCGCGACCTCGCTCCGGCAGCAGTCGAAGTCGAAGTCGCCGCAGACGATGCTGCGTTGGCCGATCTCGATCCCGGCTTCCGCATAGACGTCGACGAAGCCACCCAGCCGTTCCCCGGTGCAGCCGAATGCCTCGGGACCGGTGATCACCAGGGGACGGCGGCGCCCGATGTCCAGCAGGTGCCGCGCGGCCTGCGCACCTCCCTCCCGGTTGGTGGTGGCCACGTAGGGGAATCCCGGCCGCTGGAAGCGATCGTCGATCAGGACGACCGGCAGCCCCGCTTCGTGCAGTTCCGTGATGTACCCCAGGGTGCCCTCGGGCTCTATCACCAGCAGACCGTCGAACGACCTGGCGGCGACCTGCAGACCCAGCCTGCGCAGTGACTCCTCACCGCGGTTCGAGGTCAGCATGCGCAGCCCGAAACCCTCGGTCTCCAGTGTCTCGACGACCGCCTGCACGATCCCGGCCCAGGCCCAGGCCATGTCCGGGACCAGCATGCCGATCATTTGTGTAGTGCCGCGTGCGAGCCCGACTGCCCCGGCGCTCGGCACATAGCCCAGCTCCGATATCGCCTCGCGGACCTTCACGACGGTGTTCTCGTTGATCTCGCCTTTGCCGTTCAGCACTCGCGAGACCGTCGTCTTGCTGACGCCAGCCCGTGCGGCCACGTCGGCGATGGTGACTCCCATGCCACCTCCTCTCCCTCCACGCAGAGGCGCGAGACGTCCTCTCGCACCGAAGGGCTGATCGTACAGATATCCGTGCAACTGGTACCGGTACCGGAAGCGGTGCCGGAACCGGTTTCGGTACCGGTTCCGGCAGTGAAGCACCGGGAGGCTCGCGCCGTCAACACACCGGAAACAACTCGTACACGGGGAAGTCGTCAGCTGTCCTCGGGAGCGGGAAGTTCGCCCGACCCACGGGCGAGGTAGCGGGTGGGCAGCACGCGGTGACGGGCGGGCCCGCCCTCGCCTTCGAGTCGCTCGAACAGCAGGCTCGCGGCCTCCCGGCCGATCGCGGCGTGATCCTGGGCGATCACCGAGATGCCGGGTTCGAGCAGGTCAGCGAGGGACAGGTCGTCGAAGCCGATCAGCGCCACACGGTGCTGCAGTTGCAGCTCCTGCAGGGCCATGCGGGCGCCGACGGTCAAGAGGTTCTGTCCGGAGACGAGCGCGGTGGGCGCGTGGGCGAGTGCCAGGAGTTCGCGGGTGGCCTGCTGGCCGGCTTCCGCGCCGTGCAGGCCGCGCCGCACGAGGGAGGGGTGCAGGACGCAGCCCACCTCGGCGAGCCCCTCCACGAACCCGGCGTAGCGTTCTTCGGCGGTCCAGATCGAGCGGAGGTCCCCGAGGAAGGCGATGCGCCGGTGACCTGCCTCGTGCAGCCTCTTCACCGCCGCCCGCACGCCCGCCCGGTTGTCCACCGTCACACTGTCCACCTGCGGCGCTGTGCTGGGGCGGTCCATGCAGACGACGGGTGTGCCGGCGCGGCACGCCACGTCGAGGTCGGAGTCGTTCTGTCCGGTGGGCACCACGATGAGGCCGTCGACCCGGCGTGCGGTGAAGGTCTTCAGCAGGCCGCGCTCCCTGACCGGGTCCTCGTCGGTGGACCCGGCCAGGAGCAGCAGGCCGTGCTCCGCGGCGGCGTCCTCCACCGCGCGATGCAGTGCGGCGGAGAAGGGGTTGGCCGCGTCCTCCAGGACCAGGCCGAGGGTGTGGGTGCGGCGGTCGGCCCGGCGCAGGCTGCTGGCCGTCAGATCCTGGCGGTAGCCGAGCAGCTCGGCGGCGCGCGTCACCCGTTCCGCCAGGTCAGGCGTGACGGGCTTGCCGTTGATGACCCGCGACACGGTGGCGATCCCCACCCCGGCCATGGTCGCGACGTCGCGCATGGTCGCCGGTCGCCGACCCGTGCCGTTCTGCTCGCTGGACAACGTTTTCTCCCGGGGATCGATGGCACCGTGCAGCCGCCCTCATCCTCGCATTCGGGAGTTTTCCCGCACAGGGTCTGGACTTCGGCGACACGTTGCCCGTACGTTCGGCGAAACGTTTCCAGCCCTGGCTGGAGCCGCCGGTGCCGTGCTGCCCCACAGCCGGGCTCACCCGTCGCCTTGGACGAGGCCACGGCCAAGCCGCCGCCCGCACCCGACACGCGTCAAACGTCACTCGTCACGCGTCAGTCCCCTCCGGCTGAGCCGAAGCCCGCACGCCTGCAAGGAGCGCCATGTCCAGAACCGTTCGTCCGCGCCGCGGACTCCTGGCCGCACTGGCCGTCCTGTCCGGGCTCGGCCTGGTCGCCGCCTCACCGGCCATGGCCGACACCCCCTACCACGAGAAGTACCGCCCCCAGTTCCACTTCACCCCGGCCCAGAACTGGATGAACGACCCCAACGGCCTCATCTACTACAAGGGCAAGTACCACCTGTTCTTCCAGTACAACCCGTCCGGCAACACCTGGGGCAACATGTCCTGGGGCCACGCGGTCAGCACCGACCTGGTGCACTGGAAGCAGCTCCCGGTGGCCATCCCGCAGGACGACCAGGAGATGATCTTCTCCGGCGCAGTGGTGCTGGACAGGAACAACACCACCGGCTTCGGGACCAAGAAGAACCCGCCGCTCGTCGCCGTGTACACCAGCGCGCAGAAGGCCAGCGGCAAGCAGCAGCAGGCCCTCGCCTACAGCACCGACGGCGGCACCACATGGACGAAGTACTACGACAACCCGGTGCTCGACATCGGCTCGAGCGACTTCCGCGACCCCAAGGTCTTCTGGTACGCCCCCATGCAGCGCTGGCTGATGGCGGTCTCCCTCGCCGACCAGCACAAGATCGCCTTCTACAGCTCGGCCGACCTCAAGCACTGGACCCACCAGAGCGACTTCGGCCCGGCCGGCGCCACCGGCGGGGAGTGGGAGTGCCCGGACCTGTTCCCGCTACCGGTCGATGGCAACCCGAAGAAGACCAAGTGGGTGCTGGCCGTCAACCTCAACCCCGGCGGCATCGCGGGCGGCTCCGGCGCCCAGTACTTCGTCGGCGACTTCGACGGCAAGAAGTTCACCTCCGACGACGCCGGCACCACGTACACCCCGCCGAGCGGCACCGTCATGCAGGACTTCGAGTCCGGCTCGTTCGGTGACTGGAAGGCCACCGGTACCGCGTTCGGCAGCGAGCCGGCGACCGGGGCGGTGGACTGGCAGTCGCAGGTCACCGGCATCGAGGGCAAGGGCTTCGCCAACAGCTTCCACGGCGGCGACGGCTCCACCGGCACACTGACCTCGCCCGAGTTCACGGTGAGCAACAACTACATCAACTTCAAGGTCGGCGGCGGCAACCACCCGTACGACCCCGACGCCGTCCTGGGCGACCAGCCGACGCCCACCGGTGAAACCCTGGCCGACTTCGAGGGCAGCGCCTACACCAGCCCCATCGGCGACTGGACCACCACCGGCGACGCCTTCGGCAGCGGACCGGCCCAGGGCGCCATCGGAGACCAACAGCAGGTCTCCGGCTACCTCGGCAGCGGCCTGGCCAACAGCTTCCATGGCGGCGACGCCTCCACCGGCACCCTCACCTCGCCGGCCTTCACCATCGACAAGAAGTACCTGAACTTCCTCATCGGCGGCGGCTACCACCCCGCGAGCTCCGACGCCCCCACCGCGGTGGAGCTCGTCGTGGACGGCAAGGTGGTGCGCTCCGCCACCGGAGCCAACGGCGAGGCCCTGAACTGGGCGTCGTGGGACCTGTCCGACCTGCAGGGCCAGCAGGCCCAGATCCAGATCGTGGACGACAACACCAGCGGCTGGGGCCACCTCAACCTCGACCAGGTCGTCCTCTCCGACACCCAGATCAAGCCCGCCTCCACCGAGGCCGGCGTCAACCTGCTCGTCGACGGCAAGGTCGTCCAGAGTGCCACCGGCGCCGACTCCGAGAACCTCGACTGGGCCTCCTTCAACACCATGGCCTACAAGGGCAAGAAGGCCCAGATCCAGATCGTGGACGCCAACTCCGGCGGCTGGGGACACGTCCTCGCCGACGATTTCACCGCCGCCGACAAGCCCGCCCTGTCCACCACTCAGCGCGCCCACTGGCTCGACTACGGCGCGGACTTCTACGCCGCCAACACCTGGACCGATGCCCCCGGCGGCCGCCGCGCCATGGTCGCCTGGATGAATAACTGGAACTACGCGCAGGCCATCCCCACCTCCCCGTGGCGCAGCGCCGACACGTTCCCCCGCCAGCTCACCCTGAAGACCGTGAACGGCAAGGTCCAGCTGATCCAGCAGCCGATCCGCGAACTGACCGACCTGCGCGGCGCCGCCACCCGAGTGCCCAGCACGCGCGTCACGAAGACCACCACCCCGCTCGCGGTCCACGGCAGCAGCCTGGAACTCCAGGCCGATCTCACCCCCGGCACCGCCGACCGCTCCGGCCTAGACGTCCGCACCGGCAACGGGCAGCGCACCCGCATCGGCTACGACACCGCCACCGGCGAGGTCTACATTGACCGCGCCGCCTCCGGCGACACCGACTTCGACCCGACCTTCACCGACGTCCAGCTTGCTCCCCTCGACCTGTACGGCGGCCGGCTGAGCCTGCACGTCCTCGTCGACGCCTCCTCCGTCGAGGTCTATGCCCAGAACACGCGCGGCGAACAGGTCACTCTCACCGACCAGATCTTCCCCGACCCCTCCAGCACAGGTGTCAGCGCCTTCGCCGAAGGCGGCACAGCCACCCTCGACCACCTGCAGGCGTGGCAGCTGAAGTCCATCTGGCCGTGACGGGCCTCAGGCCCGTGCGCCGGACAGCCGGAGACGGCTTCCGGCGCACGGATATGGGCGCGGGAGCCGAGGACTACGCGAGATCGGCCTTCCCTGCCCTACTTGATGGACTGAGCGGATGAAGATTCTGTCGCCTCGCGCCCTGGGGGCTCTTGAACGGTTCACCGTGGAGGGAGTCGATTCCGATCCGGCGATCACCGCTCAGGCCCAGAAGCTGACTCCATCTGCGCTCGCCGTCACTTTCACCGTCGCGGATGCGATGGCCGAGTTCCCAGCCGACTCCATGACGGCCCCTACTCGCCCAGCGGACATGACCTTCGACGACATCGTCCGTGAAACCAGAAACGTACTTCCCGGCGCACGGCTGCGACGACATCTGTTCTGGCGCTACACGCTCGTATGGCATCACCGCTGAGCGGATCCGCACCGAATTCAGAACCGGCGGACGGGCAGCTGGACGCGGATGAGGCCGATCAGCGCGACATCGCGGATGCTTTCGCCTGCAGATACGGCCTCAGCTCCTCGGGGATCGGATCATGTGACTCGGCATCCCCCGAGGCTCTTTCAGAGGATCGATCACCTGCACGTAGCCACGTGCCCCCTCCAGCCAGCGTCGGGACGCAGCCGGATCCGCCTCATCCGGAACCCTGCCCAACTCTGCGAGACGACGCTCCAGGGCATCGCAGTATCCCCCAGTGCAGCCGCCTCCCGCCAGCACCCGACCTCTTCGCGAAGTGCCTCGGCAAGTTGGTCCTGGACTGTTTGCGCAGCCTGCGTCGTCACTGCCCGAAGGGCGCGCCGGAGGTACGACGGAGCCGTCAGCACGAGCACCAAACCGTCCTGACCAGCCGCACGACGAAGCCCCGCCGGACCAGACCGGCAGGGCTTCGTCGTGCCGTCAGGTGTCACGCGCGCATCAGAGACCCCGTGGACACCCCCCGGCACAGGATCCCGAAACCGGACATACGTGTCCGCATAGGACTGGATGGACGGCCCTGGACGGCTTCTACGACATGTGCCATGTGGTGCCCAGTGAGGGACCGAGGATCAGGACAGGAGCGTCTTCTGGCCCGTCAAAGCGGTATTGCAGGGTGTTCACTGGTGTCTCACTCACCCGTCCGAGCCTCTCATCTGTCATTTGCAGTCCTACCGCCAGGGCCAGAAGGTCTGGGGGGACGCGGGCATGGACGCCATGTGGTCCGCCTCCACCATCAAGGTCATCGGCTCCGGTATCGATGACCCGGACTTCGCCGACAAGCTCTCTCGGCTGATCGGCGACCCCGACGTCGAGACGACCTCCACCTCGACCTCGGAGTCCGGCAAGTCCACTTCCGTGTCCATGCGACAGGAACGCATCCTGGCCGCCGACGCCATCCGTGCGCTGCCCAAGGGCACCGCGCTCTCGT
This sequence comes from Streptomyces sp. TLI_55, assembly GCF_900206255.1. Taxonomy (NCBI): domain Bacteria; kingdom Bacillati; phylum Actinomycetota; class Actinomycetes; order Kitasatosporales; family Streptomycetaceae; genus Streptomyces; species Streptomyces sp. TLI_55. The sequence continues at coordinate 120,538 of NZ_OAOJ01000003.1, forward strand.
TCGCCACCGGCATGCGCGCGGCCATGCTCGATCTTCGCCCCTGGTATCTCGAGCCCGGCGCCGCCGAACTGCCCGCCGCCTCCGCCCACGCCTCCAAGGGCATCACCGCCCGCGCCATCGCGAAGGCCACCCCGAAGCAGAGCGACTTCGGCCCTGCCGCCTAAGCACCACCGAGGTCCACGGCTTTACCCAACTCGACGGGAGGCAAGCCCATTCACCCCTGCCCTACCGTGCGGCGTCGCTCATGACCGAGCCGCCCGCCGAATCCCTGCTCTTCGACGTGGCGCCACCGCCCACGCCCGTCGAACGGCTGCTCCACCTGGCCGACCAGTACACCCAGCACAACGACGCGCTCGACCTCCTCCTCGCCGCTACCGACCCTCCCGCACCGGATGCCCACGCCTCCTGCGCGCAGCGTCTGACCACCGACACCCAGTCCGCCATCAAGGCGATCCACGGTGAACGGCTCTATGAGAGCGTCGAGTTGACCGAAACGGTCATGCGGCTGAGGCAGCTCGCCGCGGCGTTTCTGCGCGCAGCTTCAGAGCCGCCGCGCGACTTCTTCGTCCACGACGTGCACACCCGCTGAACGACGACATCCATGGCGCCAATCGTCGGGCGTGACGCCGCACTGCGGCCACAGAGTTACGTGTCGCGCCAGAACCGTGCCAGATACTGCGGGCGACCACGGGGAACACCGGTCATCCACCCAGAGACAGCCTCAGGTCATGACGCTGTGTAGCAGCAGGTCAGCGGGGACTGTCGAGCCCGTCGAACCCAAGCTCCCCAAGGGGAGGACGCAGCGAGTACGAGGTGGGCCCACGCCACATCAGAGCGATGGCGCCAGGTCAGGCGTCGGTAATGGGTGTGAGGGTGTCGAGCCAGACGTCGAAGACGAAGCGTGTGTCGTTGGGGCCGCCCTCCAGCCACCAGGTGCTCACCGTGGCGACGTCGTCGGCGATCTCTTCGATCGTGCACTGGATGCTGGTGGGGCATGGGTAGGGCGAGGTCGGCTGCAGGTCTCCGCCGAAGTAGGCGGTTTTGCCGACGAGTTGGTGAGGGCGGTCGTAGACGTCGGCGAACTCCACGAGGATGATGCCCGGGAACGGATCGTCGGTGAGCCAGCAGACAGCGGTAGCGGGCAGTTCGCAGCCATCACCCTCGCCCAGATTTATCCCCATAGCCGCACGCTACCCAATGGGTGTCGCACGGCACTACTGGTTTGGAAGCTGTTATCTTTCCGGGCTTGAGGACTGCGTTTCCGCTGGTTGGGCGTAGGGCTGGCGATCGCGTGGGAGTGGTGGCCTGTCGTGTCGCCGCTCCTGTGGAGGTCGTGGATGCCGTCGGTCGTGGGGCTGCTGGAACAGCGCGAACTCGCCGCTCGCCGTTGCGTGGACGAGCTGCGGGAGGAGGCCGACCGCATCCAGGCCGAACTGGCCCTGGCCGAGCGGGACTGGAAGGAATGGGCCATCGCCCGCTCGCGGGTCGACGAGGTGCTGACCCCTGCGGACGAGAGCGGCCATGGCCACGACCAGGCAGGCCGGACAGCACCAGCCGCCGACGGGCAGGCCGAAACGGCATCGTCGTCGCCGGGAGCGGCGAAGCCGAAGTCGCAGGTGCCGGTGTGGCGCCAGGGGCTGGCTTGGTCGGTGCTGTCGGTGGACTACCAGCGCATCCTGCAACTGCTCGCGGACCGGGCCCGGCTCGGACAGGACCCGGCGACCTGCCAGGAGATGGCTGCCGCCTTCGGCATGGAGGTGGTGCCGGCGCGGGTGGAGGCGCTGCGGTCGAAGGCGAAGCGGTTGGTGGCCCGCGGCCGGCTGGCCGAGCAGCAGCCGGGCCGGTTCACGCTCGGGCCGGGCGTGGCCTCGCCAGGCGGCGGGTCATGAGCAGGACCATTGACCGGGCGACCATCGCCTCGACGCTGGTGGTGCGGCGCTCGACGTCGCGGACCAGGCGGCGGGTTCGCATCAGATGTGCGAAGAACCGCTCGACGATCCATCGCTTGGGAAGTACCACGAAGCCACGCATGTCGTCGCTGCGTTTGACGATCGTCAGGACCATGGCGAACGCGGCCAGGCAGTGCTCAACGAGGCTGCCGGTGTAGCCGCCGTCGGCCCAGACGAGGGCGAGGCGGTGATGCGCCTCGGCTACCTGCCCGATCAGCGTGTGGGCGGCAGCGCGATCGCCGGTGTCCGCGCTCGTGACCATCACCGCGAGCAGCAGGCCGAGGGTGTCGACCACGACGTGCCGCTTGCGCCCGTTGACCAGCTTGCCGCCGTCGAAGCCGCGGCTGTCCGATCCGACGACGGCATCTGCCTTGATCGACTGCGAGTCGATCACCCCGCCCGTCGGCTCCGTGTCCCGGCCCAGCTTCTCGCGGACCTGTCCGCGCAGCCGGTCATGGAACTCGCGGACCAGGCCATGGTCACGCCAGCGTCGGAAGAACGCATAGACCCGGTCCCACGGCGGGAAATCCCCGGGCATCGCCCGCCACTTGATCCCGTTGTCCACGAGATACCGGATCGCATCGAGCATCGCCCGGTGGCAGTACGCCTCCGGCCGGCCGCCCCGACCGTGCATCCAGTCGGGCACTGGCAGCAGCGGCCGGACCACGGCCCACTCCGCGTCCGTCATGTCCGAGGGATACCGCCGAACACGTTCCGGGTGATCGGCCGCATTCCCGAACCGGTGAGCGGCACAATCACACGTGGATGCGCCCGAGTTGAACTCCAACGGCGCCAGCACGTACATCGGCGGCAACAGGGTCTCCTGGATCTCGGTTGGCTTCGCAACCCCGAGCTACCAAGAGGCCCCTGCCTTCATGGCCCCGAGCAGCTGCGATCACCCGATCGAGGCTCCCGTTCGGCACTCAACCCTCAAGATCGGAACGACAAGAGCTACTGAGACCCGGAGTGTGTAGGTGCGTTGGCGCCTCACCTGTTCTGCGCCCACCAGACGAGGCCGGCGACCACAGCACTACCCATGGCAGCGCTGGCACCGCGCACGATCCCGAACAGAGCAGTGCGTCCAAGACGCTGGAGCGTGAGCTTGTTCCGAGCCCTTTCAACCACGTGAACCCCCTGAGGTACCGAGCGGGCCAACGCCACGCTGTTGGTTTCCATTTGGGGGGAGAGCACGTGCTCAGCCCACAGATCTCGTGACGATCCGGATTCCGGACTCATACACTCGGTTCCGAGTCGGAAGTTCCGACTCGGAGGGTCCTGAGTCGTGAGACGGGGACGGCATATGACGTCACCACCCATGCAGGCGTTCACGGACTTGTGGGATGCCGCGCGTGCTCGCCTGGCCGCCGAGGGAAGCAGTCTGACGCTGGTCCGTGTCCAGCGAGAAACCGGAGTACCTGTTGCTACATTGAGTGACTGGCGCACCGGAAATCACGCCCCTCGTGACGCCGACCGCTTCCTCGATGTCGTACGCCTCCTGACTCGTTGGGCTGAGCTGCCTCCCCCAAATGTTCGCCAGTGGATTCAGCTGGTCGAGAAGAATGGCGAGACCCGAGCAGCCAAGGGTACTTCAGCCGCCACCGCGGACATTCTGTGGCTTCCGTCCATGGTCGGCCTTGGGGATCGAATATCAGAAGGATTTTCTGCGGGTCAAGTAGAGGTAGACGCACTGTGCGTGACCGGTCAAGCACTGGCCTTGGCGGTAGCGCGTCCAATTCAGGACATACACGCAGGCAGGATCAGGCCAGAAAGTATCAACGTCAGAGTCCTAATGCCGAGTCGCGATATCAGCCTTGCTTTTCCGGTGCCAGTCGAAGCTCCCGAATCCGACGATCCGCTGCATACCCGATGGCTGATACAGCGCAATACAAACGCAAACTCACTCAGGACCGCACTGCTCTCACTTCACAGATCGCACGGCATTGACGTGCAGGTCTCCTTCCGAGCCGTCCCCTTCACTCCGATGGCAGAGCTCTACCTGATCAATGGGGCGGAGGCACTCTTCGCCTACTGCATGGTGTCACGTTTTGAGGAAACCATCGATGACACGCCTCACGATGTCTTCGACGCCACTACAGATGCTTCATTGCAAAGACGCTTCAACTCAGGCGAAGCTGCAGCAAACGATACCGTTTTCGTTGAGCAATCCCACCTGTGGTTCAATTCAATCTGGGAAACGGTCTCCGCGGATCTTTCTTTTTACTGAAGACCCAGGTGGAGCGCTTCAGCGCAGGAATTCCGACCTCCGAGGGGCGCCTGCTGGCGACCCAGCCGATCTAGCGAGAGATGGTACGGGCGGGCTACCTCAAGGCCATGATTCCCACCGACCCTGGAGCCCCCTTCAGGTCCGTCCTCGACCTCGTGATCGTGGGAGAGGAGATCTCGCAGGGCGACATGAGCGTGTCCTGCAGTCTGTTCTCCTCCGGCCTGGGCTTCTACTCGGTGCTGATCGGCGATAGCCCGAAACAGCGCCGACGCTTCCTCGCGCCCTTCTTGGCCGACGACGGCACCCCGATGGCCGCCCTGACCTCCAGCGAGGACGGCGGCAGCGCGAACTGCGACGCCCCGGACCCGTCCGCCGGTTTCGCCACCACCACGCGCCGGGATGGCGACGAGTGAGTGGTGAAACCGGCGGACGCAAGGCCTGCACTACCAACCGATACGGCTGGGAGGGCGGGGGCCCAGGAGTTCTTCTCGGTCGCCTGCCGAGCGGGGTACGGACCTTCCAATCGGACTCTTTCGGTGATCGCGGTCCCCGGTGCCTCCCCCGGCCTCTCCTACGGTCCGTCGCTGGACGCGATGGGGCATCGTGCCTGCCCGTCCCCGCGCGTGGTGTTCGACGGGGTCCGCGTGCCGACCGGGAACTTGATCGGGCGTCCGGCGCCCGCGGCTTTACCGTCCTCCCGCGCAGGTGGGCAGTGGAAAGGACGCTCGGCTGGCTCATGCACCACCGCCGCCTGATCCGTGACTACGAGACCCTCCCGGCCCACTCCACCGCCATGATCTGCCTTGCGATGATCGCCCTGCTGGCCCGCCGCCTCACCAGAGAATCCACTCCAACCTGGAGAGGAATCTCGGATCACCGCGCATGAGCTGCACTTGTTCTTCGCGCCGATGTGGGAGGAGGCGGCTGGCTCGCCGAACTCAACGCCACCGGGGGCCGGTTGAGGTCCTCGATGACGCCCGCTGCCGGGGCGCTGTGGCCGGAGCTGGCGTACGCGGATCCAGAGCCGGACACGGACACGGACACGGACCAGGAGTCGTACGGCATCTCGGGCCATCTCAACACCAGCTACAACCGGCTGAACACGCCCGCGCAGGCCTACTCCCACCGGGCACCCGCCTGACCTGCGACTCGGGACTCAGGGACGACATCCTCACCGGCCTTGACCATCCGTTCCGGTTGTGAGGGCTGGGACGTTTCCCGGTTGTGGGAGCGCAGGGGTGGATAGCGTGCCCAGGTCACTGTTCATGTGAGCGTGCACCACGTGCACAGGGGGGAAGTCACACATGCGGAGCATGCGCAGAGCGCTGGGGCGGCTGTCCACGGCGTTACTGGCGGGGGCCCTGCTCGTCCTGGTCGGTACAGGAACCGCCCAGGCCACCACCACGGTCGAGATCCCAGCGGCCACGGACGGCGGTATCTCCGCGACCGTCAAGTTCTACGGCGCCGTGGTACCCCAGCCCTACAACCCGGATCCCACCGCCTACTTCGGCGACCGCAAGTGCCAGCTCATCTACCACGACTACGACCCGACGGCAGGCTGCGGCGGCTTCAAGCTGAGCGTCGTACTGCACAACGTACGCAACCAGCCCGGCTACATCGCGGGCCTGAGCAGCACCGGCGGCTACTTCCAGGCGTACGCCGACACGGCCCGCACGTTCGGCTGTCTGCGCGCGGACGGCACGTTCGACCACAGCACCAGTTTCGTGGTCCGTACCCAGCAACAGCCTCTGTCGGCGACGTACTACGAGCCCGACAGCAACTACATCCTCTACGCGCACCGGAACTACTCCGGCGAGTACGGGCCGCATTTCTACGTCAACTTCGCGCCCGTGCAGGTGGATTGCCCCGACGGTATGACACCCACCCAGTACGGCCTCAAGGTCACGAACGTCAGCGTCACCATCGACGACGCTAACGTCTTCGGTAACACGACCTGGAGTACGCCGGGGCCGTTCTACGCGTAACGACACCCAGGACACATACGCGCACGAGGGCCCCGGCAGCGAGCCCGGGCCCTCGTTCCGTACGCGCCTCAGCTTGTTTCTTTATGGTCTGACCTCGAATGACCCGCCCAGGGGTGTCAGGTGTGGCTTTCACACCTCTGCCGCTTGGCACGATCCGGCCAGGAGAATCGGAGACTGGCTGGGCTATCACCGCTGCGTTGCGATCAGCGAGGGCGGCCGTGCTCGTGGGAGTGCGGTCAGGCCGCGAAGGTGGCAAGCAGTTCGTTGTACTGCTTGGCGGCTGTGTTCAGGTCTTCGTCGGAGAGGCCGAAGGCGGTGCCGTACAGCTTGACCATCGGCTGGATGTCGAACTGGCACAGCCGCAGGGTTGCGTGCCAGTTGCTGAGGAGCGTCTCGATGGTGGTCTTGTTCGCGCCTTCGGGGGTGTAGTGCTCGCCGGGGACGCCGGCGGTGACGGCGACGACGGCCTTCTTGCCGGCCAGCTTGGAGGGAGAGCCGTCCATGGTGAAGGCCCAGCCGAGGGTGAAGACCTTGTCCTGCCACTGCTTGAGCAGAGGGGTGGTGTTGTACCAGAACACCGGGTGCTGGAAGACGACCACGTCGTGGTCGGCCAGCAGTGCCTGCTCGGCGTCGACGTCGATCTGGAAGTCGGGGTAGGTGGCGTAGAGGTCGTGCACGGTGACATGGGCCAGCTCGCGGACGGCGTCCACCAGAGCCTTGTTGGCCCTCGACTGGGACAGGTCGGGGTGGCCTACGACAAGGAGAACCTTGGACATGATGAAGAACCTTTTCAGCGATCAGTGAAATGGGTGAACGGACGCGGGGTTGGTTGGGTGCGACGGGTCAGTACGTCGCGGGTCAGATCACCGGTCGATGGTGGCCATGTTCGCCTCGTTGTGGCGTTCGCCCGCGGCCGGTGTGAGGTTGTTGAGGCGGTCGAGCTGAGCGGCGCTGAGTTCGATGCCGTCGGCGGCGGTGTTCTCTTCGACGCGTGAGACCCGGCGGGTTCCGGGGATGGGGGCGATGTCGTCGCCGCGGGTCAGCAGCCAGGCCAGCGCGGTCTGGGCTGGAGTGGCGCCGATCTCGGCTCCGATGGCCTGTACTTCGTCGACGATGCGCAGGTTGCGCTGGAAGTTCTCGCCGATGAAGCGCGGGTTGGTCTTGCGCCAGTCGTCGTCGGCGAAGTCGTCGACGGTGCGGATCTGCCCGGTCAGCAGGCCGTGTCCGAGCGGCGAGTAGGGCACGAATCCGATGCCGAGCTCGCGCAGCAGCGGGAGGATCTCGGCCTCGACGTCACGGGTCCACAGGGAGTATTCGGTCTGCAGCGCGGCCACCGGATGGACGGCGTTGCCCGGCGGATCGTCTCAGGACCGGCCTCGGAGAGGCCGATGTGGCGCACCTTGCCTTCGGTGACCAGTTCGGCCAGCGCACCGATGGTCTCCTCAATGGGCGTGTTCGGGTCGACGCGGTGCTGGTAGTAGAGGTCGATGTGGTCGGTGCCGAGCCGCTTGAGCGAGCCTTCGACCGCGGTTTTCACGTTGCCGGCGCTGCTGTCGATGACGCCGGGGCCGTCGCCGGCGTGGGAGACGAGGCCGAACTTCGTCGCCACGACGACGTCGTCGCGGCGGCCCTTGATGGCCTTGCCGACGATTTCCTCGCTGTGGAAGGGGCCGTAGATCTCGGCGGTGTCGATGTGGGTGACGCCGAGGTCCATGGCCCGGTGGATGGTGCGGATCGACTCGGCGTCGTCGAGCCCTCCGCCCGTGGTGTACATGCCGGCCATGGTCATGGCTCCCAGGCCGATGCGGGAGACATCGAGGCCGCCCAGTGCTACGTGCTTCATCAGGTACTCCTTGTCGTGACGGCCGTCAGGCCGGTCGGTAGTCGTGAGTAGTGGGGCGCTACCCGTTGGCGGACCGTGCAGGGGTGATCCGTGCGCCGCCGGCGCGGGCGCCGTTGCCCGGGGAGCGGGTCAGAGCCGTAGGCGCACCCGCCGGCCTCGGCCTGGCATGGTGCCTCGGCGTGGGTGTCGTCATGGGTCAGGCCGCCGAGGACATCGATGCCTCGGTCGTCTGTGATGTGCTTCGTCCAGGCGGCCGGGCGGCCGACCATGGGGGATTGGAGCTGGCCGCTGTCAGGGGGTGGTCCGACCCTGGTGTTGCGAGGGCCAGGCTGCGGCGGGTCCGCGTGGCTGAACCGGCTGCGCCGGGTCAGTGCTCGTGGGCCGCCGGCTCCAGAACGAGGACGGGGATCTCACGGTCCGTGTTCTTCTGGTAGTCGGCGTAGTCGGGGAACGCCTCGACGGCTCGGGCCCACCACAGGGCCTTCTCGTCCCCGGTCACTTCGCGGGCCAGCATGTCCTGGCGCACCGGGCCGTCCTGAAGCTCGACTCGGGGGTCGGCCACCGCGTTGTGGTACCAGACCGGGTGCTTGGGGGCTCCTGCCATGGAGGCGACCACGGCGTAGACGCCGTCGTTCTCCACCCGCATGACCGGGGTCTTGCGGATCTTGCCGCTCTTCGCGCCCAGGGTGGTCAGGATGACGACGGGCAGGTCCCGGAGCCTCTCGTCTTCCTCCCGTGCCACCAGGACACTCAGCGTCGTTCCCTGCGTACCGCCGGAACTTTCGTACAGCTCCACCTGGTCCCGTACAAACTGCGCCTTGCTCGGCTCGTACTCGCCTTTGAGGGGCATGCTGACTTTCTCCGTGCTGTCGAAACGCGCACCTGGCGGGCTCCTTCGTCCTGGCCGGGGTGCTGGGGCGTGGTGCTCAGGCGTGGTGGTAGTCGTAGGCCAGGGCGCCGCCCAGTTCGCGGGATGCCTCGGCCTGGGCGAGGAGTTCCTTCGCCTTGGCCTCGGCGGCCTCGATGGCGTCCGCACCGGCGACGAAACGCAGCAGCGGCTCCTCCTGCTGGGCGATGGTGAGCAGGGCGCGGGCGAGCTTGGCAGGGTCGCCGGGCTGCTCGCCGTTCATGCTCTTCATGCCCTCGATCCGGGGTGCGGTGCGCGGGGCGTAGTCGTCGATGGACAGCTCGGGCCAGGTGGTGGAGCCGTCCACGAGGAGTTCGGTGCGGAAGTAGCCGGGCTCCACGATCGTGGTGTGGATGTTGTACGGCTCGACGTCGTAGCGCAGGGACTCCATCCAGCCCTCTTCCGCGAACTTGGAGGCGGCGTAGGCGGAGGTGAACTCCATCCCGACCAGCCCGGCGGTCGAGGTGATGGTGATGACGTGGCCGGCGCGCTGCTTGCGCATGATCGGCAGGATGGCGCGGGTGACGTTCATCGGGCCGAAGAGGTTGGTCTCGAACTGCTTGCGCATCTGCGCGGGCGAGATCTCCTCGAAGTAGCCGGTGAAGACGTTCCCGGCGTTGTTGATCAGGACGTCGATGCGGCCGAAGCGGTCGACAGCTGCCTGCGCGGTGGCCTCGGCGTCCTCCGGGCTGGTGACGTCGAGCCTGGTGACCAGCAGATTGTCCTGCGGCCTGCCGAGGGACTTCTCGACCTCGTCGGGGCGGCGGCCGGTGGCCACGACCTGGTGGCCGGCGGCGAGGGCCTCGCGGGCGATGTCCGTGCCCAGGCCGCGTCCGGCACCGGTGACGAGAATGACCTTGCTCATGGAGGATTTCCTTTCAGGTGCCGTGCTCCGGCACCCGTTGGTTGCGGGGGTGACGCCGGCAGCGCCGCAGAGGGGGCTGAGGCCGGCGGCGCGAGCGCCGTCTGTCTGGACGGTTCACTCCGCCGTGGGCGGTGCACCATCAACAAAACCGGCTGTCACGCGGGGGTGGGAGTCCCTGATGAGGGGGTCACTGACAGGGACCCCCAAGCGGGCGGATGCGCTCGTAGAGTGAAGCGCATGGCAGGCAGAAAAGACTCCAACGGCGCAAACCGTGACATCCGTGATGATTTCCGTGCGGAGATCCGGGAATTCCTCGGCACGCGACGGGCCAGGGTCACCCCCGAGCAGGCCGGACTGCCCCTTTACGGCGGAGAGCGCCGACGCGTCACGGGGCTGCGCCGCGAGGAGGTCGCCCTCCTCGCGGGCATCTCCAGCGAGTACTACACCCGGCTGGAGCGCGGCAACGCCACCGGAGTCTCCGAGAGCGTCATCGAAGGCATCGCGCAAGCACTGCAGCTCGACGAGGCCGAACGCCGCCACCTGCTCGACCTCCTGCGCGGCGCCGGCACGACCCGCCCGCCACGCCGCCGCCCGGCCCAGCAGCGTGTACGGCCCACGGTGCAGCGCGTCCTCGACTCAATGGCCGGCACACCCGCGTTCATCCTCAGCGGACGTGGGGACATCCTGGCCGCCAACCACCTCGGGCGCGCCCTGTTCTCCCCCGTCTACGCCGACCCGGTACGACCACCGAACAACGCCCGGTTCGTCTTTCTCAGCCCGCACGCGACCGAGTTCTTCCGCCACTGGGACGAAGTCGCAGGCGACACGGTCGCCATGCTGCGCGCCGAGGCCGGCCGCGACCTCTACGACCGGCGGCTGACGGACCTGATCGGGGAGCTGTCCACCCGCAGCGCGGAATTCCGACGCCGCTGGGCGGCCCACAACGTCCGGATGCACACCACCGGTGTCAAGCTCCTCCACCACCCGGTCGTCGGCGACCTCGACCTGCCCTTCGAAACCTTCCCGCTCCCCGACGGCCCCAGCCAGTTCCTCCTCACCTACACCGCCGAGCCCCACTCCCCCTCGCAGGACGCCCTGAACCTGCTGGCCAGCTGGGCCGCGACCAACGACGGCATCGAGCAGTCCGCGCCGGCCAACGACTCCCAGTCCGCCGACTCGAGCGACATACCGGACTGAACGACAGGCCACGCGCGGCGACATGCCCGCCCGCGAACACGACAAGGACGATGCCGAGCTCTCACCCTGACCTGCGACGGCACCTGCGAAGAAGACGTCCAGACCGCCGTCTGGCTGTGGAGGTCCGAACGGGAGCCGTTTCGCGGTGTGTTGGGGAGTCGCTGAGCTGGTCTCGGCGTGATCAATCGCGATGGCTCTTGATGTCACTCGGCCTTGCCGGATCGGTCGGGACTCGTTGAGGCGGGCATGGAGCTTGCTGAGTTGTCTGGCGCGTACTGGCTGGAGGGCTCGGAGGACGAGTCGCCCCGATCTGCTTGCGCGGGCGACATGACGAAGTGCCCACGCAGCGTGCGGTTGGATGGGAATCCGTCGGCCGTGCGGCCTCCTGGCGTAGAGGAAATGCGCGAGGCTGAATCCGGTCGAGCGGGCTTTTAGGAGGAGGCTGGAGGGTAGTACCAGCCGCGTCGAACTCGCCTCCGCGGCTGGTCCCGCCCGAACCGTGGCGCTGATGCCTCGGGAATGTGTCTGCGCCACGGGAACGAGGGCCGACAGGTCCAACGCCGCCGACGCAACCGAGATCCTGCCAACCCCTCAGTTGCGCGGTGCGGGTATGGGAGGCGCGAAGTCACCGGGAATCACGCGGGACCGGAGCTCCCCTTCCGTCGGTCCGCGCGCAAGGTGCCTCACACCCCAGCGAAACGGCCACCACAACAACAGCGCATCTGCACTTCACCACCAGAGGTAGAAGTCCCTGGCCGCGGACACCATCGCACCCGTGCCGCCCGACAGCATCGCCGATCAAGCATCCAAAGGCACCCCCGAACGACTCGCGACCCAACTCGCCCATATGGGTCCTGCAAGACTTTCGCAGGTGTTGATCCAGTCGGTGTTGCCGGGGACTGGCGCCCATCGTTCGGGCAGGCCGGGCGCGTGTGACATCGAACTGGCCTCACTGCTACCGCAGTTGGCGCACGTGCAGGTTGAGCGATGTGAGCCGGGGAGGACCGGATCCGGATCACGGCCCCCCAACGACGGGATCCCTTACGCCTGACCGGCATTCTTCGTGGCAGCACTCGCCCTGAGTGCGGCACGTCCCCGACGAGGCGATCGGCGGCACACCGGTCGTGATCGGCCTCTTGCCATGCTGTCCGCAGCTCGCCGAGCGCGGTGAGATGGGATGGGCACTCACCACGAACCGCTCCAGCAGGACATCGGCCCGCCGGTGCTTCCTGCTGCGCACTTCCTCCATAATCGCCTCAACGGCCCGGCCCTGGACCTCGTCAAAGGGCATGTCCCCTGCGGCATCGGCCGCTGTCAGACCGCCTTCCTCGCACTGCCCAGCGCCCTCATGCACGGCCCATCGGAGTACTGCTCGACGACGGCCGGCGACAACAGACCCCGCGCATGCAGATGACGACAGCCACGTCACAGGGGTTGCAATCACGATTCGCGGCAGCGCAATGGCTCCCGCAGAAACTGACACAGCCACTCATCACCGGCGCTGGGAGCCGCGCTTACCGCGAGCGGGTCAGGGCGACTCGAACCCTTCGATACGCCCGCGTCATCGAGTGGCCTCGCATCCCGCCGGAGTGCTCGCGAAGGAGAACCGTGGGATCGGAGCGCCGGGTAAGTTGCCGTAGCTTGGCGCGGCTGCTGTGCTCGACGAGGATCGGCACGTAGGTGGGGATGCGAGCGTTGCTGAGCGGCTGGTAGCAGTCCTGTACCACGTCCCGCACGATCGCAGCCGTCAGCAGGTTGGCGTAGGAGGCCGTCAGCCGGTCCGTCAGCTCATGAATGGAGTCAGGTACCCCGGCTTCGGCCGTGTTCGCGCCCATGGGGCGCTCCTCACTGTCGCAGACGGCCGGCCGCGGCATCCGATCAGAATCCGGGTGCTCGGTGGCGGCCTGTCCATTTCCCATACTGGCACGGATCGCGTCCGTGAAACCGCCCACCGGATCTGTTCACGAGCTCGACATGTATCGAGATGGGTCGACCCGCGGGCTGGCAGCCCAGGATGTTCCCGGTAGCGGCAGTCCCGGTAGCCCCGTTCACCGCATCACCAGGTGCTGGCATTCGTGGCAGCCGCCCTCTTCGTCATCGCGTTTATCATCCGTGTCACCGAGACGTCGACCGAGGTGATCTTCAGCCCGACGAGCCTCATGCTTGCCGGGCTTGCTTTCCTCGCAGTGCACTCGGCCGGCGCGGGGTCCGGCTGGTCCGCCCGGCGAAGCTCCACCCGCAGAAGCGGAAGCCGGCGCTGAGCAAAGCGATGCCTTCTCTCCTCTCGCCGACGGATCCGAGCGCCCAGCCGCCGCGGATTACCCATCAGCGGGCCGAGTTACGCCCGGATCAGGCGATCACCACCTGGAGCCGGTGGCTGCCCCTTTGCCGCGGAGGAGCGATGTCACTCCGGGGCAGGACTGGCGGCTGGTGGGGTCGGTTGGGTGAGGATTGCGGTGACGGCCTGGTCGAGGGTGGCGGGTGGGTGGCCGAGGACGTGCTGGAGATCGTCGGTCTGTCGCTCCAGTGCGCCGGCACGGACCTGGTCTTCAAGCCAGCCCTGGGCACCGGGCGCGCGGCCGCGCCTTTCTCGGTGGACGACGGGTCTGCCGGAGATACGGCTGAGTGTGTGGGCGAGTTGGCTGTAGGTCCACAGGTTGCCGGTGAAGTCGTAGGCGCGGCCGAGGTGGCAGTCCTCGGTGAGGACGCGGGCGGCGGCCTCGGCAAGTTCGCTGCGGAAAACGGTATTGATGCCACGCCCGCCGGTACCGCTGGCCAGTTCACCCGAGGTGACGGCGGCGCGCAGGCCCGCGTTGAGGAATGCCTCGCTGTAGTAGGGGTGGCGCAACAGCGTGTGGGGCAGCCCGCTTGCGAACAGGGTGCGCTCGGTGGCGTGATGAGCTGCGGTGACACCCTGGGCCTGAGTGTCGGCACCCAGGAAACTGGTGTAGATGATCGCCCCGACTCCGGCGGTGCGCGCCGCGTCGATGGCTGCCTGGTGCTGGCCGGCGCGGCGGGAGGGTTCCAGCTCCGGAGAGGAGATCAGCAGCAGCCGGTCGGCTCCCTTGAACGCGGTGCGCAGCGTTGCCGGGTCATCGTAGTCACCGAGGCGGACACGGACCCCGCGAGCGGCGAGATCCGCGGCCCCTTGGGGATTGCGCACCGCGGCAACGACGCGATCAGCGGGGCACTGGGCCAGCAACTGGTCGATGACCAGTCGGCCGAAGGCCCCCGAAGCGGCCGACACAACAATCATCCACAACTCCCTCACCGTGGTGTAGCCGTCGCGGACGCGGCGGTTCGTGACCGCTCGGTCCGGACGTCCGGCTCACCATCGATGAACAGCGAACCGCGCGTCAAAGCCTTTTCCTAGCCCCAGGATCCTGAGCCTCGACAGCAACCAACCATCTGCTCGTGCTGTGACCGCATCAGGTTCGCCGGGTGTGTTCAGGCCGCTGGGGTGAGGGGGCGTTCGCCCCAGCGGATGCCTTTCTCGCTGCGGATGCGGACACGCTCTCGGCGTTGTGCGGCGAGGACGTCGGGGGCGGGCGTTGGCGCTGCGCCAGCGCAGGTAGCGGTGCAGCGCCCGGGTCTGTGCGGGGTGGCTGCGGTGGTGGGAGTTGGCCAGGGTGAACTGCCGCAGCGGGCCGAAGTGGGCCTCGATCGGGTTGGCCCAGGAGGCGTAGGGCGGGGTGAAGCACAGTTCGACCTTGTTCTTCTTCGCCCAGCGGCGAATGTCCGCACCTTACGGGTGGCCTCGCGCCGCGACAGGTGCTGTTCGTCGTCGAGTGGGACTCCGAAGAAGCGTTCAACAGCTTCCGCGACGACGCGGAATTGGCGGATCTGCATCCGCTGCGGGAGGACGGGACCGCGGCCTGCATCTGGCAGACGTTCGACGGCGTCGAGATGAGTGACCCCGCCAGCGTTTCGCTCGACCATGTGCTGGCGGTCCTCAAGCCCTGATTACCGCATCACTACAGAGCCTGATCCACATATGAGCCAGCCGACGAGCCGCCGGCCGGCTAAGGGTGCCTCCGGCAAGTGCCGCCTTCCTTGAGCACCGCACACCGCCGAACTCGAACGACTCAGCGGCGCAGATGGACGGACTTGAACTCGACGTACGCCGACAGCCCCCCATGGCCCAGCTCGCGCCCCAGTCCGCCGGCCTTGACGCCGCCGAAGGGCGCGCCGAGATCGATGCTGGAGAAGCTCACGCCGACCGTGCCGGTGCGCATCCTGCGGGCGCCCTCCAGGGGCCCCCTAAGCGTAACCGCTGCCGGTGAGGTAGGTTATAGGTCGACCACTAATGCAGGAGTGAAGATGACCGTCACGGAAGACCACGCCAACCGCCGCGCCTCTGCTCAGCACGCCCTGGCCGAGCACCTGCGCCTCACCGCCGCAGGACGCGTCGACGAATGGGTGGAGCTGTTCGCCCCGGACGCAGTGCTTGAGTTCCCCTACGCGCCGGCCGGCGTACCCCAGCGGGTGACGGGGCGGGACGCGCTGGTCGCGCACATGAGCAACTTTCCCGAGACCTTCGACGTGGAGTTCGTCGACCTGGTCTTCCACGACACAGTCGATCCCGGCCTGGTGATCGCCGAATTCCGTTCGAAGGGCACGGCGCTGCCGACCGGCAAGCCGTACGAGCAGACATGCATCTCCGTCGTGCGGACCGACGACGACGGGCTCATCACCCATTACCTGGACTACTGGAACCCGCTGGTGGCGATCGAGGCGCTCACGCCTTCCGACGTGCGCCCGGACTCTGAGCGCAGCGTGACTTTTGGAGGCTGAGAGGAGCCGTGTTTGACTGACGACCATGCCTGCCGCCGGTACCAGCACGAAGAGCGATGAACGCCGTCGGGCCATCATGGCCGCCGCGGTCGACTGCTTCGCGCAAAAAGGTTTCTACGGTACGACGACGCACGAGATCGCAGAGTGGGTCGGTATCTCTCAGCCGTATCTCTACCGCCTGTACCCGAACAAGGAAGCACTGTTCGCGGCGGCGGTGGACCACGTGTCCGTCGTCATGACCGAGACGCTGGTCGCGCATGCGCCGGCGTCGGGTGGGGCGGGGCCGGCTCCCGAGACAGCGTTGGATGCCGCACGCGGCGCCTACGCCGCACTCGTCGCGGACCGGAACATCCTGCGTTTCCTCATGCACGCGAACTGTGCCGTCGGCGAGCCGCTGGTGGCGCAGGCTGTGCGCCGGTGCTACGCCAAGCAGGTCGACACTGTCCGGCAACTGCTGGGCGACGACGACGCCGTGCGGCGCTGGTTCGGCGCCGGAATGCTCGACAACGTGGTCGCCGTGCTGGGCCTGGCCGACATCGACGAGCCGTGGGCACACGTCCTCACCGCTCGATAAACCGCCACCGGAAGTTCGGCGACGAGGGCCCTGAGTCTCGAACCAGTCCGGTGACGGATCGCAGGAGCGGTACCGCGGCAAGCACAGCAGAACCCCAGAACGGCCCCGAACGACATGTCAGACGGTCTTCGCTGTGGACACCGGCCGACGACCGGCGCGAGTAGCTCACGATCCTCACACCAGGCCCGTCACCAGCAATATGACGATGCACACCGCTCATTGCTCGTCGGTGAGTTGTCTACGCGTCACACCCAGCGTCCTACCAGGGTCCGCTCCCACACGGGACCTTTGCGGTTGCGGCATGAATGCACTACTGAGCTTTCCTGCGCGATGTCGCCGACAGTAAAGGCCCTGTGAACTGGGGATATCCCCTGTCGCCCAGTGACATCAGCGAAAGATCATCCTTCAGGGCCGGAGGTCGGAGACGAGATCAACCGCCGAGCAGGGCGTGCTTCCACTGGTCTTCGCGCTGCTCGATGTATTCGGCATCGTTTCGCCAGGCGTCGCCGTGGCCTTCGGTCCACAGGGTTGCCCAGGGCTGGACACCCCGGGCGGCTTGCTCGCGCAGGAAGACGTGCATGGATCGCGTTCGGCGTCCGAGTAGGGGAACCAGGCGACGGCGTTCGTCTTCGTCGAGGCCGTAGGCGTCGGCGAAGACGCGCAGCCGGTCTGCGGCGTCGGGGCGTTGCCAGTCCGGATGAGCGGACAGCGGAATGAACCCGTGCATGGCGTACGCGACGTCCCACAGACGGGAACCGGGGCCGGCGGTGTCCCAGTCGATGAAGGCCCACTCGGCCTCGCCTGCGACCACGAGGTTCCACGGGGCCAGATCGTGATGGGCGATGATGTCGCTGCCCTCGGCGGGGATCAACACCTGCCAGTGCGCGTCAGCCGGTGGTGTGAAGCCCCGCACGGCATCGTGGAAGTCCCGGATCAGCCCTGCCACCCCGGCCAGGTTCCGAGCGGACTCGAGCAGAGAAAACCGATCGGGCCAGACCACGTGGCCGTGCACGAAGGTCAGAACTTCACGGCCTTGGTCGTCGATGCCCAGTGGGCGAGGTGCCGCCCGGAACCCCACCTCATACAGGTGAGTCAGCAGGGCGTGCACTGCGGGAGTCCACGGTCCGGTCGGGCGGCGAACGGTGTCTCCGACGCGGACCACACCAGCGCTAACGTTCCCACCGGACAACGGTTGCTCTTCATTGTGCAGCACCGAGCCAGCATGTTCGATCAGCCCCCCATGCTTCACCCCATTATTGTTGATCACCGCCTGGTGTCGCTCGGTGAGGGGAATGCCCCCCAGTTCACGGGCCCCTTCGTGCCGACGACATCACGCCTCGAATCTCAGTAACCGCATCCAGGAAACGACGATGGCATCGGACTCCTCGGGATCCCGAACGCATCGACCAGGTGCGCAAGCCGCCACGCGATCGCAGTCACAGGCCAGTGATCGTGCGGCGGCTCGGCACAGTCCATGACGAACTCATCCGTCCCGATACGTCGATGGGCGCCGGTGGGCGCCGGCCCTGTGGTCGGCGCCCACCCGGAACCGGGTCCGGTCAGAACTTGCCGGGAGTCAATCCGAGGGTGTTGGTCGGGTCGGCCGGGTCCGGACCGACGACCTGGCCGACGTAGAGCTGCACCTGCGAGCGGAACCGCTCCACCGCGTCCCGGTCGCTCATGAACGCCTCAAACCCGGCCACATCGGTCTGGTGATATGTGGCCAGCGGCCGCAGCCCGGCCGGCGGAGCGACATCCTTGCGTATCGACCAGGTCCACGGAGCGATCAACTGTTGCTGGGCCGTCCGCGACGTCAGCCAGCTCAGGAAGAGCTTCGCGGCGGCCTTGTGCGGAGCGTTCTTGAAGATCGCACCGTGCTGCACCCAGCTGTTGAACGGGTCGTTCGCCGGGAAGATCATGGTCGCGTTCGGCGTCGGATCGCCCGCCGTGCCGAGCGTCGCCAGGTAGTCCCCGGCCGCCACGGGTCCGGCCGAGAACGGCGTGCCGCGCACGAACTTGGGGTTCTGTGCGACCAGGGAACGCAGCCAGCTCCAGCCGTACTTGTGGACGGTCAGCTTGAAGTCGTAGAGGACGGCGTCGTCATCGTTCGGGTACGTGAAGATCAGCTTCTTCTTGAACTCCGGCTTCAGCAGGTCGGCCGCAGTGAACGCTGACGGATCCGACCCGGCCGCCTCGGTGTTCACCATGTCGGCGAAGGCGCCGTAGAACACGCCGGTCCAGTAGCCCTGCGCGTCCTTGGCGTTGTCGAAGACCTTGTCCGAGCCGATGGGCCGGTACTTCAGCAACTGGCCGGCGCCCTTCCAGCGGTCGAAGTCCTGCACGGTCTGCAGCACGGCCACGTCAGCCACTTGGTCGTGGGTGGCGATCTGGTTGTCGATCCGAGCGTCGTGGACCTTGCTCAGATCGGTGACCAGATGGATTTTGACGCCGGGGAACTGCGCGGCGAACGCCTTGGCGATGAAATCCCACTGTCCCGGCTTGTCGCCGCCCATGTAGACGGTCACTTCGCCGCCATCGGCCTCGGCCTGGCGGTAGAGCGCCTGCAGCTTTGCCTGCTCGCCCGACGCGTCGGGCGTTGCCTTCGTGCTCGCAGCGGCGGCGGCGTAGCTCGCGCCGGCCCCCATCGCCACGACGGCCGCCACCAGCGCGGCCCCGGCTTTCCTGGTGATCCTCATGACGCCTCCAAGAGTTTGAGCTCTCAAACATCCGGGGCGACGATAGCCCGATTTGTTTGAGAGTACAAACCTTCGGATATGCTGGTGCGATGAGCGACACCCCCTGGCTCTCCGAGGAGGAGATGCGCGCCTGGCTGGCCTACATCGACATCTCCACGCTGATGGGCGACTACCTGGAGCGGCAGCTGCAACGGGCCGCCGGCCTGTCACACGCGACGTACAACCTGCTCAGCCGGTTGTCCGTGGCCCCCGACAGGTCGCTGCGGATGAGTGACCTCGCCGAGCACCTGAAGGTCACCCGCAGCCGGCTCTCGCACGCACTGTCGGCGCTGGAAAAACGCGGCTGGGCGAGACGCACCGCCGACCCGACGGACCAGCGCGGCCAACTCGCCGTACTCACCGACGAAGGCTTCGCCGTCCTCGCCGCCGCAGCCCCCGGCCACGTCGCGGCGGCGCGCCGGGCGATGTTCGACCACCTCACGCCTGACCAGGTCCGCCAGTTCGCAGAGATCGGCGAGGCCATCATCAAGGGCCTCACCCACGAGGACGACTATCAGGCGGAACTCCCGTGGCGGCGCAGATAGCGCGCCCCGCTAAAGGTAGTCCCGCAATGATCAACTGACCTGGCATGGCTAGCGGTTCGTCGGGTTGGTGGTCGTGCCGGTTGGATGTGCGGTGACGTCCGTCCGACAACCTATCCGCCCACAAGGGCGGCACGATCCGGCGCTGGGCGAGGAAGAACCGGGTCGAGCTGTGCTTCACCCCGACTTACGTGTCCTGGGCCAACCCTATCGAGACCCATTTCGGGAAACTGCGGCAATTCACCGTCGCCAACTCCCACCACCTCAACCACACCGTCCAGACTCACGCCCTGCACGCCTACCTGCGCTGGCGCAACACCAACGCCCGCCATCCAGCTGTCCTCGCGGCCCAGCGCCGCGAGCGAGCCCGCATCCGCAGCGAGAAGGGCCTGCGCGGGGGCGGACGACCGGCGAAAATCGCATGCCCCTGCCAATGGCACCGGCAACACTGACGCCATGACCGGTTCTGCACTGCCACGACTGCTTCGACCGCGTGCCCTGAGGCCCGGAGATCTCGTTGTCATCGCATCGCTGTCCGGTCCGCTTCCGGCCGCTTACGAGCCCAACGTCGAGCGGACGGTGGTCGTGCTCGAGCGGATAGGATTCCGCGTGCGTCGGGCTCCGCTACTCGCAGTAGGACGCCGCCATTGGTGGAGCGCGGCCACGCCGGCGGAGATCGCCGGGGAGCTCAATGGTCTTCTGCGGGATCCTGAGGTGCGCGCGATCATCGCGAGTGACGGTGGCCAGACGGCGCTCGGCTACCTTGACCTGATCGACGTCGAGGCGATCAGGGCCGACCCCAAGCCGATCCTGGGCTACAGCGACATCTCGCTGCTGCATCTGGTGCTCTATGCGCGCACGGGTCTGGTCGGGTTCCATGCCGACATGGCCGTCCCTGGCTTCGGCGGGCACTGGCAGTCTGCGCCCGTGGCGCGCCAAGCGGAACTCGAGAAGCTCTACTCCGGGTTGCTGACCGGTACCGCGGCGATCGGTGCGCTGCATGCGAGCCCGACGTGGGAGTGCTGGCGTCCTGGTCGTGTCGAAGGTCGGCTGATCGGCGGGGTGATCAATCGCATCGTGCTGGCGCAGGCGACGCGTTTCGCGCTGCCGCTCGAATGGTTCGATGGCGCGGTGCTGTTCTGGGAGGAGACGGGCGGCCTGGCATCGTACGTGTGGAGCTATCTGCAGGTGATGCGACACAGCGGCATCCTCGATCGGATCTCCGGCATGGTCGTTGGCGTTCCGCGCGAGGTCAGTGGACTCGAGCCCGGCGCGTCCCCGACCCTGTCCGAGATAGTCCTCGACGTCCTCGGCGACCGTGACATCCCGGTCCTGGGAAACGTCGAGTTCGGGCATGCCGGCCCGAATCTGCCGATGCCGGTCGGCATCCGCGTCGGTCTCGATGCGCGGCAGCGGACGTTGTCGCTGCTCGAACCGGCGGTAGGGCCGCACACGATGACGGGACTGGTCGGCTGAGCGCCGCGGATCAGTGAACCGACGGCCCCCGGCACCACCCCCTGGGGCCGACTCACGCTTTGGTGACCGCCGCCTTCTGTCGCTTGTTCGGCTTGCTTCACGACGGTGCGGGAGCACCAGGCCAGTGCCGCGGTAGCCGTCGTCTGCTCGGCCACCGCATGCTCAGGCGTGGGGACCAAGGTGCCGTCCACGAGGAGCACAGCGTCCTTGCAAAACCGGCGGCGCGGCCGCAGGGCGAGCAGCGGTGCGAGGCGGTTGATGACGCGGTCGGCCGCAGGCTTCGAGATTCCGAACAGCGGCGCGAGCTGGCGCAGCGTCACGTTGGTGCGCCCGTACGCCGCGACCAGCAGGACGCGGTCCTCCAAGGGCAGGCCCCATGGCCGGCCTCGGCGGACCGTGTCCGCTGCCTCGCGGCGCAGAGCGGTCACGAGCTTGCCGAAGCAGCGCGGGCTCAGCCCGCTGAACGGTGCCATCCAGGACGCCTGTGCCGCCGTGATCACACCAGCCGCGAGAAGATCGTCCTACTGCGCTGCGAACGGCCCAAGACGGAGGCACACATGGAGACAGACTCGGTCAGTCGTCTGGAAGAGGCGGCGGATCGTTTTGTGATCCCCCTGCGCATGAACGAGGGGTTCGACGAGCAGGCGCTCCTTCAGCTGCGCGAGGCGATCGATCGCTGTGGAACGGCTTGGAGGGAAGAAACCCACGTGCCGAAACGTGCGGCGTTGATCCTGGCTGAACTCCACCCAGCGATCGAGGCGTGCGCCTGGCTGTACGAAGGAGACATGCGTCAGCGGATCCAGGAGGCGGGGCTGACGGTGTCTGAGGCAGTTACCGCTGCTCTGGACTGAGCGCCTCCCCCACACCGTGCGGCCTACCTTCTTGTAGGCATCAGAGCGAAGGGGGTGCGCGTCAGCAGCATGGCAGGCGCTGGGACGAGCCCAGTGCTGCGGGATAACTCTTGGTCATGGACGAAGCCAGTCACTTCCAGGGCGCCGCGGACACCACTGCAGGACGGCAACAATTCCGCAGAGCCCCGGACGCTGTCGGGGGTCACCTCAGTTCCATGAGGATGTCGGCGCGGGCGTAATAGTCGGCTACGGGCAGACGGCTGCGGGTGATCCTGACGAATCCGGCTTCCTCGTACAGGTGGATGGCGGAAGCCAGCTTGCTGTTCGTGCCGAGGAACAGTCGGGCCGCACCAAGTGCCTGGGCTCGGTCGATTGCTGCGGCTACGAGTTGGCGGCCGATGCCGCGTCCCTGCGCGGCGGGGGCCACGGCCATTTTCGCCAGCTCGAACACGGCGTCCGGATAAGCCAAGAGCGCGACGCAACCGACAGCAGCGCCGCTGCCCCGCTCGCGCGCCAGGAGCACATCACCGCCCAGGTCCACGATGCGGCCGAACGGGTCCCCGAGAACCGCCCGGTCCTCTTCCTGCAGGGTGAACAGGCGAGAGATCCACTCCTCGTTCAACGCGCGGAACGCATCGGCATCACATGGCGAGGCGATCGAGGAAACCACAGTGGGAGCAGAGGGGTGCGGCATGAGGCGGGTTTCCCTTCGGGTGTAGTTCCCCGCCAGCCTCCGGCCCCACGTACTCATATGTCCAATACACGCAGTAGCCCGTATCAATAACCTTGAACTATGGATCAGCGAATCGAGCTCCGGCACCTGCGGTACTTTCTGGCTGTGGCCGAGGAACTGCACTTCGGCCGTGCCGCCCGGCGACTGAACATCGCTCAGCCCGCCCTGTCCCAGCAGATCAAGCACCTCGAGAAGATCATCGGCGTTGAGCTGTTCCGGCGGACCTCACGAAGTGTCCGCCTCACGGACGCGGGAGCGGCGTTCCAGCCACGGGCGAGGGACCTTCTGGGCCGCCTGGCGGCCGACCTCGACGAGGCCGGCCGCGTCGGACGCGGCGAGGCCGGCCGCCTGGATATCGCCTTCATCACCTCCGCGACGGCGATCGTCGGCGAACGGATCCGTGCATTCTCCCGCTGCCGCCCAGACGTCCAGGTCAAACTGCACGACGGCTTCACCGTCGATGTCCTGGCGGCTCTGGAGCGGGGCACGGCCGACATCGGGATCGTGCGGGATGCTGATGAGCGGGACGACATCGGCCTTTCCCCGCTGACAACGGAACGACTCGTGGCCGTCGTCCCCGCGGACCACCCAGCCGCAAGGGCTGATCATGTGGAAGCAGCGGCGCTGGCCACCGACCCGCTGATCCTGTTCCCGCGTTCAGCGGGAGCCCAGGCGTTCGACCTGAACACGCAGCTGTTGCGTGACGCCGGCATCGACGTCCAGGCCGCGCAGGAGTGCTCAAACTGGCACACCATCATCCTGCTCGTCGCCACCGGCCTTGGCGTCACCATCGCCCCTTACAGCGTCACGACATTGCTCCCCGCAGGTGCCCGGCGCCTCGAACTCGACGGACCTCCCACCATGAGCCGGATCTTCATGGCCACCCGCCGAGGAGACAACCGTCCCCTCGTACAAGCCTTCATCGCAGCATCCGAGTCCGTGACAGGCCGCGGCCACAACCGCACGGCGAGAACACAGTGACAAGCTGCGGCGAGAAGCCGGGTCCTTGATCAGTCGAACCCCACCACGACGCCCACGGCTGTCGACTCAGTCATCGTGATGCGGCGCGTCGGCCACGAGCCCCCGAGATGTCCGATGCGGCGCGCCGCCGATCTGGTCCTGGCCGCGGAGCAGTACCGCCCTCGTGCCGCCGGGGAAAGCCGACGCGGTTCCGGCCCACCAAGCACCGACCGCACATCAGAACCTGCACCTCGCGCCGGAATCGGGCCCGGAACTGGTCATCTGCAGCCTGCCCGGCGTGCACAGCCTTCACCGCTACCCGCTCACCCCGCTCCCCTACCGCGGCGTACACAGTGCCCATCCCACCCGCGCCCAGCACCCCGACCACCCGGAAGCGCCCGATCCGAGCCGGGTCCGAAGCACGACGAGCAGCAATCCGCGACACCAACAAGACCCCCGCCGAGAGCAATTGTGGACGAGATGTGAACCCGAGCGGGCATCGCCGACGCCACACGCCAGTCGGCATCAGATGAGATCCACCCGTGCCACGTCCGCCCAGCCGGATTCCGAGTCCTCGGATGAAGGCGAATGTGGTCACGAGGTATTCCTTGCGAGGGACTGGCCGGCTTCGGTCAGCGGGGGGTGAGCTCGAGGGTGGCGGCGCGGCACCGGTCGGCGACCACCAGCGGGACGTAGGCGAGGGCGGCGGCGTACTTGGTGCGGTAGGCCGTTGTTGCGGTCGTTGAGCGCGCCGTCGTGGATCGGAGTCAAGGTGAGGTCCTGGGGCTTCAGCTCCGGCCTCGTCTTCTCCACCCCCGGCCGCCCCGCCCTCACCCTCACCGGCGGCATCCTCGCTCTCGACGTCCGCCCCGCGATCACCACCAGTGCGAGCAGCCGGTGACCCGGCCTCTGCGGCTTCCAACCAATGGAGGCAGTGCGGTGGATCAGCCGCGGGGCCACGCCGGTGCGGTCACTTGCAGTCGCTGTTCGACAGCGCCGTCGCTGTTGGCCCCGTTTCTCGGGCGGCCGCTCGCTTGTGCTCGATGAGGGCCGTGGAACCGGCTACCACCGCCGAAAGAGCCACGGCAGCGGACAGCATGGCCGAGGTACGGCTGACGTCGCGCCGCAGGCCCGCAGCCAGGAAAGCGGCGGCGTCGACCGAGTCCATGACGATGTTCACCGCAAGAAACTGCTGCTGCTGGGGCCTGGTGAAACTGTCCATCCGTTGCAGCCCCAGCCCGAGAGCAGCGTTGCGGATCGCGAACATCCGCGAATAAGGGATCGCGGGAGTGCCGCTAGCCGCGAGCCGGAAAAACTGCGCGGCCAGTCGCGGGCTGAACAAGTGGGTGGCCGCGACGATGAAGCGCCCGGTCGTCAGCGCTCTGCGGGAAGGCACCAATTGGAGGGGGAACTTGGACATGGAGAATCCTTTCAATCCGGAACCGGCCGGTCACTTGTTCAGGACGTGGCGGGTCAGGAATTCGACTTGGTCCGCAACGACGGTGTCGAACGTCGGCAGACCGCTCGTCCTGGGACGCCCGAACTCGCCACCGGGGCCTGCGGAAAACGCCCATCGGGCACGTCCTGACTGCACTGGCCTGCACCGTCAAGGGTTTCCTATGGGGTTCAGAGCCCGGCGACGACGCGTCGCAGTATGCCCGGCGCGATGCGCAGCATGGCGGGCATGACTTTCGTCTGACCGGGGAATGCCATGCTCCGCCCCCGCTGAAGAGCCTTCATCGTGACCGCCGCCACCTGCTCGGGAGTCAGTTTCTTCCCCGTGGCTTCGGCGTTCATGGGCGTGTCCGTAGACGGTGGGAGGACCTCGAGGACATGGGTGCCCTGCGGGGCGAGTTGACGGCGCAAGCCGTCCGCAAAGCCG
>NZ_OAOJ01000002.1:0-459388 GCF_900206255.1 Streptomyces sp. TLI_55
ACGTTTCCGCCAGGACGAGCCGTCCTTGGTGAGTGGTGAACCGGGCAGGGTCGACGGCCAGGACGTGCGGGAGCAGGACCTGCCAGGCTGGCCACCTCAGCGGATCGCTGGCGGGCCCGGGGGAGGCCGCGGTCAGGAGGGTTTCGGCATCCGCCCACGCCTGATCGCGTTCGGGACCGGTCATCTGCCCTGTGAGCAGGTCCTGGGTGAGGCGGTGCAGGTGCACGGTGCCGTCCTGGATCCGGGTCAGACCGTGGCGGGCGATGGCCTCCACCGCGTCCACCGCTGCCAACCGCGAACCCACCGCCTCCCCAATAAGCACGGACGCCTGCTCGGGAAGCCGGCCGGCGCATGAAGTCAGGGGGAAGGGTTCGGGAGCCAGCAGAGCCAGCGCATTCACCACCGCGGCCGCCCCGGCATGCTGCGCTTGGAGGCGGGAATGGGTCAGGCGGACCTGCGCGGCCAAACCGGCCGGGTAGCCGGGCGGAGGGTTGCGCTTCATCACCTCCACCAAATTCGCCGCCAGCTCCTCCTTCAGATCCGTCGCCGACAGGCCCCGGGTCAACAATGCGGCCGCTTGCGTGAGGGCGAGCGGGAGGTCGCCCAAGGTGGCGGCGATGTCGTCGGCGTCGCCGTCGGTCAGGGCCGCGCCCTGCGCGCGCAGCAGGGACACCGACTCGGTCCGGGAGAGAGTGTCGACGTCGACGGGAACGGCGTAGCTGGTCCACAGGGGGTTGCGGGAGGTGATCAGCACATGGCCGGGCCCGCCGGGCAGGAACGGGGCGAGGGCGTCGGGGGTTTCGGCGTTGTCGAAGACCAGCAGCCAGCGTGACATTGCTCCCAGCTCAGCCAGCAGCAGCTCGACTGCGGCGGCCGGTGATGTTCCCGCAGGCGCGATAGCGGCGCGGATGGCAAGCTGGGCGAGTTGGTCGGGGATCAGGGCGGGGTCTTCCGAAGCGATCCACCAGGCGAAATCGTACTCGCCGGCGAAACGGTAGGCGTACTCGAGGGCGAGCTGGGTCTTGCCGACCCCACCCCGGCCGTGCAGGGCTTGAACTGCCACTCGCTGCCCGGACGCGAGCGCTTCACGCAGGTGTACCAGCATGCTGTCGCGGCCGGTGAACGTCGCGTTGCGTGCCGGCAGGTTCCGCACCCGCGGCAGACTCCCCGGCAGACGGGGGCCGGTACCGCCGATCCTCGACAGCATCCCCGGCGGCCGCCCCGGCGCCACACTCGGCCGGGACGGACCGTTGATGGCCCGCAACAGTGTTTCGCGGGCGGTGTGGTCGTCCATGCCGAACAGGTCCGGAGCGATCAACGGCCGCAGCACAGGCGGCGGGGTGACCTCGGCGATACGGACCGGAGTGATCTTCTCCCGCATCGCCACCATCGCCTCCCACTCCATCGTGGTGAAACGCTCGGGCTCGAAATACGCCGGGGAGTACAGGGCCAGCATCCGGCCCCGCCCCAACGCGGCGTTCATCTTCGCGATGAAACTGTCACCCGCACCCCAGTCCCAGCAGTCCAACTCCACCTCGAAGCCAGCGTCCAGGAGCTGCCAGGCGATCCACTCCGCCCACGCCCGATCCGCACCCGCATGACTGATGAACCACACATCCTCTGACGTGCTGGCAGGTGCCTTGTCAGGCATGTCGATCGCGTTCATCGTGTCCCCCGAAACCACGCCACGGTGCTGCGTTTCAGCGTAGGACTCTGGCACCGATCCGGGCCCGGCTTCACCGTCATCTGTCCAGGGCCGATGGGCTTCCCACGACACCGGATCCGGAGCCAGCCTGTGGCTGGCTCGTGGCGGCGGATCCGGTGCCGCTGCGGGGAGGACTGGTGAGTGCTGGCGCGGGGTTCACGACGAGGGTCGCCTGAGCGCGCCTTCCTCGCTTGGTGGGGTCAGACGACGTGGAAGCGGAGCCGCAGCCACCAGAAGACGAGGCCGACGATGCCAGCGCCCGTGCTGTAGGCGGCGCCGCGTAGCAGGTGGCGCTGGAGATCGCGGCGCTGGCGCCGACCGCGGCCGGGGGCGCGCCAGGCGATGGAGATCAGGCGCCGTTTGCTCTGGCGGCTCTTGCGGTCCTTCTTGGTTCGGGGTTTTCGGGTGCGTCGGGGCGTACGCTTCGCCATGAGAGGGCTCTTTTCGTGAGGGTGCTTCTCTGACGAAGGGCTCGTGTGCGGTCGGTGGCCTCCAAACCGGTGACCGCGGCGAGCTCTTCGCCGTGTGTGGTGCGGTGGCTCAGTGGGAGCGTTTGAGGCGTTCAGCGAGTTGGCGTTCGGGCCGGCAGACCAGGAACTGGTCGTCTTGGCGCAGGGCGAGGCGGACGACTTCGCCGAGCAGATCGGGGTGGGCGGAGGGGGGCCGGTGTTCGTACATCCACTCCATGAAGCGGCCGGTGCCGAGCAGGAAGACTTCGTCGATGTCGGCGTGCCGCCAGCGCAGGGAGTGGATCCAGTGCAGGGCTTCGGCGCCGGCGCCTTGTCCGAGGTGGTGCAGGTAAAGCAGTAGACGGCGCCGACGTGGTCGGCGCCGGCGGCCAGTTCCCACCAGAACTGGGCGCTGAGGGGGTGTCCGGCCAGGTGGAGCATGCAGCCGAACAGGTGGGCGCCGTCGAGATCGAGGTCCTCGGACGGCGACTGGGCCGGGGCGTCGTTGCCGTCGTCGCCGAGGCGGGCGGGGAGTTCCCGAATGTGGGCGGGTGCGTGCTGGTCGCGCAGGAACAGGCTGGTCATGACGGACAGCTGGTGGCGGGCCCGGGTGACCGTGGCGGCGCCTTTGAGCGGGGTCGGTTCGGTCTGGCGGGCCAGCCGGCGAAGTCCTGCGGCTTCGTCGAACGGGCGGCGGCGGGCCTGGAGTTCCTGGCCCGCGGCCGCGAGGATCTCATCGAGGGTTCTGGCGGGACGGGATGATTCGGCCTTGGATCGGCGCATGCTCATTCCTTGGTGTCCCTCTCGTGGTGGTCGTCGGGGACGGTGTCCGGGGTCTTCTTCAGCAGCGAGGGCACGGCCTGCTCGATGCGCGCTTTGCCGTTGCGGACGTGGCGGCGGACCACGTCCTGGCTCAGGCCCATGTACCAGGCGATGTTCTCGGGCTTGTAGCCCAGGACGCAGCGCAGGACGACCGCGTCGAACTGCTCCGGGGCAGCGCGGTGAGAGCGTCGAACACGCCCTGGTCGCCCTCCAGTTCGCGCAGTCCCTGGCGGTAGTCGTCCAGGCCCGCGGCGATGGCGTTGCGTTCCGCGCGCTCGCGGTACTGCTGCACCACCCCGCGCACGATGGCCCACAGCTGCTGCTTGATGTTGCTTTCCACCAGCAGTTCGTCCCAGCTGTCGCGTACCAGGGCCATCGCGGTGTGCACCGCTTGTTCGGTGGCGTCGTCGTCTCCGAGCACGGCGTAGGCGTAGTCGTGGAACGCCTTCTGGTCGGAGATGTACTCGGCCTGGTAGCTCAGCGTGAGACTGCTGTCGATACCGCTGCGGGCAGGGTGGTTGTCGTTCATGGCTCCTCATCACTCGGGGACTGGAAGCGGCCCGAGGGGCGGGACAACTCCCTCCGGGCCACCGGGATATGACGACCACTCAAGCCCATCGAACGGCCGAACGTTCACGCACGGCCACACGAATTTCACGCAGCGCACCCGCCTCAGGACTTTGAGCTATCAACTACCGGGAAGTAACAGTGCGTGACCTGGGCATCTATCAAATGTCACGACAATCACCTCAAACCCGCAGCGCTCATCTGTGGCCCAGGTCACACAGAAGCGCGGGGCGCACGCCCCGCCGCGCACCACCCCCACCACCCCCGCACCCCCAACAGCCCGCCCGCCTGCGTCCCAGCACCTCCAACCACACGTGCAGGGGCGCAAGCGTGCACCCTTCGGCGCGCGCCGGATTCGCAAAGCGAGTGCGCAGCGGCGCGGCGAGCTGGCCGCGCTCAGTCTGGGGTGGGCCGGGGGGCAGGCATGATCTGGAGTGCTGAGGACGTCGCGCGGGCCACGATGCGCCGGCAGGCGCCGGGGCTGGATGCCGAGGAGGTCGCGGGCAAGGTCGCTGAAGCCGTACGGCGGGAGAGGGAGACCCAGCAGCTGCACGCGCCCGTGAGGGTGGGCGGGGAACTGGTGCCGGACAATCCCGTAGGGCTCGCTGAACGTTGGGCGGCCCGACATGCCGCCTGGCGCCAGGAGCAGCGCGACGCCCGTGATGAACTGCGGGCGCAGGTGTGGCTGTCGGCGGAGGTCAGCCGTCGCCTGCGGGCCACGCTACTGGCCTGAGCCCGAAACAACTGCTCGCCCAACTCGCCGACCAGGTCCAACTGAACGACGACGGCACGCTCACTGCCAGCCCTTTCACTCCGCGGTGAGGCCCTGACGTGCGGCCGCCAGATAGGCATCGGAGCCGGACCCGGCGGTCGGGTACGGCCAGGGGAAGCCCCGTCGGACGTAGCCCTCAGTCGATGCAGCAGCGAATTGCGCCCAGCGGGGCAGGGAGACACCCCTGCTACTTCTTGCGAATCGCGCCTGTCGCGATCCAATGAACCAAGAGAGCTGCAGCGTGTACGGCGGTCTCCGCGGCTTCCTGCGTCACCGGTTGACTCGTGGGGCCTCCGGCATGGCGGTCGCGTTGTCCATGCCAGAGGAGGTTGAGAAGTTCAACGACTGCGTTGATGCCTGCGGGCGCCCCCGTCCGGTCCTGCACCACCATCTCGTACTTGTTTCTGCCCTGGTCAAGGGTTGATCGAACAGCCCCCAGGGTGGGTTCAGGCGATTTAGGAAGAAACAGTGGGTTGGCTACCGCTTCGACCGCTTTCACGGACTGAGAGTAGGCAACACTGGGGTTGGGGCTGATCCCGTAGGCAGCGGAAAAAGCCTCTCGGAGATGCGTGCCTGCGCCCTGCGTCTGCTTGTCCGCAGCCTGCACAGCGGCTTCCAGGGACTCGCGTAGGGTCTCATTGACTCTGCGGCACAACCCGTCGCGTTCCGGGTTGACCATGTAAGCCGATCCTCCTTCGGTGAGGATGTAGTCCAGCTTCGTGCGAAGGTCTCTGGCGGTGGCTCCGTAGTTCCCCGACGAGTAGGGGTTGGTATCCGCGAGGCCGGCCAACAACGCATCAACGATCTCCAAGAAGATCATTGGGTTGTTCTTGTCCTGGTAGTTGGCGAGCGCTTCATCTGGCGCACGGCTGTTGAGGACCGTGGACGGCAGCCGCAGACGCAAGCAGACAACGCCAACAAGTACATAGTTACGCAGAGCCTCGAGGGCCCAGTGCCTGACGGGAACAGCCAGGTGATCAGGAAGCCCTTCGTAGAGAACTTCTGGATCATGTTTTCCGTTGAGCCGGTCTGCCAGCCGCCGCCATGTTCTTGTCACATGGGCGAGTCTATTTCTCCAACACCCCGCGCATCCTGCCCTTTTCCCACCCTTCTCTCGAGCGCAACTTCCCAACGAATGGTTCCGCACATGGGGCCGGTCGTGCTGGGTCGTCGTCCAGGGTGAGGTTCTGAGCAAGTGAGGCCCGGACCATCACGGTCCGGGCCTCGCCCGTGCCGGGAAGCAGAAGGTGCTGCTACCCAGGAGCGGGCCGCCGGGCTTGTGTGGCTAGGCCTGGCCACCGTCACCATGCCCTCCGCCCGAATCGCTGCTCCTCAGTCAGCTAACCCACGTCCTAGCCCCGGATCAAAGAGGGCGGCCGCGGGGGTTGTGTAGCTAGGCCAGCGCTCCGTCACCGTGCTCCCACCAAGTTCCGCCTCCTCGCATCTGCTGTGTGCCGCCCCGCCCGGGGCGCAAGGGGGCGGGAAGCCAAGCCGCCATGTCTGACCGCAGTCCACTCAGAAGGGAGCCGGGGGATGCCCCGACGGAATCCGTGCCACTCTGGCTCCAGCGCCTCGATCGGGTACCGCACCCGGGCCGAGGGCTGGGCCGACCGCGCGGCTTATCCACGCGGACGACACCACGCAGGTGTCCGCCCCCGCCCCTTGCCCAGCCTTGCCCAGCGGAGACCAGCGTGAACATCCCGTCGTCCGTATCCGTCCCCGGCATCGGCGCCATAACCACAGTGGCCGGTGCTCCGGCTGGGTTGTCGTCGTCTGCGTCCTCGCCGGTGCCGTCGTAGCGCTCACTCCACACGTCCTGACAGACAGGACCAAACGCGTTGAGACGGAGAACGTTGACGCCCGCAGACAGCAGATCGTGGATGCCGCGGCTGCACTGCCCCCAGAGCAGCGCGCAGTCGTGCTGGGCGACGTGACCCGCGGGCTCACCCAGCAAGACAGTCAACCGCCACCCACTGAACCCACGACTCCAAGCCGCTCACCATGACCACCCTGCACCCCGCCCAGCAGCATCACCTCACCACCATCGGCATCCACCGCGGCTGCGGCTCGGGGACCGGGGCAGGCCGGGTCTGGTTGCTGGAGGCCGGGTTCGCCGGGTGGATGATGGTTCGGCGGCCCGACCCGGGACGGTCAGAAGTACTGGTGAGCGCCGGACGTGAGAGGCGGGCGTGGGGGTCAGTTGACGAGTGTGAATACCTGGTGGCCGCCGGGTGAGCCGTCGTGCACCACGACCGGGGCGAGAAATCCGCCGTGTCCTTCTTCGACGGTCAAGAACAGGTGGTTGACCTCGATGGCGACTTCACCGCCGCCTAGGTCGTGGATTTGGAACTCCTGGATGGAGTAGCGGTCGTCGCAGTCCCCCTGCACGATCGTGTCGTCGGCGGGCGGATCACTGTCCAGGACTTCCAGGCACTTGCCGGCGAAGGTCTTGATCCTGACGGAGCCGTCTCCGTCTCCGGTGTCTTGCGTCGTGAAGAGCTGGTTGTCCGTGCCAAGGCAGCGGTACTGCTGGAGCGGGGCGCCGTTGTGCGTACTGGCGTCCGCGATTTCCAGGCATCCCCCGTTGTAAGTCTCGATCCGGAAGGAATCCTGTGCGGCTGCGGGATGTGCGGTGACGACGGTGAGTACGGCCGCGGCGATGAGGGCGGCCGTAGCGGCGAGTCGGTGACCGGCGCGCGTGCAGGCGAGGTTCATGAGGGGCCTTCCCATTCACAACAATTAGTGAGCAACCGTACACGTAGAGTCACGGCGGGTGTGTCTGGGTGTTCTCCGCGCCGCCGGGGACGCACGAACGGCCCCTTACCAGCACACAGTCCGCATCCGGCGCGCGTTCCCAATCCAAGAACCCAGCGGGGCACGAGCGCCGACGGACGCGCGGCGGCCGCCCGGCCCCCTGACCCAGCCTGGGTATTCCGTCACCCCGTCTGTTGGCGACGTGGTCGCTGTGCCCGACCACGACCGACCCCCAGCAGGCGGCCCGCTGGCTCGCCGACTACCCGGCCGTCGGCATCGAGGGCCTGGTGTTCCGGCCCCTGGCGAGCAGATACGTGCCGGGCGGGCATGGGTGGACCAAGTACAAGGCGCGGCACACCAGTGAGGCGATCGTCGGCGCGGTCACCGGCAGCCTGCACGCCCCCACCACCGCACTGCTGGGCCGCTACGACGGCGAGGGGTACTTCCGGTACACCGGCCGCACCACCACGCTGAACGCGGCCGTACGGCAGAGCCTCGCCGACCAGCTGCACGCCGCAGACGGCGGCCACCCATGGACGGCACGCACCTTCAGTGTGGGATGGGGATCGCGGGAGCACCTGTCGGTGCGCCTGGTCGTGCCCGACGTCGTGGCGGAGGTCGCCGTGGACGTCGCCAGAGACCAGGCGGGACGGTGGCGCCATCCGGTACGGGCGACCCGTATCCGCACCGACATGGAGCCAGGCGACGTGCCCCTGTTCGGGACGGCGTGACGCCAGCCGTCGGTCACTCGTTAGCCCAACTGGTCGACGAAGTGCACCGCAAGACCCCGGCCGCCATGACAGCGGCCGGGGTCTCGTGCCACCCGGACGCGGCATCGCGCGACGCAGCTGCCGCAAGGCCGGCGTCACCATGCACAGTGACCGGTCACGGCGCCGGGACAGCGCCGTGGACGCGGGCGAGGTGGCGGAGCTCGGAGCGCGCCGCCGGCATCGAGGAGACGGTCTCCCAGTAGGGGTGCCACCACAGCCGCACGGACAGGAGCAGCAGACGGCGGCGCAGGGCGGTGGTGTCGCGGGGACGGGGTGCGGCGAGTGCTTGGTAGGTGGCGTTCCAGGCGGCTTGCGTCTGTACGAGGTCGTCGGGGAAAGCGGTCACGTCCATACCGACATTAGATCGCTTGTTCGAATTGTGTGTCACTTCGGACGCACCCTGCGTAGGGCCACGTCATGCTGATGTCTCGGTTCGTGTCGCTCACCGGGTGACACGTGGATGATCGCAGCAACTCGCCCTGGAGGAAGCGCAGTTCGGCAACTCAGTTGTCTCCGCCACAGGCAACGGCTCTCTTCACCTTAGGGAGAGGGAGAACGTCCGCGGAGTTGGCCTGGTAAGCGGACCACTCACCCAGGCCCGCCATCTCGACTGGAGAGGCCGATTCATCTATTGATTGGAGCGACCACCTCGTTCGCTCCCACGTCTGGCCGTCGCGATCCGCGAATCGAAGTGCGGCGAACCACTCTGGCTTCACGGCGTCTACCTTGCCCATAGCCAATGGACGCAGGCGAACCATGGTCGCGGAGAGGCCTTTGGTCGTGAAGACAAGCTCGGCACAGGGAGGCACTGGCGGCGCCGTTCGGATCCAATACACGTAGGCGTTTTCATCTGGCGGCAACCCCTCAGCGTGGACCGTACCCCACCCCGCAACCATGAGATAGATGCTGGGTACCGGGTCTGGCGAGCGGTTCTGCACGTGAAATGTCACCGCTCTTCCTTCGTCTTCAGTCCAGAAGGAGATGTGGTTCGCCTGATCCCGGGCGGCAGTCTGCGCCGCCTCACGGGTTTGATCTAACTGGTCGGCCGAAACCAAGGCCCCGTAGTACGTGGCGATGCCAGAGAAAATGAGCCCCCCAATGGCTGCGACGACCCCGATCACCGTTGCGATCGTGACCCATGGGAGTCCACGGAGACGGGCCGCCCGGCTACGGGCTCGGACGCGAGCGGGCGCGGGCCTGCGTTGAGCCAAGCGCACCCGCTGTCGCCTTTGCTGATGTCCGGCCATATGCAGCCCCCGTCGCCCTGCCGAGAAGGACGCTGGCGAGCCGTCGGCTGGTTTCGTTGGATGCGCCCTAGTCCTGGCCACCAACTCCCAGCCACAAGCCCCCAATACCTCACACACCGTCACAAGAAGCTACTGCCGGGGCGCCCTTTCACACTGGCGGACCCTGCAATCTGACACCACCCGCCAACGGAATACCGCAGGGGATGAATACGTATCCGATACCAGCTATCCGCACCGACATGGAGCCCGGCGACGTGCCCCTGTTCGGGACGGTGTGACCCGGCCATCGGTCACTCGTTGGACCGGCTGGTCAATGAAGTGCACCGCGAGACGCCGGCCTGCGTGTCGCAACGGCCGGGGCCTCGTGCCACCCGGACGCGGCGCCGCAAGACGCCGCTGCAGCAAGGCCGGCGGCCCCTCTCCTTGAGATCGATCAAGCTCGCGGCCACGCAGAAACGCTTGTCGTTGCGCGTGCCGTTCTCAGCTGGGCCGCCGCTGCCCCGCACGGCCGGCCATCCGCCCCGGAGCAGTGGTGCCGGGTCCCGTCAGTGAGCGATGCCAGCGGCCCGCCACGCCGCGACCAGGTCGTCGCACGCCGAACGGAAGTCGTCGTCGCGCTCGCCCTCCAGGAGCAGAGTGGTGGCCACGGTGCGGACGGCGGGAATGTCCAGTGTGAGGACGGCCAGGACGCGCTCCAGGCCGGTGACCACGTCGTCCACACGCCGCGGTGGGAGGAAGCAGCGGGCAGCGTAGTCGGAGACGAGGTCCAGGACCTCAGCGGCGTCCTGGTCGCCGTCCCGTGCTCGTCGCAGGACGCCCAGGACCTGCCACAGGGCGTCCAGCTGGAAGGACGGCAGGGCCATCAGATACACGCCGTCACTCCGAGCGGGCTCCACGTCGGAGCCGATCTGGCCGAGCGTGTCTGCCGCGACCTGGTACGGCAGGTGCGGCAGGACGTACCGCTCAGGCTCGCCGTGGTCATGGGCGAGGGCCGCCGCAGCCGCCAGACAGGCAACGATGTCCCGCACGTGTCTGGCGTCATGGATCCAGGAAGGGTCTGACGGCAGCACACAGGGATGATCCGCTCGATTCGTCACCTGCACACCCTGTCCATGTACTCGTGCGGGCACCCCGGACACGGCGCAACTGGCACTACACCACCTGATGTGGTCAGTTGCCCGCCTCTTCGCGGCGAGAGGTGAGAGACCGAATCTGCCGAGGCCGCGCCCTGTAGTCAGTAGCCTGGCTCTTCGTCAGGTGACAAGTTGTCGTGTGATGTAGCTGCGGACGGTGCGGCCGAAGGAGCACGGAGATCTCGGTGCTCTTCCTGCTCCGGACAGTCTGAGGAGCAGCTTTCCGACCACACGGGCGTCCTCCGTCCTCAGGTGACGGCACCGGGTTCGACTGCCTGTACGTGCTCCAAGCCCGCCTCCTGCGGGCCACTCGGGGGAATCAGGACCGGGCCAGACCCTCACTCCATTACCGGGCGGAGCTCGGGGCGTTGAAGGATTTATGGCACACACAGCTGTCCGCGTGGCAGCAGGCACCGCTCTGGCCATCGCTCTGGTCCTTCTCTGCACACCAGCCGCGCAGGCCGCCGGACGTGCGGGGCTCGGCTCCGCCACGGCCGGTCCCCTCAGCCTGGACAACCTCCTGTCGCTCGACTTCGTCGCTCCGACGGTTCAAGACGCCCGCCGCCAGGTCGTCGGTCTCACGTCCGGGCTGGCGCCGGCCGGGGCCGGTCACGTCGGCCTGGGCCGGCTCATCAGTTGACCGTTCACCCGTGATCCCAACGGTGGCCTCACCCGCCTGGGTAGGCCTCGAACCGGGGCTGCGCTGCCTCGGACTCCTCACATGAGAGAAAGGGCTGACCATGGCCACGCACGTACTGCAACGACGCGCATCTGCCCTCGGAACCGTCCTCGGGTTGAGCGCAGTGCTGACTTTGGGCCTGGGAGCCACCCCAGCGGCCGCGGTAGCCCAGCTGCGCATCACCAAGACCCACGTGGGCACCTTCCCCAGGGGCGGAATCGGCGAATACACCATCAAGGTCTCCAACCGGGGCGATTCGTTCACTCAAGCGGGCACGACCCTGGGCGACGCTCTCCCGGAGGGGCTGACCGTCGCCGACTACCGGATCGCCACCACCGACGACACGACCGTCGATTGCAGTGGCAGCCGGGGAAGCAACGTCCTGCGCTGCTCCACCACTCGTGTCTACGCGGCGCCCACGTCCGGGTTCACCATCGTTCTGACCGTTGATGTCGCGAACGACGCGCCCTGTTCCGTCACGAACGTCGTGGCCGTGCGGGACGACACCACCGGTATTGCGGCGAGCGCCACTGACCCCACCACCATTACCGGCGGCGACTGCCCCAACGGGGGCGGAGGGGGCAGCGGGAACGGGGACGGTGGGTCCATCCTCCCCGTCAACCTCAGCGGCCTGATCCCCGTGTACAACAACATCAACACGAACAGCAACTTCAACAGTCCCGGGGCCAGTAACAGCAACAGCCAGGCCTACACGGCCACCGCTCCCTAAGACTTGTCCCGCAGATGATCTCTGACGTGGTGGGTGACCTGCTCGTTTCTTCGTCATCCGGTCAGAGTGCGGTTGGGCAGGCGGGCGATACCGAGCACGTGGCAGAACGGCCGCGCAGTCGCCCGTCCCCTGACCGCTCCACCGTGACCCCTGGCTTCCTTCGTCCTGGTCAACGTCCTCATCGGCGTGGTCATCACCTCGCTTGACGAAGCCCGGGAGCTGGAGCGGGAAAACGCGCCAGGGCCGTAGGCGGCCACGAACTCGCGTGAGCTCGAAGAGCGCATCCGCCCGGGTGTAGAGGCAGTCGTAGAACTCGACACGTAAGTGGGACAGGACGCCCAACGCGGCGTCAGCGGACTGTTCAGCGGCGAGACTCTTCACCAGCGGCCGTTCCTTCACGCGACGTTGCTCGACACCTCGAAGCGTGAAGAACGGCCGCCCTGCTGTCCCGGGAAAGAACCAAGATCAGCAGGTCAGGTGAACGGTCAAAGGTTAAACACCAAGCTAAGAGCTTGCAGATCATCAACATGGCGTCTTGCTCTTGGTATTGGGGTTGTTGGTCAGGGCGATGACCCGGGCGTGGAGGGTTGCGAGGGCAGCGGGTGGGGTGGTCGCCGGGGGATGCTGATGCCGTGGGCCTTGAGCAGGGTCCTAATCTTCAGCAGGGTGCGGTGCATGGCGGTGCGGCTACTGCCGAGGAGCACTACAGGGGTTACGCGACCAAGGCGACCCGCAGGTGAAGGACGGCCGCCAGGACCTGATCGTGGAAGGCGAGCCGGGGCGGGCGGCCGCGCTTGACGTCGCCGTCGAGTGCCAAAGTGTCGGTGAGATCTTTTACAGCGGCGGGGCTTCCACCTTGATCGTGGAGACCGGTTGTCATGCAGCAATGGCCAGCGTAGTTGATCTCTGTTCGTAGCCGACCGGCGCGAGGTAGCCGATCGTGGAGTGCCGGCGCTGGTGGTTGTAGAAGCCGAGCCAGCGGAAGACTGCGAGTCGCGCGGCCCGTTCGGTCGGCCAGGCGCGTCGGCCGGGCCGGATCTCCCGCTTCAGCGATGCGAAGAACGACTCCGCGGCGGCGTTGTCCGCGGATGTGCCGACCGCTCCCATGGACCGGCGGATCCCGGCCCGGTGACAGGCGTCGGCGAATGCCTTCGCCCCGTACTGAGCCCCGTGATCGCTGTGGAAAATGACGCCGTTCACCTGGCCGCCGCGAGTGCGGACGGCCGCGTTGAGCGCGTCGGTGACGAGCTCGGTCCGCATGTGATCGGCTATCGACCAGCCCAGCAGGCGACGGGAGTACACGTCGATGACGGTGGCCAAATACAGGAACGTCCCGCCGACGATGGGCAGATAGGTGATGTCACCGACCCAGGCCCGGTTGGGCGCGGATGCGGTGAAGTTGCGCCGCAGCAGATCGGGCACCGCCTGGGCGGCGGGGTTCGGAACGATGATGCGGTGCCGCCGCTTCAACCTCCTTCCCCGGACAGCGTGTTGACGCATGAGCCGCTCGACGCGCTTGCGGTTCACCATCAAGCCGTCCGCGCGAAGCCCGGCGGTGATCCGCTTGGCCCCGTACGTCCTCCCGGACTCTGCGTGGACCTGGCGTATCCGCCGGGTGAGTGCGGCGTCCGCGGCCTTCTTCGCGGCGCGGGCCGGCGCGGTCTTCAGCCACCGGTAGAACCCGGACTTCGACAGGTTCAAGACGG
Source organism: Streptomyces sp. TLI_55 (assembly GCF_900206255.1). NCBI lineage: Bacteria > Bacillati > Actinomycetota > Actinomycetes > Kitasatosporales > Streptomycetaceae > Streptomyces > Streptomyces sp. TLI_55. Next base: position 13,335 of record NZ_OAOJ01000002.1, read on the forward strand.
TGCACAGCCGCTTCACGCCGAAGGCGCCGCGGTGGTCGGCAACGAACTCGAAGCGGCTCACCAGTTCGTCTCGCCCGCACAATCTTGGCCGCCCGGCGCAGGATGTCACGTTCCATCTCCAGCTCGCGCACCTGCTTGCGCAAGGCCGCGATCTCCGCGTCCTTCGCCGACGCCGCAACCGTTTCGGGCCTGTCGGCCTTCTCCGCCGTCTTGATCCACTGCCGCAGCGTCTCGTGATGCACGCCGAGCTCGGCGGCAATGCGTGAGACAGGCCGGCCCGACGAACGGGCCAACGCCACCGCGTCAGCCCGGAACTCCGTCGAGTACTTGTAGGTCCCCACCTGGGACTCCTCTCTCCGGACTCAAGATCCATTGTCGAGGTGTCCACGACCAAGGTGGAGGGCCCCCATCCACATCCCCCGACACCCCGCCGCTGTGCTGAATAGGCCAGCGTAGAGGCGGGCCGATGCGCGCGGCTGTCGTTCCACCGTGTGCGGTGGAACGACAGCGCGACGCCTCGAGCGCGGAGGCCCGCCGACGCGCAAGCAGAAGGACGGCGCCCCGATCCCCCGAGGCGCACCCACACCCGTCCCCGCCCCTCCCTTCTCCTTCTTCTTGTCTGGGGGCGTCGGGATGTGCAGAGGGGGATGTCGGGCTGCCGACCATGCCTGTTCAGGGGTGGTGAGCTGCGGATACTCCGTCAGGTCTGCTGTGGGTGCCAGCAGTTGTGGAAGGGGTTGTCGGCCTGGTCTACGGCGGGTTCGTGGGAGGGGTTATCGGCGGGGTTATCGCATCGTGACGCTGGTCGGGCCTTGACGGTCAGAGTTCTGGTCGGGGCCGACTGCTGGCCTGTCTCGTGCGCGGCACCTCAACCTGGTGGTGCCGGCCTGGCACGAGAGGGGCAGGGCCGTGGCGAGCATGGACGCAGGGGGCGGGGACCGGCTGGCGCTGGCGGTCGTGGCGCAGCACCGGATGGCCACCACTGAGCAGATGCACTTGATGATCGCGCCCGGGGCGCGGGTCGAGCAGACGCGGCGACGGCTGGCCAAGCTGCGCGACGAGGGGTTGATTGATCGTGTGACGCTGCCTCAGGCAGGCCGGACACGGGCCTGGTTCGTCACCCAGTACGGCGCAGAGGTCGCCGGAGGGTTTGCGGAGTTACGCGACTGGCGGCCGTCACGGCTGGCGACGGATCGCACGGCGGCCCGGCTGCGGGCGGGACATGTGCTGACGGTGACGCAGACCGCGCTGGCGTTCGTGCAGGACGCCCGCCGCCGCGGGGACATGTGCCAGCCGTTGGACTGGATCCCGGAGGTCTACCACCCGCTCGGTGGCGGGGAAGCGGTCATCCCCGACGCCCTGCTCTACTACCGGCGCACCGGTGACAGCGAGCATGACTGGTCGATGCTGCGGGCGTTCGTGGAAATCGACCGCGCCACCATGGGGCCCGAACGCCTGGCCGCGAAGATTGGTGCCTATGAACGGCTGTACCGGTACGTACCGGTGCCGGTCGGCCGGCCGCGCGGCGGCACTGTCCAGGAAGCCCAGGAGGAATGGCGGCGGCGGTATCCGCTCTTCCCACGCCTGTTGTTCGTCCTGGACGGCACCGGATCGGCCGGTGTTGAGAACCGGCTGAGCGCGCTGCGCGCGGCCGCCCGGCTGGCCGGAGCCGACTACATACGCCAGGTGCCCATCCTGGCGGCGCCGCTGGCGGATCTGCTCCGTGACGGGCCCTCAGCGCCCGTCTGGCGGCCCGCGACCGCGACGGAGCAGTCCGTGTCCTGGGTAGCCCCTTCGGCAGGCTGACGGGCGGGCGCAGGGCTGGATGACGGGTGGGCTGTACTGAGCGGCCCTCAGTCCTGAGAGCCGCTCGGTCGTGTCAACCCACGGTTGCTTACGTCGGGGACAGGGCCTTCCCGGGCGGGGCTCCGTGGGTGTGGTGCTGTCAGTGCCCGGGCAGCAGGGCGCCGCTGCCGGAGTGATCGATGACGTTGCCGTTGGAGCAGTTGTTTTGGTGGTTGCCGGTCCAGTCGCTCAGAGCGGGGACCACGGCGAGTTCCTGGAGGCAGACGTCAGAGGCGGTGAAGTTCCAGTTGTTCGCAGGGTTGATCCCGCCGCCGAAGTTGGTGTCGTCGTCAGCGAAGGCAGGCGTGGCGGTGGAAAGGGCCGCGACGGCCAGCAGGCCGCAAGTGATGATCTTTCGCATGGCCGGTGAACGTAACCCTGCTTGTGGTGGTCACGCAGTGATCGGCTGTTCGTGAAAGGTTGGGCGAGATCCCGTCCTCATGACGCCACCCTGGGTGGCAGGGACCGCACTCGGCGGCGTCGGCCCACAGCGACCCGGACCGGCCTTCCAGCGCTGTGGGTCCGGACCTGGCCCTCAGCGAGTGCTGCCCGTCGTCCGGCTGCGCGGTAGATCCGCACATGACCGTAGTCATCTCGTGAGCAGGGGTGGCCTCGTCCGGCTCATGGTTCGCCACGCCCGCCTCCATAATGGCGATATGGCAGACAGTGCCCACTCGCCCACCTCCAGGCCCGATTCTGCGGGAGCGTACGCGGAAGATCTTTCGTTGTACCGGCAGAAGTTCCATCAGCGCCTGCCTGCGTCTTTGGATGAGTTGCGGGGCCCGGTACGGGGTGTGGTGGATCTTCCGCTGCATGTGGCGTGGTCCGGGTTGACCTCCTACGACCTGGACAAGCCGCGTCAGCGCATGGGGCTGTACCGGACCGTGCTGCACGAAGGCCTGCGCGAGGACCTGACAGCTTTCTTGAATCACGATGTTCTGCTGGAGCTGTGGCCCACGCTGCGTCGTCTGGTCGGCCGTACGGTGCGCACCGTGTGGGAAGAAGCCTTCCCTCAGCTGGCCGCCCGCGGCCGGGCGGCTGCGTGAGTCAGGACATGCCGGAGCTGCACGCACGGCTCCTGGCGGACGTGATCACCCTGGGCTCTCCCTACCCGCTCGTGTTGACTGGCGGGTACGCGGTGCGCGCGCACCGTCTGGTCAGCCGTCCCAGTCAGGATCTCGACGTCGCCACCGAGAATCCCGCTCCCATGGCGGACATCGCCGCCGCCCTCCGCAGCGGCCTTCAGGAGCGCGGCTGGCAGGTGCAGTCCCTGGAAACAGCCCCGCTGTCCGCTCGCTTCGCCGTCCGCGACCCGGATACCGGCCAGGAGGTCGAGGTCGACATCCTCAAGGAGATCTTCTGGCGTCCCGTCGCCGACAGCCCGTACGGGCCCGTACTCGCAGAAGAAGACGTGATCGGCACGAAGGTACGCGCCCTGGGGGACAGGGGCGCCCCCCGGGATCTGATCGACGTGTTCGCGGCCTCTCGGCGTTGGAGCACAGCCGACCTCGAGGAATTCGGGCGGCGACACGCCCGGGGGCGTTTCGAACGAGAAGACCTCCAGGCCAACCTCGCGGGCGCCGAGTGGACCGATGACGAAGCCTTCGCCGCCTATGGCCTCGACGCAGCCACCATCGCCGCTCTACGTACCTGGGCCGTGCAGTGGGCCGACGAACTCGCCAGCTGGCTTTTCGAAGAAGACGAGTCCCACCCTGACCAGGACTGACCGAACGGCCGCCAGCCCCACGACCAACCGATGGCAAGTTCCGCGGTGCAGGGCGACCGGTCCAGGCAGGTGGGGCAGACCGCGCTGCGGCTCCAACCTGGCCGAGCCCAGCTGCGCAACCTGACTGCGCACCATCGCGCAGACTCGATGCGCAACGCGGGCCGCGCAACCGTGAGGGGTGGGTACCGGTGCGGCGGCTTTCTCGTTGCGCAACGCCGGACGGGTCTCTGGAAAGGCTGCGTGCGCAAGACCGCGCAGCCTGGTGTGCACGTCCCTGTCGTGTACGGCCGAACCTCCGACTGCGCACGCCGACATGGGTGCCGTTTCGCGGTTTCGCACCGTCCGTTGCGCAGGCGCGCAACCGTGACCGCACCCGTCGCGCAGCCGCCCGTGGTCGCCGCATGGTCGGGCTGACCAGCGGCTGACCACGCCGTTTGTGCCCTCATCGTGACCGTGGTCAGCCTGACCTGGTCGATGGTCTGGTCAGGGCTGGCGCTGGCGTACCAGGCGTGTTCTGAGCCCCGCCACAGCACTCACGCGCCTTGCGTTCGGCAACGTCCGGGCGTGATAGCTCTCGTCCAAGATCACGTCCATCGTGTTCGGGATGGTGGACTTCACGCGACGTCGCCGATCGGCGGGCCCCCCAGGTTTCGGGGGGCCACAGCGTGTCGTCAGGACTGTTCTGAGGCCAGAGCCCGGGTGGGGCGGGGGTGGGGTGAGGTCGGGGTTGGGTTGAGGTGCTGGGGGTGGTTGGCGCGGGTTTTGAGGGCCAGTGCTGCTGCTACGCAGATGGCGACCGGCAGGACCAGGGTGAGCAGGACCGTGCCCAGGGACCAGCCTGCGTCGACCATCAGGCCGCCGAGCAGGCCGCTGGCGACGGGGCCGAGCTTGCCCGCGGTGTTGGCCCAGCTGACGCCCGTGGCGCGGGCAGAAGCCGGATAGGCGACCGCGGCGATCGCCTGGAGCGCGGAGTTGGCCGCCGGCAGGCACAGGCCGAGGACGAACATCAGCGCGATGAGCGCGGCGAAGTGGGTGGCCACCAGGGAGGCGACCGCGAAGCCGATCGCGGTGGCCGCCCACAGGGTCCACAGGACGCGGAAGCGGTCGTAGCGCTTGAGGATGAAGGACACCGACAGCTGTCCTGTCAGGCCGCCCCAGCCGAACGCGGCCACGGCCACGGCGGCCTGTGACGAGGTCAGGCCAGTCCGTTCGGCCAGCAGCGGCAGGTAGGTGATGAGTCCGGCGCCGATGCCCTGGCCCAGGAAGAAGCTGAGCCAGATCAGCACGGTGGTGCGGGCGAGGCCGCGGGAGAGGACGACCTTCGCCGGGCGGCGTTCCGGTCGCTGTTCGGCGGCGGGAGCGTATTCCACGTGGGAGACGTCCTGGTCCGGGGCGACGGCGGCCAGGGCGGCGCGTATGCGGGCCGGGGACGCGCCTCGGGCGGCGAGGACGCCGACGGACTCGGGGACGTAGCGGAGGACCGCGGGGATCAGCAGCAGGGGGGCGATGCCGCTCACCAGCAGCAGGGTGTGCCAACCGACGGCGGGCACGAGGAGCGAGGCGAGGATGCCGCCGAGGACGATGCCGCCGGTGACTCCGGAGAAGGCCAGCGCGACCGACTGGACCCGGCGTGCCGCCGGTGTCCAGTCCGCGACCAGCGCCATCACGGTCGGCAGGATGGCGCCGAGGCCGAGGCAGGCGATGAGTCGCAGTGCGGCGAAGGAGGCTACGTTCTGGGTGAGTCCCAGGCAGGCCGTGCCGAGGCCGAACACCGCGATGCCGGTGACGGCGACGCTCTTGCGGCCGTAACGGTCGGCGAGCGGGCCCGCGGCGGCGCCGCCGATGATCATCGCCAGCACGCTCGCCGTCACGATGGCGGTGACCGTGCTCATCTCGGTGCCCCAGTCGTCGCGGATCCTGGGATAGACGAAGGAGACGACGGTGGAGTCGAGACCGTCGGCGATCATCGTCAGCAGGCCCAGTACGACGATGAGCCACTGCCTGCGGCTCATCGGGGTGCCGTCGACGAACTCCTGTGGGCTTGGGCGGGGTGGGACATCCGTGGCCATGAAGGGGCCCTTTCATTGGGGAGGTGCGGGAGGAGTGGGGGGCGGGGCGGTGGGGTGTGGCTAGGCGGCCCTCTTGAGTGGCGTGGTCGGCAGGGTTTCTGTGGGCTCGTGGTCTCGGTGCCGGACGTTCTCCGTCGGGCGGCCGATGAGCCAGGTCAGCAGGGGGCCGGCCATGGCAGTGGTGAGGACAGCCATGACGACCATCAGGGAGTACAGGTCCTTGCCGATGAAGCCCAGCTGCAGACCCACGTTGAGGACGATCAACTCCGTCAGGCCGCGCGTGTTCATCAGCGTGGCGAGGGCCGCCGACTGCCGCAGCGGCATCTTGTTCAAGCGGGCGGCGACGAACGCGCCCGTGAACTTGCCGCCGACCGCCACCAGCAGGATCAGCGCCAGCGCCCCCAACCCCGCCGTGCCAACGTCGGACAGGTCGACCTTGAGGCCCGCGACGAGGAAGAACACCGGCAGCAGCAGCGTGTTGTTCATCTGACCCAGCCGCTCATGGACCTCGGCGCGCAGCTGCTCGGTGCCGGTGCGGGGCAGGACCATGCCGAACAGGAACGCCCCGAAGATGTAGTGCAGGCCCACCCACTCCGTGGCCGCCGCCGACAGCAGCAGGCCCGCGAGGACGCCTGCCAGGACGGTGGGGCTCAGCCGCAGGTCGGGGCGGCGGGACACCGCGCGCTGGAGCAGCGGCCGCACCACGAACAGCATGCCCAGCAGGTACGGGATCGCGAGCAGGATGCGCCACTGGTCCGGACCCGCCGAACCGCTGATCGCCACCACCGCAGCCAGCAGCGACCACGCCAGCACGTCATCGATGGACGCGCACGCCAAAGCCACCACACCGAGCGGGGTGCGGGTCATCTGCCGGTCCGTCAAGATGCGCGCCAGCACCGGGAACGCCGTGATCGACATCGCGATCCCCATGAACAGCATGAACGCCGTCTTGTCCCCAGTGCCGTAATCGTCCATCAAGTACAGGGCGAGGAGCGAGCCCAAGCCGAACGGCAACAGGATCGAGCTGGCCGAGACGGTCGCGGCGAGACTCCCCGAGCCCCTGATCATCGAGGCATCCCACTCCAGGCCCACGATGAACATGAAGACGGCGACACCGACCGCGGCCAACGCGGCCAGCAGCAACCGGATATCGCCCGGGAACAGGGCATCCGAGATCGCCCCGTGGAACAGGGTCGGCCCCAGCGCGATACCGGCGAGAACCTCGCCGATCACCGCGGGTTGGCCCAGCCGCCGGGCCAACGCGCCCAGCAAGCGCGCCATGACCACCAAGGCAGCCAGGCCTGCAAGCAATGACGTGGTCTGATGCGTATCCATGACATCCGTCTCCGTGGGCGAGGGCCCGCCCGCGTTCCTGTGCGGGGCACGGGGCGCGGGCGGGCCGTCGGCAGGCGGCATGAGGAACGGACCGGCAGCGGAGGGTCAGGGGTGCTGCGGTGCCGCGGCTCCGGTAGGGGCCAACAGCATTTTTCAGCCGCGTGCTTGAGGGAGGGCCGCGTCTTCTTCGAGTGCTTCCCGACTGGGCCCTGAGTTGTTCTGACGGATGTTCCGATGCCGGCCTGAGTATTCCTGTGGGGATGCCGGAAGGAATGTCGGATTACATGGGCAGTCGGCGGACTTCCTCGGTTGTTTCCGCGGACATACGTGGCCTACTCAGATTCGGCGGAGAATCGGCTGAGCAATTTCAGCGATGACACCGGGTGATTGGCCCCTGCACGCTGTTCGGTGAGCGCGATGTGCGACAACGGAGGGATTCCTGTCCGCACTCGACGCGCGAACACCGGATCTGGGGAAGGTCTCGCATGTCGTCCACTCTGCAAGGGATAACCGACGATTTCGACGTCATCATCATCGGCGGCGGGCCCGCCGGTGCGACCGCCGCAGGGCTTCTCGCCGAGCGCGGTCGTCGTGTTCTCGTCCTCGACCGTGAGCGGTTCCCCCGCTATCACATCGGGGAGTCGCTCATTCCCGGATTCATGCTTCCTATGGCGGAACTCGGCCTGACCGAGCGCATGGAGGCGAAGGGCTTCGAGCGCAAGTACGGCGGCACGGTGGTCTGGGGCAACAACGAGATCCCGTGGAACTTCGCGTTCGCCACCGGTGGAAAGATCCCGTACGCCTACCACACGCGCCGCGCCGACCTGGACACGATGATTCTGGACCGGGCGCGCGAGCTGGGTGCCATCGTCGTGGAAGAGGCGACGGTGAAGGACACCATCGAGGAGAACGGCCGTGCCGTGGGCGTCAGCTACGCCGTGCGCGGCGTCGAGGGCGTCGTCGAGACCCGTGGCTCCCTGATCATCGACGCCTCCGGGCAGGCCCGGGTGATCGGCCGCAAGTACTCCGAGGTCAACTGGCACGAGCAGCTGCGGAACGTCGCGGTGTGGACGTACTTCGACGGCTGCCACCGGCTGCCCGGTGACGAGTGGAGCAACATCCTCATCGAGGGCGTCAAGGACGGCTGGTTCTGGGGCATCCCGATCGACAAGGGTGTCTTCAGCGTCGGCTTCGTGACACCTTCGGCCACCGCGAAGGCGTCGGAGCAGTCCCTGGAGGACCTCTTCAGGTCCCAGGTGGCGAAGAGCGGCAAGCTGAAGGAACTCCTCAAGGACGCCCACCAGACCGCGGGCTTCCGCAGTGCGCGCGACTGGTCGTACACCAACGAGCGCTTCTACGGGAACGGCTGGGTGCTGGTCGGCGACGCCGCCGCGTTCGTGGACCCGCTGTTCTCGCCCGGTGTCGCGCTCGCGACCATGGCGGCCAGCTCCCTGGCGAAGATCGTCGACCAGATCATCGAGCACCCGCAGATCGAGGAGAAGGCGCTCGACCGGTACGCCTCCGCGTACAAGGACTTCTTCGACAGGATCCGCGTCTTCGTGGAGGGGTTCTACGACCGCTCGAAGACCAAGGGCTTCTACTTCGACCTAGCCCAGACGATCACCGACCCGGAGAAGAAGAACGACGCCCATGTGGACTTCGTCCAGCTGATCTCCGGACTCGCCCGCAACGACGCCCTGTTCAACCCCGACCTCTCCGACCTGATCGCCGACGTCTCGGCTCCCGCCGCCGACTGAGGTCCGGGCTCCCCGCGTTCGTCCCGCCCCGCGTACGGCCGTTGCTCACGGTGCCGGCGTCGGGCGGGACGGACACGTATATGGGCGGGTCAGCCAGCGGATGGTCTGGATCCGCCCTTCGAGAACGTCGAAAGCCAGCGCGCAGAGAACCGTGCCCTCACGGTCGCGGAAGACCGCGCCCGGCCGGCGGCCCACCTGCTGCGGTTCCATCGTGACGGCTATGCGGGTCAGCGACGGGCCGATCGCGGCCAGCGCCCGGGCCACTGCCTCCGCCCCCTCTATACGCCCCGGCCAGCGGTTCGTGCCGCGTCCGTCGCCGGCCCTCGGCACGGCGGCGGCGAGCCGGTCGCAGGCCGCCTGGGTACGGCCCAGGGCCGCTGCGATCTCCGGCGGGCCGCAGCCGAAGATCTCCCGCAGGACGAAGACCGCGCGCTCTAGCGGGGGCAGCCCCTCCAGCAGCGCCACGGCGGCCGCTGACGGGGACGGGGCCGGTTGGGGCGGCGGGTGCTCGGGACGCCGTGGCTGCAGCATGTCGAGGGAGATGCGGGCCACCGTGGCCGACAGGAACGCCCGGTCCGAAGGAGCTTGCGCGGGCTGGGTCTCGTAGCACAGCCAGGTCTCGTGCACCGCGTCCTCGGCCTTGTGGCCACGGCCCAGGAACCGGCGGGCGATCGACAGCAGCAGGGGGCGCGCCTGCTCGAACTCCTCGATCCGGTTCACGCTCGCTTCTCCTGGTCTCAGCCGGGATGAAGTAGCCGAAAAGCGGCGAGCTCCTGGCGCTCCTGGTGGTCGGTCTCGATGCGGGGCCGGCCTTCTTCCATGTGCCGGAGGGTGCGTGCGGCGCGTGCGCGCTGCGTTGTCTCCTGGTGGACCTAGGACGAACCGGCCCGGCCTCCTGTGACACGGTCACAGGAGGCCGGGGTGGAGGGGTGGTCAGGAGTGTGCCGACTCGCTCTGTTCGGTGGGCTGCGGTGCGCCCGCCTCGGCGGGTGCGGGCAGCGGGCCGGAGCGCAGCAGCACGCCGGCGGCGAGGGCGCCGAAGGCGAAGAAGGCGGCGCACCACCAGAAGACGGTGGTGTAGCCGTCGATCGCGGCGAGGCCGAGCTGCTCGGCGGTCGGCTTGCCCGTGACGTGGCTGTCCAGCCAGCCGCTGGCGGCGGTGGCGGCGATGGTGTTGAGCAGCGCGGTGCCGACGGCGCCGCCGAGCTGCTGGCCGGTGTTGATGCACGCCGAGGCGATGCCGGCCTCCTGCGGCGCGACGCCGGCGGTGCCGGTGCGGGCGGCGGCGGAGTAGACCAGACCCATGCCGAAGCCGACGGCGAGGGTCGGGCCGAGGATGTCGGCCGCGTAGCTGGAGTGGGCGTCGATCTGGGTGAGCCAGGCCAGGCCGACCGCGTTCAGCAGCATGCCGAGGGTGATCAGCGGCTTGGGGCCGTGCTTGGGGAGCAGCTTCACGGCGCCGACGCCGGCGGCGACGGTGGTGAACACGATCATCGGCAGCAGGACGACGCCGGATTTGATGGCGGAGTAGCCCAGGTTGTTCTGCAGGAAGTAGATCAGGAACAGCATGATGCCGAACAGGCCGATGCCGACGAAGAACACGGTCAGATAGGCGGCGCCGCGGTTGCGGTCGAGGACGATGCGCGGCGGCAGCAGCGGGTTGGCGGCGCGTGACTGCCAGGCGGCGAAGGCGATCAGCAGGACGGCGGCGACGACGAGGTAGCCCCAGGCGGAGGGGGTGCTCCAGCTGTGCTCGGCGGCGTTGGAGAAGCCGTAGACCACGCAGAACATGCCGACGGAGGCGAGCAGCACACCGGGGACGTCCATGCGGGCGCCGGCCTTGGGCTGCTTGCGCATCCACATCTGGCCGCCGATGAGGGCGGCACCGCCGATGACAACGTTGACGTACATGCACCAGCGCCAGTCCAGGGCGGAGGTGAGGGCGCCGCCGATGATCAGGCCGAGGGCCGCGCCGCTGGAGGCGACGCCGCTGAAGACGGCGAAGGCCTTGCTCTTCTCCTGGGGGTCGATGAACGTGGTGGCGACCAGGGCGAGGACGGCCGGGGCCAGCATGGCGGCGAAGGCGCCCTGGAAGGCGCGGGCGGTCACCAGCATGGCGAAGCTGTTGGCGGCTCCGCCGACGGCGGAGGCGATGACGAAGCCGGCCACGCCGCCGAGGAAGGTCTCCTTGCGGCCGATCACGTCGGACAGGCGTCCGCAGAACAGCAGCAGGCTGCCGAAGGGCAGGGCGTAGGCGGTGACGATCCACTGCCGGTCGGCGTCGCTGAATCCGAGGTCGTCCTGCGCGGACGGCAGCGCGAGGTTCATCACCGTCAGGTCGAGGCCCACCATCAGGTAGGCGGTGCAGATGACAGCGAGGATCAGCCACCGCCGGGGGTCGGCCGTGGGCGCACTCGGCCCGGGCGCGGGGGCTGACTTGGGGGTTGCCATGAATGTCTCCCATCGAAAGAACTCGAGCCGTCGCGCTCGGGACGATCTCGGCGGCCGTCCTGTGACTCCGCGGCCGCACGGGTTTCGGCGGCGGGCCCCGAGGGGGGGTAGGGGGCCCGCCGACGTGGTCGCGGTCAGTCCTCGACGTCGCCGTTGATGTGGCGCTGTACGAAGTCGTAGGCGCGGTCGCCGAACTGGGTGCCGAACTCCAGGGACTGTTCGGCGGTCTCCCGGAAGTGCAGGCCGGCCCACACGCGGCTGTGGGCGGCGTCCTTCTCGAAGTCGGTCCAGGTGGCGTAGCGCAGTTCGAGGTCCTTGGCGGGGACGGCGCCGGGCTCGATCAGGGAGGAGCCGGCGGCGGCCTTGACGGTCCAGTTCAGGACGTCGTCGTCGAAGAAGCGGCGGGCGGCCTGGGCCTCCGCGGCGATGACGGCGGTGGTGCCGCACGGGTACTCGGGGTGGTTCGACACCGGCAGGTAGCTCGCCCACGCGTTGGCGGGCAGGTCGTCGACGGTGCCCTTGCCCGCTCCGCCCCAGGCGGTGACCGGGCGGTCGCCGTGGATGTGGCGGACGGCGCTGAAGGGCCGTACGGCGTCGTACTCGCGCTTGTGGTGCCAGGCGGCGATCAGGCTGTCGAACTTGGCGACGGAGCTGGTGAACAGCAGGTGGATCCAGCCGTCGAGGTCGAGGTCGGCGTTGTGGGCGAGGGCCGCGTACTTCGTGGCCTGCAGGACGCCCTGGTAGGCGTTGTCGAAGAACTCCGCCTTCACCTTGTGCTCGTCGGTGAGACCGGCCGAGGCCTGGAGGATCTCGTCGACCGCGTGCCGGTAGGCGGGGCCGGTGTGGTCGGTGTGGGCGGGGTGGGTGAGCTTGATGTGGTCCGGGTCGCGGAAGGTGTGGGCGGTGACCCGGCCCAGGTGCGGGGTGAGGAAGTGCTGGGCGGCGAAGACGCCCTCGTCGCCCGGTCCGCCGCCGGCGCGTCGGCGGTGCGTGGTGAGGGCGGGCTGCCAGCGGGAGGGGTCGGACAGCTCGTAGGGGGTGTTGACGGGCACGTAGCCGGTGTAGTCGGCGTACGGCCGGCCGTGGTACTTGCCGCCCTCGTCGCCGAGGAAGTTCATGCCGTCGTGCATCCGGGACTCCAGCACGGCCTTGGCGGCTGTGTTGCCGATGCCGACGGCGGTGGTGGTGTCGGTGGAGTCGTCGTCGGCGTTGAGGCCGACCATGGCGAGAACCTGCCGCATGATGGGGGCGCGCTCGGGATACAGGGCCCGCACGGCGATGTTCGCGGCGTGCAGGGCGGCGATGTTCTTGTTGCGGTTGGTGGCCGCCTCGGCGGCGGGGCGGCGGGCGATGCGGGAGTGCACGCCGACCGCGGTGGGGTGGTAGGGCGCGAGCGCGTCGAACCACGCCGTCTGCATGATGTCCTCGATCCAGAGGATGAGGGGCAGGTCGGTGGGGGCGATCCCCTGGCTGGCGCCGGAGGAGTCGCCGGCGGCGGCGAGCAGGTCCCGGTAGAAGTTGCCGTTGTCGAGGTCGAAGGCGGGCGGTGCCGCGGCGGCCTGCGCGGGGGCGGCCTGCGCGGGGGCGGATGAAGGTCCGGACGTCGTCATGGTGGGTTCCTTCAGGTCGTCACAAGGGAAAGTCCGTCCACGGGGAGGTCTTCGGGGACTCTTCGGGACGGACCACTCCTCGGAGCCCAGGCCCCGGCTGCCCGCGTGCCCCCTGCCTCGTGTCCAGCGCCGACCACGCTAGGAACCGTGCGACCGGCATGTCCACCAACTCCCCTTTCCCTAAAGGAGAGTTCGAGTCGTCCGAGGGCGATCCTGGACGACGTCCGGAATGTTCAGGCCACCTTCTGCGTGGCGTCGTCGACGGCGAGCGGGTCGATGCCCATCTCCTCCGCGAGCCGCATGGCCTCCTCGATGAGGGTCTCGGCGATCTGCGCCTCGGGGACGGTCTTGACGATCTCCCCCCTGACGAAGATCTGGCCCTTGCCGTTGCCGGAGGCGACGCCGAGGTCGGCCTCGCGGGCCTCGCCGGGTCCGTTGACGACGCAGCCCATGACGGCGACCCGCAGCGGGGCGGGGAAACCCTCCAGGGCGGCGTTGACCTCTTCGGCCAGTTTGTAGACGTCGACCTGGGCCCGGCCGCAGGACGGGCAGGAGACGATCTCCAGTCCGCGTTCGCGCAGCCCGAGGGACTCCAGGATCTTGGTGCCGACCTTGACCTCCTCGACCGGGTCGGCGGACAGCGAGACCCGCAGGGTGTCGCCGATGCCCTCGGCGAGCAGTGCCCCGAAGGCGACCGCGGACTTGATGGTGCCCTGGAAGGCGGGGCCGGCCTCGGTGACGCCGAGGTGCAGGGGGTAGTCGCAGGCGGCGGCGAGCTGCCGGTAGGCCTCGATCATCACGACCGGGTCGTTGTGCTTGACGGAGATCTTGATGTCGCCGAAGCCGTGCTCCTCGAACAGCGACGCCTCCCACAGCGCCGACTCCACCAGCGCCTCGGGCGTGGCCTTGCCGTACTTGGCGAGCAGCCGCTTGTCGAGGGAGCCGGCGTTGACGCCGATGCGGATGGGGACGCCGGCGTCGGCGGCGGCCTTGGCGATGTCGCCGACGCGGTCGTCGAACTTCTTGATGTTGCCGGGATTGACGCGTACGGCCGCGCAGCCGGCCTCGATCGCCGCGAAGACGTACCTGGGCTGGAAGTGGATGTCGGCGATGACGGGGATCTGCGACTTGCGGGCGATCTGCGGCAGGGCGTCGGCGTCGTCCTGGGAGGGCACGGCGACGCGGACGATCTGGCAGCCGGCTGCGGTGAGTTGGGCGATCTGCTGGAGGGTGGCGTTGACGTCGGACGTGACCGTGGTGGTCATCGACTGCACCGACACGGGGTGGTCCCCGCCGACTCCGACCGCTCCCACCTTGATCGGGCGGGAGCGGCGCCGTTGCGCAATAGGCCGCCGGGGGAACTGCGGCACGCCCAGATCGACGTTCGGCACGGGAGCGTCTCCTTTCACGTTGGGGGGTGCTGATAGGTCATGCGTGCAGGGACAGGAAGCGGGGGTTGCCGGCCACGGTGTGGGCGTGGACGAGGTGGGTGAGGGTGCGGGCGAGGTCCTGGGCGGTCAGTCCGATGTCGGCGAGGATCTCGGAGCGGTCGGCGTGCTGGAGGAACTCCTGCGGGATGCCGAAGGTCCGCACCGGCGTGGTGACGTCGGCGTCGCGCAGCAGCCGGGCGACGGCGTCGCCGACGGCGCCGACCCGGCCGTTGTCCTCGACGACGGCGACCAGGCGGTGCCGGCGGGCGGCGTCGACGAGGGCCGGGTCGAGGGGCTTGGCCCAGCGGGGGTCGACGACGGTGACGCCGAGGCCCTGGGCGGCGATGAGCCGGCCGGCTTCCACCGCCGTCCCGGCGACGGACCCGACGCCGATGAGCAGGACGTCCTCGATGCCGTGGCCGGTGTTCTCCAGGCCGGCGCAGCGGGACAGGACGTCCATGGTGCCGAGTTTGCCGACGGCTTCGAAGTCGGCCGGGACGCCGCCCTTGGGGTAGCGGACGACGCTGGGGCCGTCGTCGATGTCGACGGCCTCGCGCAGCAGTTCGCGCAGTCGGGCGCCGTCGCGGGGGGCGGCGATGCTGAGGCCGGGCACCGGGTACAGCATCGACATGTCCCACATGCCGTTGTGGCTGGGGCCGTCGCTGCCGGTGACGCCGGCCCGGTCGAGGGCGAAGGTGACCGGCAGGCGGTGCAGGGCGACGTCCATCAGCACCTGGTCGAAGGCCCGGTTGAGGAAGGTGGCGTACACCGCGACCACGGGGTGCAGTCCGCCGAGGGCGAGGCCGGCGGCGCAGGTCACCGCGTGCTGTTCGGCGATGCCGACGTCGAGGACGCGCTCGGGGTAGGCGTCGGCGAACTCGGCGAGGCCGGTGGGGTGGAGCATGGCAGCGGTCAGCGCGACGACGTCGGAGCGTTCGGTGCCGATCTTGACGAGTTCGTCGCCGAACACGTCGGTCCAGGAGGTGCCGGGGACGGCTTTCGAGGCGCCGGTGAGCGGGTCGAAGGCGCCGGGGCCGTGGAAGCGGTCCTCGGCGTGGTTCTCGGCGGGCGCGTAGCCGTACCCCTTCTTGGTGATGCAGTGCACCACCACGGGGCGGCCGAGCGCGCGTGCGGCGTGGAGGGCTTCCTCCAGGGCGGCAACGTCGTGGCCGTCGACCGGGCCGAGGTAGGCGAGGCCGAGGCCCTCGAACAGGGCTCGCGGGGCCGGGGCCGGGGCCGGGTCGGGGGTTGCCTCGCCGGCTGTCTCGTTGGTTGCCTCGCGGGCCGTCTCGCCGGTCGCTTCGCCCCGGAGGGAGGCCAGGTGGTCGGCGAGGCCGCCGATGGTGGGCGAGTAGGAGCGGCCGTTGTCGTTGAGGACGATCACCACCGGCTGGTCCTGGTGGCCGGCGATGTTGTTCAGGGCCTCCCAGGCCATGCCTCCGGTCAGCGCGCCGTCGCCGATGACGGCGACGACCTGGCCGTCGTCGCCGCGCAGCCGGTTGGCCCGGGCCAGGCCGTCGGCGTAGGAGAGCGCGGTGGAGGCGTGGGAGTTCTCGATGACGTCGTGCTCGGACTCGACCTGGCTCGGGTATCCGGACAGTCCGCCGCGCCGGCGCAGCTTGTCGAAGCCGGTACGGCGTCCGGTGAGCAGCTTGTGGACATAGGTCTGGTGGCCGGTGTCGAACAGCAGTCGGTCCCGCGGTGATTCGAACACCCGGTGCAGGGCGAGGGTCAGTTCGACGACACCGAGGTTCGGGCCGATGTGTCCTCCCGTCCTGGAGACCTTGGCCACCAGGAAGTCACGGATCTCGGCCGCGATGCCGGGCAGCTGGGAGGGTTCCAGCCTCCGCACGTCTTGTGGACATGTGATCTTCTCAAGAAGGCCCATGAACGGCTCCTCAGCGTAATTTTGAGTCCGAATCGGTAGGAACGACCGGTAAAGGAAGGCCAGCAAGGAAGGCCGATGGGAATGACCGGCCGCCGGGGCCGGGCAACGTGGCTCCCGTCCTGCCGGGACCGGGCCCGGCGGGACGGGAGCCGTGGACGCTACTCGCCGGAGTCGGACACGGTGGCGTGCATGTGGCTGGTCAGCCGGGGCCGCCACTGGTAGTACGACTGGATCTTGTAGTACTCCCCTCCGTCCTTCGGGGAGAGCGCGGCGTAGACGGCCTTGGGGTCGTCGTGGCCGTAGGGCACGGTCTTCAGGAAGTGCTCGATCTCCGGCTCGACCCGCGCGAGGACGGTCGTGGGGTCGACGGCGATCGCCGCGTAGCAGAACCGCTGGACCTTCGGGGAGTCCCAGTTGAAGGTCATGTAGAAGCCGAAGGCGCGCTCGGCGAAGTGGAGCAGGTCGGCGCTGGGCTGCGGCATGCCGAGGTCGCGCAGCATCGCGTGCACGTTGTCGGGCTTCAGCAGTTCGTCGACCTCGCCGAAGTACAGGTTCGTCGTGCGGTTCGCGTAGTCGATCCCGACGAGGGTGACGTTCTTGTCCAGGCCGTAGCGGGCGAAGAAGTCGAGGTTCGCGGCCACGGCGGGGGGTGCGGAGGGCAGGTCGGCGATCTCCGTCAGCCGCTGCATGTCGTTGGTGGGGAAGCACGACCAGGTCTTCTGGAAACCGCCGACGACACCGAAGTCGATGCCGTAGCTCTCCACGGGGAAACGCTCGGCGACCTCGGCGAGGAGGCTGCC
Source organism: Streptomyces sp. TLI_55 (assembly GCF_900206255.1). Taxonomy (NCBI): domain Bacteria; kingdom Bacillati; phylum Actinomycetota; class Actinomycetes; order Kitasatosporales; family Streptomycetaceae; genus Streptomyces; species Streptomyces sp. TLI_55. The sequence continues at coordinate 30,246 of NZ_OAOJ01000002.1, forward strand.
GGAAGGGTGGTCGGTCTGCTCGGCCAGGCCCTTGGAGCGCAGCAGGGCATACGGGTCGACGTCGCCCGGCAGCATCATCAGGTGCAGGTTGAGCTCGCCCGCGTGGCGCTTGTCGGTCGCCGCGCGGAAGAGGATGGCGGCCTTGGCGAGGTTGTCCTGGAACGTGGTGACGATCGGCCAGACGGTGTCTCGGGCGAAGGTCACGTCCAACACGCCGGCGGTTTCCTCGATGGCTGCGTAGAGCTTCTGCGCGGCGAGCGCGGGAGCGTCTGTGGCGGCGAGTGCGGCTGACATTCAATCTCCTGGAATCTGAGGGGTCGACGGGGTCGGGTCCGGGCCCGACAGGTCCTGGGCCGCGTCCAGATGGCGCTGGACCGTCGGGGCGAAGGTGTCGACGAGTTCGTCCACGGACACCGACGCGATCGGCTCCATCCGCATCACGTAGCGCAGCATGATCAGGCCCACGATCTGGGCGACCACCGCGTTGAGCCGCAGCCGCGGTGCCGGGACCACCTCTCCCACCCGGTCGACGAACAGGGCGGTGAAGTGGTCCCGCAACTGGGCCGCGCCCTCCTCGCCGGTGGTGGCGGAGCTGATCTTCTGCAGCAGCTGCGGCCTGAGCGCGGGGTTCTCCCAGGCCGTCAGGGACATCCGGAAGAGGCGTTCGCCGAGCTGCTCCCGCGGCCCGGCGATCGCCTGCGCGAAGAGGGCGTTCGCCTGTGTGGCGAGGTCGGCGGGACCGGCGGTCGTGGGCTCGGCTGTCGTCGCTTGTTGTGCGGTTCGGGGCATGGTGGGCTCCTACCGCTGCGGCTGGGGGGCCTCGGCGAGCAGCTTCTGCTGGAGTGCGGAGAGCTGGTAGTACGAGCAGATCTCCAGGTACTCCTCGCCACGCACCCACTTGACCGCGAACAGGTTGACCTGTTCGCCCTCGTAGACGCGCGGGGTTTGGCGGGCGAACTTCTCGATGTGGGGGCCCAGGCGGCCGGGGATGGCCGCCGGGTCCAGGCCGCGTACGGGCGGCGGGGCGAAGGCGACCCGCAGGATGTCCGGGCTGTCCCAGCCGAGGGTGATGTTGGCCCGCAGCGACCGGTGGGCGAACTCCAGGACCCGCTGCTCCGGTTCCGGCATGCCGATCTCGCGCAGGAACGCGCCGATGGCGGCGGGTTCGGGGCGGCCGTCGGGGCCGAAGTGGAAGTACAGGCTGACGGTCTTGTGCCGGTAGTCGACGCCGACCATCGCGACCTCGGTCAGGCCGTGGCGGGCGAAGACCTCCGCGTTGGCGGCGACGGAGTCGGGCATGGACGGCAGGGCGACGAGGTCCGACACCTTCTGCATGGTCTGCGGGAAGTGCGCGTACAGCTTCTTGAAGCCGCCGACGATGCCGGCGTCGACGAAGTACTCGGTGATGGGCCAGCGTTCGCGGATGTCGGCGAGCACGGAGCCGACGGGGTGGTCGGTGGCGGTGGTGAGGCCCTGGGCGACCGCGTGGCCGTAGGGGTCGGCGACCGTCGAGGGCACGGTGAAGCTGTAGTCGAGTTCTCCGATGTGCTGGACGCCGGCCTGCACCCCGAACACGATCATGGCTTGGGAGAGTTCGTCCCCGAAGGCGTTCAGGACGGGAAGGACCTTGTCCCGTGCGCAGACCGCGCCCACCAGCTGAGCCGATTCCTCAAGTGCCGAACAGACCTTCTCTATGTCGGCGGTCCTGGACATTCGTTTGTCCTCCAGTGTCGAACAGTGTCGGTTCAGGTGGTGTGGGTGCAGGGGGTGTTGTTCAGGGGGGTGTTGGTTCAGGGGTTTCAGGCGGCTGGGTAGCCGCCGAAGCGGCGGTCGCGGGCGCGCAGGTCCTCGAGGGCGGCGGTGAAGTCGGCGCGGGTCATGTCGGGGAAGAGCACCGGGGAGAAGTGCAGTTCCGCGTACGGGGACATGAGCGGGAAGAAGGACGACATACGGGTCGCGCCGCCGGTGCGGATGAGGAAGTCGACCTGCTCGGGCACGTAGGCGTTGGCGGCGAGGATCTCCTCGGTCAGGGCCGGGACCTCGTCTTTGAGCCGGTTGAAGATGCTGATCACCTCATGGGTGAGGGACATCCCCAGGATGTAGTGCAGGGTGAACCCGGACTCCTTGTTCGACTTGTCCCGCAGGGCGCCCAGTTCGGTGAGGTAGTGGTCGTCGACGAGGTCGAGGGAGCCGGAGAAGTCGAAGGCCGAGGTGTCGTGGATGCGCCGCACCACGTCGGTGAAGGCCTCCATGAAGGTGGTCACGGCCGCTGCGGGGCGGCTGTGGTTGGCGGCGGAGGAGGCGGTGACGTAGAGCTTGTCGATGCCTTCCTCCTTCGCCCAGCCCATGAGTTCGATCAGCTTGTCCGCCATCGCCGCGTAGCCGTCGTCGAGCGAGACGCCGTACTTCTGGGACCAGCGGCGCATGCCGTCGGGCAGCAGCATCAGGGTGGTCACCGTGCTCTCCTTTCGTGGTGAGGGGGGGCGGGGGCCGGAGGGCGGTTCAGGCGACCTTGGTCGCGGTCAGCAGGGCCTGTACGGGGATGACGTCCGGCGGGATGTCGGCGGGGTCCCGTACGACCGTCTTCGTGACCTTGAACCCGGCCTGCTCCAGCAGGCTCTGGTAGACCGACACCTTCTGCGGGCCGCCCTGGCCCATGGCGGCGCCGATGAAGAAGGCGGGGAAGAAGTCGACGTTGTAGTTGTCGGCCTCGGTGATGTCCTCGGGGTAGACCGGCACCAGGACGTGGATCTCGCCGCCGGGCCGCAGCGAGGTGCTGATGCCGTTGAGGATCTTCAGGATGTCGTCCTTGTCGAACATGTCGAGGAAGTGCTTGACCATGACGACGTCGAACCCCTCGGGGATCGTGTCGAAGACGTTGCCGCCGATGAAGGACAGGTGCTCCTCAAGGCCCGCGGCCCGGAAGTTCTCCAGTGCCTCGGCCTCCTTCTCCGGCAGGTCGAAGGTGGTCACCTTCAGGCCCTCGGACGGCTTGGCCCGGTAGGTGTGGATGGCGCCCTGGCCGGTGTTGCCGGCCACGTCGAGCACCTGGGCGCCGGCGGGGATGTCGATGTTGGCGAAGAACCAGGGGTCGATGGTGGCGCTGACGGTGTTCATCGGCTCCAGCCAGGCGTCGTGCAGGTCCTGGTTGCCGGTCGCGGCGTCGTAGAGGGTGCCGTCGGTGCCGTAGAGCTCCTTGAGGCCGACGACCTTGCCGGTGCGGGCGGACTCGGTCAGGTAGTACAGCTGGCGCAGCGTCGTCACCTTGACCAGGTGCATGACGCCGCGGGCGCGTGCCAGGTCGTGGTCGGCGACCTCGGCGAGAGTGCCCAGACGGTAGCGGGCGCTGTCCTCGTCGTAGGTGACGAACCCTTCCTTGACCAGCAGGAACAGCAGCTGCTCCACGGCGTCGGGCTTGGCGTCGACGGCCTCGCCGAGTTCGGCGGCGGTCAGGCCCGCGCTGCCTCGGAGCTCGTCGACGATGCCCAGTTCGAACACGGACAGCAGGGTCATGAACCGGGTGGGCCCGACGATGTACTCGCGCAGGCGGCGGAGCGTGGCGTCTGACGTCATTGCAGTGATCCTTTTCGGTGAAAGGTGGAGGTGCTGTTCCTCGTCAGGGGGCAGGGCAGGAGGCGGTCGCCGAGCGGCGGCGGCGGCGGTCGAGGTCGCGGTCGCGCTCGCGGCCGAGGCGCGGTCGAGGGGCTGGTCGTCGACGGGTGCAGATGACCGGGAGCGCCTCGGAGTTGGGGCCCTGGGCGATGACGAGTTCGCTCAGCTCCGGCGGCTGCAGGCAACCGAACCGGGTGCGTGGAGGCGAGCGCGGACAGGCCGGTGAGGGGAGGGCGGGTGCCGTGGGCGACCGGGAGGTGCCGGGGGGCCGGATGCTGGGTGTGTCAGGGCTCCGGGCTGATGTGGTCGGTGACTGATGTGACGAGCCGTCACGATCTCTTGCTGCTACGCGAGTTCAGGAGCGCGCAGCTCAGTCCGCAGTGGTGCGGCGGGTTTTGGGCAGGGTCGGCGTGCCGAAATAGTGACACGCCCAATTCCCGGCGCCAAGGGAACCCCTGGAGCACTCCAGGCAGACTTCAGCCTCACGCTAGGGGTGGCGCGGGAGGGCTGCCGAGGGCTACGGGGCGGTGAGTTCGTGCCGGTTCCGGTGGGTTGGAGGGGCGTCGGCGGGGTGGGGCTTGGTGGCGGGCGTGGGCGCCGGCGGGGCGGTGGGGCGGGGGGCGCCGCGGTGGCGGGGCGCGGGGGCGCCGGGGTGGCGGGGCGCGGGGGCGCCGGGGCCGGAACGGCGGGACGCCCGGGCCGGGACGCCGCGACGGCGGGACGGCTGGGACGCCGGGGAGGCGGGAGGCGAGACGCCGGGACAGCGGGGAGGCCGGGCGCCGAGACAGCGGGGAGGCGAGATGCCGGGCGCCGGGACAGCGGGGAGCCGAGACGGCGGGGAGGCGAGATGCCGGGCGCCGGGACAGCGGGGAGCCGAGACGGCGGGGAGGCGAGATGCCGGGCGCCGGGACAGCGGGGAGCCGAGACGGCGGGGAGGCGAGATGCCGGGCGCCGGGACAGCGGGGAGGCCGGGCGCCGGGACAGCTGGGGAGGATTCCGGCGATGACCGGGGCCGGGCGGCAGGGCAGTTCTGGCAGTGGGGGAATCGAGGCGACACGGCGGCTTCGAAAGGCGCGTGGTCCGGTGGAGTGGCGGAGTCGGCGGGGGTGGGACCGGGTGGGAGTGAGGCTTCGGCCGCGGTTGGGCGGCGGCGGCGAAGGGCCCGGTAGCGGCGCGGGGGCTGGAGGCTGGGTGGTGCGGAGGTGCTGGTGGCAAGTCCGCGCCAGTCGTTGTCCGCCCGTTCTTGAGCGCCTTGTTGCGAGCATCAGCGGTAGCCACGTATCGACTGACGCGGAGGGCGCATGTCTCAACATGCCGAGGAAGCCGTCGCCGACGGCAAACGGTTCCCCAACACGCCGGCAGCGGCGAAGGGCGTACAGAGCACGGCGGGCGAGGGTGAATCGCCGCGCCGGACCGGGCTCTTCATCGCCTTCGTCCTCGGCGCCCTCGCGGCGGTGCCGCCGATGTCGATGGACATGTACCTCCCGGCCCTGCCGAAGGTCACCAGCACCCTGAACTCGACCGCGACCACCGTCCAGCTGACCCTGACGGCCTGTCTGACCGGCATGGCCCTCGGGCAGATGGTGGTCGGCCCGATGAGCGACAAGTGGGGCCGGCGCAGGCCGCTGATGGCCGGCCTGCTCCTCTACATCGTCGCCTCCGTGGCCTGCGCCTTCGCGCCCACCGCCGAGATCCTCGTCGGCTGCCGGCTGCTGCAGGGTCTGGCCGGTGCGGCCGGCGTCGTGATCGCCAGGGCCGTCGTACGCGATCTCTACGACGGACTGGCCATGGCCCGGTTCTTCTCCACTCTGCTGCTGGTCTCCAGCATCGCCCCGATCATCGCGCCCGTCATCGGCGGCCAGGTGCTGCGGCTCATCACCTGGCGGGGGATCTTCCTCGTCCTCGCCGCGATCGGCGCCGCGCTCACCGTACTGGTGTGGCGCAGGCTGCCGGAGACGCTGCCGCCGGCGCGGCGGCAGACCGGTGGGGTGCTCGAGGCGCTGTGGATCATGCGAGGGCTCTTCGCGGACCGGGTCTTCTCCGGCTACCTCATGGTGAACGGCTTCGCGTACGGCGCCCTGTTCTCCTACATAGCCGCCTCGCCGTTCGTGATCCAGGAGGTCTACGGGGCGTCTCCGCAGACCTTCTCGCTGCTGTTCGGCCTCAACTCGTTCGGCCTGATGGTCACCGGCCAGATCAACGGCAAGATCCTCGTCGGCCGGGTCGCTCTGGAAAAGGTGCTCGGCTGCGGTCTGGCGATGCTCGGCGTCGCCGGGACGATGCTGCTGCTGGTGACGCAGGGCGTCTTCGGCGGAACGAGCACGGCTGCGCTCGCGGCCGGTCTGTTCCTCATGATCTCCGCGCTGGGTCTGGTCCTGCCCAACACCAACGCGCTCGCCCTGATGCGCACCCCGCACGCCGCCGGTTCCGCCTCCGCGCTGATCGGCACGTCCTGCTTCGTCATGGGTGCGATCGCCTCGTCGGCCGTCGCGGTCACCGGCAAGGACTCGGCGGTGCCGATGGCGCTGGTTCAGCTGTGCAGCGCACTGGCCGCGATCGTCGCCTTCTTGGTGGTGTGCCGGCCACGGCGGGACCGGGCGGCGGCCACCCTGGAGCACTGACCGGACCCCGGTGCTCGTACCCGCGCTCCGCCCGGGCCCAAGCACCGAAGAGCTCTTCGGCCAACCGTTCCTCCACGCCCGAGTACGCCGACCGCTTCGTCAGAGCGGTCGCAACAGGCCCCCCACCGGCTGACCGGCCGGGGGCCTGAAGCTCGGCCGTAGCCGATGGGCAAGGACTCCCCGCGGGACAGAGCAGCCGGCGCCCCCGAAGAGATGCAGGCGCGGGCCACGTCACGGCGGACACCACCCACATCCCACTCCCCCAGCCACAGAACGGCACCTCAACGAACCTTCGCGACGCATCGCGCACAGGCGGAGGTACCTCCGCCCGTCACCGGCCGTCACCCCGCTTGTTGTTGTTGCTTCGTCGACGGGATCAACCGCCCGAGACGCAGGACCGTTGATGCCGTCCACGACCGGTCGACAAGTACGGCGTTGCACGCGAAGCCGCCTTCACCACAGACAAACTGACGGCGGTGCGTCAGGTCAGAGGGCTGCAGGGATTGAGCGGGTATAAGAGGGCGCCGTCTGAATAACGCTCTGACCTGCGCATATGCAGGCAGTCGACCGACCCTCAGGTCGGGTAACCCGATCTCAGCCTCGGGTTACCCGACCTGAGGGTCGTGTGGGGCCGACTGCAGGGTCTTGTGGTCCCGATCCAGTGAGCGGGTCAACCAGATCCGGAGGTCGTGTGCACACGATCCTGGGATCGGGTGAGATGAACGATAAGTACATTGCAGAGTCTGATGGTTGAGCCTGAGATGTCGGCGGGCTCACGCCCTTGGCCAGTCATACGACACGACCGAGGAAGCAAGAATGCATTGACCGGAGGTGCATGTACGTTACGTTCATCTCAACCGATCTCACGGTCGGCTCGCATTGTCCGATCAGCAACGCCCCAGGTTCGGAGGAACGTTGGCATCAGCACGGCCCGTCCGGCGCGTGGTGGATGAGTTCGGCAACGACGTCCCCACCGCGCCGTACGCCTACAGCGGCTGGCACGCCACCGTGGACAAGGAGCGAGTGCGCGCCATCACGCGTAAGTCATCAGGCTTCACGCCGGCCGAGAAGTTCATGGTCCTCTGGTTCATCGGCGCGTCGCCCCCGGGCATGGATCCGGTGCACCGTACCGGCAAGGACATCGCGGAAGAGGTCGGCATGACGCCCGACGCTCTTGCGCGGATCATGAAGAAGCTGGCCAAGCACCGTCTGATCATCGAGACTGGGAAACTGGGCCGGATCAAGCTGTACAGGATCAGTCCCTACATCGCCTTCCATGGATCGGGCCTCGATCAGAGGGAAGCGGTGCGGGACTGGAACCCGCCCGACATCCCAGGATGGACGGCGCCGGGTCCGCGGGGCTGGGAGGGCCAGTGAACGCTACTGACGGCACGTACTACCGCACGCTCTTGCGGCGCACGGCAGGCTTGTCCGCGAGTCAACGCCTGATCGTCCTGATGTACGCGATGATGCCGACCGACCGGGCCGGCGCGGTGCGCATGACCGGACAGGAATTGGCTGCGGAGGTCAACATGACCCCCACTGTTTTCTCCCGGATGCGGCGGCAGCTGGTGGAGGCGGGCTGGCTGGAGCAGTCCGACCGGTTCTCCAACATCGTGTACTACCGGCTGACCCCCCGTGCCACGGGGGAGGAGAACGTCGTGCCCATGCGGCGTGCCCTGTGAGGTCTCCCTGGCGGTGCGCTTCCGGCATGTACGGATCGTTCATGTGAAACGACTCCTCGGTCGGGTCACATGACATCAGCGCTGTCCGGAAGGGATCACGACTTCGGCCCTGACGTCGAGGCACCTAGTAGGTACCATTGTCGTATGCCATCGCTGAACGTGTCTTTCACCGACGAGGAGCTCGAAGGCGTGCGTGCGGCCGCTGCTGCCGAGGGCAAGAGCCTCAAGCAGTATCTGCACGACCTCGGGGTGCGGGAGATGCACCGTAAGCGGTTCGTCGCGGGTGCCGGGGCGTGGGCTGATCGGCTGCGGGCGGAGTTCGACGAGGCGTTCCCCGATGAGGTGCCGCCCGCCGAGCGTGCGGGTGGGGGCGGGGCCGCGGCCGCCTGATGCAGCTGTACGTTGATGTCTCCTGGCTGCTCGATGTCCAGGAGGCCGCTCTCGGCACCGAGGATGTCTCGGTTGCCGACTACTCCGCCTTGGTCGCCGCTGTCGCGCGGCACAAGACCAAGCTGCCCACGCTTGAGGCCGCCGACCCGGACGCGGCCTGGCGGGCGGCCGCGCTCATGCACACCATCGTGCGGCTGGAGCCGCTCCCGCACCGCAACAGCCTGTTCGCCGCGTTCGTCGCGGCCCAGTACATGGACCAGTCCGGGGAAGGCATCGACCCGCCCTACGGCGCGCTGTCGGACCTCGTACGCAAGATCCGTGACTCCCGGCTCCGGGTTCCTGCCGTGGCCGAGCAGCTGCGCGCCTGGAAAATCTGAGGGCGCCCGGCACCTGCGCCCGTTCTCCTGTCACAACTGCTTCCGCCCATCCGTCAGTGCAGTGAACACACCGACATTGACGTGAAGGAGAGCACCAGCCATGACGCACACGCCCTCGAACGCAGGCCCGGCCGCCGGATCGATCTCGCGGATGTCCGACCCGACCGAGTACGTGCCTGAGATGAAGGACATCAGCGCCGCCCTCTTCCGGGCCACGGGCAACAAGTCCGTGCCGCGGACCACGATCAATCTCGTTCATCTGCGCGCCGGGCAGATCGTGGGCAACACGTATCTGACGGTTCTCAACACCGGTTTCCTGCGCAAGGGCGGGGAGTCCGAGGAGCGCATCACCGCGGTCGCCTCGTGGCAGGACGCCCCCTACTTCACCGACGCCGAGCGTGCTGCTCTCGCGCTGGTGGAGGCCACCCTCCAGCCCGCCCCGCACGGCAGGGAGCGCGTCACCGACGAGTTGTACGCCGAGGTGGCCAGGCACTACGACAAGAAGGCGCTGGCCACGCTCACCGTCGCCATCGGTCAGATCAACTTCTTCGTCGCCCTGGCCGTCATCGGCAAGCCTCAGCCCGTCGCCTCCCTCGCAGACGCGCAGTGGGACTGAGCCGATGTCTAAGATGTCGGGGTGCGTGCGGGGCTGAGTGGTGAGTCGGTGGTGCGGGGCGGGGCCGAGCTGGCCGATGAGGTCGGGTTCGAGCAGGTGACCGTGTCCGCGCTGGCTCGGCGGTTCGATGTCACCGTCGCGAGTCTGTACTCGCATGTGAAGAACTCGCAGGAGTTGAGGGTTCGGATCGCTCTGTTCGCTCTGGAGGAGCTCGCCGACCGCGCAGCCGTCGCCCTTGCCGGGCGGGCCGGGAAAGACGCGTTGAGCGCGCTCGGGAACGTCTACCGGGACTATGCGCGGGAGCATCCGGGGCGGTATGCGGCGACTCAGTTGCGGCTCACCCCGGAGGAGGCGGCTCGTAGTGCCGGAGGGCGGCATTCGCTGATGACGCGGGCCGTTCTGCGGGGGTACGACCTGGTGGAGCCGGACCAGACACATGCCGTCCGGCTCCTGGGGAGCGTCTTTCACGGCTTCGTCAGCCTGGAGGCGGGGGGCGGCTTCAGCCACAGCTCCCCGGAGAGCGGGGAGAGTTGGGCTCGGGCGCTTGATGCCCTGGACTCGCTGTTGCGCAACTGGCCTGCTCCGGCTGCCGTTTGAGCTCCTTCACCCAGCGGATCCCGCTGATGCGGCCGTCGAGGATGTCCAGGTGCAGGGCGCCGAGTGCCTGACCGTCGTGGTCGCGGAAGACCGCGCCCTGGTGGTGGCCGGCCTGGTGCGGCTCCATGGTGATGCCCACGCCGGTCAGCGCCGGGACGATCGCGGCGAGGGCGCGGGCCACGTGGTCCGCGCCGGCGATGAGGGGCGGCCAGGAGGGCAGGCGGCCGTCCGTGCCGGTCGTTCTCGACACGGCCGTGGTGATGTGGTGGTACGTCGTCTCCGAGCAGCCCACGACTGCCGCGGTCCGCGCGGGGGCGCAGTCGAAGACCTGGCGTAGGACGAACACCGCGCGCTGGAGCGGGGAGAGGCGTTCCAGGAGGGAGAGGGCCGCCGCCGTGGTCACGGCGGGGTCGTAGCGCAGCCAGGTGTCCAGTTCATCGGGATCTTTGCTCCGGCTCATGCAAGCCCCCCTCCTCACGTCCGCGCATGCGTCCGGCGGGAGGTCATTGGGTCACAGAGTGGTGGAGTGACGCTCGTCGGCGGCTTGAGGGCGGGTGGAGTGCCCCTCGGGAGGGCGGGTGGTGCCGTCCTCCCGAGGGCGGCGGTCACTAGGCGTCCGGGCCCAGCAGCCCCTTCGCCTCCACCGAGCCGGGGCTCAGCTGGTAGTACGTCTGGAGCTTGAAGTACTCGCCGCCGGAGTAGGAGGCCACGTTGTAGAGGCCCTTTCCGGCGATGTCGTAGGTGTGGCCCACGTTGGTCGCGAACTTCTCGATCCTCGGGTCCACCGCTGTGCGCTGCGGGAGTTCCTTGAGGTCCGGGACCATGGTGGCGAACGTGATGCGCTGGATCTTCGGGGAGTCCCAGGTCAGCGTGGTGTAGATGCCGATCGCCTGCTGGGCCATCCGCAGCAGTTGCTCGCTGGGCTCGGGCAGGCCCAGGTCGCGCAGCATCGCGCGGACCGTCTCCGGTTCGCGGCACTTGTCGGGGGCGCCGACGAAGTAGACGTTGACCGTGCGGCTCGGGTAGTCGATGCCGATCATGCTGAGCTTGTCGTCGAGGCCGTAGCGGGCGTAGAAGTCCAGGTTCTCGGCCAGGCTGGGGGCCATGGACGGGATCTCGGCCAGGTGGGACAGCTTCTGGAGGTTGTTCAGGGGGAGGAAGGTCCACGTCTTCTTGAAGCCGCCGATGACGCCGAAGTCGACGCCGTGGGTGACGATCGGGAACTGTTCCATGACGTCGTCGAGCAGGCGGCCGACGGGGTGGTCCGTGGCTTCGGCGAGGCCCTTGGAGACCGCGTAGGTGTACGGGTTGACGTCGCCGGGCAGCGCGGTGAAGCGGCAGTCGAGGTCGTCCGTGCTCTTGGTGGTCACCCGGAAGGCGACGACGACCGACGGGAGGTCGTAGGTGTTCAGGATGGGCCAGACCGTCTCCCGCGAGGGTGTGATGTCCAGCAGTCCGGCCGTCTCCTCGATGGCGGAGTAGATGCGCTCCCGCTCATCTGCCGTGGCCATAGTTCCTCCAGTTTCCGTTACGCGAGTTGGTGAGAATCCAGCAGGGCCCTCCGGTCCCGGCGGTCACACCGGGGGCCGGAAGGCCCTGTTGTCGTAGGGAGGTGGCTAGAGCGTGAGTCCGCGCTCCAGTACCGTCAGCGCGCGCTCGACGCGTTCCGGCAGGTCGCCCTGTTGTCCGTGGCTTCCCCAGTCGAGCACCGCCTGGTGGAGGCCGCCCATGAAGGCGCCCACCACCACCCGCAGTTCGAGCTCGTCGGGCCGGCGGCCGGTGCGCTCGGCGAGGGCCACGATGAGCTGTTCGACGGCCCGGTCCTGGGCGGCGTGCATCTGCGCCCGTACCGCGGGGACTTCACGGACCAGCGCCATCTTCCAGGTGTACTCGGCGCTGTAGTCCTCGTGGAACAGGCGCATCATCCCGGTCAGTGCCTCCCGCAGGGCGGCCAGCGGAGGTTCGTCCGCCGGCCGGGCCCGCAGGAGTTCGACCGTGGCGACGGCGTAGTCGCTGCGGAGGACGATGTCCTCCTTGGTGGGGAAGTACCGGAAGACGGTGCTCGGGGAGACCTCGGCCGCGGCGGCGATCTGCTCGATGGTGGTGTTCTCGTACCCCATCGTCTCGATCAGCCGGTACGCCACCTGCTGGATCGCCTGCCGGGTGCGTAGCTTCTTGCGCTCGCGCAGGCCCAGTCCGGCTTCGGCGTCGACCAGGGCCGACGCCTGCGGTGCGGCGGTCGCGGCTGACGGTGTCCGGGTCATTACCGGGCGCCCTTGGCCACCTGCGGCACGGACGGGGTGTCGGTGGTGTCGGCCGGGGTGCCCTCGGCCACCCTGGTGTCGGCCGGGGTCTCCTCGGCCGCCGCCTGCCGGGCCTTGCGGTCGTCGGGGAGGACGAAGAAGCTCAGCAGGGCCGTGGCCAGGGCGGCGACGGCGCAGACCAGGAGCACCACGGTGACGCCGTGGGTGAAGGCGGACTCCGCGGACTCGGCGAGCCTGGCGAGGTTGAGCTTCTCGGCGACGCCCTGGGCGGCCACGATGGACTCCTCGGCGGCGTCGGCGGCCTGGGCGGGCACGCCGCTGGTGTCGAGCCGGTCGGTGAAGACCGCGTTGAGCACACTGCCGAGGACGGCGATGCCGACAGAGCCGCCGACCTGCCGCAGGGTGTTCATCAGGCTGCTGCCGGTGCCCGCCTTGGCCTTGGGCAGCGCGGCGAGGGCGCTGTCGAGGGCCGGCACCATGACGAAGCCGGCGCCGAGTCCGGTGAAGGTCATCCACAGTGCGGTGAAGCCGTAGCCGGTGTCGGCATCGGTGGTGCTGCCGACCAGCATGGACGCGCCCATGAGGACCAGACCGGCGATGACCAGCGGGCGGGTGCCGAAGCGGGCCGTCAGCGGCGGTACGGCACGGGCGACGAAGATCAGGCCGGCCATGAGCGGCATGAGGCGCAGGCCGGTGCCGAACGCGTCGTGGCCCTGGACGGCCTGGAGGTACTGGGGCAGGACGAAGAGCAGGCCGGTGAAGGTGAACATGCCCAGCGTGCCGACGAGGGTGTTCCAGCGGACGGCGGGGTTCTTCAGCAGGCCGATGTCCATCATGGGGTGGCTCTGGCGGCGTTCGCGGGCCGCGAGGGCGATGAGCATGGCCAGGCCGCCGATGAGGGAGCCGGCGATGACCGGGTCGGTCAGGCCTTCGTTGGGCGCCTCGATGACGCCGTAGATGAGGGCACCGAGGCCGAGGATCCCGAGGACGGTGCTGACCGGGTCGATGGTGGGAGCCGAGGGGTCGCGGGTCTCGGGGACGAGGGCGAGGCAGGCGATGATGCCGACGACGACCAGTGGGATGTTGATGACGAAGACCGAGCCCCACCAGAAGTGTTCGAGCAGCCAGCCGCCGACCAGCGGTCCCAACGGCAGGCCGATCGAGAGGCCGACGGTGATGATGGCGATGGCTTTGGTCTGCTCGGCGCCCTTGAAGAGGGTCGGGACGACGGACATCGTGAGCGGCATGATCAGCGCGGCGCCGACACCCATGATGGTGCGGGCCACGATGACCGGGCCGGGGGTCGACACGAGCGCTCCGAGGACCGAGCCGCCCAGGAAGATCGCGAGGCCTGTCACCAGCAGCTTGCGCCGACCGAAGCGGTCGCCGAGCAGACCGGCGGGCAGCATCGCGGAGGCGTAGACGACGGCGTAGGAGTCGACGATCCACTGCAACTGGCCCGTGTCGGCGCCGATGTCGGCGGCCATGGTGGGCAGAGCCACGTTCAGGATCGTCAGGTCGAATCCGATGACGAGCACGCTGATGGTCAGTCCCACCAGCGCCAACCAGCGATTTTTGAGAGCCATATTCAAATGATGGTTACTCGCATTAGAGAGTCGGTAGAGCGAAGCTGGATCGGGTGATTCCGACTCAAGTCGATCTTCAGCGCCCCTCGTTGGCCTGCCGCAGGATCGCGTAGGCCTCGGCGACGGGGTCCGCGTCCGCGACCAGGTCGGGGTTAACCACCAGGTGGACCTCCTCGATCCGGTCCTCGTGGACGCCGAGCGCCAGCGCGTTCAGGACCCGGCCGGTGCGGTCGCGGAAGACCGAGCCGGGGCGGCCGTTGACCATCCGGTTCTCGACGGTGACGCCGATCCGCATCAGCGGCGGGACGATCGCGCCGAGCAGCCGGGCCACGTTACGGGTGCCGGCGATGTAGGTGGGCCACGGCAGCGGCTCGCGGCCGCCGTCGCTGGTGGTGGCGATGGCGGCGACGAGCTGGCCGCACGCCTCGGGCGAGCAGCCGACGGCCGCCGCGGTCTCCTCGACGCTGCATCCGAACGCCTCGCTCAGCACGAACACCGCGCGCTCCAGCGGGGAGAGCCGCTCCAGCACCAGCAGGGCCGCCGTGAGCAGCGAGTCGGTCAGTCCCGCCGGGTGCTCGGGGTCGGGGTCGATGAGCAGCGGGGCGGGGGGCCAGGGGCCGGCGTAGGCGTCCTGCTGACGCAGGCGGTCCGAGCGCAGGGCCTCGGTGGAGATCCGGGTGACCTCGGCCGCGAGATGGCCTTCGACGGACGCGGGGCGGACGGAGGTGTCCGCCCAGCGCCGCCCGGCCACCCGGACCGCGTCCTCGGCGCGGCCGGCGCTGCCCAGGATGCGGTGGGCGATGGCCAGCAGCAGCGGTCGTACTTCCTCGAACTCCTCGGTCCTGGTCACACCGGCTCCTCCTTGGCGGCCGTGGTCGTCTGATGTGCCGTCACGTCCGGCCGTCCAGGCGCGCTTCGTCGCCTGTCGTCAGGTGGGTGTGTCCCGGGGGCTCACACGTCGCGCTCGCCTCGGCACCGGAAGATGCGGGCGGCTGTCGGACGGGGCGAAAGCGGGTGTGCCCGCCCTGGGGGGATGAGGTCGGGCGGGCACACCTGCGGAAGGGGATACGTGGTTCATGCTAGGCGCCGGGCTACGTCAAGTCCCGTGTGTCCTACGGAACTTCGAGCTCAGCTGCACCGGACCTGCCGCGCGCGGTGCGGTGCGGGTCAGCCCTCGACGTCGCCGTCGATGTGGCGTCGTACGAACTCGTAGGCCAGGTCGCCGAACTGGGTGCCGAACGTGGCGGACTTCTCCACGGTCTGCGGGAAGTTCGCGCCCGCCCAGACCCGGCTGTCGGCGCTGTCGGCGACGAACTCGGTCCAGGTCTCCCAGGTCAGCTTCAGGTCGCCGGCCGGGGCGATGCCGGGCTCGGTCTGCGAGGAGCCGGCCGGGAAGGCGTACGTCCAGTCCAGGACGTCGTCGCCGAGGAAGCGGCGGGCCGCCTGCGCCTGGGCGGCGAAGAGGGTGGTGAAGCCGGACGGGAACTCGGGGTGGTTGCCGACCGGCAGGTACCCCTCCCACTCGGCGGCCGGGATGTCCTCGACGGTGCCCTTGCCGGGGCCGCCCCAGGCGGTCACCCGGTCGTCGCCGTACACGTGGCGCACCGCGCTGAACGGCCGTACGGCGTCGTGGTGGTGCTTGTGGTGCCAGACGGCGATCAGGTCGTCGAAGCGGGCCAGCGAGGTCACCATGAACAGGTGGACCCAGCCGTCCAGGTCCAGGTCGTGGGAGACGGCGGCGGCGCGCGGCGCGAGCGTGACGGACGCCGGCGTGTACTCGAAGAACTCCGTCTTCACCTTCTGCTCGTCGGTGAGCTTCGCCGACGCCGCCAGGACCTGGTCCACCGCGCTCTTGTAGGCGGCGGAGTCGGCGGAGTTGAGGTGGTCGGGTGCGGTGAGCTCGAAGGTGGCCGGGTCCTTGTACGTGTAGGGCTCGACCAGCCGCAGCTGCGGGGTGGCGAACTCCTGGACGGTGAAGATGCCCAGGTCGCCGGGTCCGCCGCCGACGCGGCGGCGGTGCGGGCCGACGGCCGGCTGCCAGCGGGTGGGGTCGGTGAGTTCGTGGGCGGTGTTCACCGGCCGGTAGCCGGTGTAGTCGGCGAACGGACGGCGGTGGTAGGCGCGGCCCTCGTCGCCGAGGTGGTTCATGCCGTCGTGGGCACGGGCCTCGACGATGGACCGGCCGGCGATGTTGCCGATGCCGATCGGGGTGGTCGGGTCCTCCGAGACGTCGTCGGGGTCCAGGCCGAGCGCGAGCATCGCCTGCTTCATGACGGGCGCGCGCTCCGCGAACACGGCCTGCACCACCTGGTAGGAGGCGTACATGATGGCGATGTTCTTGTTGCGGTTGGTGGCCGACTCCTCGGCCGGGCGGCGCCCGATCCGGGAGTGCACACCGACCGCGGTCGGGTGGTACGGGGCCACCGCGTCGAACCACGACATCTGGAACAGGTGGGTGATCCAGGTGTACGTGGCCACGTCACCGGGGGCCATGGCGTCGGCCGCGGGGAAGCCGCCGCCGGCGTTGGTGGTGATGAGGTCGCGGATGATGTTGCCGTTGTCGAAGTCGAAGTTGAGCTGGGGTGCGCGCCCGGTCGTCATGGGTGGTGTCCTCTTCTTCACGCGTTGCCGTCGAAAAACTGCAGCTGCCGCGGCGTGGCCTGGTAGTACGCCGCGAGGTCGAGGTGCTCGGCGGTGGGCGTCCACTTGACGGCCGAGGCGTTGACGAGCTCGCCGGTGTAGGTGTGGGGTGCGCCGCGCAGGAACTGCTCCATGTGCGCGGGGAGTTGGACGGGCAGGGCCGTCAGGTCCATGCCGCGGCGGGGCTGCGGGGCGAAGGAGATCCGCTTGATCTGCGGGGAGTCCCAGCCGATGGTGGGGTAGACGCGGTACGAGCCGCGCGCGTACGTGACCATCGGGTCGCTGGGCTCGGGCAGACCGATCTCGCGGAGCATCGCCCGGATGGCCTTGTCCTCCAGGTTGCCCGCGAGGGGGGCGGGCAACTGGAAGTACAGGTTCATCGTGCGGTTCTGGTAGTCGATGCCCGTCAGCACGATGTCGGTGAGCCCGTGGCGGGCGAAATAGTCGGCGTTCGCGGCCAGTGCGGGCGGCGCGGACGGCAGGGCCGCGAGGTCCGCGACCTTCTGTGGGGCCTGGAACTGGGTGTAGATCTTCTTGAAGCCGCCGACGACCCCGCCGTCGATGAAGAGGTCACCGACCGGCGCCCGGGAGCGGATCTCGGGGAGCAGGGTGGTGACGGGGTGGTCGGTCCGTGGGACGAAGCCGCCGGCGAGGGCGGGCTGGTAGGGGTCGGTCTCGGCGGACACCTGGACGGTGTACTCGAGTTCGCCCGCCTCGCGGCCGCCGATGCTGAAGACGATGAGGCCCTCGGTGAACGCGTCCTGGTAGGCGGACAGGATCGGCCAGACCTCGTCGCGTGCGCAGCGCGCGCCTACCAGAGCGGCCGCCTTCTCGACGGCCGCGTACAGCTCTTCTGCCTCGATGCCCCGGGACATCAGTCCTCCATGTGATCGGGCGTGGGGTGGTCGATGTGAGCCCTAGGCGGCCGTGCGGATCGATGACGCGGTGTGCTCGGGGGCCTCGGTGGCCAGCGTCAGTTCGGTCTTCGGGCGGCCGATGAGCCAGGTCAGCAGGGGGCCGGCCATGGCGGTGGTGAGGACGGCCATGACGACCATCAGGGAGTACAGGTCCTTGCCGATGAAGCCCAGCTGCAGACCCACGTTGAGGACGATCAACTCGGTCAGGCCGCGCGTGTTCATCAGCGTGGCCAGCGCCGCCGACTGCCGCAGCGGCATCTTGTTGAGGCGGGCGGCGACGAACGCGCCCGTGAACTTGCCGCCGACCGCCACCAGCAGGATCAGCGCCAGCGCCCCCAACCCGGCCGTGCCGACGTTCGACAGGTCGACCTTGAGGCCCGCGACCAGGAAGAACACCGGCAGCAGCAGGGTGTTGTTCATCTGTCCGAGGCGGTCGTGGACCTCGGCGCGCAGCTGCTCGGTGCCGGTGCGGGGCAGGACCATGCCGAACAGGAAGGCGCCGAAGATGTAGTGCAGGCCCACCCACTCCGTGGCGGCGGCGGACAGGAGCAGGCCCGCGAGGACGCCTGCCAGGACGGTGGGGCTCAGCCGCAGGTCGGGGCGGCGGGACACGGCGCGCTGAAGCAGGGGCCGTACCACGAACAGCATGCCCACGAGGTAGGGGATGGCGAGCAGGATGCGCCACTGGTCCGGACCCGCCGAGCCGCTGATAGCGACCACCGCGGCCAGCAGCGACCACGCCAGCACGTCATCGATGGACGCGCACGCCAAAGCCACCACACCCAGCGGGGTGCGGGTCATGTGCCGGTCGGTCAGGATGCGCGCCAGCACCGGGAACGCCGTGATCGACATCGCGATGCCCATGAACAGCATGAACGCCGTCTTGTCCCCGGTGCCGTAGTCGTCCATCAGATACAGGGCGAGGAGCGAGCCGAGGCCGAACGGCAGCAGGATGGAGCTGGCCGAGACGGTCGCGGCGAGACTCCCCGAGCCCCTGATCATCGACGCGTCCCACTCCAGGCCCACGATGAACATGAAGACGGCGACACCGACCGCGGCCAACGCGGCCAGCAGCAACCGGATGTCGCCCGGGAACAGGGCATCGGAGATCGCCCCGTGGAACAGGGTCGGGCCCAGCGCGATACCAGCGAGAACCTCGCCGATCACCGCGGGTTGGCCCAGCCGCCGGGCCAACGCGCCCAGCAGGCGCGCCATGACCACCAAGGCAGCCAGGCCTGCAAGCAATGACGTGGTCTGATGCGTGTCCATTCGATCCGTCTCTCCGTGCGGTGCGGTCCGGCGTGTGGGTGCCGTGCGCCGGCTGTCAGGCCGTGGGGTAGCCGCCGTAGCGACGGTCGCGGCTGCGCAGGTCCTTCAGGGCCGTGTCGAAGTCGTCGCGGGTCATGGCGGGGAACAGGGTGTCGCAGAAGTGCAGTTCGGCGTACGGCGACATCAGCGGGTAGAAGTTCGACAGACGGTTGTGGCCGCTGGTGCGGATGACGTAGTCGATGGTCGCCGGCACGTAGGCGTTGGCGGCGAGGAGCTCGGTGGTCATCTCCGGGACCTTGCCGTTGTACTTGTTGAAGGTGTTGACGATCTCACGGAGCAGGGACATGCCCAGCACGAAGTGCAGGGTGAACCCGGAGTCCTTGGCCGACTTCTCGCTCAGTTCCTTCAGCTCGCTCAGGTACTCCTCGGGTACGAGGTCCAGGGAGCCGGAGATGGTGAAGTTCACGGAGGAGTGGCAGCGGCGGGCCACGTCGAGGAAGGCGTCGAGGAAGGCCTTCACCGCGCCCGGCGGGCGGGAGAAGTTCTGGGCGGAACTGGTCGCGACGTAGAGGCCCTTGAGGCCGTCCTGCCGGGCCCAGTCGGTGAGCTCGACCAGCTTGTCCGCCATCGCCGTGTAGCCCTCGTCGAGGGAGATGTTGTTCGTCTCGGAGTAGCGGCGCATGCCGTCCGGCAGCAGCAGCAGGTTGGTCACCGTGGTCTCCTTAGGTTTCTTCTGCGGGTGAAGCGCTGGGTGGGTGCTCAAGGCACTTGGGTGCTCAGGAAGCGAGCGCGAGCGGCGGGTTGAGGCCGGTCAGCGCGGAGAGGATCGGCGGCCGGGTCCAGTCCATCGGGGCCAGGGTGATGTCGAGGGCGTGCTTCCTCGCGCCCTCCACGCAGACCGGGCCCACGGTGGCCGTCAGCGGTGTGTGGTCCGCCTGGGCCACCGCGTGGATGTACCAGGTGCCGGTGGGTATGCCGGTCAGCGTGAAGCGGCCCGGCGCGCTCACGTTGCTCCAGGAGGCGGGGGTGCCCTGGAGGATGGGGCTGTCGAACGAGCCGATGTAGACGGGCGAGCCCACGGGGCCCGGGGTGCGCAGGATTCCGGTCACGGAGCCGGTGGGCGCCGGGTCGGCCTGGCGCGCCGTGGGGTCCGGCGAGGCCGCCGTGTCGGGCCGGGCGGGCTCGGGTGCCTCGTCGCAGGCCGAGAGCGACAGCTTGCGGTACTGGGTGGGCGGCAGACCGACCGACTCGGTGAAGCGGCGGGTGAAGCTGCCGGTGCTGCTGTAGCCGACGCGTGCCGAGATGTCGGCGACGTTGAGGCTGGTGCTCAGCAGCAGGCGCTTGGCCTCCTGGAGCCGTACTGCGGTCAGGAACCGTCCTGGGGTGACGCCGGTGACCTGGCTGAAGACCCGCAGGAAGTAGTACTTGCTGACCATTGCGCTCTGTGCCAGCTCGTCGAGGCTCAGCGGCTCCGCGTAGCGTTCGCGGATCGCGGTGACGGCGTGCCGCACTAGGTGCTCCATGAAGGGCTCCTGTTGAAGGCCGGGTGGCCGGGGTCGAGGGGGCGACAGCCGGGCCGTGCCCTGGGCACGGGCACGAAAAAAGCCCGCGCTCCAGGGCGCGGGCCAGGGTCTGCCGTCGCCGTTCTGCGGTCCGCCGGCGAGGGCGGCCCCTACTGGCCGCCGTAGGGGCGGTTTTCGGGCAGGACAGGTGTGCCGAAAGAGTGACACGGCCGCCAGCGCCCCGCCAAGAGGGCTTGACCTTGCCTCAAGTCCCTTACGAGGCACGGCGGTTCGGGCCGTCAAGCGGCCTGCTGGGCGGCGTACACCGCGAGGAAGGCGGCGAGTTGGCGTACCCCGGAGTCGGTGGTCCCGGCAGGGGCGAGGGCGGTGAACGGGACGCTGCGGCCGAGGCCGGCGGAGAGGGTGCCGTGGGCGCTGAGCGCGGCGGCGGCCACCTCGCCGGGCGGGCGGCCGCCGGGCGGGCGGCCGCCGCGCGGGCCGAGGCCGGCCATGGAGCGGGCCTCGGCCCAGGCGCGGGTGACGATCTCGGCGTCAGCGGTGTGCGGGTGGGTGTGCGTCGTCTGGGTCGGCATGACGCCCCTCCTCGGGAGGTTCTGACGGTTCTTCACGGTCACCGCGGGTGCGGGATCAGGCGCAGGCGGCGGGGGTGCAGTGCGGTCTCGGCCGCGGTGCGGACCCGGTGGCCGGGCTCGGGGGTCAGCTGCCACTCCTGGACTACGGCGGCCAGGACGGTCTCGAGCTCCTGCCAGGCGAACGACTCCCCGATGCAGCCCTTCGCGCCGATCCCGAAGGGGATGTACGACGCCTCGCCCGGCGCCGGCCGGTGGGTGAGCCAGCGGTCGGGGTCGAAGCGGTGCGGGTCCGGGTGGCTGTCGGGGTTCCTGTGCAGCAGGTAGGAGCTGAACAGGACGTGGGTGCCCGCGGGGTAGGAGGTGCCGCCCAGTTCGACGTCGGTGAGCGCCCGGCGGCAGCTGATCCACACCGGCGGGTGCAGCCGCATCACCTCCGTCAGGAAGCGCGGGGTGTAGTGGTTCCCGTCGCCCTCCTGGGCCAGGTCCTTGAGGACCTTCTCCTCGATGAGCGGTTCCTCGGACAGCACGTGGAGGGCCCAGGACAGCACGGAGGCGGTGGTGACCGTCGCCGCGGTCAGCAGCATGACGGCCTCGTCGCAGATCTGGTCGGCCGTCAGGGCGGGGGCGCCGCCGTGGCCGGGGTGTGAGGCGAGCGCGGACACGTAGTCCGGGGTGGCGCTCGCGGGGCAGGTGCGGTCGGCGCGGTCGGCCAGGGCTGCGGCGAGCGGGGTGCGGAAGTTTTCGCGGACGCGGGCGAGGCGCTCCGCCGGGCGCGGCCGGTTCGCGCGGGCGGCCGCCCTGCCGTAGAGCGGCTTTCTGATCAATTCCCAGGACAGCGCGGCGAGTTGTTCGGTGAGGGCGGCCGACTGTGCAGGGGCGAGGCCGGGCAGCAGGGTGCGCAGGGCGATCGCACTGGCGATCCCGCACATCTCGGTCTGGACGTCGACCGCCTGTCCGGGGCGCCAGGACGCCACCGTCTCGCGGGCGATGTCGCGCATGAGGGGGGCGTGCTCGGCGACCGCGGACGTGCGCAACTGCGGGTGCGCCAGGCGCCGGTAGTGGCGGTGCACGGCATCGTCGTCGGCGAGAAGGCCGACCCGGCTGAGGTTCCTGGCCTTGCGGAACAGCTCGCCCTTTCCGTACCTCTTGGCGTCCTTGACGAGGATGCGGTGGACGAGGGCCGGGTCCGCGACGAACTCCGCGCGGACCCCGTCGACCGTCACCGTGCGGATCGCGTGCCCTCGCACGAGGCGCTCCAGGCGGCTGAACTGAAAGGCTTCCGGTTCCATGGGCCGGCCGCGGTCATGCGGGGTCGGCGGCGCGGTCCGCCGACGGCATCAGGTCCAGGCGGCTGCGCGACCGGAAGCGGTAGTACGACTGGAGCTTGTAGTACTCCTCGCCGGACGACGTCATGGCCGCGTAGACCATCTTCGGGTCGTCGACTCCGTACGGGACGGTCTTGACGAACTTCTCGATCTTCGGGCCGAGTCGGGCGGGCAGCGACAGCGGGTCCTTCGTCTTCACGCTGAACGCGATCCGTTGGATGGCCGGTGACTCCCAGCTGAAGGTGGCGTAGAAGCCGAACGCCTTCTCGCAGAACCGGAACATCTGCTCGCTGGGGTCCGGGAGGCCGATGGCGCGGTGCATCTCCAGGACGGAGCGCGGGGTGCACAGGCCTTCCGGGAGGTCGGTGAAGTACAGGTTGACGGTCTTGCTGTGGTAGTCGATGGCGATCAGGTCGGCCTTGTCCTCGATGCCGCGGTCGGCGAAGAAGCCGATGTTCTCGGCGAGGCTGCGGGGCATCGACGGGATGGCGGCCAGCGTCGACAGGCTCTGGCTCTGGCCGGGCGGGAAGTACACCCAGATCTTGCGAAATCCGCCGACGACGCCGAAGTCGACGCCGTAGAGGTCGACGACGCAGCGCTGTTCGACGTCCGCGAGGAGCGACTCCGCCGGGTGGCCGGTCTCGGTGACCAGGCCGTGGGCGCGGGCGCGGACGTAGGGGTCGACGTCCTTGGGGACCGTGAAGCGGCAGTCGAACTCGCCCTCGTGGCGGGCGTTGGTGGCGACCCGGAAGGCGACGAGGGCCTGCGGCAGTACGTCCTCGTAGGCCGTCAGGATGTTCTGGACCGTGTCCCGCGAACACACGACGTCGATGAGACCGGCCGATTCCTCGACGCCCGCGTAGAGACCGGCCAGGTGGGTGGGTTGCGACATTCTTCCTCCAAGCATCGATCTCGGCGTCCTGGTGGGACGGGGGGCGTGGGGGTTGTGAGGGCTGGGGGCGTGGCTACTTGTTGCGGTAGGCGACCTTCAGGGCCAGTTCCTTCAGTTCGGCGCGCCAGGTTTCCGGGACGGGGGCGTCCGTGATGGCCTCGCAGCCGCGTTCCACCAGGCCCGTGATGTGTCGTTCGACGTTCTCGGGGACGTCGGTGTCGAGGAGGCGGGCGCGGACCTCGTCGGGGGTGTGGCCGGGCTCGGTGACCAGGCTGCGGATCTTGTCGTCCTGCTGCATCGCCCAGCCCAGCAGCAGCGTCATCTTGTGGCCGTTGAAGTCGAGGCCGGTCGGCTTGCCGGTCTGGGCGGAGTCGCCGAACGCGTCCAGCAGGTCGTCGCGGAGCTGGAACGCCTCGCCGAGCGCCTCGCCGTACTCCGCGAAGGCCGCGGCGAGGTCGGGCCGGCCGGCCGCGTTCGCGCCCATGACCAGCGGGCGGTGGATGGTGTACCGGCCGGACTTGATGACGGCGATGAGGCGGGACAGGCGGGGGTCGACGGAGAATTCGGCGGCCGCGGCGATGTCCAGGTACTGGCCGACGAGCACCTCGGAGCGCAGCCGGTGCCACTCCGCGAGCAGTGCCGGGGACGCCTGGGAGACCAGTTCCGCCGAGTACGCGAGCGCCAGGTCGCCGACGAGGATGGCGACGCCCTCGGCGAAGCGGCGGGTCTCGCCCTGCCAGCCGTGCCGCTCGTGGAGTGCGGAGAACACGGTGTGCACGGTGGGCCGTCCGCGGCGCTGGTCGGAGTCGTCGAGCACGTCGTCGTGGATCAGCGCGGAGACGTGCAGCATCTCCAGGCCCGCGGCGGCCGCCACGATCCCGGGGTCGTCCGGGTCGCCGCCGGCGGCGAGGTAGCCGGTGAGACAGAAGGTGGGCCGCACTCGCTTGCCGCCCGAGACGACCAGGTCGCTGAGGGCGTCGATGGCGACGACCGTGCGCTCGTCCACCTCGGCCCAGCGGGCCCGTTCGGCGGCCAGGAACGTCGACAGCCGGTGCTCCACGCGCCGCAGCAGGTCGTCCATGGTCCGGCGCTCGGAGGTGGCCGACTCCCGGGCGGTGCGGGGCCTGGGGGTCACTTCGGTGGTCACTGCGTATCTCCTCGGGCGGATGCCGGTACGTCGGGTGCGCGCGGTGCGTCAGAGGGCTGGGCGGGGGCTGGGGTACCGACACAGGTGGAGCGGGTGGCCGCGGCGGGGGGGTGCGGTGGCCGTGGGGGCGGCGGGCCCGGGTGCAGCGTCGGGGGTGCGGAGAGGGGTCGTCCTCGCGAGGGCGGGGTCGGGGCACCGGGTCTCCGTCCTCGTCGTATCGATGGGGAAGGGGGTGCAGCGGGGGCGGCGGGGCGGGGGGTTGTCCGCCGCCCCCGCTGGGTCGAGGGCGAGAGGCGTGGCGCCGGGGCGTCAGGCCTTCTCGCGCAGTTCCTCCTCCAGGCGGCGGGCCAGGGCCAGGCGCTGCACCTTCAGGGTGGCTGTGCGGGGCAGTTCGGCCTGCGGGATCTGGACCGGGGCGGCCAGCTGGGGGAAGGACGCGATCGCCGAGCGCCAGCGGTCGCGGTCCAGGGGCTGGTCGTCGACGGTGCAGATGACCGGGACCGCCTCGGAGTTGGGGCCCTGGACGACGACGAGTTCGCTCAGCTCCGGCAGCTTGCTGAGGACGACGTCCTCGATCTCCAGGGAGCTCTTCACCCCGGGGATCATGTCGACCTCGCGGTCGAGCATGTGCAGACAGCCGAACTTGGTGCGGTAGCCGACGTCGCCGGTGCGCCACCACTCGCCGGTGCGGTTGGCGTCGTAGCGCTCCTGCTCGCCGTAGTAGGCGGTGGCGATGCCGTCCCAGGCGACCTCGATGAAGCCCGGGGTCTTCTCGGACGGCGGGTTGCCGTCGCGGCTGACGACGCGGATGCGGGCGGCGCCCTTCGGCATGGCCCAGCCGACGCAGCGGCCGTTGGCCTTGTGGGCGGTGTGGCGGAAGTAGGCGCGGCCCACGGCCGGGCCGACCTCGCTCTGCCCGTAGATCTGGAAGAACAGGGCGCCGCGCCGCTCGGACGCCTTGAGCAGCTTGCTCATGGTGCCGGGGTGGATGGCGTCGAAGGTGGAGCTGAAGACCTTCACGGAGGCGAACGGCGCCCGCGGGTCCTCGGTCAACCCCTCCCATTCCATCAGGGAGTTGGGCAGCGCCTCGATGAACGCCGGCCGGTGGGTGAGGAACTGCTCGGCGACGTCGGCCGGGTCCGACTCGCGCATCAGCAGGACCGGGTACTCCTTGAGGAGGGCCAGGGACATCGCGGCGACCATGCGGGAGTGCACGAACGGCACATGGATCGCGACGGTCTCCTTCTTCCGCATCAGCGACAGCAGCCGCCACTGCGGGACCAGGCGGATGCCCTGGGTGCGGGCGGTGTGCACGACGAGCTTGGGGATGCCGGTGGTGCCGGAGGTGTGCGTGATCACGGCGGCCGCGTCGATCGGCCGGACCACCGGCTTCACCCGCGGCGACCCGGCGAGGCCGGACAGGGCGATCGCGTTCGGCCGGTCGTGGGCGGAGGTGATGACGCGGCTGGTGATGTCCGCGAGCGGCAGCTCGGTGAGGGTGTCGAGCTTGGTGCCGTCGGTGAGCAGGGTCGGCTTGTCGACGCGCTGGATGAGGACGCCGACGGTGGCCGGGTCCAGGGCCGGTGAGAGGTTCACGACGACGCCGCCGACGCGGGAGACGGCGGCGGCGAGCATCCAGTGGTCGGCGTTGGCCGTCTTGTAGATGACGACGCGCTCGTCGGGGCGGACCCCGGCCGCCCACAGGCGGGCCGCGAGGTCGTCGACGTGGTCGGCGTACTGGGCGACCGTGAGCTTGCGTCCCGCTTCGG
The DNA here is from genome assembly GCF_900206255.1 of Streptomyces sp. TLI_55. Taxonomy (NCBI): domain Bacteria; kingdom Bacillati; phylum Actinomycetota; class Actinomycetes; order Kitasatosporales; family Streptomycetaceae; genus Streptomyces; species Streptomyces sp. TLI_55. The sequence goes on from NZ_OAOJ01000002.1 coordinate 56,048, forward strand.
GCAGGACGTCCAGGTCGTGGTCGAGGGTGATGGGGGTGTACGGGTTCACGGCCGCGGCCATCTCCGGCAGCAGGCCTATGTGAAGACCGCGCTTCTGTATCGACTTGTAGGCTGTGGAGCCCTTCATGGGCACTGTCTCCTTCGGGGGCACGGCTTGGGCAGGCCGGTCGGCGCCGGTGCCGGGGCTCGCCTGAGAGCGGCGGCCCGCCGGACGCGCGCTCCGCACGGGAGACACGGCGTCCGGCAGACCGGCCGGGGGTGCGGTGTCAGGCCGCGCTGCGGGCCGGCGTCGAGTGGGCGCGCAGGGACGTGCGCAGGACCTTGGCGACGCGCTCGACCTGGTCCATGGTCAGCTCGGCGTGCATGGGTATGCCGAGGTTGCGGCGGAACAGGTCGGCCGAGACGGGGCAGACCTGCTTCGACTCGAACGCGGGCTGGACATGGCTGGCCCAGGTGCCGTGCAGACAGCCGATGCCCTGGGCGCGCAGGTCCGTGGCGACGGCGGCACGGTCCACGCTCGGGTCCAGGGTCACCAGGTAGGACTGCCAGGAGTGGGTGCGGTCGGCCGGCACGTACGGGACCGTCAGAAGCTCTTCGTCGGCGAAGAGTTCGGCGTACCGGGCGGCGACCGCGTTGCGGCGCTCCATGAGCTCCTCGATGCGGCCGAGCTGCACCTGGAGGATGGCGGCGGCGATGTCGGACAGCTTGAAGTTGTAGCCGATCTCGGTGAACTCCGGCACGGGCAGGCCGATGACCTGGCCCATGTCGAAGATGCTGCCGATGCCGAACGAGGCCAGCTGCCGGGACTTGGCCGCGATGGCCGGGTCGGTGGCGATGAGCGCGCCGCCCTCGCCGCTGGTGGCGCCCTTGCGTCCGTGGAAGGACAGGCAGGCGACCTCGGCCAGCGAGCCCGCCTCCCGGCCCTGGTAGGTGGCGCCGACCCCGCAGGCGGCGTCCTCGACGAGGAACAGGCCGTGCCGGTCGGCGATCGCCTGCAGTTCGGTGTAGTCGGCGGGCAGGCCGACGACGTCGACGGCGATGATGCCGACGGTCCGCGGGGTGACCAGGTCGGCCACCGCCTCGGGGTCCACGGTGCCGGTGTCGGGGCGTACGTCGGCGAAGACCGGGGTCGCGCCGACGTAGCGCACCGCGTGGGCGGGGGCGGGGAAGGTGTAGTCGGCGACGATGACCTCGTCGCCCGGCTTGACGCCGAACGCGAGCATCGCCAGGTGCAGTGCGGCGCCGCAGTTGCTGACCGCGACCGCGTCGCCCGCGCCGTACCGTTCCTTCAGCTGGGCCTCCAGGGCCTTGCCCTTGGGACCCTGACCGGCCGGCCAGCCCGAGGCGAACACCTCGGCGACGGCGGCCAGTTCCTGCTCCCCGAGGCTCGCGAAAACCAGGGGGATCTTGTTGATGTCGCTCATCTCTTGGTCACGCTCCGCGCGCTGGGGCCGACGGGGAACCGACAGGAGTCGGAGGTTCGAAGCGCAGCGGCGTGATCTGACTGACGTCGTAACGCCGACGCATCTCCTCGATGGCTTCCTGGTCGATTCCCTTGCCGGACGACCAGATCTCCGCGATCTCCTCGAAGTAGTCCTCGTGAATGGGTGACGGCAGGCACTGGAACAGCATGCGTGCCGGTTTGTCCGACGCGTTCCTGAATGCATGCGGGGTTCCCGGGGGTACGAACATGAAGGCGCCCTCGGTTGCCCGGACGACCTTTTCCCCGTCGGGCGACTCCCAGTCGTGCCAGTCCTTCTCCGTACGCTGGGTCGGCTCGAAAGCCAGGAGCTGGAGCTCCCCGTCCAGGACGTAGAAGAATTCCTGTGCCTCGCTGTGGACATGCGCGCCGACATCGAACCCGGGCGGCACGACCACTTCGAATATCGAAATGGAGGAGCCGTGCGCCTCGGTGGCCTTGAAGGTCACTTCCTGCGCCTTGGTGATCAGCTTTCGCCCCTGACCGGGCGGGAGAATCAAGCCAGTCATGCGGTCAGCTTCCTTCGTCCGGGCAGATTTTCACTTGAGCGCGGGTTCCGGTGCCTGCCGGTGGTTCAGTACTCCGCCGGAGCGTCCTCGCTCCAGCGGCCCAGGCCCATCTCGGCGGTGATGCCGGGGCCGAAGCCGGCGATCAGGCCGGTGGCGTCCTGCTCGGGCTTGTCCTCCTCGAACAGGCGGCGGGCCGCGTCGAAGACGACGGCGCTGGCGATGTTGCCGTACTCGGTCAGCGTCGCCCAGCTGTGGCGGAAGACCTGGCGGTCCACCTCGAGGAACTTGGCGAGGTCGTCGAGGATGCGCGGGCCGCCGGCGTGGACGATGTAGAAGTCGAGCTTGCCGGCGTCCCAGCTGTGGTCCTTGGCGAACTCGCGCAGCACCGGCGCGAGCGGCTCCATGGTGCCCGGCACCCGGCGGTCCAGCTGGAAGTGGAAGCCGGTGTCCTTGACGGCGTAGGAGATCCAGTCCTCGGTGTTGGGGATGAGGTAGGAGGCGTTGCGCTCCAGCTCGATGCCGACACCGCCGTTGCCGCGGACGACGGCGGCCGCGACGGCGTCGCCGAACAGGCCGTCGGACAGCAGCGAACCGATGTCGTCGGCGTCGGGCTGGTAGCACAGCGAGCACAGCTCGCAGGAGACGATGAGGACGTTGCTGCCGGGGTGGGCCAGGCAGAAGTCGTGGGCCCGGTTGACGGCCGCGCCGCCCGCCGCGCAGCCGAGCTGGGCGATCGGTATCTGGCGGGTGTCCGGCCGGAAGCCCAGCTTGTTGATGAGCCAGGCGGTCAGCGACGGCATGGAGAAGCCGGTGCAGGACACGTAGATGATCGCGTCGATGTCACGGGCCGCCACGTCGGCGTTCTTCAGGGCCTCCTCGATGACCCGGGGGGTCAGGTTCTTCGACTCGGCCTCGTAGATGCGGTTGCGCTCGGTCAGGCCCGGGTGTCCGAGGGTCTTCTCGATGGGCTGCACGATGTGCCGCTTCAGCACCCCGGTGTTACGGATCAGGCGGAGCGCCAAAGGGAGTTGCGGCTTCCCTGCGTGCGCCTGCTCGGCGAACTCCAGGGTCTCTTCCAGCGTGATGACGTATTCCGGGGCGCTCACTGCGGGCTTGCATAGCCTGGGCATATGGGGGCTCTACTTTCTCGAGAGTCTGCCTCTGTACGTGACGAATCTGCGCACAGCTTCCGGAGCGGTTCCGACAGGTCGCTCGGCGCCGAAACGGCGCTAATTCCCTGAAGTGCGGCCAAGAGACGGCCGGACATGAAAGCGCCTTGGCGCGCTGGGATTTGATCCGCTGCCCCAGAATTGTTTTCGGGCAGGGAAGGCGTGCAGAAAGAGTGACACGCCCCAAGTGGCCTCGCCAAGGCCGTCAGAAAGTGACCTGGGTCATTTCGAGGGAGACTCAAGCCGCGCCCCGGATTCGCTCGACTTCGGCACCTCAGCCGCTTGGTGAACGCTTGATGACGCGGGGGCGCCACCAGCACCCTGCCGGTTCTTTAGCGGTCTGCTGCAAACATCGGCGAATAGCCATGTAACGACTGGACGCGGAGGGCCCATGTCTCAGGAAGCCGAGGAAGCCACCGCCGGGAGCAAGCGCTATCGCGGGGTGCTGTCCCTGGCGCGGCGCAGACGTCAGGCCGCCGACCCGGGTGCGTCCGCGCGCCGGACCGGCCTCCTCGTCACGTTCCTGCTCAGTGGACTGACCGCGATCTCGCCGTTGTCGATGGACATGTACCTTCCGGCGCTGCCGGAGGCCACCCACGCGCTCGGTTCGACGGCCGGCACTCTCCAGCTGACGCTGACCGCGTACTTCGTCGGCATGGCGGTCGGGCAGCTGGTCATCGGCCCGATGAGCGACAAGTGGGGGCGGCGCGGGCCGCTGTTGACGGGGCTGGTCGCCTATGTCGTGGCGAGCGTGCTGTGTGCGCTGGCGCCGAGCGCGGAGGTGCTGGTCGTCGCCCGGTTGCTGCAGGGTCTCGCGGGTGCGGCCGGCATCGTCATCGCGCGGGCGGTCGTACGGGATCTGTTCGACGGTCTGGAGATGGCCCGGTTCTTCTCGACGCTGATGCTGATCACCAGTGTCGCCCCGATCGTCGCGCCGGTCCTCGGCGGGCAGGTGCTGCACTTCACCAACTGGCGTGGGGTGTTCCTGGCGCTGGCCTCGATCGGGGTCGTGCTCACCATGCTGGTGTGGCGCCGGCTGCCGGAGACGCTGTCGCCGGGGCGGCGGCAGATCGGCGGGGTGCGCGGGGCGCTGTGGCTGATGCGGGGGCTGTTCGCGGACCGGATCTTCACCGGGTACATGCTGGCGGGCGGGTTCGCCTACGGTGCGCTGTTCTCGTACATCACCGCTTCGCCGTTCGTCATCCAGGAGATCTACGGGGCTTCGGCGCAGGAGTACTCGCTGCTGTTCGGGCTGAACTCGTTCGGGCTGATGCTGGTCGGGCAGCTCAACCGCCGGCTGCTCGTGGGCCGGGTGCGGCTGGACAAGGCGCTCGGCTGGGGGCTCGCGGCGATCAGTGCGGGCGGTGTGGTGCTGCTGCTGGTGACGGAAGGTGTCATCGGCACGGCGGACACGGTGACGGTGTCGGCCTGTCTGTTCGTCATGATCTCCGCGCTCGGTCTGGTGCTGCCCAACGCCAACGCGCTCGCCCTCAACCGCACTCCGCACGCCGCGGGTTCGGCGTCCGCGCTGCTGGGCACGTCCGGGTTCGTGATGGGTGCCGTCGCCTCGGCGGTCATGGGTGCCGCGGCGAAGGACACGGCGGTGCCGATGGCGATCGTGCAGCTGGCGAGCGCGGTCACGGCGCTGGGCTGCCTGCTGGCGCTGGCCCGCCCGTGGCGGACCCGCCCGGCGGAACAGCTGCGGCGCTGACCGTCAGGCACCGGCCCGAGACGCCGGCGGGGCGGCGTACTTCCGACGGGAGTCGGGTACGCCGCCCTTTGGTGGTTCGTGGCGCTGTCATGACGCCGGCTCTTACTTCGGGTCCTGGTTGAACTTGGCGGTGGACCAGCGGTAGCCGAGGGCGGCGAGGCCGAGGCACCAGGCGAGGGCGAGCCAGCCGTTGTGACCGATCTCGGTGCCGAGGAGCAGGCCGCGCAGGGTCTCGATGGCGGGGGTGAAGGGCTGGTACTCGGCGATGGGCTGGAACCAGCCGGGCATCGCGTCGACCGGCACGAAGGTGCTGGAGATCAGCGGCAGGAAGATCAGGGGCATGGCGTTGTTGGAGGCGGCCTCGGCGTTGGGGCTGACCAGTCCCATGCCGACCGCGATCCAGGTCAGCGCCAGGGCGAAGAGCGTGAGGAGCCCGAACGCGGCGAGCCATTCCAGGACGGTGGCGTCGGTGGAACGGAAGCCGATGGCCACGCCGACCGCGCCGACCAGGACCACGCTGATGAGGGACTGCAGGACGCTGCCGATGACGTGTCCGACGAGCACCGAGCCGCGGTGGATGGCCATGGTGCGGAAGCGGGCGATGATGCCCTCGGTCATGTCGTTGGAGACGGAGACCGCGGTGCCGATCGTGGTGGAGCCGATGGTCATCAGCAGCAGGCCGGGGACGAGGTAGGCGATGTAGGCGGAGCGGTCCGCGCCGCCGCCGTCGATGCCCGCGCTCATGGTGTCGCCGAAGATGTAGACGAACAGCAGCAACAGCATGATCGGCGTGAGCAGCAGGTTCAGGGTGAGCGACGGATAGCGGCGGGCGTGCAGGAGGTTGCGGCGCAGCATCGTGGACGAGTCGCGCACGGCGAGGGAGAGGTTGCTCATCGGACGGTCTCCTTGGGCTGGTGGGGGACGGCGGCGCTGTCGGTGAGGGCGAAGAACACGTCGTCGAGGTCGGGGGTGTGCACGGTCAGCTCCTCCGCCTCGACGCCGGCCTCGTCCAACAGGTCGAGCACAGACCGCAGTTCGCGCTGGCTGCCGTCGCTGGCCACCCGCAGGGCGAGGGCCTCGTCGTCGCGGGTGATGTCGCCGAGCGCGGAGGCGGCGGCCTGGTAGGCGGCGGGGTCGGTGAAGCGGAGGCGGATGTGTCCGCCGGGGACGATCCGCTTGAGTTCCTCGGCGGTCCCCTCGGCCACGATCTTGCCGCCGTTCAACACCGCGATGCGGTCGGCGAGTTCGTCGGCCTCCTCCAGGTACTGGGTGGTGAGGAAGACGGTGACGCCGCCGGTGACCAGCTCACGGATGATCTGCCACATGTTGTGGCGGGAGCGCGGGTCGAGGCCGGTGGTCGGCTCGTCGAGGAAGATGATCCGCGGGCTGCCGACCAGGGTCATGGCGATGTCGAGGCGGCGCTTCATGCCGCCGGAGTAGGTGGAGGCGGGCTTCTTCGCCGCCTCCGTGAGGTCGAAGCGCTCCAGCAGCTCGGCGGTGACCCGCCGCCCCTCCGCCTTGGGCAGGTGGTGCAGGTCGGCCATGAGGAGCATGTTCTCCTCGCCGGTGATCAGGCCGTCGACGGCGGAGAACTGGCCGGTGACCCCGATCGCCGCCCGCACCGACTGGGGTGCGGTGGCGAGGTCGTGGCCGCCGACGCGGGCCGTGCCTTCGTCGGCGCTGATCAGGGTGGAGAGGATCTTTACGGCGGTGGTCTTGCCGGCGCCGTTCGGGCCGAGCAGGGAGAAGACCGTGCCCTCCTCGACGGCGAGGTCGATGCCGTCGAGGACGAGCTTGTCGCCGTAGGACTTGCGTAGGTGGTGTGCGGCGATGGCGGGGTTCGTCATGGTGGGCTCGCTCCGATGTCAGAGGCTGCGGGCGGTGATGTCGCCGTGCTGGGTGGTGGCGTGGATGGTGAGGTCGGCGGTGCCGTCGTTCCTGAGGGTGTTGCTGATGCGGCCGTAGCCGGTGCCGGCGTCCAGGGAGGCGGAGGCGCCGTGGGCGGCGTCGACGGTGATGTCGCCGCTCTGGGTGGCCAGTTCGAGGGCGCCGCGCACCGCCTCGGCGATGCGGATGTCGCCCTTCTGGGTGCTGATCTCGGCGGGGCCGGTCAGGCGTCCGACGGTGACGTCGCCGTAGGCGGTCAGGCGCAGGCTCGCGGCCTCGTCGATCTTCACGGCACCGTCGGCGCCGTCGAAGGCGATGTCGCCGAGGCGTCCGACTCCGCGCAGTCCGGCGGCGGCGGCCTTGGCCTGGACGTGGGAGCCGGCGGGCAGCTGGACGGTCACCTCGACGGAGCCGGTGTGGCCCAGGAGCCGGTTCTGGGGCGACGGGGCGGCGATGTGCAGGACGCCGTCGGCGTAGTCGACCTGCACGTGCTCGGCGGCCTGCACGTCGCGGTTCTTGGCGGGGTTGGCGGGGCGGACGTCGACGGTGGTGTCGGTGCGGTCGGCGGCGATGAACTGGATGCGGCCGGCCGGGATGTCGAGGCGGGCGGTGATCGGGGCGGTGGTGCCGAAGGTCTGCATCGCGGTCTGTCTCCTGCGTTCGCTGCGGTTTCTGACAACGGAAAAGCTACGTTGCGTTCACAATGTTGGCAACGCGCTCGTTGCGCAGAAATGACATCAGCGCAGCTAGAAGCAGGAAAATCATTGCAACGGGCTTGGCGATTAACGCAACGCGCCTCCGTAAAGCGTTGCAATGACTCGAAGGTGAACGCTATACTGAGGGCACCCGAGGAGCACACAGAAGGAGACCGCGATGCCCGGAGGCAGGCTCACCCAGCAAGAACGTCAGCAGATCGCGCTGGGACTGGCCGACGGGCTCGCCTACGCGGAGATCGCCCGCCGCCTGGAGCGCCCCACCTCGACCGTCACCCGCGAGGTGATGCGCAACGGCGGCCCCACCTCCTACCGTGCCGACCTGGCCCACCGCGCGACCGAACGCCGCGCCCACCGCCGCAAGCAGTCCGCGCCGCGCGGGCCGGAGGCGGCCCAGGACGCCCACGGCCGCGACGCCGAGGCGGTGCGTGAGTACGAGGAGACGCTGACGACCGTCTTCATAGCGTCCGGCACGCCCAAGATGATGGCCCGGGTGATGGCCTGTCTCACCATCAGCGACACGGGCAGCCTCACCGCGGCCGAGCTCGTCGCGCGTCTTCAGGTCAGCCCCGCGTCCGTGTCCAAGGCGATCTCGTTCCTCGACAGCCAGGGCATGGTGCGCCGGGAGCGCGACGAGCGGCGCCGGGAGCGCTATGTCGTCGACAACGACATCATGTACGAGGGAATGATGGCCAGCGCCCGGTCCATGGCCCAGGTCGCCGAGACGGCCCGGCAGGGCGTCGACATCCTCGGCTCCGGCACCCAGGCCGGCACCCGCCTGGAGAACATCGCCCGCTTCCTCGACTTCGTCGCCGAGAACACCGCCCGCGCCGCGGACCAGGCACGCGAGATCCTCCACACCAAGCCCGAACCGGCGGCCCCGGACAGCTGACGAAGGGATCAGGCCGCCGTGTTGCGTTCCGGCGGCAGGATCAGGGTGCCTTCGAGGACGACACGCGGGGCGGGCTCGTCGTCGGGCCGGGCCAGTTCGGGCCGTACGCCCCGCTGCTGGCGCCACCCGGCCTGGGCGGCGACGACCGCGACGTACGGGATGACAACCCCGCCGACGAGCGCGCAGACCGCGACGACGGGCCAGCGGTCCCAGGTGAGCGCCATCAGCACCACGCAGGCGCTGCGCACCAGCATGGCCGTGACATAGCGGCGCTGACGGCCGCGCAGGTCCTGCGAAAGGCCGGTGCGCGCCCGGGTGATGGACTCGGCCCGGGGTTCCGCACGGCGCCAGGTGGTTCGGCTCATCGGGTCTCCCGTGGATGGTCGGGACGCCGGGCGCGAGCGCGCGGCCGACGGTGGAACAGCGGCTGCGGCCCCCTCGCGGTCGCCGGTGAAGGACAGCCGCACAGGTGCGCGGCCGACGGTGAAGGACAGCCGCACGGGCCCGCGGTCGCCGGTGGAAGGACAGCCGTGCGGGCGCGCGGCCGACGGTGGGAAAGACGGCGGCGCGGGTGACCGTCCCCTGTCACCCGCGCCGCCTCATCCGGCCCGGTCCTCCGCTCGAACCCGGGTCAGTGGACTTCCTGGCCCGACTCCCGCTCCCCCGCGGCGGCGTGGCCGCCGCCGGTCAGATGGCCGTTGGACGAGGCCTGCCCGTTCGACGAGGCGGGTCCGTGTCCGTTGGGCGAGATCTGCCCGTGGGCCGCGGCGGGGTCCAGGTGTTCCAGGGCGTGGCGCATCTCCTCGCGGGTCGGCTTGGGGATCTGGTTGCCGTACAGCCAGCGGCTGACCCGGTGGCGCAGCATCTCCTTGCGGGCCCGCGGGTTGGGCACGCCGTCCGCGTCCGTGGCCTCGGGGGCCGGCAGGATCTCGCGGATGTCCCGCTGCAGCAGGGTGTACTCCTGCTCGCGGTCCAGGCGGGCGTGGACCTCGACGAACTCGCCGTGCGGCAGCCGCCTGATGCGTCCGGTCTCGCGGCCGTGCAGCAGCTTGTCGCGGTCGCGGCGTTGCAGGCCGAGGCAGATCCGCCGGGTGACGACGTACGCCACGGCCGGTACGACGAAGATGCCGATCCGGACCGACCAGGTGATCTGGTTGAGGGACAGGTGGAAGCGTTCGGCGAGGATGTCGTTGGCGCCGCCGAAGAACAGCACCAGATACAGGGCGACGAAGGAGACGGCGAACGCGGTGCGTGTGGGGTGGTCGCGCGGGTGGTCCAGCAGGTGGTGCTCACGCTTGTCGTTGGTGACCCAGGCCTCCAGGAACGGCCACAGGGCGATCACCAGCATCATCAGGGTGGGCAGGATGACCGCAGGAAGGAGCACGCCCATGTTGACGGTGTAGCCGCCCGGCAGGACGAACTCCCAGGCGGGCATGGCCCGTAGGGAGCCTTCGAGGAAGCCCATGTACCAGTCGGGCTGGGAGCCCTGGGAGATCTGGTCCGCACGGTAGGGGCCGTAGGTCCAGATCGGGTTGATCTGGGCGATGCCGGCCAGGAACGCGAGCACACCGAAGACGAGGAAGAAGAACCCGCCCGCCTTGGCCGTGTAGTGCGGCATCAGGGGCTGGCCGACGACGTTGTTCTCGGTGCGGCCCGGGCCCCGGAACTGGGTGTGCTTGTGGTAGAAGACCAGGATCAGATGGACGGTCACCAGCGCCAGCACGATGCCCGGGATCAGCAGGATGTGGAAGCTGTAGAACCGCTGGATGACCTCGTTGCCCGGGTATTCGCCGCCGAACAGGAACAGCGTCAGATAGGTGCCGACCAGCGGAATGGCGAGCGTGACGCCCTCCGCGATGCGCAGGCCGGTGCCGGAGAGCAGGTCGTCGGGGAGTGAGTAGCCGACGAAGCCCTCCAGGGTGACCAGGACCAGCATGACGAAGCCGATCAGCCAGTTCAGCTCGCGCGGCTTGCGGAACGACCCGGTGAGGAAGTGCCGCAGTGTGTGCACGCACAGCGAGGCGATCATGATCAGGGCCGACCAGTGGTGCAGCTGACGGATGAACAGGCCGCCGCGCACATCGAAGCTGATCTTGAGCGTGGAGGCGTAGGCCTGGGACATCGGGATGCCCTGGAGCGGTTCGTGCGACCCGTGGTAGACGGTCTCGGTCATGCTCGGATCGAAGAACATGGTGAGCCAGAGACCGGTGAGGATCAGCACGATGAAGCTGTAGAGCGCCATCTCGCCGAACATGAACGACCAGTGGTCGGGAAAGACCTTGCGGATCAGGAACCTGAAGTTGTAGATCCCGAGCCGCCCGTCCGTCCAGTCGGCGATACGTTCGCCCCTGGCTGGTGCGGTGCGCGCTGTGTGCGGCGCCCTTTCGGTCGTGCTCATACCCGCGCGCCCTCCCCTCGCCGCTCGGCCGTCACAGGCACACCGGTGCCGACCTCTGTGTGGTCGGTGGTGGAGGTGGCCTGCCGCGGCGCAAGCAGGCCCGTGCCCTGGAGCGATGGAAACGCTATCCACGTGCGGGGAACCCGAACAACCGCGCTCAAGCGATACTCAAGTGCCGACTCAAGCGACTCTTGAGGGAGTTGTGGGACCGGATGGTTCAAGTGGGCTTTGCCATCTGCTCGTTGCTCCACATCCGTCATGGTTCCGAGCGTATGAGCGGGCCTTGCGGGCCGCGACGGAATTGATCGTGAAGCGACCCAAGTGGCTTGATTCGTACGGGACTTCACTGCCGGGGCCGATCGCCGGCCGGGGTCGCGGCGGGCCAGTGGGCGGAGGAACCGGTGGGCCGGGGCCGGGCGGAGCCGGTGGAGACGCCGATGGCGGGAGCCGCCGGTACGGCCGGGCGGCGCCGGCGGGCGTCGGGGCCGTGGGTGAGGCTGGGCGGTGCCGTGGGGGCCGGAGCGCGCCGGGGGGCCAGGGCGAGGCGCAGGGCGCGTGGCCCGGCCGTCGTCGGGGCGAGGGTCTCGTGGGCGTGCAGGAGCAGCGTCGCCGCGCTCGGGTCGGTGGTCGCGGCGGCCGCGATCCGGGAGGCGTAACGGCGGCCGAGGCGGCCGCGCAGTCCGGTCGGCGATGCCGGCGCCAGGGGGCCGGCCCGCCAGGCGGGGTCGAGGCGGTGCGCGAGGGCGCGGCGCAGCCGGTGGCCGATGCCTACGGCGGTGCCGTGGGCGGTGAGCAGATGCTCCAGGACGAGGGCGTACTCCACGGCGAGGGTCATGCCGTGCCCGTGGGCCGGGTCGAGGGCGGCGAGACCGTCGCCGACGACGAGGAACTGGTCGGGGAAGCGGCGCAGTTTCTCGTAGTGCCGGCGGCGGCTGACGGTGCGGCAGCTGTAGACGGGGCCCAGCGGGGTGGCGGCCTCGACGAGTTCGTGCAGCAGCGGGTGGCGCAGGCCGGCGGCGGCGCGCAGCAGCTCCGTGTGGTCGGTGGGCGGCGGGGTGCCGTCACCGCTGCCGATCGTCACCGACCAGCGGCCGCCCTCGACCGGGTGGAGCATGCCCTGGCGGGGGTCGTCGGGAGTGGGCATGAGCAGCAGGCTCTTGAAGTCGGCGACATGGCCGACGGGGGGTGCGTACAGGCTGGTGGCGTATGTCGTGCCGGCCTCGGCGAGGGACTCCGGGGGTGGTGCGTAGCCGAGTTCGGCGAGCCATTCGGGGGCGCGGGAGGCGCGGCCGGAGGCGTCGACGACGAACTCGGCGGCTATCAGGCGCCGGGGGGTGAGGCCGTCGGGTGCGGTGCGGTCGCGGCCGCGTACCCAGACGCCGGTGACGGTGTCCTGGGGGCCGGGCTCCAGGGCGACGACCTCCTGCCGGGACAGGAACGTCACCTTGGGGTCGGCGCGCAACCGGTCCCGTACGGTCCAGTCGATCAGGTCGCGGCCGGCGCTGAGCAGGGACAGGCCGGCGTCGAAGCGGGGCAGCCAGCCGGCCGGGCCGAGCAGCAGCATGTCCTCGGGGACGCGGACGTGGACGGCTCCGGCGCGCACGAGGTCGTGGCCGATGCCGGGGAAGAGCCTCTCCAGTCCCTGACGGGCGGTGGTCGTGAGCCCGTGGGTGTGCCGCGCCTGGGGCACCCCCCGGCGGCGGCCGGGTCCCCGCGCCAGCCAGTCCCGCTCGATCACCGTGACCCGGTCCATGAATCCGGCGAGCGCCCGCGCCGCGGTGAGCCCGGCGAGGCCGGCCCCGATCACGACGGCGTGCCCGTGCCCGCCACCCACACGCGCGTCCACGCCCAACTCGGCCGCCTCCCCTGTGCGTTGTGCTTGCATCATGCGCCGCCGCTCCGCCGCCGCGACCTGGTTCGACGCCGCCTCAAGCGGCATTCGAGGGGGGCGCTAGCTGGAGTCGAGTGGGGGTGCGTGTGGAGGTGCGTGTGGGGGTGCCGACGGCCAGGGCGGACGGGGCTTGAGGGGCCCCGTCCGCTCCCGGCTGGTGTCAGTCCTCGCGCAGGGACCGGTCCACCAGGGCCCCCGCCGTGCCGGTGTAGGCGGCCGGGTCCAGGAGGGCCTTGGCCTCCTCGTGGGTGAGGATGCCCGCCAGTTGGGGCAGGTCGCAGAGGACCTCGCACAGGGGCAGGCCGGTGCGGGAGGCCAGGATCGAGGCCTGGGTGAGGAGTTCCTTCGCCGCCGTCTTGCCCAGGCGCGGTGCGAGGACGGCCGAGATGCGCTCCGTGACCAACTGCCCGCCGGTCACCGCGAGGTTGGCGCGCATCCGGTCGGGGCGGACGATGAGCCCGCGGGCGAGCTCGACGGCCGTGTGCGCGGCGCCGCCGGTCAGCCGCAGGGCCTCGCGCAGCGGCTGCCACTCCGCGTGCCACAGGCCCGCCGACCGCTCGTCCTCCGTCGCCAGGCACTGGGTGAGTACGGCGGCCAGGGCCGGGACCTGGACCGAGGCCGAGCGGATCAGGGTGGCCAGCACCGGGTTGCGCTTGTGCGGCATCGCCGAGGACGCGCCCCGCCCGGCGACCTGCGGTTCGGACACCTCGCCGATCTCGGTGCGGGCGAGCACCAGGACGTCGGCGGCGACCTTGCCGAGGGCGCCCGCGGTGTGGGCGAGCGCCGCGGCCACGTCGGCGACGGGGGTGCGCAGGGCGTGCCACGGCAGGTCGGGCTCGGTCAGCCCGGTCTCGTCGGCGAACGCGGCCCCGAGTCCGTCCAGTACGGCCGCGGGATCGGCGTCCTCACCGGCGTACTGGAGGTATCCGGCGAGGGTGCCGGCCGCGCCGCCGAGCGCGACCGGCAGGCCGGTGTCGGCGACGCGTCCGAGGCGCTCGACGGAGTCCAGGACCAGTCGCCGCCAGCCGGCCGCCTTCAGCCCGAACGTCGTGGGTACGGCGTGCAGGGCGAGGGTGCGGCCCACCATCACGGTGTCCCGGTGCTCGGCGGCGAGCCCGCCGAACGCGTCGGCGACGGCCCGCAGGTCGGCGACGATCAGCCTGAGCGCCCGCTGGGTGACCAGCATGGCGCCGGTGTCGAAGACGTCCTGGCTGGTGGAGCCGCGGTGCACGTACTCGGCGGCCTGCGGGGAGCGCTCGGCGACGACCGCGGTCAGCGCCTTGACGAGTCCGACGACCGGGTTGGCGGTCTCCCGCGCGGCCAGCGCCAGTTCGCGTACGTCGAGCAGGTCCGCGCGGGCGGCGGCGGTGATGGCCGCCGCCGCCTGGGCGGGTACCGTGCCGCAGCGGGCCTGGGCGCGGGCCAGGGCCGCCTCCGCGTCGAGCATCGCCTGCAGCCAGGCGCTGTCGCCGACGGCGGCCTCGACGGGGGTGCCGGCCCGCACCGGGGAGAGCAGGCCGGCGTCCAGGTGGGCGGACAGGCCGTCCCGGGTCCGCGTGTGCGGGGTGTCGTACAGGGACGTCATGCGCTCGCCCTCTCCTTGGCCGGCTGCTGCCGTGCCGCGGCGTGGACCGCGGGCAGTGCGAGGACGGCCGCCGCGATGGCGTCGGAGTCCTCCAGGGTGACCGAGCCGACGCCGGGGCGGATGCCGGCGGCGGTGACCCAGTGCACGGACTCGGTGGGCACGCCGTAGGCGAAGCGCCGCGGGTGCGGTACGCCGGCCGCGTCGATGAGGTGGTAGGGCCGCTCGGAGACGGCGAGGCCGCCGGTCTCGTAGTCCTGCGCGCCCGCACCGTCCGGGCCCGGGATGCGGTACGGGTGGCACTGCCCGGTGCGCAGCAGCTGACTCATCAGCGGGTCGGCGGTGCGCCGCAGGTCGATCTCGGGCAGCCGGGCCTCGATGAGGACGGTGGCCCGTATCCGTACGTCCGGTATCGCGCTGGAGGTGCCGGTGAAACAGGGGCCGAGCGGGTCGTCCGCGTCGGCGGTGACCCGCATGCCGGGGCCGGTGACGTCGAGGATGCCGGCGTCCATGAGCGCGGCCATCTCCTCGATGCGGGAGGCGGGCGGGCCGATGGACAGATAGGCGTTGAGCGGGGTGTACCAGCCGTCGAGGTCGTCGCGGTGGGAGTCGGCGGTCAGGCCGGCGTGGTCGACGGCGAGCCGCAGCTCGTTGCGCAGGTCGCGCAGGACGTCGAGGGCGGCCTTGACCGGTCCGCTGACGTTGCCCTGGCGGGCCAGCCGGACGTCGTCGTCCAGGTGGCCGCGCAGCCAGGCGCGGAACTCGGCGTGGCCGGTGAAGACCCGGTCGCCGTAGGGGCGTCCGACCAGGTCCCAGTCCCAGCGTTCGTCGGCGGTGATGCCCGTCGCGTCGAGGAGCGCGTCCTCGTCGGGGCCGGGCTCGGCCTCCAGGTAGTGCTCGGTGAACTCCTCGACGACGTCGGGCAGTTCACCGCGGGCCGTGAGCAGGGCCGCGTAGTAGACGCCGCACACCTCTTTGGAGATGAGGGGCCACAGGTCGGCGGCGAAGTCGATGGCTCCGCGGTCGGGGGCCTGGGCGCGCAGCCTGGCGATGTAGCCGGCGGTCAGCAGCCGCGGGTAGTAGCGGCCGTGCGCGCCCTTCTCGTTCTCGCCGCGCGCCTGGTAGGGCACGCCGCGGCGGGAGCCCGCGTACAGGCGGGGTTCGCGGCCGGAGGGCCGGTAGACCAGCTTGCCGTCGACGCGGGTGAAGATGCCGCCGCGGCCGTAGGTGAACAGGGCGAGGTAGTCGAAGAAGTTGAGCCCGAGGCCGCGCAGCAGTACCGGTTCGCCGGGCCGGATGCCGGACAGGTCGGTGTCGGCCGGGTTGGACGGGGTGAGATAGGTCAGCCCGTTGCGGTCCGCGAAGTCGACCAACTCCCGCTCCTTTGCGGAGAGTTGGACGGACACATGGCCCTGGGCGAGGACGACGGCGGCCAGCCCGGTCAGGCGGGTGCCGTCCTCCAGGACGACCGTCTGCGGCCCCGCCTGTCCGCCGGTGACCTCGTCCTCGAGGGCGACGGCCCGCACGGGGTGGGTGTGCACCGTCACATGTGCGGCGGCGTTGGCCACGACCTGCTGGAACGCCCAGGTCAGATAGCAGCCGTACAGGGCGCGGGTGGGGTAGCTGTCGGGGCCGAGGCGGCTTGCTTCGGCGCGGATCTCCTCGTCGTAGACGACGGGGGCGCCGTGGATGTAGGTCACGGCGGCGCCGTTGCCGCGGTCGTAGTCGTGCGCGGGGTTGCCGTGTCCGCCGGCCGGGCCGGGTTCGAGGGTGCCGGAGTCGAGGGCCTTGGCCCACTCGTACAGGCTCGGTCCCTCGTCCAGCGGGCCGTCGATACGGACGCTGGCGTCGGTGTAGACCGTGACCTGCGAGGCCACGGTGTTCATCAGCAGGTGCCGCGACTGCGTGGGGCGCCACACCCGTCCCGCGCCCGGGGGGTCCGGGTCGACGACATGGACGGTGACCGCGTCCCAGCGGGGCGACTTGCGTTCCTGCGCGCAGAGCCGTTCCAGCACGGAAAGACCCCGTGGCCCCGCGCCGACGAGGCAGATCTCCAAGTGCGCCGCTGCTTCGCCCCTGTGGGACAGGGCGGGTTCCCGGGTGTCCGGGTAGCCGGGTGCGTAGGTGTCACCCGGGGCAAACTGTACGGCCGCCGCCATGCGGGGCCCGCTGGTGAGTCCGACGCTGACTGCGCGTTCGCCTCCATGCGTACCGTCCACAGTGCCTCCTTCCTCCGCAACCGTGGCGGCAGGCACTCAACCAATGCTCAGATCCGGGTGGAACTCCGCTTGAGGAGCGTGGCGCGCGGAAAGTCGTGCCGACCGCTGATGGAGCGGGCCGCGAACGAGGCTGTATTCGGACTCCAGCGCCGGTCGGTACGTTCTGGCGAAGAGCTAGGTGAGAATCACAAAGCCATTCATCCAGGTAGCGGCGGACAAGCCGTCTGGTGAAGGAGTTTCGATGAAGGTTCACCCGTGCCCGAGGAGCCACGACCAGGAGAGGGAAGCACTCCCCGGTTCGCTCCTCTGTGTTCCTTGCATCAGGCAGGTGGAGAGCAATCTGCGGACGCTTCCGGTGTTGCACGAGGAGTCTCTGCACCAGGTGTCGCCGACTTCTCGGCGGAGCAATCCGACAAAGGTGTCGGGCAGTCGCAGGCTGGATCATCTGAACATATCGGTGCTGGACACAAGGCACCACATTCTCGCCACGTTGGAATCCTGGTCGGAAATCGTGGTGGAGCAGCTCGGGGTGGCCGCTCCGAAGCGTTCTGTTCCGCGGTTGGCACAGTTCCTCAACCGGCATCTGGAATGGCTCGCGGGACAGCCGCCGGCGGCGGATTTCGCGGACGAGGTGGACGCTCTCGTGGCCGAGCTGCGGGGCATGATCGACCCGGATCCCGGCGCCCTGCACGCCCTTGTCAGGCAGTGCGTGGTGGCGGACTGCGGCGGGGTGATCAGCGCCGTGCCGAGCGGCGGGGGCGCCCGCGGCAGAAGCATCGGGTGCTCCGCCGGGCACTCGTGGGAAATGCACGAATGGCTGAATCTGAGGCAGCTCATGGAGCGGCAGCACAAGGGGGTCACCGTATGACGAAACCGCCCCGTCACCGACTCGTCCCCACCAATGTGGCGGCGCTCGCCGTGGGGGTGTCCGAGGCGACCATCCGTAAATGGGTGAGCCGCGGGAAGATCACCCGTTACGGTGCGCCGAACTGCCGCTCGGAATTCGATATCGAGGAGCTCACCGAAATAGCGAACCGGCGCCGTCCGTGTCCGCAGCGGTGACGTCCGGAATATTGCTGCGCCCCGGGTGCGCCCGGGGCGGCTTTCGCATGCTCAATTCCAGATCGGCCGCCGTGACCCAGGTCACTTTCGGGCTCCCTTGGCGCCAGGACGGACCCGTGTCACTATTTACGCACATCCACCCTGCCCGAAAACTCTTTCATCCGCGTTACGCCACCGGCACACCCGTGGCGAGCTGCGTCGATCCACAAGAGGCCGGGTTCTCCGCTCATTCGCATATCCCGCTTCATTCATTCCTGGAAATCCTGACGATGCGATCTCACCGCAGAAACGACAAGGGGAGCTGAGTGCGTTGACTCTACCGACCTCAGTGGAGGGGGTTTCGGAAAATCACCGGGCTCGCTCCGTCGGCATCGGTCGCGCCCATGCCAAGGCCATCTTGCTGGGAGAGCACGCGGTCGTGTACGGGACGCCGGCGCTGGCGCTGCCCATTCCGCAGCTGACGGCCACGGCGAGCGCCGGATGGTCCACCCACGCCTCCGATGCCCAGGGCGACCTGTCCTTCACCATGACCGGCTCCGCCTCCCGGGCCGTCATCACACGGGCCTCCGACGGTCTGCGGCAGTTGACGACGGCTTTCAAGGCGCGGATGGGCGTGGTGGGCACTCCGCACCTCGACGTGATCCTCGACGGCGCCATCCCGCCCGGCCGCGGCCTCGGCTCCAGTGCCGCCAACTCGCGGGCGATCGTGCTGGCCCTGGCCGACCTGTTCGGCCGGGAGCTGTCCGACGAGGTCGCGTTCGACCTGGTGCAGACGGCCGAGAACATGACGCACGGCCGGGCCAGCGGTGTCGACGCCATGACGGTCGGGGCGGCTGCCCCGCTGCTGTTCCAGGCGGGTGAGGCACGGGAGTTGAGCATCGGCTGCGACGGCCTGTTCATCATCGCGGACAGCGGCACCGGCGGCAGCACCAAGGAGGCGGTCGAGCTGCTGCGGGCCGGGTTCCAGCGTTCGGCCGGGGCGGAGGAGCGGTTCCTGGGCCGCGCCTCGCAGCTCATCGAGGACGCCACACAGGCCCTCGCCGAGGGTGAGCCGGAGGAGCTCGGCGCGCGGCTGACGGACTATCACGGGCTGCTGCGGGACGCCGGTCTGAGCACCGACCGGATCGACGCGATGGTGGCGGCCGCGCTGAAGGCGGGCAGCCTCGGCGCCAAGATCACCGGCGGTGGTCTGGGCGGCTGTGTGCTGGCGATGACCCAGCCGGAGCAGGCCCGCGAGGTGGCCCGGCAGCTGCACGAGGCCGGTGCCGTCCAGACGTGGGTCGTGCCGCTGCGGAGGCTCGCTCATGCGCTCTGAGCAGCAGGCCACCCTGGAGCCGGGGCTTCGGGCGGGCACCGCCACGGCCGTCGCCCAGCCGAACATCGCGCTGATCAAGTACTGGGGCAAGAGCGACGAGAAGCTGTTCCTGCCCCGCACCGACAGCCTGTCGATGACCCTGGACATCTTCCCGACGACCACCCGGGTCCGGCTCGCCCCCGAGGCGGCGCGGGACACGGTGACGTTCAACGGCGAGGCCGCCACCGGCGAGGCCGAGCGGCGCATCACCGCGTTCCTGGAGCTGGTGCGGGAGCGGTCCGGGCGCACCGAACGGGCCGACGTCGACACCCGGAACACCGTCCCGACCGGGGCGGGGCTGGCCTCCTCGGCGAGCGGGTTCGCCGCGCTGGCGGTCGCCGCGGCCGCCGCGTACGGCCTGGAGCTGGACGCCACCGGGCTGTCGCGGCTCGCGCGGCGCGGCTCCGGGTCGGCGTCCCGGTCCATCTTCGGCGGGTTCGCCGTCTGGCACGCCGGCCGGGCGGACGCCGGCCCCGAGGAGGCGGACCTCAGCTCGTACGCCGAACCGGTGCCGGCCGCGGACCTCGACCCGGCGCTGGTCATCGCCGTCGTCAACGCCGGGCCCAAGGAGGTGTCCAGCCGGGTGGCCATGCGCCGCACGATGGACACCTCGCCGCTGTTCGAGCCGTGGGCGGTCTCCAGCGGCGCCGACCTGGCGGACATGCGGGTGGCGCTGGAGCGCGGCGACCTGGCGGCGGTGGGTGAGATCGCGGAGCGCAACGCGCTCGGCATGCACGCCACCATGCTGGCCGCCCGCCCGGCCGTGCGGTACATGTCGCCGGCCTCGCTGACCGTCCTGGACAGCGTGCTGCAACTACGCCGGGACGGGGTGGCGGCGTACGCCACGATGGACGCCGGCCCCAACGTGAAGGTGCTGTGCCCGCGCGCGGACGCCGAGCGGGTCGCCGAGGCCGTACGGGCCGCCGCCCCCGGCCGTGCGGTGCACATCGCCGGTCCCGGGCGAGGCGCCCGGCTGCTGGACGAGGACGAACGGTGACCGGCGGGCGCGCGGTGGTCCGGCGCGCGCCGGGCAAGTTGTTCGTGGCGGGCGAGTACGCGGTGGTGGAGCCCGGCAACGAGGCGATCCTGGTCGCCGTCGACCGCTACATCACCGTCACCGTGTCCGAGGCCGCCGGGCCCGGGGTCGTCGTCACCTCCGACCTCGCTCCGGGCGCGGTGCGTCACGCGTGGCAGGGCGGGCGGCTGACGGGCGGTACGGACACCCCGCACGTGGTGGCCGCGATCGAGACCGTCGCCGCTCTGCTCGCCGAACGCGGGCTGCCCGTACCGCCGTTGGACGTGTCGATCAGCAGCACCCTGCACGAGGACGGCCGCAAGTTCGGCCTGGGCTCCAGCGGCGCGGTGACCGTGGCGACGGTCGCGGCCGTGGCGGCGTACTGCGGCCTTGACCTCAGCCTGGAGGAGCGCTACCGGCTGGCCGTCCTCGCGAGCATCCAGGTCGAACCCAAGGGCTCCGGCGGTGATCTCGCCGCGAGCACCTGGGGCGGCTGGATCGCCTACTCGGCGCCGGACCGTGACGTCGTCGCCGGCCTGGCCCGCGGCGGCGTCGAGGCGGCGCTGCGGGCGCCCTGGCCGGGTTTCTCGGTGCGGCGGCTGCCGGCGCCCAACGGGCTGCGCCTGGAAGTCGGCTGGACCGGGAACCCCGCGTCCACGACGTCCCTCGTGGCGGGCCTGCACCGGCGGACCTGGCGGGGCAGCGCCTCGCACCAGAAGTTCGTGGCGACCACCGGCGACTTCGTCAGCGCCGCGGTCACCGCGCTCGAGGAGGGCGACGCCGAGGGTCTGCTGCGGCAGATCCGGCGGGCCCGGCAGGAGCTGGCCCGTCTCGACGACGAGGTCCGGCTCGGCATCTTCACCCCCGAACTGACGGCCCTGTGCGACGCCGCCGAAGGCGTCGGCGGTGCGGCCAAGCCGTCGGGGGCCGGGGGCGGCGACTGCGGCATAGCCCTGCTGGCCGCCGACGCCCCGCACGACATCTCGCACGTACGTCAGCGGTGGGCCGCGGCCGGGGTGCTGCCCCTGCCGCTCTCCCCCGCCTTGGAAGGGATCGAGGAATGAGCAGCGCTCAGCGCAAGGACGACCACGTCCGGCTGGCCATGGAACAGCAGCACGCGCACAGCGGACGCAACCAGTTCGACGAGGTGTCGTTCGTCCACCACGCCCTGGCCGGCATCGACCGGCCGGACGTGTCCCTGGCCACGACCTTCGCCGGCATCTCCTGGCAGGCGCCGCTGTACATCAACGCGATGACGGGCGGCAGCCTCAAGACCGGTGCGATCAACCGGGATCTGGCCACCGCCGCCCGGGAGACCGGGGTGGCCATCGCGTCGGGTTCCATGCACGCCTACTTCAAGGACCCCTCGTGCGCGGACACCTTCCGCGTGCTGCGGACCGAGAACCCGAACGGGTTCGTCCTGGCCAACGTCAACGCGACCGCGTCCGTCGACAACGCCCGCCGCGCCATCGACCTGATCGAGGCGAACGCCCTGCAGATCCACATCAACACGGCGCAGGAGACCCCGATGCCGGAGGGCGACCGGTCGTTCGGGTCGTGGGCGGCGCAGATCGAGAAGATCGCGGCGGGCGTCGACGTCCCGGTGATCGTCAAGGAGGTCGGCAACGGGCTGAGCCGGCAGACCATCCTGGCGCTGCCGAACCTGGGCGTGAAGGTCGCCGACGTCAGCGGTCGCGGCGGCACGGACTTCGCCCGGATCGAGAACGGCCGGCGTGAACTGGGCGACTACGCCTTCCTGCACGGCTGGGGCCAGTCGGCGCCGGCCTGTCTGCTGGACGCGCAGGACGTCGACTTCCCGCTGCTGGCCTCCGGCGGGGTCCGCAACCCGCTCGACGTCGTCCGTGCCCTCGCGCTCGGCGCCCGTGCCGTGGGCTCCTCCGGCGGGTTCCTGCGCACGCTGATCGACGGTGACGTCTCGGCGCTGATCGCGCAGATCACGACCTGGCTGGACCAGATCGCCGCCCTGCAGACCATGCTCGGCGCCCGCACCCCCGCCGACCTGACCCGCTGCGACCTGCTGATCCACGGCGAGCTCCGGGACTTCTGCGAGGACCGGGGCATCGACACCCGGCGGTACGCCCAGCGCTCCAGCTCCATCGACGCCCTCTCCGAGATGACAGGAAGCACACGATGACCGAAGCACACGCGATCGCCGGCGTCCCGATGCGATGGGTGGGGCCCGTCCGTATCTCGGGGAACGTCGCCACGACCGAGACCCAGGTGCCGCTGGCCACCTACGAGTCGCCGCTGTGGCCGTCGGTGGGCCGGGGCGCGAAGGTGTCCCGGCTGGCCGAGAAGGGCATCGTCGCCACCCTCGTCGACGAGCGGATGACCCGTTCGGTGCTCGTGGAGGCGACCGACGCGCTGACCGCGCTGACCGCCGCCAGGACCATCGAGGCCCGGATCGACGAGCTGCAAGAAGTGGTACGCGGGTGCAGCCGGTTCGCCCAGCTGATCGGCATCCGCCACGAGATCACCGGCAACCTGCTGTTCATCCGCTTCGAGTTCTCCACCGGTGACGCCTCCGGGCACAACATGGCCACCCTCGCCTCCGACGCGCTCCTCAAGCACCTGCTGGAGACGATCCCGGGCATCTCCTACGGGTCGATCTCCGGCAACTACTGCACGGACAAGAAGGCCACCGCCATCAACGGCATCCTCGGCCGCGGCAAGAACGTCGTCACCGAACTGCTCGTGCCGCGGGACGTGGTGGCCGACGTGCTGCACACCACGGCCGCGAAGGTCGCCGAGCTGAACCTGCGCAAGAACCTGCTCGGCACCCTGCTGGCCGGCGGCATCCGCTCGGCCAACGCCCACTACGCGAACATGCTGCTCGCCTTCTACCTGGCGACCGGCCAGGACGCGGCGAACATCGTCGAGGGCTCCCAGGGTGTCGTCACCGCCGAGGACCGCGACGGCGACCTGTACTTCGCCTGCACCCTGCCGAACCTGATCGTCGGCTCGGTCGGCAACGGCAAGGGCCTGGCCTTCGTGGAGACGAACCTGAACCGGCTCGGCTGCCGGGAGGACCGCGCGCCCGGCGAGAACGCCCGCCGCCTCGCGGTCATCGCGGCGGCCACGGTGCTGTGCGGGGAGCTGTCGCTGCTCGCGGCGCAGACCAACCCCGGGGAACTGATGCGCGCGCACGTCCAGCTGGAGCGCGCCAACTCGACCGCAAAGGTAGGTGTCTAGGGCATGTCACTCTCCATAGGAATCCACGATCTGTCGTTCGCCACCGGCGAGTTCGTCCTGCCGCACACCGCCCTCGCCGCGTACAACGGCACCGAGATCGGCAAGTACCACGTGGGCATCGGCCAGGAGTCGATGAGCATCCCGGCCGCCGACGAGGACATCGTGACCCTCGCCGCGACGGCCGCCGCGCCGATCATCGCCCGGCACGGCAGCGAGCGCATCCGTACGGTCGTGTTCGCCACCGAGTCCTCCATCGACCAGGCGAAGGCGGCAGGTGTCTACGTCCACTCGCTGCTCGGGCTGCCGTCGGCGACCCGGGTCGTGGAGCTGAAGCAGGCCTGCTACGGGGCGACGGCCGGCCTCCAGTTCGCCATCGGCCTGGTCCAGCGCGACCCCGCCCAGCAGGTCCTGGTCATCGCCAGTGACGTCTCCAAGTACGACCTGGACAGCCCCGGTGAGGCCACGCAGGGCTCGGCCGCGGTCGCGATGCTCGTCGGCGCGGACCCGGCGCTGGTGCGCATCGAGGACCCGTCCGGCCTGTTCACCGCCGACGTCATGGACTTCTGGCGGCCGAACTACCGCACCACGGCCCTGGTCGACGGCCAGGAGTCCATCGGTGCCTACCTCCAGGCCGCCGAGGGCACCTGGAAGGACTACACGGAGCAGGGCGGCCGCTCCCTGGAGGAGTTCGCCGCGTTCTGCTACCACCAGCCGTTCACGAAGATGGCGTACAAGGCGCACCGGCACCTGCTGAACTACTGCGGCTACGACACCGACAACGACGCCGTCACGGCCGCCATCGGGCTGACGACGGCCTACAACACGGTGATCGGCAACAGCTACACCGCGTCCGTCTACCTGGGTCTGGCCGCGCTGCTCGACCAGGCCGACGACCTGACCGGCAAGCCCATCGCCTTCCTCAGCTACGGCTCCGGCAGCGTCGCCGAGTTCTTCGGCGGGACCGTCGTCGCCGGCTACCAGCAGCACCTGCGCACCGCGGCGAACCACAAGGCGATCAACCGGCGCCGGCCGGTGGACTACGCGGGCTACCGCGAGCTGCACGAGTGGGCGTTCCCCACCGACGGCGGCGACCACGCCACCCCGCAGCAGACGACCGGCCCGTTCCGGCTGGCCGGCATCAGCGGCCACAAGCGCCTCTACCAGGCGCGCTGAGGCACCTTCCGTCACGGGCTGGGCCGTACGGGAAGCCCCTGGCCGGGGTTTTTCCCGTACGGCCCGCCGCCCTTGCGCGCACCACAGCTTCGTACAGCCACGCACAGACCACTCGAGAGGAGGGCACGCGCATGAACGAGGGCCTGAAGGACATCAGGATTCTCGGCACGGGTGCGTACGTGCCGGACCGGATCGTCTCCAACGACGAGGTCGGCGCGCCGGCCGGTGTCGACGACGCCTGGATCACCCGTAAGACCGCGATCCGGGAGCGGCGCTGGGCCGGGGTCGGCCAGGCCACCTCGGACCTGGCGACGGCGGCGGCGCGGGCCGCGCTGAAGTCGGCGGGCATCACCAGCGAGCAGCTGTCCGTGATCGCGGTGGCCACCTCCACGCCGGACCGTCCGCAGCCGCCGACGGCCGCCTATGTGCAGCGCAATCTCGGGGCGACCGGTACGGCGGCGTTCGACGTCAACGCGGTGTGCTCGGGCACGGTGTTCGCGTTGTCGGCGGTCGGCAGCACACTGCTGCGGCGCGGCGGGTACGCGCTGGTGATCGGCGCGGACGTGTACTCGCGGATCCTGAACCCGGCCGACCGCCGCACGGTCGTGCTGTTCGGCGACGGGGCCGGTGCGATGGTGCTGGGTCCGACCACCAAGGGCACGCTGGTCCGGCATGTCGCGCTGCACACGTTCGGTGAGCTGGCGGGCCTGATCGAGGTGCCGGCGGGCGGCAGCCGGATGCCGCTGGACCACTCGGGGCTGGACGCGGGCATGCAGTACTTCGCGATGGAGGGGCGCGAGGTGCGCCGCTTCGTGGTGGAGCAACTGCCGCAGCTGGTCAAGGGGTTCCTGCACGAGGCGGGGGTCGAGCCCGCCGACATCAGCCACTTCGTCCCGCACCAGGCCAACGGCGTCATGCTCGACGACGTCTTCGGCGACCTGGGCATGCCGCACGCCACCATGCACCGCACACTGACGCACTACGCCAACACGGGCGCCGCCTCGATCCCGATCACCTTGGACGCGGCCGCCCGCGAGGGGAAGTTCAAGCCGGGCGAGCTGATCCTGCTGGCCGGGTTCGGCGGCGGCATGGCGGCGAGCTTCGCCCTGATCGAGTGGTCGGCGGACTTCGGGAAGCCGCAGCCGGCGGCGCCGAGGATCTCACTGCCGGTCTGCTGAAAGCCGCCGCTCTGCTGAGGCCGTCGCGCGCTCGTGGCTCGATCGCGCGGGCGTGGAGTCGACGGAGCATCAAGTCATGCTCCCGCGATGCTCACGGCCGGTCCGCCATGCTCCGTAGGGACGATCACGCACGGCACGCCGGGCGTGTGCCGTGCCGGACTCGTGCGCGCCGGTCCCCCGCTCCCCCGTCAAGAAGGTCGCAACATGTCGCTGGTACTCGACGCCGCCGCCCAGGACCTCCTCTTCCGTGAGGCCCGCACCGCCAACACCTTCACCGACGAGCCGGTGACCGAGGAGCAGATCGCGGCGATCTACGACCTGGTCAAGTACGGCCCGACGGCCTCCAACCAGAGTCCGCTGCGCATCACGCTGGTCCGCTCCCCCGAGGCCCGTGAGCGGCTGCTGCCGTACCTGGTCGAGGCCAACCGGGCGAAGACGGCCGCCGCCCCGCTGGTGGCGATCCTCGCCGTGGACAACGAGTTCCACGAGGAGCTGCCCCGGCTGTTCCCGCACTTCCCGGCGGCCAAGGACGTCCTGTACGCGGAGCGTCCGGTGCGGGAGCGGTCGGCGCTGGTCAACGGGTCGCTCCAGGCCGCGTACTTCATCATCGGCATCCGTGCCGCGGGGCTCGCCGCCGGTCCGATGACCGGCTTCGACTTCGAGGGCGTCCGCAAGGAGTTCCTGGACGACGACCACACCCCGCTGATGATCGTGAACATCGGGCGGCCCGGCGAGAACGCCTGGTTCGACCGGGGCCCGCGGCTGGACCTCGACGAGGTCGTCACCACCGTCTGAGTCGTCGCGCCACCACCGTCTGAGGGAGGTTCAGTTCAGTGACCAGCCAGGTCAGTCCATCAGCGGGTGAGGCCGCCAAGGACGTACGGCGCCTGGACCGGGTGATCATCCGGTTCGCCGGTGACTCGGGTGACGGTATGCAGCTCACGGGCGACCGTTTCACCTCGGAGACCGCATCGTTCGGCAACGATCTGTCCACGTTGCCGAACTTCCCCGCCGAGATCCGGGCCCCTGCCGGAACGCTGCCGGGCGTCTCGTCGTTCCAGCTGCACTTCGCCGACCACGACATCCTCACCCCGGGCGACGCCCCGGACGTGCTGGTGGCGATGAACCCGGCGGCGCTGAAGGCGAACGTCGGGGATCTGCCGCCGGGCGCGGAGATCATCGTCGACACCGACGAGTTCACCAAGCGGGCGTTGCAGAAGGTCGGATACGCCGAGAGTCCGCTGGAGGACGGCTCCCTCGACGGGTTCCGCCTGCACCGGGTGCCGCTGACGACGCTGACCGTGGCGGCGCTGGAGCGGTTCGAGCTGTCCCGCAAGGACGCACAGCGCAGCAAGAACATGTTCGCGCTGGGCCTGCTGTCGTGGATGTACCACCGGCCCACCGAGGGCACGGAGAAGTTCCTGAGGGCGAAGTTCGCGAAGAAGCCGCAGATCGCCGAGGCGAACCTGGCGGCGTTCCGGGCGGGCTGGAACTTCGGTGAGACGACGGAGGACTTCGCGGTCTCCTACGAGGTCGCCCCGGCCGCCGAGGCCTTCCCCGCGGGCACCTATCGCAACATCTCCGGGAACCTGGCCCTGTCGTACGGTCTGATCGCGGCCTCCCGCCAGGCGGACCTGCCGCTGTATCTGGGTTCGTACCCGATCACCCCGGCGTCCGACATCCTGCACGAGCTGAGCAAGCACAAGAACTTCGGTGTCCGCACCTTCCAGGCGGAGGACGAGATCGCCGCGATCGGCGCCGCCTTGGGTGCCGCGTTCGGCGGGTCCCTGGCGGTCACCACCACCTCCGGCCCGGGGGTGGCGCTGAAGTC
Organism: Streptomyces sp. TLI_55; assembly: GCF_900206255.1. Lineage (NCBI taxonomy): Bacteria > Bacillati > Actinomycetota > Actinomycetes > Kitasatosporales > Streptomycetaceae > Streptomyces > Streptomyces sp. TLI_55. The sequence continues at coordinate 83,325 of NZ_OAOJ01000002.1, forward strand.
GGAGACGATCGGCCTCGCGGTGTCACTGGAGCTCCCGCTGCTCGTCATCGACATCCAGCGCGGCGGCCCGTCGACCGGCCTGCCGACCAAGACCGAGCAGGCGGACCTGCTCCAGGCGATGTTCGGCCGCAACGGCGAGGCACCGGTCCCGGTCGTCGCCCCGCGCACCCCGGCGGACTGCTTCGACGCGGCGCTGGAGGCGGCCCGCATCGCGCTCACCTACCGCACCCCGGTGTTCCTGCTCTCCGACGGCTACCTCGCCAACGGCAGCGAGCCCTGGCGCATCCCCCGCCCGGACGAACTCCCCGACCTGCGCGTCCAGTTCGCCCAGCGCCCCAACCACACCCTGGACGACGGCACCGAGGTCTTCTGGCCGTACAAGCGCGACCCGCAGACCCTGGCCCGCCCCTGGGCCGTCCCCGGCACGCCCGGCCTCGAACACCGCATCGGCGGCATCGAGAAGCAGGACGGCACCGGCAACATCTCCTACGACCCCGCCAACCACGACTTCATGGTCCGCACCCGGCAGGCCAAGATCGACGGCATCGACGTACCCGATGTCGAGGTCGACGACCCGCACGGAGCACGCACGCTGGTGCTGGGCTGGGGATCGACGTACGGCCCCGTCACCGCCGCAGTGCGCAGACTGCGCGCGGCCGGCGAGTCCGTCGCGCAGGCCCATCTGCGGCACATCAGCCCGTTCCCGAAGAACCTCGGCACGGTCCTCGGCCGGTACGAGCGTGTCGTCGTCCCGGAGATGAACCTGGGGCAGCTCGCCACGCTGATCCGGGCCAAGTACCTGGTCGACGTGGAGCCCTTCACTCAGGTCAACGGCATGCCGTTCAAGGAAGAACAGCTCGCCGGCGTACTGGAGGCGACGATCCATGCCCACTGAACTGCCGCTCCTGCCCAAGGACTTCAAGTCCGACCAGGAGGTGCGCTGGTGCCCCGGCTGCGGGGACTACGCCATCCTCGCCGCCGTCCAGGGCTTCATGCCCGAACTCGGCCTCGCCAAGGAGAACATCGTCTTCGTCTCCGGCATCGGCTGCTCCTCCCGCTTCCCGTACTACATGAACACGTACGGCATGCACTCCATCCACGGCCGCGCCCCCGCCATCGCCACCGGACTGGCGACGAGCCGGCAGGACCTGTCGGTGTGGGTCGTGACAGGCGACGGAGACGCCCTCTCCATCGGCGGCAACCACCTCATCCACGCCCTGCGCCGCAACGTCAACCTCAAGATCCTCCTCTTCAACAACCGGATCTACGGCCTGACCAAGGGCCAGTACTCCCCCACCTCCGAGGTCGGGAAGATCACCAAGTCGACGCCGATGGGCTCACTCGACGCCCCCTTCAACCCGGTGTCCCTCGCCATCGGCGCGGAGGCCTCCTTCGTTGCCCGGACGGTCGACTCCGACCGCAAGCACCTCACCTCGGTACTGCGCCAGGCCGCCGCCCACCCCGGCACGGCACTCATCGAGATCTACCAGAACTGCAACATCTTCAACGACGGCGCCTTCGAGGTGCTGAAGGACAAGCAGCAGGCGGAGGAGGCAGTGATCCGCCTCGAACACGGGCAGCCCATCCGCTTCGGCGCCGACGGCGCGAAGGGCGTCGTACGCAATCCGTCGACCGGTGATCTGGAGGTCGTGGTGGTCACAGCGGAGAACGAGGCGGACATCCTCGTCCACGACGCCCACTCCCCCTCCCCCACCACCGCCTTCGCCCTCTCCCGGCTCGCCGACCCCGAGACCCTGCACCACACCCCGATCGGCGTGTTCCGGTCCGTCGACCGGCCCGTCTACGACGCCCTGATGGCCGACCAGTTGGAGGCGGCCGTCGAGCAGAACGGCAAGGGCGACCTGGCGGCGCTGCTCACCGGGGGCGACACCTGGACCGTGCCTTCGAGAAGGAGTACCTCATGACCTACGTCATCGCCGAGCCGTGCACCGACGTCAAGGACAAGGCGTGCCTGGACGAGTGCCCCGTGGACTGCATCTACGAGGGCCCGAGGTCGATGTACATACGGCCGGACGAATGCGTCGACTGCGGGGCGTGCGAGCCGGTGTGCCCGGTGGAGGCGATCTTCTTCGAGGACGACCTGCCGGAGGAGTGGCAGCACTACCGGCAGGTGGACCAGGAGGTCTTCTCCGAGGTGGGCTGAGCGCAGTCCGAGCACAGTCGACTCGCCCGCCGGCTCAGAGCCGGCGGGCGAGTACTCGTCGGTCAGGCGCTGTCGCGTGCCCTGGGTTCGTACGTCGGCCACAGGTCCCGGGCGAGGACCAGTTCCTGTGCTGACAGGGGGCTGTCCTGGCACAGGCGCTCCGGGTGGGCCGGCGGTGGGCCGCCGACGCCTGGTGGCAGGGTCAGGAACCTCCCGCGGGCGTAGCGCAGCAGGCGGCGGTCGGAGCGCTTGGACGGGCGTCGGGGTTCGCGCTGCGGCATCGCCTCGGGGCCCACATAGACGGCTCCGTAACACGTCAGCATCTCCCAGAGCGGCCGCACGACGTACTTCCTGAGCACCCGCCGCCCGCCACGCGTCAAACGACCCATGTCTGCACCTCCGCATCTTCGCTCGTCGTTCTCTACAGAGGCTCCCAAGGTTCACTCGGGGGTCGGTGGAGAGCGGATGGCGCGGGCCTGGGCTGTTTTCGACGTCCGGCGTCAGTCGATGCCGCGTACGACGTGGGGTTCCCAGGTGTCGTCCTCGTCGACGCCGGCGAGCCTGATCGGCGGGGCGAGGGCCGGTGCGTCCTGGGACCGTCTGCTGTCGTCCTCGGGGATGTCGTACACCTGCTCCTCCTGCTCGTCGGCTCAACAGTGACGGTGGCCGTACCACGGTCACACCCGTGCCACATTCACCATCCTCGGCTTCGCATGAGAAGCGCACGAGAAGCACACGAGACGCGCTTGAGGGCGGATCGAGGGCGGGTCAGGGCTGACCGGGTGCGGCGGTGCGGGCGGCGGCCGTGAGGGCTCTCGCCAGGTCCAGGGTGCGGTCGCGTTCGTCCGCGGAGCCTCCGGCGAGCACCACCCGTGGGGGCCGTCCGCCGTCGGCGGTGAGGTGCCGGGCTACGTCGCAGGCGAGGGCGCCCGCGCCGGAGAAGCCGCCGAGCAACAGGGCCCGGCCGGCCGTGGCGGCTCGCAGGGCCGGCAGGTCGGGCGCGGCCGCGTCGGCCGTCAGCACCAGCAGCTCCTGCGGGCCGGTGTAGAGGTCGCCGAACAGGTCGTAGCAGGTCGCGGGCGCCCCTGGCGGCCGTACCAGACAGATCGTGCCCGCCCGCTCCTCCTTCGCCGCGCGCAGCGTCACCAGCGGCTTGTCCGGGCCGTCGGCCGCGGGCGGCTCCGCCAGGGGCGGTACGGCCCTGCCCTCCAGGAGCTTCAGCGCGTCCGCGACAGTGGTGGACTCCCGCGCCCACAAAGGGAGTTCGCGCAGCAGCAGGGCGCTCTGCACGAGCAGTTCGGCCGCGGCGTCCTCGTCCAGCACGGCGCGGTCGTGGACGCCGGTGAAGACCAGGCCGCCCGCCTTGTCGTGGTGGGCGAGCAGCCCGATCGGCAGCACGGAGCGGGCGGGCACGGTGCCCGGGAAGTCGGCCCCGAGCCCCTGGGCGGCGAGCTCGTTGTCCAGGCCCTCCACGGGGTGCGGCGGGTCCTCGAAGACGATCATGGTGGCGACGGGTTCGACGTCTGCCTCGGGCCGGCCGTGGATCCAGTCACAGGGGACCCATTCGTAGCCGGCCATGTCGAGGGCGCGGTCGCGCAGTTGGCGCAGCAGCGCGGGCACGGTGGCGGCCGGGTCCACCTCGACGGACATCGGCAGCGAGTTGCGCAGCGGGCCCAGCATCCGGGACACGCCGTCGAGGGGGATGCCGCGGCCGGGGACGGTCACCGCGAAGCAGACCGGGGCCGGTGCGGTGGCGCCGGACGCGCGGTAGATCAGCATCGCCCACACGGCTTGCAGGACGCCGCTCTCGGTGATGCCCCAGCGGCCCGCCCAGTGGGCGAGGCGGATGGTTTCTGCGGGGTCCAGGCGCAGCCGGGAGCGGCCGACGCCGGTCAGTCCGGTGGCTCCGGCGGGCCGGCCCGGGGTGGCGGCGGTGCCGTCGGGCGGTGCGGACAGCGCCCAGAAGCCGCGGGCGGGGCCGAGGTCCTGGGCCGCGATCCAGGCGGTGTAGTCGCGCAGGTCCGGTCGGCGTTCACCGCCGGGCAGGCTGCCGCCCGCGAGGTAGGCGCGGTAGAACTCGCGCAGCAGGATGTGCGCGCTCCAGTTGTCGAGCAGGGCCCGGTGGTAGGTGAGCACGATCCGGGTCGGAGCGCCGGGACGCGGGACGCCGTCCGTGGCGAGCAGGGTGAGGCGCAGCGCGCCGGGGCAGCGCAGGTCGAAGCCGCGCAGCCGGTCGCGCTCCAGGAGCTCGAAGAGGTCCTCGCCGCGGTGGAAGCGGATGGTGATCTCGGGGGCGACGCGGCTGTGCACCATCAGCTGCGGGTCGGCGCCGCCGGTGAACGCGGTGCGCAGAACGGTCTCGCGGTCGAAGACCGACTGCCAGGCCGCGGTGAAGCGTTCGACGTCCAGGGGGCCGTGCCAGACCCAGACGACCTGTTCGACGTGGCGGCCGGTGCCGGGCCGGGCGTCGCCGCCCTTGTACAGCGCGGACTGCTGGGGGGTGGCGCGGAAGGCGGACGGGATCGGCGCGGTGGAGGCGTCGGCCAGCTCCCCCAGCAGCTGCCGCAGCAGCTCCGTGAGCGCGCCGACCGAGGTCTCGTTGATCCCCTCGGCCGGCACGGGCGTCCACTCCAGCCCGACGTGCAGCCGCCCGCCGACGATCCGCATCCGCGCGTGCACGGGGTACGCGGGCGGCGGGGTGACATGGCCGGGAACGGGCCGTACGGGGACGGCGGGGGGCGTCTCCCCGGGGCCGGGCAGGGTCAGGCAGGCCTGGGCGGGGGGCAGTTCGTGCAGGGCGTCGCGCAGTAGCGGGTCGGGGCTCCACTCCCGGCAGGCCCCGAAGCCGGCGCCGCCCTCGGCGTGACCGGCACCGGCCGCCAAGGCACCGGAAACGGCGGCCAGTTGCTCCAGCGGGTCCAGGAGCGGGTCGAGGGTGAGCTGGACCGGGTGCAGATCGGTGAGCCGGCCCACGTGCCGTCGTAGGCCCGGATGTTCGGTACGAGGATCGCTGCGTACGTCGATACCGATCTCGTCGGCGCGTTGCCAGCGGGCGAGGGCCACGGCGAAGACACCGGTCAGCACCTGGCCGGCGGTCAGCGCGAAGCGGCGGGCGAGTCCGTGCACGATCCGCTCAGTGGTCCCTCGCTCCACGACGAACCCGAACTGCCGCTCCGTACCGTCCCCGCCGTCCCACAGCCCGGCCGGCCCTGCGCCCTCAGCTGCGTCCACGGCCCGACGCTGCCCCGCCGCGGCCCACCGAGCCCCGACGACCCGCGCCCTGCGCTCGGCGACCCGCCCCCAGTGCCGGCCCTCTTCCGGATCGGCGGCCAACTCCCGCAACTTGCCGACCCATTCGCCGAGTCCGCCGCGGGTGGGGGGCGGGGTGGTGGGCGTGGGTGGGGTGGCTTCGGGGGCGGGCTGCACCGCCGCCTCGGTCTCGTCGGCGTCTGGCGCGGTCCCGTGGGCGTCCGGGGTGGTGTTCTCCGTGAGGGCCGTCGTCAGGTCGTCGAGGAGGATGTGCCAGGACGTGTCGTCGACCGCGAGTTCGTCGACGAGGACGGCCAGGCGGTCGGTACGCGGGGTGGCGCGGGGCGTCCTCGGGCGGCGGTCCCTCGCCAGGAGGGCGCGCAGCCTGATGCCGGTGGACGGGTCGAGGGTGCGGCCGACCGCGGTGACGGCGGCGGTGAAGTCGTCCTCGTCCGCGAAGTCGGCTTCCACCAGGGGGTCCTGACCGGGCGCCGGTGCCGTGACCCCGGTGTGGCCCGTCAGGCGGGCGCCCGTGGCGTCGAGGCGGGCGCACAGCTGGGGGTGGGCGGTCAGGACGGTGCGGAGCGCGTTGCGTACCGCCGCCGCGTCCGGTGCTGTGGCCGGTTCGAGGTACACCGCCTCGTAGCGGTGCGCTCCCGCGCGCGCGAGGACCGCGCACTGGGCCGGGGAGAGCGGCTGGTCGGCAGCCGGTGGCCGGGTGAGCAGGTCGGCGACGCGGCCCGCGAGGGTTGCCGCCGACTCGCCTCCCGTGTCGGTGAGGCGGAGCTTGTGGTGCTCGGGGCCGAGCCGGACCAGCCGGTGCCGGCGACCCGGTTCACCGGAGGCGGGCCCGCCCAGGGCGCGTCGCAGCGCGGCCACGTCGAGGGGGCCACGCACCTCGATGGCCCAGGCGGCCGGTTGCAGGGGCGGGCCGGGGTCGACGACCACGGAGACCGCCGGGTGTGAGGAGCGAGTTGCAGTCATGCGTGTACGGGGACATGCGGTCCGCTGTGGCGGGCTCGGCCCCCTCCCTCCTCTCCTCTGTTGGCGCTGGACGGACTGCGGGATGACGCTCACCGGGCCGCGGGAACCCCGGTGCCCACGCAGGCTCCGCAAGCCGTGCGCAGCCCGGCCGGAAGCGGGAGCCGGGAGTCGCCCGAGGCTGGGCGGACGGCCCACGGGCCCGTCCGCCGCGGTACGGGCGGCGGCGACAGTCCCTGCCCCCTGGGCAGCAGGACACGGGGCAGGTGGCCGCGGTGCCGCGCTGCCTCGCTTCCATGACGCCTCCCGGCCTCTCCCGGCCTGCTGTGTCCACTACGGTCGGACTCAGCACGCTAACGGCAGTGCGCGCCCCGAGTCCGTTTTCCCGAGCGGGCGTACAGCGGTGCCCAAGCAGGTCAGGTGCTGTCCCCGAGCGTGCGACGACGCCCGGGGCCACTGGGGTCACAGCATGCGGACGGCGCTCTCCGCGTGTGTCTTGGCGTGGGTGAGCAGGACCTGACAGTTGCGGCCGAGAGCCTCGCGGACGTACTGGCGGGCGTGGGCCAGGTCCGCGTGTTCGCCGAGCACGGAGGTGACGACGTCGGCGCTGTCGCTGAGTACGACGGTGTGCTGGGCGATGACCGTCACGCCCCGCTCGTCCGGGACGACGGACCATTCGCCGGTGTGTGCCTGCACCAGCGGGGACGTCGCGGTGTCCTTGTAGACGATGCGTTCGGCGTGCGGGAAGCAGATCCGCACCGAGTCCGTGCTGTGGGCGCCGTACTCGGTGAGCGTCTCCATCGTCATGTGCTGCACCCCGGGCACGTCCTCGGTGAGGTCGACCCGGGTGACGTGCGGCACCAGCTCGGGCCAGTCGGCGGCCCGGTAGAGGAAGTCGTAGACCAGCTCGGCGGGGCCCTTGATGTGGACCGAGTCCTCGAAGGTCAGGGTGAGTTCGTCCAGGCGCGTCCACCGTTCGGCGACGGCCTTGAGGTTGGCGAGCTCGGAGCGGGCGTTGCCCTCGGTGATGGCCACCAGGCGCTCGGTTTCGCCGGGCCGGCCGCCGCTGGCGCTGAAGTCGTAGCGCAGCTCCAGCTCGCTGTCGTGGGGGCCCTCGGAGCGTACGGTGAACACGCCGTGCAGCGAGTGGAAGGGGGACGAGGGCAGCTCCTGGCGGAACTCCACGGTGCGCCGCACCGGGTCCAGGTGCCGCCATGCCGTCCATGACTTCAGCTCGCCGTCGATGAGGCACCAGACCCGCAGCCGCTCCCGCTCGCCGTCGAACTCCAGCTGTTCCACATGGACGCTCGGCGTGAAGAACAGCGGCCACTTCACCGCGTCGGCGGTCAGCGCGTACACCACCCCGGCGGGCGCGGACACGTGCACCCGGTGCGCCCGGTCGTCCGCAGACTGAGCAGACATCTGAACACCTCTCTTTACTTTTTTGCGCCGACGGGGACGCGATCAGAATTCAGACGGCCGGATGAGGACCGCTCAAGGACGAGCGGAACGCGGGTCGGGTGGATCCGCGGCGGCTCCACGGCCGTCGCGCGCCGTACCCCGCGCGGGACGCGGTGCACGGCGCGTGTCCCGGGTGTCCGGGATGCCGGCTCAGCCGACGGGGACGCTGTCGTGAGTCAGGCGGTGGGCGACGCGGCAGGCCCGGCCCAGAAGCCGGGGCAGTGCGTGGCCGCGTACGAAGAAGTGCCGGTCGGGGACGGTACGGAGCCAGGACGGCCCCGCGGTCCACTGCTGCCAGCCGTCGGCTATGCCGGCCGGTGCCAGCGGGTTGCCCTGCGAGGCGACCACGAGGATCGGAGTGGTCAGCGGCCCTGCCGAGGAGGGCTTGCGGGCCGCCTCGTCGAGGGCCTGGGCGAGTTCGAGGTCGGCGCGGAGCACCGGCAGCATGGCGCGCAGCCAGATGCCTTCGTCGCTGCTGGGCGGTACGGCGCCCTTGCCGCCCAGGATGTCCAGCAGTTCGGCGTCCGTCGCCGCGCGGGCGTCGGGCAGTTCCGCCGGGACGTGGGGCGGGGGCGGGCAGGCGCCGACGGCGAGGAACGCGGGGCCGGGCAGGCCGGCCTCGTGCAGGGCGCGGGTCACGGTGAAGGCGACCATGGCGCCGAGGCCGTGCCCGTAGAGGGCGTAGGGCCCGGAGCGTGGGCCGGTGAAGCGGGGCAGCAACTCGGTGAGCAGTGCCTCGTGTGTGGTCACCCGGCGTTCGGGGTCACGGCGTCCGCCACCGGGGAAGGGGACCGGGGCCACGTCCACGCCGTGGCCGGTGTCGGCCGCCCAGTGGTCGAAGACCGAGACGCCCCCTTCGGAGTGCGCGAAACAGTGAAGCCGCACTGACTGTCCGTCGGACATGCCTCCTCCTCTACCTCCGCCGCGGGGTGCACGGGGTGGGGTTCAAGAGTCACCGGAGGGCCTCAAATACCGCTTGAAACCGGGCCGAGCCTTCACTCGACGTCCTGTGGAGGATCATCGAAGCGCGGCGCGCCGCGTGTCAGGTCGGGATGCTGCGGGTGAGGTAGCGGGTGAGGGCGTCGCGGCCGTCGCTCACGAACGTCTCCTGCCGTGCCAGGTCGGCGAGTTCGTCCTCGGTGAGCCAGGCGTACCAGGCGATCTCGGCGGGATCGGGGCGTACCGGCTGGTCGACCACGATCTCGTGGACGGCGTTCCAGTAGGGGCAGACGACACCGGGGCACAGGAACTTGAGGACGAACCGCGGCTGTCCGGGGAGGCCGACCTCTTCTTTGAACTCCCGTGCGGCGGCGTCCGGGTAGGGTTCGCCGACCTTGACGGCCCCGCCGAGCAGCCAGTTGTACATCCCCGGGAACCGGGAGACGTCGTCGGGGCGGCGGTGCACGAGGATGCGTCCCGTCGTGTCGCGGCAGACGATGGTCACCACCCGGTGCACCCAGCCGTGCCGTACCGCCTCGTCCCGGTCCACGACGCCCAGCACTTCGTCGCGCTCGTCGACCCGCTCCACCAGCTCGCTCATGACCCCCCTCACGGATGAAGGCCGGCCTGGAGGGCGGCCGGCCTTCGTCCTGTTGTACGTCGGTCCTCGTCGGTCCTCGTCAGCCCTCGTCGACGGCCGCGGTGTCGTCCGCGGCGATGAGGTCGCTGAGGTCGAGGTTGAACAGCGCGTGCCGGCCGCTGAGTCCGGAGACCAGCTTGACGAAGTCCACCTCGGCGTCGGCCTTCTTCTCCGGGTCCGTGATCTGCTGGGCCAGGTCGAAGTAGAAACCCTTGTCCTTCGACCGGTCGTAGAAGCCTTCCACGAACGTGCGGATCTCACCGAAGAAGTCCTGGTACGCGGTGGCGTACCGGTCGAGGGCCTTCTCCTCGATCTCCGGGTGCTGGATGATCTTGTCGACGACGCGCGACAGGGCCATGGCGGTCATCGTGGCCAGCGCGACACCGGTGGAGAACAGCGGGTCGACGAAGGCGGCGGCGTCGCCGACCAGCACCCAGCCGTCGCCGTAGAAGCGCTCGTTGGTGTAGGACCAGTCGCGCGCGGAGCGGTAGCCGGCGGCCTGGCGGGCGTCGCGCAGCAGCTCCTTGAGCTTGGTGGTGGTCTGTATCTGGGCCTCGAAGAGGTCCTCGAGCGGCTGGCCGTTGGCGGTGGCCTTCTCCGACTGCGTCACGTAGCCGACGCTGAAGACGCCCTTGTCGATCGGGATGCCCCAGAACCAGCCGTCCGCGGTGCCCTCGATGAGGATGTTGCTCCACTCGTCGCCGGGCAGCCGGTGGCAGCCGTCGAAGTAGGTCCAGACGGCGACGTTGCGCAGCCGCTCGTTCCAGTTGACCTCGGAGTACTTGCGGCCGAGGACCCGGGCCTGGCCGGAGGCGTCGATGACGAGGGACGCCCGGGCCTCCTGGATGCCGTCGCGGCCGCGCAGGGCGTACTTGACGCCGACGACACGGCCGTTCTCCTCGATGGGGGCCTTGACCGTCGCCTCTTCCACGACGGTGGCACCGAGCTCGCGCGCCCGGTCCAGGATCAGCGCGTCGAGGTCGGCACGACGGGTGTGGAAGGAGTAGGGGAGCTTCCCGCCGGTGGTGAAGGAGAAGTTCCACGGGACCTCGTTGTTGCCCCAGACGAGGGTGCCGCCGTACTTGCGCTCGAAGCCCTTGGCCTCCATGCGCTCGGTGAGGCCGAGTTCCGCCATCGGAATCATGAAGCCGGGGATGAGGGATTCCCCGACGTGATACCGCGGGAATCGCTCACGGTCGAGTACGAGAACACGGTGTCCCTGCTTGGCGATGAGCCCCGCGCTGGTGGCGCCGGCAGGACCACCGCCGATGATGATGACGTCGTAATCGTTGGACAGCCCATAGAGAGTGGACGACATGCGAGCCCTTCCCAAATCCTGAATCGGCTGGCACTCGCGAGTCGCGTGAGGAATTCTTCCGCTCTTTCCGCCCCCGTCGAGCGCGTTCACTCGCACCAGCGTGCAGGACGCAATCAGGCCATGTCATCGCCGAGATTGCTCAAGGGAGGATCTACCGAAACAGTACGGAATCCGGATGCGGCAAAGCGCGCTGCCCCTTGGCCGCGTATTGCGGCTCGGGCAGCGCGCATGGTGTGCAATCCCCTGGAATCCCCCGCTCTCGCGGGGCGTTCACAGACGTGTGCCCGGCCTCGGCGGTCCACCGCTTCCAGGCACACGCGTGATGTTCTGAGTACGAGTCAGCCCCCGCTCCTCCCGGCCTCAGGCGGCGTAGAGATCGAAGGTCGAGGTCCGCCGCGCCCCGGCGACGACGTCCAGTTGCGGGTCGACCGACAGCATGGCCTCGTGCAGCCGCTGCACCTGCGGAGAGGGCTCGACGCCCAGTTCCTCGATGAGGCGGATGCGCAGCTTGCGGTAGACCGCGAGGGCCGATGCCTGCCGCCCCGACCGGTACAGCGCCACCATGGCCTGCGAGTGCAGCCCTTCGTGCTGCGGGTAGCGTGCCGTCAGTTCGGTGAGCTCGGCGATCAGCTCGGAGTGCCGGCCGAGCCGCAGGTCGGCGTCGATGCGCCGCTCGACGGTACCGAGCCTGCTCTCCTCCAGTCGCATGACCTCTATGGCGAGGATCGGTCCGACGCGTACGTCGACCAGTGCGGGGCCGCGCCACAGCTCCAGTGCCTTGCGGAACCGGTCGGCGGAGGTCTCGTCGTCGCCGGCTTCGAAGGCGGACCGCCCTTCCGTGACCATGCGCTCGTACTCGTGCACGTCGACGCTCTCCGGCGGGATCTGGAGCAGATAGCCGCCGTGCCGGGTGGCGAGCACCTCCTTGGCTCCGCCGGGCGCGTCCGGTCCCATCGCGGTCCCGAGGCGCCGGCGCAGCTGGAGGATGTAGGTCTGCAGGGTGGTGAGCGCGCTCTGGGGCGGCTCGGTTCCCCAGATCTCCTCCATGAGCATCGGAACGGGCATGACCCGCCCTGGGTAGAGGGCGAGCAGGGAAAGAATCTGCCGCGGCTTGCCGGCCGTCGGGACTATCGATCCCCCGTTGACCTCAGCGCTCAACGGACCCAGTACCTGTATCTTCACTGCTTCCCCTCCGTACTTCGTCGCGTTCCTCTCGTGGCTGAATTCCGTCACCGTCAGCACACTAGCGGGATCCGCGCCGCGCCCGCCTTTCCTCGACCAGGGCTTGAGAGTGTTTCAACTGACTGCCCTGGCCGGTGAATTGATCGGCTCGAGAACAAACGGACGGCATCCGGAACAAATCACGCCCGTTGAATGAACTTCACGATTGCTCTTTTCCGGTTGCTTTTCCGCTCGAATTCCTTGGCTGTACGGCACGGAACGGAATAGGGCGGGGTGGGGGGATGGGTGGTGCGGTGGCCGAACGCGGAGCGGGGCGCGCTCAGCTCGTGTGGACGAGCCGCTGCTTGCCGTTGGTGGGGGCCGGAACCACGGTGTCGGGGTTGGCGGCGAGGATGGAGCGCTGCAGGCGCCGCAGGCCCGCCGACGGCTCCAGGCCGAGGTCCCTGACGAGGGTGGCGCGCAGCCGCTGGTAGACCTCCAGGGCCTCGCCCCGCCGTCCCGAGCGGTACAGGGCGAGCATGAACTGCCCGTGCAGGCTCTCGTGGGTGCGGTAACGATTCACCAGAACGGTGAGCTCGGCGAGCAGTTCACGGTGCCGGCCCAGCCGCAGGTCGGCCTCGATGCGCTGGTCCAGCGCGCACAGCCGGCTCTCCTCCAGGCGCCGGATCTCCATCTCCAGCTGCGCCCCGGCCTGGACGTCGGCGAAGGCGGTGCCGGACCACAGGGCCAGCGCCTCCCGCAACTGCCGTGCGGCGCCGGGGAAGTCGCCCGCGTCCATGGCGCGGTAGCCCACGCCTGCGAGGCGCTCGAAGGCCCGGACGTCGCTCTCGCCGTCGCCGCTGGCCAGCAGATAGCCGCTGGGCATGGTCACGAGCACGTCCTTGGCGGTGCGCCGCTTGGTCTGACCGGAGCCGTCCTGCTCGCCCTGGTCGTCGTACTCGTCCTTCTCCAGGGCCGTGGCGATGAGTTCGCGCAGCTGGAGGATGTAGGTCTGGAGGGTGGTGCGGGCGCTGCGCGGCGGGGTCGCGCCCCACAGTTCCTCGATGAGGGCGGAGACGGGCACCACCCGGTCTGCGTGCAGCGCCAGCAGCGCCAGCACCTGACGTGGCTTGGGGGCCGTGGGCGTGATGGAGACTCCGTTCTCCTGCACGGCCAATGCGCCGAGTACCTCGATGTTCACGCGATCTCCCCTGTCTCGTGCCGAATGCTCCGGTCAGTGCGCGACCGTCAACAGATGCCAGTCCGGCGCCAGGGCAACACTAAAAACAGCACGCGCGGTCTGTCAATACCAAACCGCATGTCCTGTATTTTCCAAGCCGAAGCCTGGCAAGGATGGCCCTCTGACCTGCATCTCTTCTGTTCCTCTAGCAAAGAGCAAGGCGCCCTGGAGCGGAACTCCAGGGCGCCTCCGGGCGGAAGGGGGCAGTGCATGTAAGTGAACGAACAGGAAACAGACCATATGGTCTTCTACTGTTGAAGGCTCCGCGAGCCTGCGCTCGTCAGCTGGTCCACACTCTGCGGACCGGCGAGACACGGCAGGATCACCTCCCAGAAGCGGGTGACGTTCTGCGGGGACAGCCAGGTGGGGTCGTCGCCGCCGAGGACCTCGAAGCCCGCGGTCACGGCGACGATGATCTGGGCGGCGTCGGCCCAGGACACCCCTTCCGCCAGAGCCCCTTCGTCCTGGGCCCGGCGGAGAGTGTCCTCGACCCAGCGCTGCCAGTGCGCGCGCAGGCTCGACTCCCCGCGCCGCGTGCTGTCGCCGGCGAGTTCGAACCCGCCGCGCAGCACGATGTCGGTGGCGAGGCCGTTCATCAGCCCGTGCGTGGCGTCCACGACCGCCTGCAGGGGCGTGCCCTGCCTGGCCTGCGCCGCCTCGGTGATCCGGCGGACGGCCTCGGCGGCGCCCGCCTCGACCGCGTCGGCGAGCATGCTCTTGTTGGCGAAGTGGAAGTGCAGCGCCCCGTTGCTGACGCCGGCCCGCCCACTGATGGTGCTGAGCGATGCCGTGACGAAGCCTTCCTCGGCGAACACCGCGGCCGCGGCCTGGATCAGTGCCTGCCGGGTGCGAGCGGCTCGCTCCTGTTTGACCATCTGCGCTCTCCTGAGAACAGGGACGTCGAAAGCCGGTGCCGTACCGACATCCCCGGTCCCGTCGAACGTGGTGCTACTGCGGGGGATTGCCGTGCTTGCGGGACGGCAGGTCTGCGTGCTTGCTGCGGAGCATGGCCAGGGAGCGGATGAGAACCTCCCGGGTCCGGGTCGGGTCGATCACGTCGTCGACCAGACCGCGCTCGGCGGCGTAGTAGGGGTGCATGAGCTCGGCCTTGTACTCCTTGACCAGCTTCTGCCGCACGGTCTCGGGGTCCTCGGCCTCGGCGATCTGCCGGCGGAAGATGACGTTGGCGGCGCCCTCGGCGCCCATCACGGCGATCTCGTTCGTCGGCCACGCGTAGGTGAGGTCGGCGCCGATGGACTGGGAGTCCATGACGATGTAGGCACCGCCGTAGGCCTTGCGCAGGATCAGCGAGACCCGCGGGACGGTCGCGTTGCAGTAGGCGTACAGCAGCTTCGCGCCGTGCCGGATGATGCCGCCGTGCTCCTGGTCGACGCCGGGCAGGAAGCCGGGCACGTCCAGCAGCGTGACGATCGGGATGTTGAAGGAGTCGCACCACTGGACGAACCGCGCGGCCTTTTCACTGGCCTCGATGTCCAGGACGCCCGCGAGGGACTGCGGCTGGTTGGCGACGATGCCGACGACCTGGCCGTCGAGCCGGCCCAGCGCGCAGATGATGTTGCGCGCCCAGCGCTCGTGGACCTCCATGTACTCGCCGTCGTCGACGATCTCCTCGATGACCTTGACCATGTCGTACGGCCGGTTGCCGTCGGCCGGCACCAGGTCAAGGAGCGTCTCCGAGCGCCGTTCGACGGGGTCCCCGGAGCGGGCCCTCGGTGCCGCCTCCCGGTTGTTCTGCGGCAGCAGCGTGAGCAGGAAGCGCACTTCGGCGAGGCAGGTCTCCTCGTCGTCGTAGGCGAAGTGCGCGACGCCGGAGGTCTCGGCGTGCACGTCGGCGCCGCCCAGGCCGTTCTGCGTGATCTCCTCGCCGGTGACGGCCTTGACGACGTCCGGGCCGGTGATGAACATCTGCGAGGTGTCGCGGACCATGAACACGAAGTCGGTCAGCGCCGGGCTGTAGGCGGCGCCGCCGGCGCAGGGGCCGAGCATGACGCTGATCTGCGGGATGACCCCGCTCGCCTTGGTGTTGCGCTGGAAGATGCCGCCGTAGCCGGCGAGCGCGGAGACGCCCTCCTGGATACGGGCGCCCGCGCCGTCGTTGAGCGAGACCAGCGGGGCCCCGGCGCTGAGGGCCATGTCCATGATCTTGTGGATCTTGGTGGCGTGGGCCTCGCCCAGGGCGCCGCCGAAGATCCGGAAGTCGTGTGCGTAGACGAAGACCGTACGGCCCTCGACCGTGCCCCAGCCGGTGATGACGCCGTCGGTGTACGGCTTCTTCATCTCCATGCCGAAACCGGTGGCCCGGTGCCGGCGCAGCGGTTCGACCTCGTGGAAGGAGTCCGGGTCCAGCAGCAGTTCGATGCGCTCCCGGGGGGTCAGCTTCCCTCTGGCGTGCTGCGCCTTGGTCGCCTCCGGGCTGGGGCCTGCCAGAGCCTGCTCGCGGATGCTGTGGAGCTCCGCCACGCGTCCGCGTATGTCCGCGGGTCCCGGTTCGTTGGGTACCGGGCCAGTCTTCAGAGCCATGTCAGGTGCCTTCCTGGGACAAGGCCGAGGAGGTCCCGCCCCGGGTCCGTGAAGCCATCATAACAAACCGCTCATGCGGTTTCTGGTTAAAGAGTGAAGGAAATCGGGAGATGCCTCTCGCCATCAACGCCAGCTCTCGGGCGCCGCGTAGCGATCCGACTCCGCCCACCATCGGATTTCGGCCGCCGACGGCTCCCCGGGCGTCTCGTCCTCACCCGCGCCCGCACGCACGCTGAGCAGCACCGCGACCACGGCGGCCAGTTCTGCCTCGTCAGGCCGCCCTCGCTCCACCCTGATCACGGCGTCTCCCGTCTCCACGCGACCGATCCCCCTTCATGTCGGGCCTGCAGACACGGTCGGGGACGCCACTCAAGGGCGGCTTTCAGATCGCTCGAGAAGGAGGAGCGGGCCACACTTCCGCACCGCGGCAGACGGAGGGCCATGGGGACAGGCGCAGGAACGGGTCACGTGCGGGGGATCCCGCGCCCCGGGGAGACGTCCGGTGATCGTCTCCACATTCAGGAACGCATGGCTCCATTTATCGTACGGCTGACTGTGCGATTCCTTCTGGAAATTAAACCGGATGGTATGTATCTTCGCTGTCCTGAGGGATCCACCACCAACATTCAAGCCGAGGCGGCTCAGGGGGAACTGTGTCTACGAGTACGTTCCACGTGAATCGTGCGATACCCAGCGCGGCCTTCAGGGGCAGTGGCTCGACGGCCTCCACCGAAGCCCGTGCCCTGTTCTACCAGTCTCTGACCACGACTGTTCCCAAGGAGCTCGTCCACCGCGCAAGCGTTGCCGAAGTCATGCTGACCGACTGGGAGCGGGTGAGCAAGGACCACTTCACCGTCGCCGCCCAGTGGCCCCGTGGCCACAGCTTCTTCGCCAACGTCGACGGTCGCCACGACCCGCTCATCGCAGCCGAAACGATCCGGCAGGCCGGGACACTCCTGACGCACGCGGAGTTCGGCGTCCCGCTCGGCTACCACTTCCTGATGTGGGACCTGTCCGTCTCCGTACAGCCGGAGATCCTCCGGGTCGGCACCGCGCCGGCGTCGGTCGACGTCGAGATGACCTGCGAGGACGTCAAGCTTCGCGGCAACAGGCTGGCGGGCTGCCGCTACAACGCGGTGATCCGCCGCGACGGCCAGGTCGCCGCGACCGGAAGCGCCAACTTCACCTGCACCTCCGGCAAGGTCTACGAGCGACTGCGCGGCGACCGCAGCGACTTCGCCGAGCGGCAGCTGCCGCTCACCGCCCCGGTCGCGCCGCAGAACGTCGGCCGGATCTCTCCGATGGACGTCGTGCTGTCCCCCATAGGGGACCCGAACCGCTGGCTGCTGAGGGTCGACACCCGCCACCCCATCCTCTTCGACCACCCGGTCGACCACGTGCCCGGCATGGTGCTGCTGGAAGCGGCCCGGCAGGCTTCGACCGCGCTCCTGGGCTGCCCTTGCCTGCCCGTGGACTTCAGCAGTGAGTTCATGAAGTACGTGGAACTGGACGCTCCTTGTGTGATCGAGGCACAGCACCTGCCAGACTCGGGCACGGACCGGGGCGAGCGGGTCCTCGTGACCGGCTACCAGGACGAGACGCCCGTGTTCCGGTCCACCGTGACCATGGCGCCGTTCTCCGCGTAACGGCCCTTGTCCGGCGCAGCGGGGCCCGCTGCGCCGGACGACGGTCTCGTGGACCGCGCCGGAGTGTCCTGCCCTCACACGGAGGACGCGGATGCCCCTTCGGCGCGGTCCACGCCTGTTCTGAAGCCTCACCACCTACCACGGCACGACACGGACCCGCCGCACGACTACGCCCCCGCCGGACGGACGCGGGCCGCCGAACCCGGCGGTGCACGGCGGGCACCGGCCGCGGAAGGCTCCGTCCCCACTGGCGGAGCACCGCGGCAGCACCCGCCAGGACGCCTTGCCACCCGTCACACTCCGGCCATTTCCGCGACACGGGAGCCAGGCCGCCGGCCACCGCCGCCGCGTACGGCGACGAGGCTCACCGGCCGCCCGCCCCGCTCGGCGCGCCCACATCCCCGAGGCGCCCGTAGCGCCGCCCGTCACCGCGGGCGCCCTTCACGGACTGCGCGAAACACCTGGCCATCGCGCGAACGCACAGTTCGGCCGGAAGCCGCCCAACCAAATCTCCGCCCGCCGCTCCTACCACGCGCCGACACCGGGATCACCGGCGACTGCCCCGGCCCGTTCGCGGGCGGCGCCCGCGCGCACCGAGATCGAACCGCCGCCCCTCCCCCGCCCGACCCGACGGTTTTTCGCAACTCATTGAATGCCGTACAAACAGAAGGGTGCGCGATCTCGCGTTGCCTGTAAGATACAAACTGGGCGGTTTTTTTAGTGGGCTCGGACTGATGGATCAGAGGAGGCGCCGATAGTGGCGAAACAGGACAGGGCGATCCGCACGCGTGGAGCGATCCTCACGGCAGCGGCCAAGGTCTTCGAGGAACACGGCTACCAGGCCGCCACGATCTCGGAGATCCTCTCCACGGCGGGCGTCACCAAGGGAGCGTTGTACTTCCACTTCAACTCCAAGGAGGAGCTGGCGTTCGGCGTGCTCGACGCGCAGCACATCCAGTTCGCCATCCCCAGCAGGCCCTGCAAGCTGCAGGAGCTGGTGGACGCCGCGATGCTGCACGCCTACCGGTTGCAGACCGATCCCATGGTGCGCGCGAGTGTGCGCCTGGCCATGGACCAGACGGCGACCGGCCTGGACCGTACGGGTCCGTTCCTGCGCTGGAGCGGGATCACACGTGAACTGCTGGCTCAGGCGCAGGCCCAGGGCGAGCTGTTGCCGCAGGTCGTACCGGACAATTCCTCGGACGTGTTCGTGGGGTCCTTCGCCGGAATCCAGTCCATGTCCCAGGTTCTGAGCGGATACCAGGACCTGACCGGCAGGGTCAGCGAGTTGATGCGTCATCTGCTGCCCGCTCTGGCACAGCCCTCGGTCATCGCCTCCCTGCGGCTGTCCGCGTCCCGGGGCGCCGAGGTGTTCGAAGAGGTGCAGGATCTGATGGAGGAGCACAGGACGCCGGTGTCGATCGACTGAGCAGCAGGACAGAGCCCTGAGCCGGCCCCTGTTACCCCCGCTCCGCGTGTAAATTGGGCTTGAGGGTCACATCCGGTTCCGAGACGTTCGGCAGTTCGGACGCTCGGTACCGGTAGTAGGGGTTTCCCCACACCCCTCAGCGCACGCCGATAAGCATGTACGGCCGGTACATCCACCGTCTGCTGCAGGGGGGTTGGGGGCATGGGGTCGCTCGTCGGAAAGACGGCGCTCGTCACGGGGGCCAGCCGGGGGATCGGCAGAGGGATCGCGCGCGAACTCGCGCGCCAGGGCGCGCTGGTCGCGGTTCACTACGGTGCGAACGAACAAGCGGCGCGTGAGACCGTCGAGTTGATCGACCGGGACGGCGGGCGGGCCTTTGCCGTCCGGGCCGAACTGGGCGCACCCGACGATGTCGAGACGCTGTACTCCCAGGTGGAGACCGGCCTGGCGGAGCAGGGACAGGGGCCCGAGCTCGACATTCTCGTCAACAACGCGGCCGTCAGCGGGTCCGCTCGGATCCACGAAGTCACGCCCGAGCTGTTCGACCGCCTCTTCGCCGTGAACACCAGGTCCCTGCTGTTCCTCGTGCAGCGGGGCCTCAAGAACCTGCGCGACGGCGGCCGCATCATCAACGTCTCGTCGGCGGCCACCCGGATCGCGTACCCCGAGTCCGTCGTGTATTCGATGACCAAAGGGGCCCTGAACACCTTCACCCTCGCCCTGGCCAAGGAACTCGGCCCTCGGGGCATCACGGTGAACGCGGTCGGCCCCGGGTTCGTCGCGACCGACATGAACGCCGACAGGCGCGCGACCGAGGAAGCCGCGGCGCGACTCGCCGGCTGGTCCGTCTTCAACCGGCTGGGCCAGCCCTCCGACATCGCCGAGATCGTCGGATTCCTGGCCTCGGACGCATCCCGCTGGATCACCGGTCAGTGCCTCGACGCCAGTGGCGGTTCCGGCCTCTGACGGTGCGTCGCTCTCACCCTCTGTGACCACGGGCCGCTGTGTGCGCAGGCTCGAGGACCGAACCCCCTTTAAAACAAACCGAATAAGCGGTATGTTTCTGACTGTGGAGGCCGCGCTCGCTAGAGCGCCAGGATGCCTACCTTTCCAAGGAGCCCAGTCATGCTCTCTTTGACATCGAGGCCCAGCACTGCCACGGCAGCCGGCAGCAACACCGGCCCTGTCCTGGTCGTGGGAGGCACCGGTTTCATCGGCAGCGCCGTTCTGCGGGAACTGACCCGCGAGCACTCCTCGCCCACCACCACACCGGCGATCCGCGTACTGTCCCGCACGCTGCCTCACGTGACGGCGGCCAACGCGGTACGGCACGTGGCCGGCGACATCACCGATCCCTCCACCCTGCACGGGGTCTGCGCGGGCGTCGAAACGGTGATCCACGCCGCCAGTTACGTGGGCCGCGACCTGCAGAAGTGCCACGACATCAACTACCTGGGCACCCAGGCGCTGCTGGAGGAGGCCCGCCGCAGCGGAGTGCGGCGCTTCCTCTACGTCAGCACCGCCTCGGTCTACGGCATGGGCCCCCACCGCGGGCCTGCCGAGGGGCAGTTGACCCCCTCCCCCGCCTCACCGGCCAGCATCTCGCGCCTGCGGGCCGAGGAGGCAGTCCGAGCCGCCGGCGGCATCGTCCTGCGCCCCCACCTCATCTACGGCGCCGGCGACCGCTGGTTCATCCCCACCCTGGCCCGCGTGCTGCGCCAGGCGCCCTACTGGCCCGCCGGAGCCACACCCCGGGCCTCCGTCATCGCGGCCGAGGACCTGGCCCGTGTGATCGTCACGCTGACGCGGCAGTCCTGGCACGACGGCGAGACGTACCACGTGGCCGACCCCCGTCCGCTGCCCATGGACGAGCTCTACGCGAAGATGCGCGCCTTCCTTGGGCTGCCGATGGCGCAGGAGGTACCGCCCAAGGAACACCGCGCGCTGGTGCGGCAGTTGGTACCCGACCTCTCCGACCACCAGTACGCCCTGCTCACCGAGGACTGCTGGTTCGACACCAGCCGCATCTGGCAGCGAACCGGTCTGCACCCGGGCCCGGGCTTCGAGCAGCGCCTGGCCGCCTGCTCCGCCTGGTACGCCAAGCAAGGGGCTCCCGAAGCCCTCACGCCCCCGGCCACCGGTCGACAGCTGCTCGGCTTCCCGGGCACCGTCACAACGGCAGCGTGATCCCCAGCGCACGCATCGCCGAGGACGGCGGGCCGCCCTCCGAACGCTCCGTCTTGCAGCCCTTGCTGCCCGGCGCCAGCGTGCGCGGATCCACCGCCTCGGCGGGCGCGCCCGTCGAGTACAGGCCCTCGGGGTCGGTGTCACGGTCGTGCGGGAGCAGCCAGAACACCCGGCGGCGGAAGGTGCCCGAGGAACGGGAGGGCTTGGCCCCGGAGCCCAGCACCGCGTAGCCGACCATGCGGCCGTCGCGGTGGTAGGGGGGCTTGCCGCGCCGGGTGGGCAGCCGGTCAAGGCTCTGGCGTACGTAGTCGAGCGTGCTGATGTCCTCGAGCCAGACGAGCTCGTCCTCGTGGACGAGCTCGTCCTCGGCGATGAGGGCGCTCATGCTGTCTCCTCGTCGGCGACAAGTCCGATGCCCGGGTAGTACTTGCGCTGGTTGGACAGGATCATCGCCTTGGGCGATTCCAGTCCCACCACCTCGCGGACCCGCGCCGCGAAGGCCCGGGACGAGAGCGCCGGGGCCCCCTCATTGTGACACCAGCTCTTGTACACCGCGTAGAGCTGTGCCTGTTCGGCCCTCAACTCCGGTGCCAGTCGGCAGGATTCCGACAGGAAGCGTCCGGTGTGGTCCTCGGTCTCCGCGTACGCCGTGGTGGCGATCCGCACCCGCTCGGGGCCGTTGAGGTCCTTCTGGCCGCTCAGGTAGCGACGAGCGCCCAGGATCAGCCAGTTCAGGATGCCGGGGCCCTCCTCGGTGACGAGGATGTCCGCGAGGTTGTCGACCTTGCGGTCGTCCGGCACGACCCGCTCGAACGGGATGAGCCGCATGCGCCGCCAGAACGCGAAGCCGCCCGTGCCCACTTCGGGCCGGTGGTTGCCCAGCAGCCAGAGTTTGTGGGTGGGTTGGAAGCTGAAGAAGTCCTGGCGCATCCGGCGGGCCTTGATGCGGTCGCCGCCCGTCAGGAGCTTGACCCGGGCCTCGTCGAAGCGGTCGCCGGGCTTGACCTCGCTGCACACGATGACGCGCCGGCCGTGCAGTTCGGCGAGGTCGGTGGGGTGGCCCTCGTAGGGGCGGGCCATCAGGAAGCCGGGCGGGGCGGCGTCGGCGTAGTCCCCGATGAGCTTGATCAGGACGTCCAGGAGCACCGACTTGCCGTTCTTGCCGGAGCCGAACAGGAACGGCATGACCTGCCCTCCGACGTCGCCGGTGATGGAGTAGCCCAGCAGCAGATGCAGGAAGTCGATCATCTCGACGCCCTCGGGGCCGTCGCCGAAGGTGTCGGTGAGGAAGCGGTCCCAGCGCGGGGTGGGCATCGCCTGGGGCGCCGCGGTGGTGGAGCGGGAGTGGAAGTCCTTGTCGGGGTCGGGGGTGCGGATCAGCCCGGTGCGCAGGTCGACGACTCCGGCCGGGGTGCACAGCGCGTACGGGTCGGCGTCCAGCCGGGCGGCGTTGAGGACCATGCCAGGCGCGGACTTGGCCTGCGCGAGCATCGCGTTCATGCCGCTGGTGCTCAGCGCCCGGCGGCGGTGCTGCTGCAACGCGGAGAAGGTGAACACGCCGCGCGGGTCGTTGCTCGCGAGGGACTCGGCGAGGTCGCCGGCCGCCCACATCACGGTGTCGTCCTCGTCCATCTGCCAGCGGGTGCTGTCCCAGCGGAACCAGCCGAGCCCGGGGACGTGCCGGTAGTCGTTGGAGTAGAGCCTGACGAAGAGTTTGGCGTTGCCCCGGTCGCTGAGGGTGTCGGGCAGCAGCCCGTCGGCGGTGGCCTCGGCCTGTACGGGATCGGCCTCCTCTGGGCGGGGGGCCGGCGCGGGCGGGCGCTGGGCGAGGATCTGCGCGGCGACGGCCTGGGCGTCGAAGAGGGTGTCTTCCTGGCGGGACGTCATGCGCGACCTCCCGGCAGCAGCGGGCGGGTGCGGCCGGCACTGAGGCCGCTGCGGATGATGGCCGTGTAGCGGCGCTCCTGGCCCGGCCTGGCGTGCTCCGCGGCCTCCCTGAGAGCGTGCTCGGCCTCCTCCGCGGCGAGCTGCCCTCCGGCCACCAGGCCGCCCGCGGTGAAGGCGGCCCGGTTCAACTTCTCCGAGAACGCGGCTCCTTCGGTCACGGCGGCGCAGGCGGCCACCTCGGCGAGCAGCGCGGCCAGGACACGTCCGGCACCCCTGTGGCCCCCTCCGGCGGCCAGGACGGCCTGCCGGGCCCGTGGCGGCACCGGCCGGGGCGCGGGGACGTAGGCGGGCGGCAGGTGCCCGGTGCGCTCCAGTTCGCGGGCCAGCCAGTCGGGCAGCGGCGCGGGCTCCCGGGCGGGGCCCACGGGCTCGTACACCCCGGCGTCGGTCACGGTGCCGGGGGCGACGATGTACCCGCCGTGCGCCCGTACGTCGACCTGCCAGGCCAGGGCGCGGACGCCGGAGCCGGTGGAGCACTGCCAGCGGTGCCCGCTGTGCGCCCGGTACCAGACGTGCAGGCCGCCCGAGGGGGTCCTGACGCGCAGGGTGGTCTCGTCGTCGGCGGGGCTGGTGAAACCGCGCAGGGCGGCCAGCACGCCGATGGTGTGGAAGCCGTTGGCCAGCCCGGTCAGGTCGATGCTGTCGGAGATCGCGATACCCGGCAGCAGTCGGTCCCGGCCCGGCAGTTGGCGTTCGTGCGCGTCGATGTCAACGACCAGCAGGCCCGCGGGCCCGCAGGAGATGCCCACGCCGAAGCCCGGGTTGGCGCCCCACCACTGCTCGATGCGGGCGAAGTCCAGGGTGGCGGCGTGGAATCCGTGGCACCAGCGGCCCGCGGCCGGGCAGCCGCAGCCCTTGTGGTGATGGCCGGGCCGCCGGCAGTCCTCGCAGTTGCCCGCGGGGGTCTTGCGCCCCGGGGCCAGGGGATGAACGGGCCATCCCCGGCTGGCACACCACCGAGCTGTCACCAACGGGCCCGCGACCGGGGCGGCCAGAGATGAGTAGCTACGTGAGTTGTGCAGCTCAGAGGCCATGCGCACCCCCCACCAGCGACCGAAGCGACTGAGCGACCGGAACAGCCTAGCGAAGCAAGTGGGAACTGAGAGGCCCCTGTGGAAAACAAAGATTCGATTCCGCTTCGGGGGCTCAGCGACTGAGCGACCAAAGCCCAGCGACTGAACGTCTTCGGTAGCTACTCAGTCGCTCTGAGAAAACCGCAGGTCAGAGGTGATGGAAAGACCAAAACAGCGACTGAAGCGACTCAGCGACTGAATATATGACGCACACACGCGCACACGCACGCACGCGCCAATGTCTTCATATACCTGGTCGCCGAGTCGCTTCAGTCGCTGTTTTCCCAAGTACACCCCATCTGACCTGGTACTTCTTCACAGCGACTGAAGAGCTACCGAAGCGACTTGGGTCGCTCCTCTTCAGTCGCTGGTCGCTTTCCGGGCCGATCGAGGGTCAGCGACCGAAGCGGACGCCGCCTGCGGGCTCAGCTACCGAAGCGACTCAAGCGACTCTGGATCTGACCTGAAGCCGACCGGAGCCGCGCCGTCCGAAAAGCACCGGTGCGGGCGTTGTCTCCTTCGCCCATTCCCCGGCCTTCAATCGCTTCAGTCGCTGCCCCCCGCCGGGAACGCCTTGACCTGGGACTTCTCGACAGCGACCGAGCGCGGCCACCAGCGACCCAAGCCCTGCCGCCGCAGGCTCGGGCCACGCGGAAACACCGCTACCCCGTACGGCGAACTTCGCCACCTCCTGGCCCATACTGATCTCCAGCAAGAGACCCTGAGCCTGGGAGGAGGGCGAAATGCCGGAGCGCACCCATCAGTTCGGCATGTACGGCGCCCGCGGCATCAAGGGCCACGAGGCCGTCGCCCGCCGACTCGACTCGCTTGCCGGGTACATCGCCACCCCCGTCACCGCCCGCCGCGGCCTGCTGGCCCGCCTGCACTACCTCACGCGCACCGACCACGCCCGGGCCGCCGCACGCGCCGCGGGACTGACGGTCACCGACCGCACCCTGAAGGCATGGCTGGACGGCAAGCGCAGCCCCTCCAGGAAGAACCTCGACCGCATCGAGCAGGCCTACCGCACCGTCCGCCGCCACAACACCGCCCGCTACCTCCTGGCCCGCCTCAACCGCGAGGGCCGCGGCACCCGCGTCGAGATCCACCCCCTCAACCAGTCGCAGGTCCCCCGCCCCCGCCAGCGCATGGTGGAGTACCGCACGCTCAACATCCGCCACTGGGACCGCATCGTCGAGGCCTGGGCCGCCGACAACCTCCAGGCCCTGGACGACGCGTGGGTCGACCAGATCGTGGACCTGGGCTCGCAGTGGGGCCAGTACGAGTACGTCACCAACATCGGGTTCGCGGCCTGAGCCACCCTTCCGCACGGCAAGTCGGCGAGGGGTCTCGCTCACTCCTTGGTGAGGTCCGTGAGCTCGCTCGGGGACGCGACTCCGGCGATGCGGTAGGCGTCCGCCTCCTCCAGCGTCTCGTGCTCCAGCAGGGCCGCCGCCAGGGCGTCCAGGCGGTCCCGGTTGTCCTCCAAGGCGCGGCACGCCTCGCCGTAGCACT
This sequence comes from Streptomyces sp. TLI_55, assembly GCF_900206255.1. Taxonomy (NCBI): domain Bacteria; kingdom Bacillati; phylum Actinomycetota; class Actinomycetes; order Kitasatosporales; family Streptomycetaceae; genus Streptomyces; species Streptomyces sp. TLI_55. Next base: position 108,816 of record NZ_OAOJ01000002.1, read on the forward strand.
CCTCGACGATCCTGCGGACCTCGTCGTCCACGAGATCCAGGGTGTGCGGGGCGGCGGACATGCCGTAGGGCTGCTGGCTGTCGGCGGGCAGCACGGACAGGTGGCCCACCCGATCGCTCATCCCCCAGCGCGCCACCATGCCGCGTGCGATGCCGGTGACGTGCTCCAGGTCGTTCTCCGCGCCTGTGGTGATGACCCCGAAGACGACGCGCTCGGCCGCCATACCGCCCAGGGCGCCGATGATCCGCCCGCGCAGATACTCCTCGGTGTAGGCGTACTTGTCCGCGTCCGGGGTGGACAGGGTGACGCCGAGGGCCCGGCCGCGCGGCACGATCGTGATCTTGCGGACCGGGTCGGCGCCCGGCTGCAACATGCCGAGCAGGGCGTGTCCGCTCTCGTGATACGCGGTACGACGACGCTCCTCCTGCGGCATCACCAGCGGGCGCTGCGCCCCGAGCTGGACCTTCTCCAGGGCGTCGGACAGGTCGTGCCCGGTGACCCGGGCCCGGTCCCGCTTGACGGCGAGGAGGGCCGCCTCGTTGGCCAGGTTGGCCAGCTCGGCGCCCGTCATGCCCGGAGTGGTCCGGGCTACCTGGGCGAGGTCGACGTCCGGGGCGAGCGGCATGGAGCGGGTGTGGATGCGCAGGATGGCCTCGCGGCCGGCGCGGTCCGGCGGGGAGACGGTCACTACCCGGTCGAAGCGGCCGGGGCGGGTCAGCGCGGGGTCGAGGATCTCGGCACGGTTGGTCGCGGCGACCACCACGACACCGTCGGAGGCGGAGAAGCCGTCCATCTCGGTGAGGATCTGGTTGAGGGTCTGCTCGCGTTCGTCGTGACCGCCGACCGCGGAGCCGGTGCGGGCCCGGCCGATGGTGTCGATCTCGTCGATGAAGACGATCGACGGGGCCACCTTGCGGGCCTCGGCGAACAACTCCCGTACCCGGGAGGCGCCCACACCGACGATCATCTCGATGAACTCGGATGCCGAGGCCGAGAAGAACGGCACCCCGGCCTCGCCCGCTACGGCCCGCGCGAGCAGCGTCTTGCCGGTCCCGGGCGGACCGGCGAGCAGCACGCCCCGGGGCATCTTCGCGCCCATGCGGCGGTAGGCGTCGGGGCGCTTGAGGAAGTCGACGACGTCGTTGAGTTCGTCCTGCACCTCGTCGATGCCGGCCACGTCGGCGAAGCTCGTCCGCCCCTGCTCCGCCTCGACCGGCTTGGGCGGCTTGCGGCCCAACACGCCGCTCATGCCTCCCAGTCCACCGCCCGCCTTACGGGCCACGAACACCCAGACGCCGATCAGCAGCGCGGTGGGCAGCAGCGACACCAGCAGGGACTGGCCGAGCCCGGGTCCCTGCGCCACCGGGGAGGCGGAGACCGACACCTTCTTCTGCTCGATCTCCCGCCACAGCTGGTCGCTGTTCGCGAAGGCGGGCTTGTACGTCTTGAAGCGGGTGTAGGTCGCCCTCTCGTCCGCCCCGTCCGCTCCCGGCACCTTGCGGGCCTGCTTCAGCGTGCCCTGGATCTCCGAGCCCCGCGAGTAGACGGTCCTGACGTTGCCCGCGTCCAACTGCGCCGTGAAGGCCGTGTAGTCGACGGACGTGGTGCCGTCGCCGTGCATGGTGTTGTAGAGCAGGCCGGTCCCCAGGTAGATGACGAGGAAGACGACGATCTGCACCAGGCAGCCGCCACGGGAGCGGCGGCCGTTCGGTGTGGGCGATCCGCCCGGCACCCCTTCGGAGCGCCACGGGGACCGCGGGTCGTGGCGGGGTGGTACGGGTGCGGCCATGGCTCTTCTCCTTGCCGGCGGGTCACGGGATGCGGCGCTCCCGGCTGCGTACACACATGCTGTCGCCGTCCCCTGGACCGGGCATCACACATGTGAGTGATTGGCAGGTGATCGACATCGGCCGCATGCACCTTTTGGCACATTTGTGTGATGTGGTTCGCTGCCCCGCGCGCCACCCTCGGAGCGCGGCACACCCCGTGCCCGAGAGGAGGACCCCGTGTCCGACCCGCAGAACCCGGCCCGCAGGAACGGCGGCCAACTGGTCCGGATCGGCCGGCGCTGGGGATGGCTGGCCGTCCTCGCCGTCGGCCTGCCGCTGTTCTGGCTCATCCACTCGGCGCTGATCTCCACCGGCAACCCCAACCTGGTCCCGGCCCTGCTCTTCTTCGGTGCGGGCCTGGTACCGGCCGCGTTCGTCACCTTCGTGGCGGGACGGCGACTCGACTTCGGCGTCGGCCCGGCCGTCGTCGGCATCACGGCGCTGGTCGGCGGTGCCGTCGGGGTGACCACGGCCGGGTTCCTGGAGTATCGGACGCTGGCGCTGCTGGACGTCCTGCCGTTGATCGCCGTGGGCGTGATCGAGGAGGTGGCGAAGCTGGTCATGCCACTGGTGCTGTTGTTGTTCATCAGGCGCCGCTCCCCCGGCGACGGCCTGCTCATCGGTGTCGCGTCGGGCGCGGGCTTCGCGGTGTTCGAGACGATGGGATACGCGCTCGTCGAGCTCGTCCAGTCCGGCGGTGACCTGCATGTGGTGGACCACCTGCTGGTGGTGCGCGGCCTGCTGAGCCCGGCCGCCCACATGGCGTGGACCGGGCTGACGAGCGCCGCGCTGTGGTCGGCCGCGTCCCACCACTGGCAACGCCGCTCCGTGGGAGTCCTGGTGCTGGTCTACGCGATCGCCGTCGCCCTGCACACGGCCTGGGACAGCTTCGACGACGACACCCTCTACACCGTCCTGGCCGCCATCAGCCTGTCCCTGCTGGTGTACACCACCCACCGGCTGGCCGGGCTGTCCCGGGCCCAGCACGTCACTTCGCCGGGCACGGGGGTCTGCTCCCGGGCCCGGGCCCGCTTCCCTCACCGGGAGGAAGACTCGTGCGGCTCGGCCCCCTCGGCGGTCACGTCCGTACCGATCTGTCGACGCTCGTTGCCGGACAGCCCGCCCCAGACTCCGTAACTCTCCCCCTGCTTCAGGGCGATGGCCGCGCAGATGTCCACCACCTCGCACCGGCCGCAGACGGCGCGGGCCCGCTCCTCGCGGGCGTGACGCGCTCGGCCCCGCTCGCCCGGGGGCGAGAAGAAGATGGAGCTGCTCATCCCGCGGCAGGCGGCACGTTGCTGCCACTGCCAGTCGGTCAGCAAGGGGCGCAGAGTGTTTCCCATGGTCTTCCTCTCTCCTTACGTCTGTCTGTCGCACGTCCGTGTGGCCACGGCGGCCCGAGCGCGCCGCCGTCACTCCGCGAGCTGGACCAGCTCGTCCCAGTCCACGCCGTCCAACTCCGTTCCCCGGGGCACCATCTCGTAGGTCCTGGCCAGCCAGCTGGTGACCGGCTCGGCGGGAATCTCGAACACCGCCTTGTGACTGCTGCCCACGCGGACGCAGAAGGAGGACGGCTCACCGTCGAGATCGAGCACCGGCCAGAGCGTCACGTCGCCCTCGCCGACGCGGGCGGCCATGCCGTCGGCCAGCAGGTCGCGGGAGAGAATCCAGGTCACCGGGCGCACACCCTGGGTGTCGAGGACCAGGGTGACGGCGAGCGGGTCCTGGGTGTCGTAGGAGAACTCGCACTCCAGCGGCAGGTCGAGCTCCGAGAACACCCAGTGCGTGATCTCCAGTGCGAGATGGCACTTCTTCATGGTCGCCTCCTAGTAGGGCCTCAGCCGGTCATTCGGCGTGGAACGTGGGTTGTCGTGCTCCGGCGTCGTGCTGTCGCGGCGTACTCCCGCGTCGCGCCGGACTCAGGCGACGGCGCGCAGCGTCCGGGCATGCCGGCGGGCGGCGGCCAGCGCCTCGAAGGCCGCGGTGGCCACGAGGACGAAGCCACCGACATGGGCCAGCTGCTCCGGCGACGCGAAGGGGAAAGCGGTCATGAACAGACCGGCCGAGACGATCACGGCGTTGAGGACGTCGTCGTAGACGAAGACATGGCTCACCGAGGGCGAGGTGACGGAGATAGCCATGGTGAGTCCCCGCAGCAGCCAGCCGCAGCCGGTCCACAGCGCGAGCAGGAACACCGTGTCGGCCCAGCCGTAGAAGAGGACCACGCCCAGCGGCAACGCGGCGACGCCGCCCGCGGCCAGCAGCCACCGCACCGCCGCCGAGGCGGTCGTCGAGCGCTGCACGGCCAGCAGTTGGAGCACTCCCTGCACCGCGATGTGCACCCCGAACAGCGTCCCGGCCGCGGCCGGGGTGGGGACGGGCACGAGGACCAGCAGGCCACCGACGGCCGCCGAGACCAGCGAGCTGGCCAGCATCGTCGCCCGGGTGAGCGCGCCGTGCGGGCCGATGGTCACCCGTACGCCGGGGCGGCGGACGGGCTGACGCAGGGGCTGATACACGGACGGGTACGCGGACTGGCGCACCTCGTCGCGGATCTCGTCCCGAGGTGTTTCCAGTTGAGCCATGTGCGTTCCCCGTTCGTCTCCGCGTGTGTTTCGACATGCGCGGCGCGTTCTCGTCGTATCGGTGAACCCCGTCGATGCCTGGGTTCCTGTGGGGGTTTCCGGCTCAAGAGATGTCCAGCGGTGTCGGCTGCCCGGCACCTCGCGTCTGCCGCAGCGGGAACTCCCGATCCAAGCGCCAAGTCTCGGAGCGGGCCGCACCCCGGTCTGTCGTGCGCTCCCTCGCGCTTGCTCGGGGTTCCCCCACGTCGTTGTAGGGTCCACCCCACCTTGCGGCGCTCACAGGGCCGTTGACCTGCGGAGAAGTAGGCGCGGGCGGCCCCGGCACGGGCCTGCACACGCGCAGCCCTCGGGTTTTCCCCACACCATCCGTCAGGTGGGCCAGCCACCGCGGTGAGGTCTCCTCGACAGCCACGGGCAGCGGAGCGGGTCCATCCTGTCTCACGGACGGTGCAGCTCAGGTGTGCCGACCGAGGACACAACACGTGTGAGTGCCATGACGTGGCGCGCATACGGCCGCTGTTGGTGCTGGTCCGGCCGGCCATGCGGCCCACGGACCACTGGAGGCTGCCTTGATCAGGATGATCGACGTCCCCCCGACGGCGAACGGCGTCACCCGTCTCGTACCCGAGGCCACCCCGCGGGGACACGGCGCACAGCGGGAAGGGCTTCTTCGGCGGGTGCTGCGGCTGGTCCACGGCCATGAGGGCGGAGTGGTGTGGGTCGAAGGCCCCGCCGACGCCGGGAAGTCCTGCCTGCTGGCCTTCGCCGCCGAGAAGGCGGCCCTGGCCGGGGCGGTGCCGCTGACCGCGGGCGGGGTCGCCGGCGGCGACCTGCCGCCGCTGGCTCCGCTGCTGGACGCGCTGGCACGTCAGATGCCCGGGGTGGCCGAGCCCGGCCCCCCGCACGAGGTACTGCGGACGGTGGAGGACGCCCTGCGGGAACTCTCCCACGAACAGCCGGTCCTCGTCGTCCTCGACGACCTGCACCTCTGCGACCACCTGACGCTGCTCGCGGTGCGCACCCTCACCGCGCGGCTGGCCGAACTGCCCGTGCTGTGGGTGCTCGCCGCACGCTCCCACCTCGATGTGCCGGCCGTCGTTTCCCTTCGCCGCAACCTGCCGCCCGAGCGCACGGAGTCCCTGGAACTCACGGCCCTGGACCCGGATTCGGTACGGCTCCTCGTGGCGGATCTTCTGGGTTCGCGGGCCGGGGAGGCCGAACCGTACCTGCCGCTGCTGGGCGGACTGCCAGGAGCGATCCGGCACGCGTGTGCCCTCCTCAGGGCCACGGCGGGCGAGGCGCGCCAGGAGGTGCTGGCCGAGGCCGTCGCCGCGCGGCGGCTCGATCAACTGACGTCGCAGGCCCGGGAACTGGTGCTGACGGCCTCCGGGGTCGGTGACAGTCTCGGAGTGCGGCATCTGTCCCGGATGCTGGACCGCAGGGAGGCGGCGCTGCTGCGTCCGCTGCGCGAAGTGCTCGCGGCCGGGCTCATGCGGGCCCAGCTGGAATGTCTCGCCTTCGTGCACCCGTCGGTGCGGGAGGCCGTCGCCGCCACGCTGCCGGCGCCGCTCCGGCTGTCCGTGCGCCGTCGCTCGGTCGAGCTGCGGCTCGCGGACGGCTCGCCCGTCGCGGCGGCCACCGTGCCCGGCGCGACATGGCGCGGGCTGACCAGATCGGAGCTCGGCGTGGTGCGGCTGATCGCGCACGGCGCCACCAACCGCGAGGCCGCGGAACGGCTGTTCGTCTCCCCGCACACCGTGAACACCCATCTGCGGCACGCCTTCGAGAAACTGGGCGTCCGTTCCCGGGTCCAGCTGGCCCGCCTGTACGCCCGCGAGGTCGAGGCCACCAGCGCCTCCGCGTGATCCACCCGCCGCCTGATCGTCGTCGACCTCCAGAAGGGCATCGTCGACCTACCCCTCGCGTACCCCGACGGGCGCAACGACCTCGGCGCGGGCTTCCCCGCCCCGGCCCCGGAGTGGACCGAACCGGTTCCTGAGCTGGGCTCCGACGACAGGGACCACTTGATCACCAAGCCCGTTTTCCCTCGTCAACTCGGTGCGGAAGCACCGCAGGTTAGGATCCCGCCATGAGCCAACCACTGCGGGCGGTGCTCGGAGAAGACCAGCCGTTCATGCGTGAAGGCATCGCTGCCATCCTGCGCAAGTCGGGCATCGACGTGATCGAGGCCGTCGACAACGCGGTGGACCTCGTGCGGGCCGCCGGCGAACACCGCCCCGACGTGGTGATCACCGACATCAGGATGCCTCCGGGCCTGGAGGCGGACGGCCTGCGGGCCGCGCAGAAGATCCGCGCCGCCCGGCCGCAGACCGCCGTCATCGTCCTCTCCCAGTTCCTGGACGCCTCCTACGCGCTCGACCTGGTCGGCGACGATCCGAGCGGGGTCGGCTATCTGCTCAAGGAGAAGGTGGCCAGCCCCCAGATCCTCATCGACGCCGTCGAGCGGGTCCTGGCGCGGGACTCGGCCCTGGACCCCGATGTGATCGCGGCGCTGCTGGGCCGCAAGCGTCCGGAGGATCCGCTGGCCGCGCTGACGCCGAAGGAGCGCGAGGTCCTGGCGCTGATGGCGGAGGGCCACTCCAACACAGGCATCTCCGAGCAGCTCTTCGTCAGCGTCGCCGCCGTGGAGCGGCATGTGACCGGCATCTTCATGAAGCTGGGCCTCAGCCAGACGGCCACCGGCCAGCACCGGCGGGTCCTGGCGGTGCTGCGCTACCTCGGCCAGTGAGCCGCTGTCAGGGGGTCAGGGGGCGGTGGGGGTGAACAGGCTTTTGAGGTCGGCGTCGAAGAGTTTGTCCTTGGCGACGAAGGACTCGATGCCCGCGCGTTCCAGTTCCTCCGGCGACCAGAAGGACTTGTCGGTGGAGGTCAGCACGATCCGTGGCCGGTCTCTCTCCTCGCTGAGCCGGCGTGCGACGCTGAGGCCGTCGGTGTCGGGCAGGTGCAGGTCCAGCAGCAGCCCGTCCGGGCGGTGTTCCCGCACCGCGGCCAGGGCCGAGGCGCCGTCCCGGGACTCCGCCACGACATGCAGGCCCCGTGCCGCAAGCAGCGTCGTGGCGATGCGGCGGAACCCAGGGTCGTCGTCGACGACGACGATGTTGATGCGCATGCTCCCAGCATGCCGAACCGCCTCACGACCGGACCATAGGGGGAGCCCTACGCTTTGTGTATCACTCACGAAAAGAGACCACCGGCAGGCCGCTCCCCCACCCTGCCCGCCGGTCCGACCGGCAAGAGCATGATCTGGACGCCCTTTAGACTGCGGTGATTGCATGACCGCACGGAGCCAGGTGCAACGCAGCCAGGTCGGCGGACAGCACCGGGCCTCCAGACGTCCGCCGTTGGAGGCAGCTCGATGAATGACCTGGGCTCGACCGCCTGTCCGGCCTCCACACGGCTGGTCGGACGCGACCGGGACCTCGCCTTCATCCAGTCCTTCTTCAGCAACTCCGAGGTCCAGGGTGCGGCCCTGCTGGTGTCGGGCGAGGCGGGGGTGGGCAAGACCGCGGTGCTCGACGCGGTCGCGACCGGTGCCCTGCACAACGGCGTCCGGGTGTTGCGCGCGGCCGGTGTGCAGTTCGAGGGCGACATCAGCTACGCCGGTCTCAACCAGCTTCTTCTCCCCCTCCTCGATGAATTCGACGTCCTCGATCCCGCCCACCAGGACGCGCTGCGGGTCGCGATCGGCATCGGGGGCGGGCCGGCTCCCGACCGGCTGCTGACCTCCACGGCGGTGTTGCTGCTGCTACGACTGACCGCCGCCCGTACGCCACTGCTGCTCGTGATCGACGACCTGCCGTGGCTGGACCGGGCGACCAACGCGGTGCTCGGGTTCGTGGCCCGACGGCTGGTCGGCAGCCGGATCGGTTTCCTCGCCGCCTCCCGTGACGGCTCCGACAGCTTCTTCGAGTCCAGCGGCCTGGCCGAGCACCGGCTGCAGCCGCTGGACGACGTCTCGTCGACCGAGCTCCTCGCGCTCGCGCACCCCGACGTCTCCCCCGCCGTACGGCGCCGGATCGCGGCCGAGGCGCGCGGCAACCCGCTGGCGCTGGTGGAGCTACCGACCGCGCTCTCCGCCGAGCAGCGTGCCACGCTCGCGGCGGTGCCGGCCGTACTGCCGCTGAGTGAGCGGTTGCAGGCCCTGTTCGCCTCGCGGGTGGCGGAACTGCCCGCCCGCAGCCGGGAGCTGCTGTTGCTCGCGGCCCTCGACGGAACCGGGGACCTCACCGCCATCGAGGCCGCCGCAGCCGGCCGGGCCGATGTCGACGACCTCGTTCCGGCCGAACGGAACCGGCTGGTGACGATCTCCGCCGACAACCGCCGCCTCTCCTTCCGGCATCCGCTCATCGGCTCCGCGGTGGTGGAGCTGGCGAGCGCCACGGATCGCAGAAGGGCGCACCAGACGCTCGCGGACGTGCTCGGAGACCAGCCGGAGCGCCGCGCCTGGCATCTGGGAGAGGCGGCGACGGGCCCGGACGAGAAGGTCGCGGCCCTGCTGGAAGAGGCCGCGCGCCATCGGCTGCGCCGCGGGGACGCGCTCGGCGCCGTCGCGGCGCTGACCCGGGCCGCGGGGCTGAGCCCCGCCGCGTCCGACGAGAGCCGCCGGCTCGCCGTGGCGGCCTACGTCGGCGTGGACTCCGGCGGTGAACTCGAGGACGCCACACGGCTGCTCGCCGAGTCCCGGCTCGTCCACCCCGCCGGACACCAGTCGCTGCACGCGGCCACCGCGTCCGCCTTCCTGCTGATCAACCGGGACGGCGACATCGACACCGCCTACCGGCTGCTGATCGGCGCGATCGAGTCGGCCGAACCCGAGCACGGCTACGACGCCGAGGACGAGGGGCTCATCGAGGCGCTGCACCTGCTGGTGCTGCTGTGCTGGTACGGCGGTGACCCCAAGCTGTGGGAACCGATGCTCGCGTTCATGAACCGGCTCACCCCCGAACCCCCCGAACTGCTCTGGGTGCTCACCCAGACCTTCGCCGACCCGGCGCGCACGGGTGCGGCGGCGCTGCCCCGGCTGAGAGAGCTGATCGCCACGGTCGGCGACGACCCCACCCGGGTGATCCGCGTCGGCACCGCCTCGGTCTTCCCCGACCGGCTCGGCGACTTCCGATGGGCCACACTCCAGCTGGCGGAGCAGGGCCGCGCCGGGACCGCGCCGGTGCGGCGGCACCTGGGGGCCCTGATGCATCTGGGCCTGGACTACTTCCATCTGGGCCGCTGGGAGGACGCCGCCCAGCTGGCCGCCGAGGGGCTCACGCTGTGCGAGAACCATGACTACCGGTTCTTCGCGTGGTACTTCCAGTACATCCAGGCGGCCGTGACCGCGGTGCAGGGCGACGCGGAGACCAGCGCCGCGCTGACCGAGGAGATCGTCCGGTGGGCGATGCCGCGCGGAACGTACGGCGCACGGTTCTTCGCCTGCCACGCCCGGGCGTTGGCGGCCCTCGGCAGCGGCGACTTCGAGACCGCCTACCAGCACGCCTGCACGCTCAGCCCGCCCGGGACCGTGGCCCCGTATCTGCCGATCGCCATGTGGGGCGCGATGGACCTGGTCGAGGCGGCCCTGCGTACCGGCCGGGAGAAGGAGGCCGCGGCCCACGCGGCCGCGATGCGGAAATCGTCGATGGCCGCGTTGTCGCCCCGGCTGGAGATGCTGGTGCTGGCCTGCGAGGCGCTGACCACGCCCGGCCGGCCCGGCCTGGCGCTCTTCGAGCAGGCACTGTCCCTGCCCGATCCGGAGCGCTGGCCCTTCGACGTGGCGCGGGTGCGTCTCTTCTACGGCGAACGGCTGCGGCGGCTGCGGGCCACGGCGCTGTCACGGGATCAGTTGGTCCCTGCGCTGGAGACCTTCCAGCGGCTCGGCTCCAAGCCATGGGTGGCGCGTGCCGCGGCGGAGCTGCGCGCCAGTGGCCAGTCCGCGCCGGCCGCCGTCCGGCCGGGCCCGGTGGCACTGACCGCGCAGGAGTTGCAGATCGCCAGGCTCGCGGCGACCGGGCTGACCAACAAGCAGATCGCCGAGCGGCTGATGCTGTCCCACCGGACCATCGGCACACACCTGTACCAGATCTATCCCAAGCTGGGCATCACCTCGCGGGCAGCGCTGCGCGATGCGCTGTCGGAGCTCGACGCGAGGGCGGACGACGGCCGGTGACGCACCGGATCCGGGTGCCTTGGGGCTGCTGAGTTTCCCCCAAGTCATATGACCTATGCGGGGTGCCGATCCGCCGCGGAGAGTGATGTGGAGGAGGTCCTTCCTGTCCGTCCTCGACCGGTGGCCGCCTCTGGAGCCACCCCGCACCACGAGAGGGGACCCGGATGCCCGGCGCCTCGGAGAGCCACCCGGACATCCACTGGCCATCGGGCTTCTCCCCCGACCAGGCCCAGAGCTTCTGCACGGCGCGGGCCGTCGTGAACGCCCCGCCCGCCAGGGCCTTCGAGCTGCTCAGCGATGTGGCCCGGTGGCCGGAGTGGGTTCCGGGCGTCACCGAGGTGCGGGTCGGGCCGCTTGTCAGGAACTTCGAGGTGTGGCTCCACGGGCATCGGTTCGAGATCTTCGTGGGTGAGCATGTGCCGCCGTACCGGCTCGGCTGGTCGGGGGTCGGCGCCGGTGTGCAGCTGTACCAGGCCTGGCTGATCACCGCGGTCGAGTCCGGCACCCATGTGGTGACCGAGAGTGTGCTCCGGGGTCCGGCCGCCAAGTCGCTTCAGGTGTCGTCCCCGTCGTGGGCGCAGCGTCTGAGCTCCCGGTGGCTGGTTCAGCTCAAGCGGCTCGCCGAGAGCGCCCCGTAGCACGCCGCCGGCCGGCACCCGTGAGGGTGTCGGCCGGACGAGGGCGGTACGTGCGGTGGGTCAGGCGGCGGTGACGGTGTCCTTGGCGTCGGCGGCCTTGGCGTCGGCGACTGCGGTGCCGACGGCTGCGGTGTCCGGAGTGGTCGGGTCCGCCTCGCCGCTCTTGCAGGCCGGCTTGAGGAAGAGCGCGAGCAGGATGCCGACGACGAGGGCCGGGGCGATCCAGAGGTAGCCGGTGGCGATGGCGTGGGCGAAGGCGTCCAGGGCGGTGTCGCGCAGGGCGGCGGGCAGCCGGCCGATCGTGTCGGGGCGGGCGGCGTCGAATCCGCCTGCGGTGGGCAGGGCGTGGGTGCGGTCGGCGAAGCCGGTGTTGAGCAGGGTGCCGAAGACGGCGACTCCGAAGGCCGCGCCGATGGAGCGGGAGAAGGTCACCACGGCGCTGGCGGCGCCGAGATCGGTGGCGGGCACGCTGTTCTGGACGGAGGTCAGGACGACCATGGGGACCATGCCGATGCCGACGCCGGTGATCAGGAAGTAGACGCTGAGCACGAGGGTGTTGGTGGCCGCGCCGATGGTGCCCAGCAGGAGCAGTCCGGCGAGGTTGGCGAGCAGCCCGCCCAGCAGGATCTTGCGCAGCAGGTGGACGTGTGCGGCCCAGCGTCCGGCCAGGGACTGGCTGACGACCAGACCGGCGACGAGCGGCAGCATGTAGATGCCGGACAGCGTGGCCGAGACGCCGTGGACGATCTGGAGGTAGGTCGGCAGGTAGACCAGTACGGAGAACATCGCGGCGTTGGCGAAGAAGGCGATCAGCGAGGAGAACACCACGGTCCGCGAGCCGAGCATGGCCGGCGGCATGACCGGGGCGGCGGCACGGCGCTCGACGGGCAGCAGCAGCGCGGCCAGCGCGACGGTGACGACGATCAGGCCGACGATGGCCGGTGAGCCCCAGCCCCAGCGCTCCCCGAAGGAGGTGACGAGGACCAGGCCGGTGGCGATGGCGGCCAGGAGGGTGGCCCCGAGGTAGTCGATGCGGGCCTTCACGCCTCGGGTGGCGGCCGGCAGAGCGCGGGCGGCGATGGTCAGGGCGACGATGCCGATGGGCAGGTTGATCAGGAAGGCCCACCTCCAGGAGAGCTGGTCGGTGAAGACGCCGCCCAACAGGGGGCCGACGATGCTGGCGACGCCGTAGACGGAGCCGAACATGCCCTGATAGCGGCCGCGTTCGCTCGGGGCGACGATGTCGCCGACGAGGGCGAAGGTCAGCACGATCATGCCGCCGCCTCCGATGCCTTGCAGGACGCGGGCGCCGATCAGCTCGGGCAGGTTCTGGGCGAGGCCGCAGGCGACCGAGGCGACCAGGAAGATCGAGGTCGACGTCAGGTACAGCCGCTTGCGGCCGAACATGTCCCCGAGCTTGCCCCACAACGGGGTGACCGCGGTGGAGGCGAGCAGGTATGCGGCGCTGACCCATGCGATGTCGTCGAACCCGTTGAGGTCCTCCGCTATCCGGGGCAGCGCGGTGGAGACGATCGTCTGGTCCAGGGCGGCGAGCAGGACGGCCAGGATCAGCACGCTCATCGCGGCGGCGACCCCGCCTGTCCTGGGTGATGCGGATACGGATGCCTTCGACATGGAAGATACCTCCCCAGAAGTAGGACAAGAGAATGACTGAAGCTTTTGTATCTGTCACTTTAATGTAGCACTTAATGGGTAGGGTTCTACTCCCGAGAGGCGTTAGATGTCTCAGGCATCACATCGCGGCACTAGACTCGGGCCGGTGAGAGCCGACGCAGCACGCAATCTGGAAGCCGTCCTGACCACCGGGGCACGTATGCTCGCCGCCGACCCCGGCGCCAGCATCGCGAGCATCGCCGCCGAGGCAGGTGTCGACCGGCGCACCGTCTACCGCCGCTTCGCCAACCGCGAGGACCTTCTCGCGGCCATCTACGAAGCCCGGCTCACGGCCATCGAGGACGCCATCGAGGACGCGCGGCTGCGCGAGGCCCCCGTCGCCGTCGCCCTGCACCGCTACGTCGAGAACATCATCGCCGTCAACCGGACCTGGCCCGTCGACCTCGGCCGCATGCTCGCCGAGGACAGCGTCCACACGCGCCGCGACGCCGCCATGCAGGAGGTCGACACGTTCCTCGCGCGCGCCACTGACGAAGGACTTCTGCGACGCGGTCTCCCTGACGGCTGGGCGAGCGCTCTGCTGCCCCAGCTCATGCACCTCGTGACCCGGCAGCTGCCCGAACTGAGCCCCGGCCAGGCAGCGGACATCGTCGTCGACACCCTGCTGAACGGCCTCGGCCCGTCCTGACAACACCGACGGCCCTCGGGAACACCTGGGTCAAGGTGTTCCCGAGGGCCGTCATCCACGCGGCGGCGATACGGGGGGTGTGTCCCGCCGCCGCTCATCTCATTCCGCGAGCTGCCGGGCCGGGTCCGCGCCGGAGGCCTGCTGCTGTTTGTCCTCGTCCTGCGGTCTCCGGGAAGCAGCCGCGGCCGGCACGGGCACGGTTCCGGGCAGGCGGACACGGCGGAGTCGGGACGGCTGGCTCTCGGAGTCAGGGCGCTTCAAGGCGGTTCTCCCATCGATGTGCGTGCTCTCGGAACCAGAAATGGAGCGCACACATTCCGGACGAACCCGAGTTTCCGCGCCGTGCCCCCTCAGCCTCGGCGGACCCCTTCGAGGAAACGGCCGGCCAGATCGACGCGTTCGGTGAGCGTGGCGGGTATCTGCCCGAAGTCCACGAAGAGTTCGTGCACGCCCGCCTCGGCGGCGGCCCGCGCGTAGTCGATGTACTGGGCGAGGGTACCCGCCTGCGGCATCCGGTCCGGGTCGGTCTTCGTGTCGGTCAGCTCGGGATTGACGCGCAGCGCCATGCGCAGGGCCGCGGGGTCGCGGTCGGCCTCTACGGCCTCCTTCTGGATGACGTCCCACATGCCCAGCAAGTGGGGCAGCGGCATCGCCACGGGAAGCCAACCGGCGCACCGCCGTCCGACGCGCCTCAATCCGCCGGGGCTGAACGCCGCGAGCAGTACGGGCGGTCCGGGCCGCTGGCTCGGCTTGAGACCCACCACGGTCTCCGGGATGGTGAACTGCGTCCCCTCGTGCGCGAAGACGTCGTTGGCCCAGTACTTCTCCAGGACGTCCAAGGTCTCGTCGAGCCGCGCTCCGCGCCCCTTCCAGGGCACGGAGACGGCGGTGTACTCGTCGGGCATCCAGCCCAGGCCCAGTCCGACGATCAGACGGCCCTTGCTGAGGACGTCGAGGGTGGTCAACGATCGGGCCAGCATGAGCGGTGGCAGCCACAGACCGTTCAGCGTGCTCGTGCCCAGGTGGACCCGGGTCGTGTGGGACGCGGCGAACGTCAGGGCGACCAACGGATCCATGTGGTTCTCGTAGGCGCGCGGCATCTCACCGGTCGAGCTCGGGTACGGCGCGCTCGGCACGCGGGGAGCGAGCACGCGGTCGCCGGTCCACAGCGAGTCGTATCCCATGTCCTCGGCGGTGCGGCAGATCCGCAGGATGCCTTCCGGACGGGCGTCGGGACCGAAGGTCGGTAGGGCCAGGCCCAGTTTCACAAGTGTCTCCTCAAGGGGTGGTCCGGTTCGGGGCCGTGTCCGCCCGCGGGCTCGGTCACATCAGCGGGACGCCGAGCAGGGCTTCAAGCGCGGCCACCGTCTGCGCGGGATCCACGGCATGGACGATGGCGAAGCCCAGTTCGGCGGCCGGCGGCAGGTGCTGCTCGGTGTCGTCGACGAACACGCACTCTTCGGCCGCCAGATCGAGTTCCTTCAGCATGAGCCGGAAGATCTCCGGTTCGGGCTTGCGCACGCCGTGGGCCTCGGACAGCACCAGGGCGTCGTACCGAGTCTCTACGTCGTAGCCGTCGTACAGGTTCCACGGGGTCGGGCCCACGGAGTTGGAGAGGATGCCGACCTTGATGCCCGCCCGGCGGGCGGCTGCGGCTGCGGTGATCATCATGGGCTCGGGGCGCAGGTCCGCGAAGATGCGGCCCATCAAATTGTCCGGCGGAATGCCGAGGCGTTCGGCGGCTGCCTCGTTCCAGCGGGTCTGCGTGAGTGTGCCGCGCTCCAGTTCCTCGGTCAGCCGGATTGCCTCGGCGTCCAGGTAGAGGGCGGTGAGCAGGGTTCCCTCGGCCAGGCCCTCGCGGCGTTCGAAGGCGAGCGCGGCGGGCAGCAGGGGGGTTGTCAGCACACCACCGAAGTCGAGGACGAGGCCCTTGCGGTGCTGGGTCATACTCACACCTTAAAAGGTGGCCACAGGCCGCGCCCGCCAGGTGATGTCTCTCGGCAGGTGTCGATGGCCACACACATGTGTCCGCCGTGATGTGAACCTTCGGGGCGGTCGGCTACGTCCTGCTGATGACGGGTTCCCCGGCGCCCACGGCGACGGCGACGGGGAACCCGTCCCGTCGTCAGCTCCCGGCGCGGTGCGGGTGCGCGGGGTAGACGCCCAGGATGCGCACTTCGGAGGAGAAGAAGCGCAGTTCGTGCAGGGCCAGGGCGACCCGCTCGTCATCGGGGTGGCCCTCGATCTCGACGTAGAAGCGGCTGGGGTTGAGGCCCGCGCCCATCTGATAGCTCTCGATTTTGGTGAGGTTCACACCGCTGCTGGCGAACCCGCCGAGCGCCTTGTAGAGCGCGCTGGGGATGTTGCGCACACAGAAGAACAGGCTCGTCATCGTCGGTTCCCCGGTGTGCGGGGCGAAGGCCGCGTCCCGGGACAGGACCACGAAGCGGGTGGTGTTGTCCGGGTCGTCCTCGACCTCGGCGCGCAGCACGTTCAGGCCGTAGAGGTCCGCTGCGGCGGGCGGGGCCAGCGCAGCGTGCCGCGGGTCGCCGAGCTCGGCCACCTCGCGGGCCGCTCCCGCGGTGTCGTCGCTGACCAGGGTGCGCCAGCCGCCCTCCCGCAGGATCTTGCGGCACTGTCCAAGGGCATGCACATGGCTGCGTACGCACTCCACCTGGTCCAGGGTCGCGCCGGGCACGCCCATCAGGTCGAAGCGGATGGCGAGGAAGTGCTCGGCGACGATGAACAGCCCCGACTCGGGCAGCAGATGGTGCACGTCGGCGACGCGTCCGGCCGCGGAGTTGTCGACCGGGATGACGGCGATGTCGGCGGCGCCGAGCGTAACGGCGTCCAGGGCCTGCTCGAAGCTGGTGCAGGGCAGTTCGCGGGCCTCGGGAAAGAGGGCGCGCGCGGCGGTCGCCGAGTTGGAGCCGGGTTCACCCTGATATGCGGCGGTCGTCACCGTGTCCAGCCTTCCTCAAGGAGGTCCTGTCGCGGGGCGGCAGGACCTCCGTCGCGTAGCGCGCCTGCTGAAGTATCGGGGAACCCGCTTCAATCAGGCTCACCAGGGGGTGGCAGGCGCCGCTCCAGTCTGCCGTCAGCGCGTGTTCGTATGCCACGGCGACCGCATGTTGGACAACTTGACCGGCTCGTGGGACGTGAGCGGCGAGCCGCCGCTCGGTGGCCGCGGGCAGGCCCTGCCGGGCGGACGGGACGTCGTGCAGAGCGGCGGCCAGGCTGAGCCGCTCGTCGTACAAGACAGCGGCGACCTCGGCAGCCACCGCGGCATAGGGGGTACTGGCCGCCCCGCCCGCATGCAGGGCGGCCAGTACGTCGGTGACACGGCGGGCCGTGCCCAGGGCCAGGGCGGCCACCGCCGTCCAGAGGAACGCCGCGTCGCCGTCCCGCAGCGGAGCGCCCGCCGTGTGCGTGGCGAAGCCGGCGGGGACGTACAGGTCGTCGAGGCGGACCACGGTGCCGGTCCCGCTCGTCCTGGGCAGCACCTTCGACGCGACGACGAAAAGGTCCGGTTCGCCGGCCCCCGCCACGGGGACCGGCAGGGTCGACCAGGGTCCGGCCTCCTCGCGCGGGGGAAGGCTCCACAGCCCGGACAGCGTGAAGCCGCCAGGCGCCGGCCGTGCGGTCGCCCCGGGGAAGTCGGGGTGGCACATGGCGGCCGGCAGGGGTGCGGCCCAGTTCCAGGCGGTCGTCAGGGCCTGCCAGGTTCCGGCCGGGTCAGCGTGACCCGCCGTCTCAAAGGCGGCGAACACCTGCGCGAGCCGGGTGTCAGGTCCGAGCAGTCGTGGGTGCTTGTCGCCGTACGTGGGGGTCGTGGGCCTAGGCAGCTTGCTCGCCTCCTTGGGCCAGGGGCGCCGTGAAGACGATGTTGTGCAGGTCCTCGCCCCGGGCGTAGCGGTGCAGCTGCCGACGGAGGAAGTCCGTGGTCAGCGTGGGGAAGGCGTCGGTGAACGCCGCCACGTGCGGGGTGATGAGGGCGCCTGGCAGACTCCACAGCGGGTGTCCAGCGGGCAGGGGCTCGGGGTCGGTGACGTCGAGTGCGACGCGCAAGCGTCCTGCCCTCACCTCGCGGACCACCGCGCCGGTGTCGACGAGTTCACCGCGGGCGACATTGACCAGCAGCGTCCCGTCCTTCAGCAGGGACAGGGCGTCCGTGCCGAACATGCCGCGCGTGCCGTCGGTGAGCGGCGCGCACAGCACCACGGCGTCCACCGTGGGCAGCAGCGCGGGGAGTTCAGCCGCACCGTGCACGCGGCCGACCGGGGTGGTGCGCGCGGTGCGGGCCACGAGGACGACCTCGCACCGGAACACGCCGAGCCGGGCGGCCACCGCGGCGCCGACCGCGCCGTAGCCGACGACGAGGACACGCTTGCCGACCAAGGTGGTGCACACCTCGGGCACCCACTCCCCCTGCCCCTGGCGGGCAACGAACCGGTCCAGGCCCCGGCACAGTGACAGCAGCAGGGTGACCGCCAGTTCGGCGGTGGTCTCGCGGTGCACACCACGCCCGGTGGCCAGCTGGGTACCGGCGGGCAGCTCGGCCAGCAACGGCACCATGTGGTCGTAGCCGGAGCTGAGGAGCTGAAGCACCTCGAGGTTGCGCAGGTACGGCAGGACCGGGCGCAGGACGCGTTCGGCCCCGGGCGCCGGTATACCGACGAGGAAGCGGACGCCGGCAGGATCGCCCGGCAGCGGGTCGGTGCCGTCCCAGTAGGCGTAGGAGAGCCCGTCAGGCAGCCCTGGGACCTGGTCTCGCTGGTAGGGGAGCCAGACGGTCGCGCCGTCCTTCATCGTGCATCAGCTTCTTCCAGGTCTGGTGTCACACACCTTTTGGACGTGTGAATCAGCGCCACGGTTCAGGTGAGCCGCACCACTCGCATGTGTGAACCGGCTCGGCAGGCACTACCGGCACTCGGTCGGCCCGAGAGAGCCGATCAGCGTGGCGTCCCCCTGGGCGGCACGGAGGATCTCCGCCCACGAGCTCACGGTCGGCTGCCGGCGCAGCAGCGCACGGCGCTCCCGCTCGGTCATCGCACCCCAAGCACCGTACTCCTCGCGGTGATCGAGGGCGTGGGCGAGGCAGTCGAGCTGCACCGGACAGTTCCGGCAGAGGGCCTTGGCCCTGTTCTGGGCGGTGCCCTCGACGAACATCCGGTCCGGCTGCGTCCGACACAACGCCTGGTCGGCCCAGTCCATGTCATCACGCTCCCCAGCGGGCACCCCTCGGGCACGCCTTTGCGGCCGTACATGTACAGATAGATACGTGTGAGCCTAACCCACATGTGTCCGGGGCATCGCGTAGAAGGGGCTTCATCGGCATAAGAGCGACGAACGAGCCCCTGCTCGGTGGCGCTGGTGTGCACCACCGGACCGCAGCCATCGCGCGGCACCCGTCGCCGAGCCTTCCTCGACCTCTGCCTGTAGGTCATGGGGCCAGCCCTACAGACAGCATCTCCGGGTATGGGGGCAGCCGTACAACACGAACCATTTCGGCCATACCGGCTGACGGATGCCACGGTGCGCTCTAGTCTGCTGCGTGAAGGTGTGGACGGCGGGCGACCGGACGTATCACAAGCACAGCGGATCGCCGTCGGGGGACCACACCGAGGGGTCCCAGGGCGCCCACCGGCCGCGCTGACCCCTGCACGGTCGTCCGTAAGTGAAGTGCGAGCACACACCTGCTTCGAGTCCGGGTCAAGACACCTGCCACCACGGCAGGGAGGGACAGCAACGTACCCTCACAAATGCTTTGGCGTGATCCATGCGCCTGGACGCGACAGCACGCGGACCGGGCTGGTTCATCGGGAAGGGAGTGGGGGACGGTGGAGTCAGCAGTCGGGACAATGGTCGGACGGGACAGCGAGCGGGAGGTGTTGTCCGCGTTCGTGGCGGCCCCCGGAGGCCGGGCACTCGTGCTGCGAGGTGACTCGGGTGTGGGCAAGAGCGCGCTGCTGGGCCATGTGTCGCAGTTCGCAGCGGCCGAGCAGCACCGGGTGATCCGGGCGGCCGGGGTGGAGGCCGAGTCGGAGCTGCCCTTTGCCGGTCTGCACCAGGTCCTGTATCCCCTGCTGTCCTCCATCGACCGGCTGGACGAGATCCACCGCAAGGTCTTCGACGTCGTCTTCGGCCGGAGCGAGGGCACTCCCCCGTCGGTCATGACCCTCGGCATCGCCGTCCTCGACCTGCTTTCCCTGGCGGCCTCGCAGCATCCGCTGCTGCTGGTGATCGACGACGGCCACTGGCTGGACCCGTCCAGCACCGAGGTGATCGGTTTCGTGGGACGCCGCCTCACTGGCAGCTCGGTGAAGCTCGTCGTCGTCCTGCGGGCCGGAGTGCCCTCGGGCTTCGACACCGCCGCGCTCCCGGAGCTGACAGTGGCGACGCTGTCGCAGAAGGCCTCCGAGGAGATGCTGGACATCCACCACCCCGATCTCGCCGACCATGTCCGCCGGCTGGTTCTGGAGGAGGCGCAGGGCAACCCGCTGGCCCTGCTGGAACTGCCTCCGTACGTGCGCGGCGACCGGGCGGGGCACACGGATCACGAGTCCTTCGGATACACCGGCATTCCCCTGCCGCAACGTCTGCAACAGGTGTACGGCGCCCGCGTCAGGGCCCTGAGCGCCGACGTCCGCGCGGAGTTGCTGCGCGGCGCCTTGGACGGCGTAGGGGCAGGTACGGCGGCCGGCCAGGCGCGAGGCGGGCGGTACCGTATGGCCGATGCCGACGAGGCCACCGATTGCGGGTTGGTGGAGGTCGATCCGCTGAGCGGCGAGTTCGTCTTCCGGCATCCTCTGGTGCGTTCGTCGGTCGTCCAGACGGCGACCCCGAACGAGCGGCGCGCGGCACATGCCGTACTCGCCGACGTGCACCGTAACGACGTCGAGCGACGGGCCACCCACCTGGCGGCCTCGACCATCGACCCGGACGAGAAGGTCGCCGCCGCTCTGGAAGCGGCCGCCGAATCCGCGACCCGACGAGGCGGCGCGGTCGCAGCCGTGGCCTGGCTGACCCGCGCCGCCGAGCTGAGCGAGAGCCGCGAGGAGCGGTCCCGCAGACTGGGCAGTGCCGCGTATGTCGCCGGCCACTCGGGCCGCCTGGACCAGGCACGGCAGCTGGTCCGCGAGGGTACCGACGCGGGCACCGACGGCTCCCCGGACTCGGTGGTGGCCTCGGGCTATGTCGCCTTTTTCGAGGACGGGGACATCCGGTCCTCCCAGCACCAGGTGTTCGCGGCGATCGAGAGCATCCGCGACAGCGGGGCCAACGGGCCGGACGAGGTTCTCACCCGCCTGATCGACCTGCTGTTGGCCATCAGCCAGTACGGCAGTGACGAGGCGTGGTGGCAGCGGGTCCACGAACTGCTGGACAGCCTGGGCGACGCGGTACCCGCGAACTCCCGCATCTACCAGGACGCGTGGGGCGACGTGGTCCTGCGCGGCGCGGGAGTGCACGAACGGGTGGAGCGGGCCTTCGCCGACCGGCACGCCCTGCGGCCTTGGGACGTCACGCGGCTGTGCGTCGCCGCCTATCACGTGGACGCGCTCAGCCAGTACCGGCCGTATCTGCAGCGCACGGTGGACCGCGAGATCGAGACGGGCGCCCTGGCCGACGCCATGACCATGCTGCATCTGATCATGCTGGACCAGATCGCGGTGGGTGACTGGGACGAGGCCGAGCGGACCGGGCAGCGGTGCCTGGAGCTGACGACCACCCACAAGCACGCGCTGTTCATCCACCACGCGCACGCCTATCTGGGGTTGCTGGCGGCGTTGCGCGGTCAGATAGAACTCGCCCGCGAACTCCAGGCCACCGTCGACGCCTGGGCCCGCCCCCGCGGTGTCGGCTTCCTCACCCAGATCACCGACGCCATCGGCACCACCGCGGCCCTCGCCGAAGGCGACTACGAAGCCGCCTACCTCCACGCCATCGGCATCACGGCCCCCGGCACCTTCCACCCCTACGCCCACCAGGCCCCCCGTACCCTCCTCGACCTCGTCGAGGCAGCCCTCCACACCGGCCGCACCCAGCAGGCTCACGAGCACGCCCAAGCCGCGCAGCACGCGGGGCTCCCCCGCATCTCCCCCCGTCTGGCCCTGACCACCTACGGCGCCCTCGCCATGACCACCCCCGACCCCGCCGAGGCCGACCACTACTACCGCCAGGCCCAGACCCACCCCCAAGCCCACCTCTTCCCCTACGAGCTCGCCCGCATTCACCTCGCTCACGGCATCCGCCAACGCCACACCCACGGCCCCAAAATCGCCCGGCATTCGCTCACCCTCGCCGCCCAGACCTTCCAACGCCTCGGTGCGGCAACCTGGGCCGAGCGCGCCCAAGCCGAACTGCGCGTCTCCGGCCTCGCCACCCGCGCCACCACCCCACTCGCCGAGCTCACGTGGCAGGAGCGTCGCATCGCCAACCTCGCCGCGAGCGGTCTGACCAACAAGGAGATCGGCGAACGCATGCATCTGTCTCCACGGACGGTCAGCTCACACCTGTACCGGGTCTTCCCCAAGCTCGGCATCACCTCCCGCGCGGCCCTGCGCGACGCCCTGGGCAAGTTTCCCGACGACCAGAACGTGTGAGTGATTCCCCGTTCGGGCTCCCCGTGGGCAGTGCTCATAAGCGGTGGGCCCGCAGACCGTGTTCGTCGAGCCAGCCGAGCACGTAGTCCGCGACGAACCTCCATCCGTTGTCGATGACCAGAGAGTGCGCCCGGTCCGCGAACTGCTTGAGATCGGTCACGGCCAGGGAGTCTCCGTACTGCTTGTAGGTCGCGCGCGTGGCGGCGTCGGGTGCCAGCAGGTCCTCCTGTCCCGAGATCAGCAGCAGCGGTCCGCGGTCGGCGTTGTCGACGTCCGCCAGGACACGTGGACCTGGCGCCGAGCCCGCGTACCCGAGGTCGGCGAGCAGCCTTCGGGGCGTCGGCACCACATAGCGCTCGAAGAGCCGGGCCGACTCCTGCGCGCTGATCCTGTTCGCGAAGAAGTGGTGGAACTGCTCCGGGGACAGCGACACCGAAGAGTCGTGCACCGAGGGATCGCCGCCGTCGGTCTGGCCGGGCAGCCACAGTCCGGACGGGGGGGCGGGAGGCGCGATGTCGTTGACCGGTATGGGCGCGATCGCCACCGCGGCCTGACCGAAGTTGGCGCCGATGAGGTGCTGGGCGATCAGGCCGCCGACCGAGTGACCGATGATCACCGGTGCGACATCGAACGAGTCTACGATTTTCGCGTAGTGGTCGGTCAGCAGGTCCAGGCCGACGTCGGCGAGCCGCTCGGAGGACTTCCACATCGCCTCCACGGTGAGCGGCTCCCCCGGCCATCCCGGCGCGAAAGAGACAAAGCCCCGGCTCGCGAAACGCTCCGCCCAGGACTCCCAGGAGAGCGCGTGCAGCCACGCGCCATGGATGAAGACCACGGGGGTACGGTTCACGGCTGTTTCCTCCGAGCCAGACAATCACCCGGCACCGGCACACGGGCGACCGTTTCAGCATCGTTCAGGCGCAGGTCAGGGGGCGACAGTCGAATGACTTAATGTTCATGGCCCGCGACGGCTGCCGGGCCCCGGCAGCCCGGGGCGAGACGCGCTGGACTGGCCGTCGCGCACCCCCGGGCGGGTCGGGCCAAGCCTCGATCACACCGGCATGAAGCGGACACCGGTCCGTCTGAAGAGCCGACTGCGGACGGCGCGCCACGCCGTTCGCCGCCGAGGTAAGTGAAGCCGGCCGGTCATGTTACTTATGTACGTCGCTTCCGCGGCCGCAAGAGTGGATGAGGCCAGCTTCCGCCACAGAGAGGGATCACTCGCCATGAGCGGCAACCCATCAGATCGACAGGTACGCCGAACCACAGTGGACGGTCACCACGAGCTGATCCTGGACATCGAGCGGGTACTGGACCTCTCCACCCGGCAGGCCGTGCGGGCCGAATTCCGCTTCGACCCGGAGACCCCCTGGCTCGTGTCCGTGGAGCTGGCCATCCACGACGGTCCGCGCGTCCTGTGGCGGATCGGCCGTGATCTCCTCCAGCAGGGCCTCCACTCGATGAGTGGCCTCGACTCCGTCCAGGTCTGGCCGTCACAGTCCGCGGGGCGGGCCACCGCACGGCTACAGCTGGTCTCCCAGGACATGGCGGCCCTGTTCGAGCTGCCCTCGCTGCCGCTGGCCGAGTGGCTGGCGTACACGTACGAGCTGGTGCCCGCCGGCGACGAGCTCAGCGAGATCGACTGGGACGCCGCGTCGGCGGATCTGCTGCGCAAGCCACAGGCTCACTGCGACTGATCGCGTTCAGCGCCGCCGTCCGGAGCCTGTGGTGCTCAGTCCCGCCGTCCCGGGCACGTCTGCGGCTCGGGCCATGAGATGGCGGTCAGGGCGGTGGCCTCGGTGACGCTGGTCAGGCGGTCGTAGTCGAGGGTCCTCGGCGCGTCCGTCGACCGGTGGTAGTGCGGATTGCGGAAGTTCGCGGTGTCCGTGAGCATCAGCGCGGGAACCCCACGGTTCCAGAATGGCGCGTGGTCACTGCGTCCCAGGTGGTTGGCGGGTGGTACCGCGAGCCCGATGAGCAGGCCGAGCGGGCCGTCGGGCCGGGGGTCGCGCAACAGCAGGGCCGGGAGCGACGGGGAAGCCGCCGCGGCGGCCCGCTGCCATGTCCGCGCTGCCGCGGTCGAGGAGCGCCGGTGCACCACGAGGGTGAAGTCACCTCGGTGTCCGCCCGCACGCACCGCGGTGGACGCCTCGGGGAAAACGCGCTCGAAGCCGACGGGCAGTTTCTGGGTGCCGGGACCGTCCGCGAAATACCCTACGGACTCCAGACAGATCATCCCCCGCACGCCATCGTCCCGGCACAGTTCGCGGGCTGCCTGACGGGCGCCGATCAGCCCGAGTTCCTCCATGTCGAACACGGCCAGCACGACGCGGGCGGGCACCGGCGCCTTGGCCAGCAGGCGGGCCGTCTCCAGGAGGACTGCCACGCCGGAGGCGTTGTCGTCGGCGCCGGGGCTGCCGCTGACACTGTCCAGGTGGGCGCCGATCACCACGGCAGGGCCGTTGCCCGAACCGGGCAGTGAGGCAATGAGGTTCGCTCCGCGCAGACGCCGGTGGAGGCGTGGTTTGAGGGCGAGCGCGCGATGGCCGTGCCGGTCGGTCGAGCCGAGCTGCCAGCGCACATCGAACGGCCGCCGCTCCACCAGCCAGCCCGCGGAGGTCAATTGCTCATCGACGTACTGTTCGGCGCGCTCCATGGCCCGAGGCGCGCGCAGCCGACTGCGGGGTTCGGCGGCGAGGAACTCCACATGCCGGCGCAGCCTGGCGGTGTCCGGGAGTGCTTGCGCGAACGGTGCTGAACCAGGCTTCGGCGTGCGGTCGTTCGGCATCCAGTGCTCCGGTCTGTGGTGGCTATAGGGGACAAACAGGGGGAGAACCAGCGGGGGAGGTCGATTGTCTCGTCCCTCTATGAACCTGCCGCGCCCTCAACCTCGTTGCCCCAGAGAAGACTCCTGCGCCAGGGATGTTCATTGGCTGGCCCGGGCGCAGGACGGGGCGGTCGTCCTCATGCTCTTCCCCGACATGAGGGCGACCGCTCCACCCAACAGATCACACCCTTCCGCGCCATAGTGCCGACAGGTGGGACCTCCTCCTACACGTGTCGCCTCGACCGAAAGGTTCAGCCCTCTGAGCCGTCGACCGAGACCGTGTGTGAGTATTCACACCTTCCAAGACATTTACATGACACTCCCTGAAACGACAGAGTGTTTCAATTCCCGCTTTGAGTAGCCCAGTTGAACATCACAGCCGCGGGACTCGTCCGGGCACGCCCCGAAAGGAACACACGTGAGCGTCAGGTCGTTACGGGGATTCGCAGTGGCCTCTGCCACCGCGGTCACCGCTGTCGGAAGCGTCGTAGGCGTTGCCTCGGGCAGCACCGCGCAGACGAACGACGCCGAGGCGACAGCAGCCGAGACGACGCTCCTCGCGGACATACCCGCGGGCCAGCAGGCCCAGGTGCAGACCGCGTCGCTGACGCAACAGGCCCATGTCCAGGCCGTCCAGGCGGACGCGAGCGCCAAGAAGGACGCCGAGGAATCGGCCCGCAAGGCTGCTGCCAAGTCGGCGATCGAGAAGAAGGAAGCCGCCGAGAAGGCGGCGAAGGAAGCCAAGGAGCGCGCCGAGGCCAAGACGGCGGCCTCTCGGTCCGCGTCCAGCTTCCCCGTGCAGAGCTCCTACTCGGTCGCGCAGATCCAGGCGATGGCGGCCCAGCTGGTGCCGAGCGGCCAGTTCCAGTGCTTCAGCAACATCGTGGACCACGAGTCCAGCTGGAACTACCGGGCTGTCAACGCCTCCTCCGGCGCCTACGGTCTCTTCCAGGCGCTGCCGGGTTCCAAGATGTCGTCGGTCGGCGCCGACTGGCAGACCAACCCGGCCACCCAGATCAAGTGGGGCCTCAACTACATGAACAGCGTGTACGGCAGCCCGTGCCAGGCGTGGACGTTCTGGCAGGCCAACCACTGGTACTGAGCCCGGTCCCCCGCACTGCGGTTATGGTCGAAGACACATGTCGCGGCCGGGAGGACAAGGTATGAACGGGGCACCCGGAGACACCGGCCCGATGCAGGACGCGGCGCTGACCCGGGCGGCGCAGTCGGGCGACGTATCAGCGCTGGCCCTGCTGCTGGAGCGGCACCGACCCGGCATGCGCGCGGTGGCGCTCAGTCTGCTGGGGCCGGGCCCGGACGTGGACGACGTCATGCAGGAAGC
Source organism: Streptomyces sp. TLI_55 (assembly GCF_900206255.1). NCBI lineage: Bacteria > Bacillati > Actinomycetota > Actinomycetes > Kitasatosporales > Streptomycetaceae > Streptomyces > Streptomyces sp. TLI_55. The sequence goes on from NZ_OAOJ01000002.1 coordinate 135,141, forward strand.
GGCGCTGGTGGCCCTGCGCCGGATCGTGGACATCCGCGACCCGGAATCCGTGGGGCCCTGGCTGCGCATGGTCGTCCGCAACTGCTGCCGCACGCTGCTGCGCGCCGCCCAGCGGGTCGAACCCATGGAGGCGGTCCCCCTGGCTGCCTCCGGAGCCACACCCGAACAGGTCCTGCAGACCCATGCGCTGCGGGACTGGGTCTGGGAGGCCGTCGAGGCGCTGACGCCGACACTGAGGCTCCCCCTCGTCCTGCGGTACTTCTCCACCTCCGTCACCACCTACCAGCAGATCGCCGAGGCCTGCGCGGTTCCGGTGAGCACGGTGCGCAGCCGGCTGAACCAGGCGCGCGGCGCCCTCGCCCAGGCCCTCACCGCCACCGCGGCCTCGGCACACGACGACATGTCCCGTCGTACCGAAGCCAGTTGGCAGGAGGCCCGCGAGACGCTCGCGGCCGCCGAACGCGGTGAGTTCGGCAAGGTGGTCAAAGACCGGTACTCCCCCGAGGTCGCACTGCTGGCCGGAGGCCGGCGGCTCGGCGGTACCGGCCTCTTGCTGGCCGGGATGGACCAAGACCTCTCGGCCGGCGTACGCCAGCGCCCCCTGCACGTGGTGGCCGGACGGTCGCTGGTCGTCTGGGAGATGGAGCTGCTCAGCCCGCCCGACGACCCGGACCACTGCCCGCCCGGAGTCGCCTGGATCATGTCGCTCGACGGCGGCCGCTTCGACAGGGTCTCGCTCTACCACGCAGCCCGCCCGGAGCCGACGGCCACGCCTGGCGTGGCCTGAGCCGCAAGGCTCAGTGATCCACATCACAACGCGACGATAGAACTTCTCTGATTCGAGAGCGTCTTGTCGGTGTCATTGCCCCTTGCGGAGCTACGGAGACCCCGATGAACACATCCACCACCCACACCGACCCGCTCTCCCCCGGCACCCACTCCTACCGGGCCGGCGGCATCGTCCAGCGCTATCACGTCCACGGCAGCGGCCCGGTGTGTGTGGCGCACTCCGGCGGACCCGGCATCTTCTACGAGTACCTGCGCATGCCCGCCCTCGAGGAGCACCTCACGATGGTCTACGTCGAACCCGTGGGCACGTCCGAGGACAGCCGCCTGCCCTCGCACCCGCACGGCTACACCCGCGAGCGCTACAGCCGCTTCCTCCAGGTGCTGATCAACCGCCTCGGCGTGGCCAAAGTGCACCTGCTGGGCCATTCCCACGGCGCCTTCGTGGCCGCCTATCACGCTCTGCACCGCCCCGAACAGGTCGCAGGCGTGGTCCTGTACGAGGGTGCCCCCGTCACCGGTCCCGAGCACGGCGCGGAGGCGGGCCGCATGGTGGAGGCGTTCGTCGCCAAGCACGCAGGCCATCCCGGACTGCCCGACATCCTGGCCGCGTTCGAGGCCATGGCCACCATCTCCAGCGACGAGCAGACCCTGGCGGTCGCACGGGGTGTGCTGCCCTCCTACTTCGCCGACTACTGGGCCAACGAGGAGCGGCTGGCACCCTTCCGGGATGCGGTCCGGGCCGCCTACATCTCCGGCCTGGACGAGGACCTCGTCCCCGAGGTCATCGACGACCGCGCCGCCCTCAAGGGGCTGGAACCGCCGGCGCTGGTGATCGTGGGCCGTCACGATGTGATCTGCGGCCCCCGCTGGGGGTACGAACTGGACGAGTTGATCCCCGACGCGCAGTTGCTGGTGCTGGAGAACAGCGGGCACATGGGGCACGTCGAGGAGCCCGAGGTGTTCGCGGAAGCGGTCCGTGCCTTCGTCCTGCGGACCAGGGCGTAAACAGCAAGCAGGTCATGTGCGTCGACCTGGGCCTGGGTCGGCGCATGTGAACCCGCGCCGAGCGCGCGTCCGTCGTAGTAGTGGAGGATTGTCGGCACGCCTCAGCAGACTGTGCGGTGCTTTTGTCCGGAGCCCGATAGCAGGCAGGGTCAGGGCGCGGACGCCACGGCCACCGAGCCCGACTGGGAGCGGGGCGTCTTGGCCCCCGGCTTCTTCGGCTCGATCGTGCGCGGATCGACGGCTTCGCCCGGAGCGCCCTCGCGGTAGAGACCGTCGGGGAGGCTGTCCCGGTCGTGCGGCAGCAGGAAGAACACCCGGCGCTTGTACAGACCGCTGTCGGGGTCCGGTGAGGCATCCTCGTCCAGCAGCGCGTAGCCCACCATGCGGCCGTCGCGCGCGTACGGCGGCTTGGTGTTGCGCCGCCTGGTCTTGTCCAGCGCCTGACGGACGTAGTCGAGCCGTTCGAGGTTCTCCAGCCACACCACCTCGGCCTCGTGGATGAGGTCGCTCTCGGTCAACAGCGAACTCATGGCTGCAGCCCCTCCTTCGTCGGCATGCTCCCCGGCCATGGGGGCATGTCCGGGCATCTGTCCGTATCGCTCCGGCCCGCTCGCCGCCACGTGGCGGGCCGCTTTGTGGGGGCCACCGCGTACGGGGCCTGACTACCATCGTAGAGCGCACAGCGAGACCGTTGTAGGGCACCTGGTGGAGACAGCTGCCCCGCCCCAGCCGTCATGACTGCTCCAGCAGTCCGATGCCCGGGTAGTACTTCCGGCCATTCGACTTGATCATGTCGGTCGGCGAGGTCACACCCACCTCCTGACGGACGCGGTTGGCGAACGCCCTGGGAGTCGCGGGCCGGATTCCCTCACCCGCGTTGCACCAGGAGCTGTACTCCGCGTAGAGCAGGCCCTGTTCCACGCGCAGGTCCTTCCCCGGTTCCCCGTCACGCGTGCAGCATTCGGCGAGGAAGCGGCCGATGTGGTCCTCGGTGGTGGCGTAGGCCGTGGTGGCGATACGCACCCGGTCGGGGCCCTCCAACGGGTCCCTGGTCCGCAGATACCGCTGGGCGCCCTCGATCAGCCAGTGCAGGATCCCCGGCCCCTCGTCCCGTACGAGCTCGAAGGCAAGGTTGTCGATCCTGCGATGCGCCGGGACGGTCCGGGTGAAGGGCAGCAGCCGGATACGCCGCCAGAAGGCGAAGCCGCCGGTGGAGACCTCCGGCCGATGGTTGCCCAGCAGCCACAGGTGGTGGGTGGGCGTGAACGAGAAGTAGTCCTGCCGCATCCGACGGGCCTTGATCTTGTCGCCGCCCGTCAGCAGCCGGACCCGGGCCTCGTCGAACTTGTCGTTGGGCTTCAGCTCACTGCACACCACCAGGCGGCGTCCGTGCAGTTCGGTCAGCTCCGTGGAGTGCTCCGAGAAGGCACCCCGGTCCATCAGGAAGCCAGGCGGGGCCGCGTCCGCGTAGTCGCCCAGGATCTGGATCATGATGTCGAGCAGGACGGACTTGCCGTTCTTGCCCTCACCGTGCAGGAACGGCAGCACCTGGGCGCCGACGTCGCCCGTGATGGAGTACCCCAGCAGCAGGTGCAGGAAGTCGATCATCTCCCGGCCCTCGTCGTCGTCCCCGAAGGTGTCGGCGAGGAAGCGGTGCCAGCGGGGCGTCTCCATGTCCTGCGGGGCGACGCTGGTGGCGCGGGAGTGGAAGTCACGGGTGGGGTCGGGCTTGCGCAGAGTCCCGTTGTGCAGGTCCACCACCCCGACGGGCGTGCACAGGGCGTACGGGTCCCCGTCGAGGGTGTCGGGGTCGACCGAGATGTCCGGGGACGCCTTGGCCTGCGTCAGGAGCGCCTTCAGCCCGGTGGTGGACAGTGTGCGCCGCTTGTGGTGGGCGAGTTCACGGTCACTGAAGATCCCGCGGGGGTCGGTGAGCGCCATGTCCTCGGCCATCTCCCCCGCGGCCCACAGCGCGGCCTTCTCCCCTCCCCCGCGCTTCCACCGGTAGCCGTCCCACGCGAACCAACCCAGGCCCTCCACATGCCGGAACTGGTCACGGTGCAGCTGCACGAAGAGCCGGGCGTTGCCCCGGTCGGACAGGGAGGGCGGCAGCGCGGCGGAGACCGCAGCGCCAGGAAGGGCCTGGGCCGCCGGAACAGCCAGTTGAGTCACCGGAACAGCCATGGCACCTCCGGTGAAGCCCTGGGCGGGCAAACGGGCGGAACCGGCGACCAGGTCCGCCGACAGTTCCGCCGACTGGAGGTCGAGCATCTGCTGAGCGGCGGCCTGCGGATCAAAACGCGGCGAGCCATCGGCACTGCTGCTCATGGACGTCCTTTGAGGTGAAGAGGGCGGACGGACCCTACGGCAAGGGCGTCGTCAACGATCTTTTCATTCCGGGACTGCTGCCAAGGGCGGGCATAGTGAGCGACACGGACAAGTCGGTCCCTGATTACGTCGTGCTCAAGGTGACCGGCTCCGACCAGACCGCCGGCTGTGTAGGCAGCCCTGTTGAGTTTCTCCGTGAAACCGGTCCCCTGCGGAGCGGCGGCACACTCCGCGACCACAGCGATCAGTGGGTCGATGACCTGATGGGCAGCGCCCGGACGCCGTCCCCCGCGAGCCGCCGGAATGTTCACTGGACTGGGCCCGGCCGCCGCCTCGGCACGCGGCTGGTCCTCGATGACATGTCCCGTACGCCGCAGCTCCTCGCGCAGCCACTCCGGCAGCAGCGCCGGGCGCCGCACGGTCCCTTCCGCGCGGTAGACACCCTGAGGCGTACGTGTGCCTGGGGCCACGATGTAGCCACCTTCGGCCCGTACGTCGACCTGCCAGGCAAGTGCCGTGTTCCGACCGGAACCGGTCGAACACCGATAACGGATGGATGTATCGGGATTCCGGTACCAGACATGAAGCCCCCCAGAAGGCGTGCGTACCCGCAAAGTCCCTTCGTCCTGCGCGGGATCGGTCTGCCCGCGATAGGCCGCCAGCAGGGCCAAGGTGTCGAAGCCGGAGGCCAGGCCGCCGAGCTCGACCTGCTCGGGGATGGTGATACCTGGCAGCAGGTGTGCCCGGTCGGCGACAGACACCTGGTGGGCGTCGATGTCGATGACGACAAGCCCGGCCGGACCACAGGCGACACCCACGCCCGCGGCAGGGGTCACTTCCCACCACCGCTCCAGCAGGGCGGCATCGGTGGTCGCCGCGTGGAAGCCGTGACAAGGACGTCCGGCGGGGAGGCAGGGGCACGAGGCCGGCTCATGCCTGGTCGTTGAACAGGCAGAACAGTTCCCCACGGGGGTCTTCCGACCTGGAGACAGCGGATGCACCGGCCATCCTTGCGCGGCACACCAGCGCGCGACCGTTCGCGGGGACGCAGGCGCGGCGCCGACGGCACTCTGTCGGTTCTCACCTTCGCGCGGCACAGGAATCGTCCTCGTCACTTCTGTTTTTTGCCCGATCCTTCACACACCTGACGGGGCCGATACCTCGACAGGGACCGAAGGGACTCTGATGCGAAAAGAGTGTAAGGCCCACGTTCGCAAAAAGTCGGCTGTCCAACCCGCGTGCCGTTCTATCAGGTTCATGGGTCCCTTGGGTCCCTTCAACCTTCGGTCCCTTCACACCCTAGGGGCTGAAGGGACCGACGAGCAGGAGGCGTGTCGCGTACTGCGGCTGCTCGGGGACCGGCGAGGGACGGAAAGGGTCCAGGGACCAAAGGGCAGGGTCTGTAAATCTGCCGAGGGACTGACCAGACCCTCGGCATCGCCGCAGGTCAGAGCGCTTCACCCCGCCAAGATAGGGACTGTAGGGACTGAATCTCGCCATTATGAGCTGTAGTTGATATGTGGGTTCGTATGCGCGCGCGTGTACGAATACATCTCTTGTCTACGTCATAATTGCGGAGTTGAGTCCCTACAGTCCCTCCCACGAGGGTCAAAAACCCTCTGACCTGCACAAACAGCAGGGACGAAAGCCCAGGGACCGAAAGGGTCCGAGTCCCTCCCAGTCCCGCTTGGACCCTGTTCAGCCCCTCTTCAGGGCTCAGCTGGTGGCTGATCGGGTGGAGGAGTGAACCTGGCGGGTCCCTGCTTCCGTTGTCCAAGTGGGAGGGGTGCGCAGCTTGGTACCGGGTGCAGGGTCAACCACTCCCCCACGGTCCCTGCCCCGTCAGGCCTCTTCGGGCTTGCGCGCCATAAGGCAGGCGTGCGGTCTCTTCCCCCGGCCACTGGGTTTCTGTCCAGCCGCGCGGTGACAACCAGAGCCGAGGTCGTCACTGGTCCCATCCCAGAGGTCTGCACGAGTTCGACAAACCCCGCCAGCATCCCGCGGGACAGTGGGTCCAACGCGGCGGGACGCGGGAGACGTTCGAGATAGTCGGCCGTGCACTACTCCCCCACCCGTAGAGCTATTACGCCGTAATAGCCACACCGCTTGGTCGGATCAGCCGATCGTCCGCTGTACTGCCGATGCCAACTGACTCCAGTCACTTGGATCAAACAGTGACTGTCCCGAACACGGTCAGGTTCGCCACGATGAACTGGATCAGGTGTCCAGCCCGGTTCCGGTTGCTCTTCTCAGCGTGATCACCTCAGACTGCCCGCCGGCGCGGCCCCAGCGTGTGGCGGGAGCTGACCCAGTCGAACCCGTCGAGCATCATTGCCAGACAGGTCGCCCCGAGCCGCTGGCCGTTGTCTGCCGCGAACAACTCAGAAGTGCCTTGTCCAGCATCCCGGCGTTTGGTGGATCGGCGTCCATCCGGCGGGATCGTCGATGATGCAACTGAGGTCCGTCGTCGGGAGCTTGTCCAGCCGGTCCGACAACACCAAAGCCTTTGTCGCTCGTGAGCCTGCTCGTGATCTGGCCCTCGCTCATGCGCCCCCCAGCGTCGGTGGTGAGCGTGCTGCCCACAGCTGAGCGGTCGATAAGCACGAGTTTCATCTGTCTGGTTCAGGGCATCGCTGTATGTCGTTCACCCATGTCCAGATCTCTGCGGCACTTCGGCGGACAGCCTTTTCGGAGTCTCGGGTCAGTTCCGCGCAGGCCGTTGTGATGTCAGGAACACCGTCTGTTCCCAGGAGCGCGTCACGTACTCCGGTCTGTAGCCAGTCAGCCTGGTTGTCGTCAGCCTCGGCGACCGCCAGTGCGATGAGCCTGATGGCGGCCACAGTCCCTACCCGGGTCAGGGCGGTTGCTGTCTGTCGAGTGACCGCCGTGTCCTCGGTGTCCAGCAGAAGCCCCACCAGTACTTCCGCCGCCTCAGGAACCTCAGCGAAGGAAGCAAGGTCACGCCCGGCGCGCAGACGGCGCGTCCAGGAGGGAGCCGAGCCCTCAGCGAGGGCCGCCTCCAACTCACTCATCATCTCTGGCACGACCAGACAGTCTCACGCCCCAGGAAGAGGAATCGCTCCCGACGGCAGTGTTGCTGTTGCTGCTCGGGTGAAGCTATTACGGCGTAATAGGGGGCTCCCTCTGCTGCTCGGACCTTGGCGCGGCGGTGAGGTCTCGTCGTCAGTTCCAGCGGCCAGCCCCGTCCCAGGGCAGTGAGGGTGAAGGCGGGAGCGGCTGTCTTCCGTTGGTTCCGCCTCCAGAGCTATTACGGCGTAATAGGTCGGCATCCCCGGCTCCCCCAGCTGAAGTTGCTTCACATTCTGTGAATCAGGGTCTGTTGGACCAGGATGCCGGCATGACGAAACGCTCACGGAGTTCGGCCCGGCCCACGAAACCGCTGCTCAGGGCGCCGATGCGGATCGGGTCACTTGATGCTTCGGCAGTGGTCGGCGAGCTGCGGCAGATGCATGAGGACGCTGAAGATCCGGACGTGGAGCGGATGCCTGCGGATGAGGAGTTGTTCGGGGCGCTGCTCTACGCGGAGAAGCATGCCCAGGCATTGCGGAGGCAGCCAGTAGAGGTGCAGCGCGCGGCCGCGGTGAAGCGGGTGCAGTTGTGGGAGTACCTGCGCGAGCAGACCGAGGTTCATCAGGCGCGTGCCGTGGATGATGCGCGGAGCGTGGGGGTGCAGTGGATCGAGCTGGCGCCCGCCTTGGCAGTGGGTGCCGCGAACGCTGCGTACAACAAGGCGAAGCGGCTGAAGGCTGTTGAGTTGAGGGACGAGACTCCCGGGCCGGGCAACCAAGTCCGTCATGTGCGCCGGACTCCCGAGGCAGTTCTTGAGGCGGAGCGTCGGCTTGCCTGGGAGCAGGCCGACGAGCGCCGGGCTCAGGAGGCAGCGCAACGGCGGCATGAGCTCTTGGTGCCGGTGGCCACTCGGCTGCTGGAACATCGTGAGGCGTTGGTACGGGATGACGATGCCGATTACTGGCTGGAGGAGATCGAGGCGGTGCTGCCGCACTGCCAGACCCCGCTACAGATGGTCAGTCTGAAGCGGTATCTCGAAGCTGCACTGCGAGCCCTGACCAAGTTGGAGAAGACCACGGCTCGCTCGGTCGCGCTCGACGAGGATGCTCGACTCGCCCTGGACGCGGCACTGAAGCTCCAGCACGGTCGGGCAGAGAGGGAGGACGACGGCTCCTCGAACATCGCTTGAGCTATTACGCCGTAATAGGTCGAGGCGAGATGGGGAGCTGCGGGCCGTTGGCAGCCCTCAGGGGGAGACTCTCCCTCTGAGGCGTGCCCACGTTTGTGTGGTCGCCCCTTCGATCAGAGCTGCTTGGGGGCTCAGACCTATTACGCCGTAATAGGTCTGAGCCCCCAACAGACCCGGAGCGGGACCGGGTGAGGAGAGGTCCGAGGGGCTTGGGGGTTGTGGGGGAGGGGAGGGGCGAGGAGTCTGGGTGGGCTCGGCGCGGCTTGTGAACCCGGGCGAGCTATTACGCCGTAATAGGGGTGCCGGGGCGTGTCAGGATCACCAAGTCATCATAACTAACGTGTCGGTGCGGCGGATGATCTACGACGTTAGTAAGGTAGCGCCATGAGTATGCCAGCCACCTCAAGCGACCGAGCCAAGGTCGTCTCCAAGCTGCCGGGATGGCTCCGGCAGAACCTCAAAGTCAGAACCGCCCAGCTCGGTATCGAGATCCAGACCGCTGTCGAGCAGGGCATCGCCGCCTGGTGTGACCTTGCCTCAGCCACGGCTTCGGTCGACACCGCCGGGGCCGAGTCCTTCTCCACCTTTCTGCCGCCCGGGCAGTGGGAGCAGTTCCGGAGCATCGCCGAGGACCGGCGGGTCTCCCTGATTCAGGGGCTCGCCCAGTCCGTTCAGCTCTGGCTCGACACGAACCCCGCGCCCGATGTGCAGCGTCCGGACATCACCCGTCGCATCGTCGTTTGCAACCAGAAAGGCGGCGTGGGGAAGACCGCCATCACGGCGGGAGTGGGGGAGGCCCTCGCGGAGGATCCCAACCGGCTTTTCCCCGTACGCGTCGCCAAGGCGCTGGCGACCGCCCTGCGGGCAGGCGAGTCCGAGGGTGAAGCGAGCGTCACCGACACCGACCCGCTCGACATCGAGAAGCTTCCCGGAGCCGGACTCCGCGTCCTCCTGGTGGACTTCGACCCCCAGTGCCACCTCACCAACCAACTGGGCGCAGCCCCCCTGGCCATGAACGGTGACAGCCTCACCAACCACATGGCCGGCGATCCCAAGGGTGAGCTGAAGGACCTGATCGTCTCCGTCGACGAGGACCACTTCGGCGGACGGCTCCATCTCCTGCCCGCCTGCCACGACGCCTTCCTGCTCGACGTCCGTCTCTCCGCGGTCCGCGCTCGCGAGGCGGCTCTGGAACGAGCCCTTCTCCCGCTGGAAGCCGATTACGACGTCATCATCGTCGACTGCCCGCCCAGCCTCGGCCTCAGCATGGACGCGGCCGCCTACTACGGACGCCGGCGCGACGGTGAAGGACCGGGCCAGTCCGGAGCGCTCATCGTCGTCCAGGCCGAGGACAGTTCCGCCGACGCCTACGACCTGCTCACCAACCAGATAGAGGATCTCCGCAACGACCTCGCCCTCGACATTGACTACTTGGGCATCGTCGTCAACCTCTACGACGGCCGACGTGGCTACATCGCCACCTCCTCGCTCCAGGGATGGATCGACATAAAGGATCCGCGAGTCGTCGGCCTCGTCAACGACCTCAAGGAACAGAAGGAAGCCGTTCGTATGAAGCAGCCTCTCCTGAGCTATGCGCCTGCCTCGCAGCAGGCCGTGGCCATGCGTGCGCTGGCCCGGGAGATCTCATGAGCAAGGCTGACCAGTTGGGCGCCGGCCGCTTCGGGGGAGCGGCCCGGCCCGTGAGCGCCCGCCGAGCCGCCATCGGGGCAGCGACCGGGGTGCCGACAGAAGGGGTGGCTCCACCGTCTCGGCTGCCCGTCACTCGGATCAGCCCCAACCCCGAGAACCCTCGGACCACGCTCGGTGATCTGAGCGAACTCACCAACAGCCTCAAGGAACACGGGCAGAAGCAGGCCATCACGGTCATGAACCGTGATGCCTACATCAAGGCCAACCCGGCGCGCGCCAGCGACCTCGAGCCTGACACCACCCATGTCGTCGTGGACGGCAGCAGCCGCCTGGCCGCCGCTCGCGAGGCGGGCCTCACGCACCTCAACGTCATGGTCGACGACGAGCAGGGTGAGGACGGGGACGCCATCCTGGAGTCGGCGCTCGTCGCCAACATCCATCGCAACGACCTCGATCCGCTGGATGAGGCACGGGCTCTGCAGCGTCTGCTCTCCATTCATGGTTCACAGGTCAAGCTCGCCAAGCGGTTGCACAAGTCGCAGGGATGGGTCTCCCAGCGGCTGGCACTGCTCAATCTGAGCCCGGAACTCCAGGCAGTGGTGGGGGAGGAGCCGGTCGAACTCCTGCGGTCCGTCGCCAAGGAATCTCACGACCGGCAGGAAGCCGTCCTCCAGGAGCTCAAGGCCGAACGCGCCCGCAAGGATGCGGAGCGTCGGGCCCCGCAGGCGTCCACAGTGCCCACGATGCCTGCGGTTCCCCCTGTCGTCGAGCCAGCTGAGGAAGCCGCTCCCGAGGCTGCTGCTTCCGTGCCGTCTCAGGCCGTTGACGGTCGGGAGGTGTCCGAGGACCCTTCGAGCCGCCAGTCGGCCAAGGTCGTTGAGCCTTCTCGCCCTGCTCCCGCCAGGGCAACGCCGGTAGCGGAGGAGGTGGTTGACCTTTCGGCGCAGGAAGCACCTGCCGCTCAGCAGACGGAGACGGTGCCCGATCCTCGACCCGCCGAGAGCCTCTCCAGTGAAGCGGACCCGGCTAAGGCCGAGTTGGGGACTGCTCGTCGACTTCCTTACGACGACGGTGCGTTCATCGCCATGCACCTCATCCAGAAGATGAGCGACACCGAGTTCGACAAGATGCTGGACATCCTCAACGAGCATCAGAGCCAGCGGGTTGGATCCAAGACCTGAGCTCATTTCCGTTTCAGCATGCCTGTGGCCGGCACGAGAACCCTCTCGTGCTGGCCACAGGCGCTTTCACTATTACGGCGTAATAGCCTCCGACCGACTTCGGCTCTGCGCGCTCGCCTACAGCTCCGGGTCCGCCGTCCTCACCGAGTTGTTCGCCTTTCGGCCCGTCGGCCACTGACCCTGAGTGGAGGGTCACATGCCAATGGGCGTGGTTGAGCCTTGATGGGGTTGATCGAGGCACACGCGCGCCTGAGTGATCGCGTGCCGGTACGCCGTGGCGGGCTTTCTGTGGTGCGGGATTGTGGGGGAGGGCGCGTTATCGAGCGGGCGTAGAGCAGTGGGGCGCGGACGCACGGGAGTGGAGGGCAGGGAGCGGAGGATTGGGGGAGTGGGGTCGGGAGAGCCGAGTATGGCGCTGTTTCACACGGTAAGAGAGCGACATCTCCAATAGCCCCCTGACCTGCGAAAACAGGGGTGAGGACCACGATCGTAGGACTGGGTACCACGTTCCCAGGAACGCCCTAGATTGACGTCACGTTCATTTCTCGGCCCGGCACTCTGCCCTTCGCTCTGCCCTTGCTGAAAGGGCCGCAGATGTCCTCAGGGACAAGCGACACGGCCGACAAGCGGAGTTAATTGACTTCCTGCTCATGTACGTTAAGTTCATCAGAACGGTCTGAAGGCGGTCCCCAAGGAACAGTGCGGCAATGACCCATGCACGGAGGGCCTGTTGGGAGCAGCACGCAGACTGGTCGATGCCGACACAGGCGAGCCGGTCCCCTATGCGCCGTACGCCTTTTCCGGCAGGCACACTCAAGTGGACAAAGCCAGGGTCGAGGCCATCACTGAGTCGAGGGCTTTCACGCCCAGCGAGAAGTTCCTGGTTCTGTGGTGGATCGGGGTATCCCCTGAGGGGATGGAGCCGCTGAGAGCCACGGGAGCCGACATCGCCAAGAGGGTGGGGATGTCGACGGACGCGGTAGGGAAGATCAACCGGAAGCTGACGAAGCACCGCGTCCTGGTGGTGCGTGGGCGTATCGGGAACTACAACCTGTACCGCATCAGTCCTTACATCGCTTTCCATGGAACAGGCTTGGAGCAGCGGGAAGCCGTGAAAGCATGTAATCCACCAGATATCCCAGGCTTCAACGAGAACACCCCAGCACGGTGGGAGGCAAAGTGACCAGTGACGACAAGCAGCAGAACCTCAGGCTGCTGGAGGCCACGGCCGGCATGACGGCCAACCAGCGTCTCGTCGTCATGCTGTACGCCTTGCACCCGACTGATCGTTCAGGTGCTGTGCTGGAGACTGCGGCTCAGCTCGCCCAGCTGGTCGGTATGGCGCCGCCCGTCTTCTCCAGGACGCGGAAGCAGGTCATCGCACTCGGCTGGCTCGAGGAGACCGAGAAGATCGGGCACATCAAGTACTACCGGATCACCCCCGGCCGACTGGGTGAGCGGGTCGTCGTTCCGCTCCGGCGGGCCACCTGACACGACCTGGGAATCGTGCCTCATGTACGTCACGTCAATGAGGGGCGATCTGCAGGACGTCTTGAGTGTCGTTCGAGCAATGACGCCGTCTCGCGCGTGAATGGGGTAAGTACACGCAATCGGGGCACCGTTCGAACAGTTCGATTCTTCGCTCAGAACGATTCTCCCGAAGAGGCCTCTGTGGCCGTCCGCGCGTTTTCCGCCTCGGCAGAGCTCCAGATGACCTTTTCGGTGTGACCTGCGCCACTCCCTGGGGGGTTGTGTGAACCCGCCTGGCTCCGCGTTCGGTTACCAGGCATGGGAGGCAATGAACTCACCGACCGGGCGGCTCAGCTCATCGAGAAGCCGGGGCCGCTGACTATCGTTCAGGCCGGAGACCCGGTACTCCGACAGCAGACCGCTTCCTACGACGGTCAGCTCGATGACGGCATGCTTCAGCAGTTGATCGCCAAGATGCGCGAGACGATGGAGCAGATTCACGGGGCGGTCGGACTGGCCGCACCTCAGGTCGGACTACCGCTGCGGCTCGCGGTGTTGGCGACCCCCGCCGGGCTCTCCGGGCGCTTGATCGAGCGCGGCCAGCAGCCCGTTCCGTTCACCGTGCTCATCAACTCCTCGTACGAGGGGGTAGGTCGGGCCCGGGCGGCGAGCTTTGAAGGGTGTCTGAGTGTGTCTGGCTGGCAGGCCGTCGTGGCGCGGCCCGACCGGATCCGAGTGACGCGCGAAGACGAGACAGGGCGGCGTCTCGTGGAGGAGTACGAGGGACTGGGCGCACGGATCGTGCAGCATGAGACCGATCATCTCGACGGGGTGCTGTATCTGGATCACGCCGAGGTGCGCTCGCTGTCGACGACGGAGCAGGCGGTGATGCGATGGGGGGCCACCGGGCTGGCGGACGCGGCCAAGGAGCTTGGCTTCTCGTTGCCGTAACTGGCTTGCGTGGTAGGGGAGTTGAGTCCCTTCTGGGGAAAGTTGTGTCCCTTCTGGGGAAGCAGAAGTCGCCTACAGCCAGCCGCGGCGGGCTGCCTGCCAGGCCAGTTGCATGCGGGTTCCGGCCCCGGCGCGTTCCATCAGGCTCTGGATGCGGCGCTGGACGGTTCTTCGGCTGAGGCCCAACTGGGAGGCGATCGCCTTGTCGGCGACCCCCGCGACCAGCAGGGACAGCAGTTTGCCGTCGGCGGGGGAGAGGTCGGGGTGGGGGGTGCCGGCGTCCGTGGCCAGGGTGTCGCCCGACTCCGAGAGGTGCAGGGGGACGGCGTTCTCCCAATAGCTCTCGAACAGTGCGACCAAGGCGTCGAGCAGACTGCTGTCCCTGACCAGCGCGGTCGTCGGCTGCCCGGGGCTGCCCTGGGGGCCGCCCGGCACCAGGGGAAAGATGCCGACGGAACGGTCGGCGATGGCCAGACGGAGCGGCAGCCAAGGGACAGAGCGGGCCATCTCACCGGCCCGCACCCCCGCGACGACGTTGTCGACGGCTCCCTCGTCGTCGAAGAAGGCCTTCTCGTACAGCACCCGGTAGCGGACGCCCCGGGCGAGGGCCTCGAACTCCTCCGTGTTGCTGCCGGAGGGCATGGCCACGTACTGGGCGCGGCAGAACCAGAGCATCTCCTCACGGGCGTTGACCTGGATCTGTCTCAGGCGCTGGCGCAGGGCCTCCGCTCCGGTGATGACCTCCAGCAACTGCCCCGCGTCGTGGCGGCGTGCGGTCTCGCGGTAGGTCTCCAGCAGCCGGTCCGCCTCTGCGCGTGCCGTGTCCAGGGCGTCGGCGGTGTGTTTGATACGGGGGAGGAGAGCCACGTCCGGTGGGACGGGCCGGAACATCCTAGGTGTGCCGTCCGTAGGGCTTGCCAATCCCTGGAGGACCAGGGAATCGAGCACACGTGTGCAATCGTCGTTGCTCACACCTATGCGCCGGGAGATGTCTTCGGCGGTCGCTCCGCCCGAGGTCACCAGAAGGCGGTAGACGGTCTCCTGTTCGGGTGGGACTCCCGCGGCTTCCAGCATCCCCCAGGCCCTTCCCATTTGTTGTGGGGTAAACAATCCGAGACTTCCGAGGACTGTACTCCAGGGCCACGAAACGGCAGAGGCGAGAAGTCTGTACGACCTCTCGCCCCCGGGGGATGTGCTGGTCAGCGGCGTTCGGACCAGGCGCGGTGGACCGTCTGGCTCACGGAGTTGCCCGTGGCGTCCCGGGCCGTGACGCGCAGGGTCACGAAGGCGGAGTCGTGCCGGTGGGGCAGCGTGGCCCGGAAGGTGCCGTGGCCGTGGTCGCGGACGTCCGTCGGCTGCCAGGTGCGGCCGTCGTTGTAGGAGACCTCCACCCGCACCTTGGGAGCGCGCGGTGCGGGGGCGCCGTCCTGGGCGCGGACGGCGACGTTCACTCCGTAGGAACCGGCGCGGGTGACGGTGTTGTGGGCGTCGACCGGTACGGCGTAGTCGAGTTGGAGGAGGGGGAGGGCGGTGGGCTGGTCGGCGGGGCCGGAGCGGAACGACCAGGTCGTCTTGGTCGCGGTGGCGTGGTCCCAGTCGGGGGAGGTGCGTGAAGTGCTCAGCTCCAGGCGGTAGTTGGCGGCGGCAGAGGGCACCTCGATGTCGGTCCATGCGGAGTCGAGGTCGGCGAGCCTGGTGCCGTCGCGGTAGAGGGCCGCGGTCACCGTGTCGCCGGCTGCCTGGGTGCGGCTGGTGCCGATGCCGCCGCCGTCGGCCAGGGCACGGGACCAGTGACCGGCCTGGGAGTCGGTGAACTCCGGTATGCGCAGGCGCAGTACGTTGCCCTGCCGGACGGTCGGGTCGGTGGTGTGCGCGGGGATGGACGGGCGGACGACGGCGCCCTGCCAGGTCTCCTGCGACCGGGTACCGGACTTGTAGGTGCGCGGGGTGTCGCGCAGGCCGAGGGTGAGCGGTACGTCGGGGTCGTAGGTCGTGGTGTGGTGGACCAGGTGCTGCCAGACCGTGTCACCGGCGCTGACGTACTCGGTGCGGGTGAAGCCGGTCGGGGCGTAGCGGCCGTACTGGAGCCAGGCCGTCTGCTGGTAGGGGCGGCGGGCGAAGCGCTGTTCGGAGGACCAGCCGGTGCCGCCGTTGTCGGCGTACGTGGTGCGGACGATGGCGCTGTTGTGGGCGGAGACGGTGTGGATGACCTGCTGGGGGATCTGGCCCTTCGACACCTGCATCACGTCGTAGAGGTAGGGGCTGCGGGCCGTGCCGTGGAAGGTGACCTCGGTGGTGTGGTGGGGGAGTCGCTTGAGGATGTCGGCACCGGTGGTGGCGCCGACGCGGACGACCGGCAGGGGGGAGCGGTCGCCGTTCGGGCTCCAGCGGGTCCAGGGGTTGTCGTCGAAGTGGACTAGCAGGACGCCCTTGGCGCCCGCCGCCGCGAGCTGCTTCAGGGCCTCGCCGGTGCCGGTGCCCTGTGCGTCGGTGAGGACCGCTAGTCGGCCGCGCACGCCACGGAGTACGGGTGCGGCGGCGTCACCCGCGTCGACGGCCCGCAGGGTGGTGCCGTGGTCGGCGAAGAGGGGGGAGTCCGGCATGTAGTAGGCGTTGAGCGGGCCGGGCAGGCCCGTGGCCCGCGCCTGGAGGAGCGGGGCGACGAGTTGCCAGCGAGAGGCGAACTCGAAGGTGCCGGTGCGGACTTGGGGGGTGGGGCTGACGTAGAGCCGCTTGGCGATGTCGAAGAACATGGTGCCCTGGAGCAGGGCGTGGCCGTCGAGTTCGCGGTAGGTCTGGTAGCTGAGGATGCCGCGCTGTTCGGCGGGTTGCGGGGTGCGGATCTGGATGGGGACCGTCTTGCGGGCGTCCACGGTGACGGTGGTGTCCTTGGTGACCTTCACCTCCGGCAGGACGACCTCGCGCAGTTCCTGGCCGTCCTTGGCGGTGCCCATGAAGGTGTTGTTGACCTGGTAGGTGCCTTCTTCGACCTCGACGATGCCGTGTTCGGGGTCGGTGTAGGTCACGAAGCCGCCCGGGCCCCAGATGAGCGGCTGTGCGGGGACGCGGTCGCCGTGCTCGTCGTATGTCCGCACCGTCAGCCGGTGTGTGGGGCCGTGCACGATCAGGCTCAGGGTGGTGTGGACGGCTGGGCTGCCGGTGCCGGTCGGGGTGCCGGTGACGTAGCCGTAGTAGGTGCCCTGGCCGGTCTTGGCGGGGTCGATGGTGAGGGGGACGGTGGCGGTCGCGTGGGCGGGGACGCGCACGGAGTCCGCGAGGCGGACGGCGGTCGTCGGGGCTGGGCGGCCGGCGCTGTCGGTGAGGCGGGGGGTCAGGTCGAGGGTGACGGCCTGGTCGGAGGTGTTGGTGTACGTCAGGTCCAGCGTGCGGGCCGGGTCGGTGAGTTGGAAGGGGCCCGGGGTGAGGCCGGCGGTCGCCGTGAGGGTGCCGAGGGCCGCCGCGGCGGCGTCGATACGGCCGCCGCCCTGTTCCGTGACCTGCTGGCCGGTGCTGGTGCGGGCTGTGCTGACCAGGGCGTCCTTCAGCTGGTGGCCGGTCCAGTCGGGGTGGCGCTGGGCCACCAGGGCGGCGGCGCCCGCGACATGGGGGGTGGCCATGGAGGTGCCCGAGTAGCCCACGTAGTACTGGTCGACCACGTCGCCGCCGGTGGTGCCGGTGGCGCGGGCCGCGACGATGCCGACGCCGGGTGCGGTGACGTCCGGCTTGACCGCGCCGTCGCCGGTGCGGGGGCCGCGGCTGGAGAAGGGGGCCAGCTTGTCGTCGCGGTCGACGGCTCCCACCGTCAGCGCCGCGTCGGCCGCGCCGGGTGAGCCGACGGTGGACGTGCCGTCCGTGCCGCTGTTGCCCGCGGCGACCACGAAGAGGGTGGAGCTGGTGCGGGAGAGCTCGTCGACGGCCTGGCTCATCGCGTCGGTGCCGTCACTCGGCTCCTGCGAACCCAGGCTCATGTTGACGACCTTGGCGCCCTGTGCGACGGCCCATTCCATACCGGCGATGATCTGGGACTCCGAACCGCTGCCGTCGTCGCCCAGCACCTTGCCGACGAGGAGCTGCGCGCCGGGGGCCACGCCCTTGCGGGTGCCGCCGGAGGCCGCGCCGCTGCCGCCGACGATGGAGGCGACGTGGGTGCCGTGGCCGAAGGGGTCGTCGGTGGTCGGGCTGCTGGAGAAGTTGGCCGTCTCGGTGACGCGTCCGGCGAGGTCGGGGTGGGTCTGGTCGACGCCGGTGTCGAGGATCGCGACCTTCACGCCCTCGCCGTGGGCGCCCGTCTGCCAGACGGTCGGGGCGCCGATCTGGGCGGTGCTGCGGTCCAGTACGGCATTGACCCGGCCGTCGAGCCAGACGCGGGGGACAGCCGCGGCCTTCGCTGCCGTGGTGTCGGGGGTCAGTTGGTTCCAGAAGCGGGTCAGGTCGTCCTGTGCGACGTGCAGTGAGCGGGCGTGGATGCTCGGCAACTCCCGTGCGGGCGCCCCCTGTTCGGCGAACGGGGTGAGCCTGTCGGCGGTGCGGGCGGCCGTCGGGCCGGTGGTGCCGATGATCAGCGGCAGTGCGTCGGTGTGGGCGTCGTCGTAGCCCTGGGCGAGGAGGGCGGTGACGTCGAACAGGGTCTCGTCCAGGCGGCCGCCGGCCACCAGGGGAGAGGCGTCGGAGGGGAGGACGGTCAGGCGTCCGTCCTGTTCGAAGGTGTGGAAGACGATGCCGTCGCGTCCGGGGCCGGGGTGTACCGAAGCCGTCTGTCGACCGTCCGCTCCCTTGGTCACGGTCACGCGGTCGCCGGTGATCAGGCGGACGGTCGCCGTATCGGAGGCCGCCTGGGGCGCGTCCTCGGTGCGCGGCGGGCCCGTCGGGACGGCGAAGGTCGGGGTGACCGCCGCGGCGGCCAGGGCGACGCCTGCGGTGAACGCCGCCAACAAGCGGGTGTGTCTCATCGGTTCTGTGCCTCTCCCGGCGCGCTGTGTGCTGTTCATCTGCGCGTCAGAATCCGTCGGCCGTGCGGCGGGTGTCACTCGATGCCGGTGGCACACCTGGGACATGTCACAAGGGCGACAGCCGGCACATGAACCGGCAAAGCCGCCAGTCACCGCCTTGACTGGTGATGCTGACGACTGCCATGATTGCGTCACCGCCTCAACCGGTGACATGAAAGGTGTCCTGGTCAGAAGCGCATACGGACCTTTCGACCCAGATGGGGAGCACAGTCATGGCAGTCAGCTACACCGCCGTCGTCAACGTCGACGGAGAGGGCCGCAACGGCGGTCACGTCCGCTCCTCCGACGGCCTGCTGGAGACGACCCTCGCCCTTCCCAAGGAGCTCGGTGGCGCCGGTACGGCCACCAACCCCGAGCAGCTGCTGGCCGCCGGCTGGGCCGCCTGCTTCCTCGGCGCCCTGCGCCGCGCCGCCACCGGCCGCAAGATCCGCCTCACCAGCACGAGCATCA
Organism: Streptomyces sp. TLI_55; assembly: GCF_900206255.1. Classification (NCBI taxonomy): domain Bacteria; kingdom Bacillati; phylum Actinomycetota; class Actinomycetes; order Kitasatosporales; family Streptomycetaceae; genus Streptomyces; species Streptomyces sp. TLI_55. The sequence goes on from NZ_OAOJ01000002.1 coordinate 154,193, forward strand.
CCGCCGACATCACCCTCACCCACGGCGATGACGGCGAGTTCTCCCTCTCCGCCGTCCTCAACCCCGTGCTCGGCGGCGTCGACGACGCCACCGCCCAGGAACTCGCGGACGCCGCACACCAGATCTGCCCGTACTCCAAGGCCCTGCGCGGCAACATCCCGGTGACCATCAACGCCAGCGCCGCCGCCTGAGAGCCCGACCATGGTCTCCCTGACGCACATACGTGTACGGGCTGCCGAGAAACGTCGCGCACACTCCCGGCGCGCCTCCGATGAACATGTTTCCGGTGAGCGTGCCACCGCCGAGCAGATACCTCGACGTGGCCCGGTCTCCGAGGGGGGCCATGACTGGCCGACGGACACGCAGGTGTGGGGCTGGGCGGAGAGCACGGTGCTGGCCGGGTACGGCCCCGGGCCCGCGAGCCTCCTCTGACGGGTGCCCCGACACAGGGGAGGGCGGCCGGACCGGGCACCGGCTCGTGCCGGACCGACCACCCCGCACCGCAAAAACGTCAGTGACGGTGACCTGCGAGAACACCATCAACCGCGGTCGCCATCATGCTCTCGCCCATGGCGTTGGGATGCACCGGCGCCGCCGGGGTCTCGGGGGCGAAGGTCTCGATCCACCGCTCGCCGGCCGGCTTGCAGAGGTCGTGTCCGACGGTCGGCGTGTACGTGTTCACGTACTCCGCCCCACCGCGGCGGGCCTGGCGGGCCAGCATCGCGTTGAGTCCCTTCTCCTTGTCGCGCAGCCACGCGAAGTCACCCGCGGCCAGCGGCACCGTGCTGCTGGTGCAGCCGACACCGTCCTCGGGGAACAGGTCGGGGTAGCCGACCACCACGACACGCGCGTGCGGCGCGCGGCGGTGGATGCCCCGCAGCACCTGGGCGACCTTCGGCCCGGTCGCGGAGATCGCGTCCGTGATCTGGTCCGTGCCGCTGCCCGCGAAGTAGGCCTGGCACGGGGCGCCCGCCGGGTTGCCCGAGGTCAGATGGGCGCAGGTGCCCAGCACGGTCGAGAAACCGATGTCGTTGCCGCCGATGGTGACCGTGACCAGGCCGGTGCCTCGGTTCAGGGCGTCGAGCTGCGCCGGCACACCCTCGGTCTGCGAGGCCGTCATGTCCTCGGTGGTGGCACCCGCGCAACTGACGTCCGTCAGCCTCGCGGAGTGCGAACGTGCCACCAGCGAGGGGTAGTTCTGGTCGGAACGCTGACAGGTCGCGTCGACCTGGGTGGGGACGAGCGGCGCGGAGGCGTAGGAGTCGCCGAGGGCCACGTAATCCACCCGGTGCCTGCTCTCCGTGCCGGTGCTCGCCGCGGCCGTACCGGCCGGGGCGAGGGCGGCTCCGGCGGAGAGGAGGGCGGCACCCACCGTCAGCGCGCGGCCGGCGCGCGAGGCGGGGAAAAGTCTTCTCAAGATCTGTCCTTCCGTGTTCGGTCCGGGCCCCCGCACCGGGGACCCACCAAACACACGTATCTCACAGCCGTCCGGTGCGCTGGCTTCGGTAACGAATCGGCCAACGCACTGCGAGACCCACCGTCACTTGACTGAGGCGACACATGTCGCCCCCGGCCCACACTGAGCGCACGGCGCCCGTCGGCGCGGGGCACCACACCATCGAAAGCGAGAACACAGCCATGGACATGAAGCTCGAAGTCGTCATCCTGCCCGTCTCCGACGTGGACCGGGCCAAGAGCTTCTACGTCGAGCGGCTCGGCTGGCGCCTCGACGCCGACTTCCCGATCAACGACGGCTACCGGATCGTCCAGGTCACCCCGCCCGGCTCCGAGTGCTCGATCATCTTCGGCGAGGGCCTCACCCGCCAGGAGCCGGGCACGCTCCACGGCCTCCAGCTGACCGTCACCGACATCCTCAAGGCCCAGGAGGAGCTGACCTCGTACGGCGTTGAGGTCTACGGCCCCTTCCGCGACGAGACGGGCGCCTTCCACCACGCCGGTGACACCCACCGCGTCCTGGGCCTGCACCCGGAGCGGGCCAGCTACGGCACGTTCGCCGCCTTCAAGGACCTGGACGGCAACGAGTGGTTCCTCCAGGAGGTCACCGAGCGAGCCCCCGGCCGCTGACACGACCCACCCCCTACCCATCCGCCCGGCACACAGCCCCCGGAGGACACATGCCGACCGACAACATCCGCACGTACGACGTCATAGTGATCGGCGCTGGCCCGGTCGGTGAGAACGTCGCGGACCGGACCGCCGCCGCCGGTCTGAGCACCGTCATCGTGGAGAGCGAGCTGGCCGGTGGCGAGTGCTCGTACTGGGCCTGCGACCCCAGCAAGGCCCTGTTGCGCCCCGCCCTGTTCCGAGCCGACGCCGCGCACGTGCCGGGGCTCGACCCCGCCGTCAAGGGACCGCTGGACGTCGCCGCCGTCCTGGCGCACCGCGACCGCATGGCCGCGCACTGGAAGGACGACGACCAGGTCGACTGGATCAAGTCGGTTGGCATCGATCTCGTGCGCGGGCATGGCCGGCTGACCGGTGAGCGCGAGGCGTCGGTGGTGACCCCCGACGGCGACACCGTACGACTGCGGGCCCGGCACGCGGTCGCCGTGTGCACCGGCAGCCGTGCGGCCCTGCCACCGCTTCCCGGCATCGAGGAACTGCGCCCCTGGACGAGCCGGGAGGCCACCAGCGCCCAGCAGCCGCCCGGGCGCCTGGTGGTCGTGGGCGCCGGTGTGGTGGGCGTCGAGATGGCCACCGCCTGGCAGGCCCTGGGCAGCCAGGTGACCCTGCTGGCCCGTGAGGACGAACTGCTGCCCCGCATGGAGCCCTTCGCGGGGGAGCTGGTCACCGAGCGGTTGCGGGAGGCCGGAGCGGACGTACGGTTCGGCGTCTCCGTCGTGGATGCCAAGCGGGCGGACGGCGAGGACGGCCAGGGCGGCGGCGAGGTCCGGGTCTGGCTCTCGGACGGCACCGAACTGACCGCCGACGAGATCCTCTTCGCCACAGGCCGCGCCCCGCGCTCGGAGGACATCGGGCTCGACACCGTGGGGCTGGAGCCGGGTGAGTGGCTCACCGTCGACGACAGCCTGACCGTCACCGCGGTGCCGGGGGAGTGGCTGTACGCCGTCGGCGACGTCAACCGGCGAGCACTTTTCACCCATCAGGGCAAGTACCAGGCCCGAGTCGCCGGTTCCGTGATCGTTGCCCGGGCGCGGGGCGAGCAGCTGGACACGGGCCGTTGGTCGCCGCACAGCGGCACGGCCGACACCGTGGCAGTCCCCGGCGTCGTCGTCACCGACCCTCCGGTCGCGAGCGTCGGCCTGACCACGCGGGAGGCCGAGCGTCTCGGCCGGGACGTCGAGGTTGTCGACTACGATCTCGGGCGCGTCGGGGGGGCCATCCAGTACCGCCCTGACTACCGGGGCAGGGCCCGCATCCTGATCGACCGGGAGCGTGAGGTCGTCGTCGGCGCCACTTTCGTCGGACCCGGCGTGGACGAACTGCTGTATTCGGCGACCGTCGCCATCACCGGGGAGGTGCCGGTCGCACGCCTCTGGCACGCCGTACCCGCCTTCCCCACCATCAGTGAGGTGTGGCTGCGCCTGCTGGAGACCCGGAGGGACTCATGAGCACCGCGCGCGACCTCGTGCTCGTCGCCCTCACCTTGCCGACCGGCGACATCGCGGGCCAGGGCGACCTGTCGCTCGCGCTCGCCGGAGCCGAAGCGATCGACCTGTTGCGGCGCGGGGCACTGAGCCTGGACGGTGACTGCATGGTCCCCGGTCCTCGGGTGGTGCCCGGTCCGCGGACGGTGTCCGACGACCCGCTGCTGGACCAGGCGGACGCCACCCTTGTCCGGCACGAGCCGTACGAGACGATTCACGAGTGGCTGTGGCGTCGCGGCGACGACCTCGTGCCGGCCTACGCCGACGCCCTGGAGCGGGCAGGACTCGTCGTTCATCCGCACGGCCACAGGCTCCGGCTGCTGTCCGGGCCGGCTGTGCCGGCCGATACGCAGGAACGCCGCGAGGCGGAGGAGCGCAGGGCATCCGGCGAGCCCGTTCTCAACGACTTGCTGGCGGCCTTGGGAGTCCAAGGCGCGGCGATCACTGAAGGCAGAGAGGACGAGCGGCCCGAGAGTGAGGACAGCTCCCTCGACGACGACGTCACGACCGTGCTGGCCGCCGTCGGTGACGCGGTGACGGAGCTGGCGGCCGCACGCCTGCGGCGGGACGTGGAGAGCGCTGCGTTCGACAATGTGTGGCGCGGTTGGTAGATGCCGTCCGCGGTTGCGCGAGTGAAGGTTCCGACCTCGGCGCTGATCGCGGTGAAGGCGTCCGGGTCGGCCCGGACTTTCGAGAGTGTGGGGGCCGTTCTGCGAGCGCCAGGCGACCTCGAAGGGCGAGTACGGCCGCATGCTCGTCCACGAGAAGATACGTGTTTGTCTCGGCGCGGTTGCGGTGCCTCGCCCGTCCCACGAAGGATCGTCCCGCACGTCGTTGTCCCGCGAAACGATGGGTCGCGCCCGGTGCGTGTCACCGACCTGGCCGCGCATCACCGCTCGTGGGACAACGGGACGAGCGGACGATTCAGTCGGAGCTGTCGCCGTCCGACGCACCCGGCTTGATCAGGGTGTACATGACGGAGCGCTGCTGCTTGTGACGCCGGATACGGCCCTTGGCGACCAGGGACTCAAGGGTGTTCCGCACCACCTGCGGGGTGGGGTTGCGGTCCGGGTGCTTCTCGAGGAGCTCGTCGCGCAGTTCTTTCGCCAGCCGCGGTTCCTCGTACTGACCGAGCAGTTCCGCCAGCAGGTCACCGAGCAGAGGCTGACGCGACTTCCCCTTCGCGCCGGCCTTCGCCGTCCTGCCGGTCGGAGTGCTCTTGGCCGACGCCGAGCGTCGGGGCGCCGCCCCGGTGGACGTTTTCTTCGCCTTCGCAACAACGGGCTCGTCCTGCAACTGCTCGGGCAGCCGGGACGCGTCGGCGAAACCCTCGTACCGCTCGGCGAGGTTCAGGATGTCCGCGAGGAGGGCCTCCTCCTGCTTCAACACGGAGATCCTCTCCGCCAGCTCCTGCTGTCGCCGACGGTTCTCCTCCAAGTCCGATGCGGCTTGTGCTACGTACCGCGATCGGAGCGTGGCGGCTGATTGGCTGGTCACAACCGTTCACTCCCTCGATATGGATGACGTTGCGCATGGTACCCACGGCGAGGGACTCGTGTGGATAAGTGTCAACGTCAGATGGTTCCTCCGACATGCTCACTCCTCACGATAAGCGCTGATGTGCCCCTGCATAGAGGAAGTGTGGCTGTTCTTCGGTTTGCCTCGAGTTTCCACCGGGTCACTCGCACGAGGGCACCCTCGAACGTACTGCCCGGTAAGTGTGTGGTTGAACCGCCGGTGGCCGGGTTCCGCCGTCCGAGGGAGCGATCGGTCACCTGCTCGCGCGCTCGCGGGCCGTAGCGGCGGCCTCTTTCGCCGGGCCGCGATGCGCGGGTCCGTGGCCGGGCAGCAGAAGGCCCGCGTCCAGGTTCTCCAGCGTGGTCAGGGAGTCGAGAGCCCGCGCCCGGTCGGTGTGGAACATCTCGGGCAGCAGTTGGGGACCGCTGATCCGGGACGTGGGGTGCGCGGTGACGAGGGCGTCGCCGGTGATCAGGATGCCGCTCTTGGGCAGGTGATAGGCGCAGTGCCCCTTGGTGTGCCCGGGTGTGTGCACGGGAACCGGGGCTCCGGGCAGGTCGAGGGCGCCCGCTGCGGGGAACGCCTGTGGCTCGCAGACCGGCACGTGCGTGGTTCCGCCGGCCCGCAGGGCGTGCACGGCCCACGGCAGTACCCCGGGCCGCCAGGCCTGCCCCAGCACCTGTCCCACGGAGACCTGGTCGAGGAAGTCGCGGCGGGCGTGCGGCACCTCCTCCGGGTGCATGAGGACCGGCACCTCGTACGCGGCGCGCAGATGCTCGGCCGCGCCGATGTGGTCGTTGTGGGCGTGCGTGATCAGTACGGCGGACACGTCGCGCGGTCCCAGGCCGAGCGTCGCGAGGGACCCCAGCACGGCGTCGCGGTCGCCGGGGTAGCCGCTGTCGACGAGGGTGCAGCTGGCTCCGTCCTTGATGATCACCCAGTTCGTGTTGCTGCCGGACACGAGAAACACATTGCTCTCGACCTGGACGATGTCGTCTGTACGTGGGGATGTGGGCATGCTCGTTCCGCTCCTCGGTTGTTGCACAGGCGCTGTCCGCTCGACAGCGCAGTAATGTATGTGCAGTGAACGTAGTAGGTGTGTTGGGTCCTGTCCGGCCCGGCGTCAGACACACCTGACGGCGTCGCACACTGAGTCCGTCAGCGCCATGACGGCCGCCCGCAGGTCCGGCGGCAGGGGGGCGTGCGGCGAAAAGGAGCGACGGCCCCACAACGGCCGCTGCGGCCGTGGTCCTGGCGTCTCCCGGGCGGCCTGGACCGGCAGCCCTGCGCTGGTCATCGCAGCCGACAAGCGGGCCGCGACCTCGGCCTGCGCCGTGCCCAGGGCTTCCACGACGCTGTCGCCGAGCTGGGCGGGCGGCATCTGCCGGAACCGCTCGCCGACGAACCTGATACTCGCAGGGCAGCCGTCCACGCCCACCGTGACCTGCACGACCTCGTCCCGGGAGCAGGCCGTGACCGACAGAGCCCTCAGCTGCTCCCGTGTTCTGGTCAGCGCTGCGTACCGCTGGGCGAAGTCGGCAAGGGCCTGCTCCAGGCGTCTCACCGGTGGTGTCTCCATCGTCCTCCTCAGCCGGTGCGGCCACCCGACACACCAGGGACACGAGAGGATCTCACATTTGGTTCACACGTGAACTTACGTGTGTGCGGTTATATTGCTCATCGTTGAGCGCACACCTCGTTTGGAGTCCTCTTGTTCAGCATCACGGTACGTGACCACATGATGGTCGCCCACAGCTTCCGCGGTGAGGTCTTCGGGCCCGCCCAGCGGCTGCACGGGGCGACGTTCGTCGTGGACGCGACGTTCCGGCGCCCGGAACTGGACGACGACAACATCGTCGTGGACATCGGGCTGGCGACCGCTGAACTCGGCAAGGTGATCAGCGAGTTCAACTACCGCAACCTCGATGACGAGGAGCGGTTCCGGGAGGTCAACACCTCGACGGAGTACCTGGCCAAAGTGATCGCCGACCGCCTGGCCGAGGCGATCCACGCGGGGACGCTGGGGGAGGGGGCCCGGGGAATCCGCGAGGTGGCCGTGACCCTGCACGAGTCGCACATCGCGTGGGCCAGTTACGAGCGCGGCGTCTGACGCCGCTCCCCGGGCCGTCTGGTCGTATCAGCCGCGTGCCGTGATCGGCGCCGTGTTGTACCCCTCGACCCGCAGCTTCGGCCGGCCCGACGGCAGGGCGGACGCGGGCCAGGACAGGGTCACCGTGCGCTTCTCGTCGGGCAGCAGCCACAGGTAGTTGTCGTCATAGAGGGTCGGCAGGACGCGGGATCCGCCCTCGTCGAGCAGGGAGAGCCGGACCATCGCGGCGACCATGGACCCGCGGTTGCGGACCGTGGCCGTCGTCGTCCTCCGGTCGCCGTCGTGGGACACCTGGCTCATGGAGGCCGTCAGCTTCGCCCGCTGGACCTGGTCGAGAGCCCGCAGTGCCTCGGGGGTGCGGCAGCGCCAGTAGGTGTTGCGGGACAGGAGCCTGCCGTCGGCGTCTTCCATGGTCAGCCGCAGCAGGTGCAGGTCCGGCAGGTCGTCCGTGGGCGCCGCGGTGAAAGCGGTCGCCGAGGCGGCGGGATTTACGTCCACGCGCGTGTGGCGAGTATCGGCGACACGGCGGCCGGACAGGTCGTACGTCTGGGCCGTGACCGTCGCGCCCCGCAGCGCCTCCCGCGTGTGGTTGACGGCGATGACCTGCCACTTCACCGGATCGGCCTGGACGTGCAAGGGCTCGCAGGCGCTGCGGCAGCCGAAGTAGGCGCCGTTGACGTCGAAGTCGTAGTCGTAGGTCTGCCAGACCGTGCTGTGCCAGGCCGGGTGGGACATCCACAGCATCAACCCGCTGGCGTTGTCCCACAGATGGGCGTTCCAGGCCTCGAACATGGCACGGAAGTTCTCGTAGTTGACGAACTGCGCCTTGCGCGTGAAGTCGTCCAGGTCGCGGGCGGTGCCCAGCCGGGTCTCGACGGCCGCCTTGTAGTGCTGCGGGGCCTGGTTGCCGCGCTCGCTCCAGTCGTGGTGGTACCAGGCGCCGCCGATCGGCCACTCCGGTCCGTCGTCACCGACCATGGCGCGGGTGCTGGCCGCCGTGGAGACGACGGGCATGCCGATCTCGGTGTGGAAGCCGAAGTCCTTGCTGCCGTAGGTGGCGGGGTCGAAGTACTTCTCCGGCTCTACCCAGCCGTACGGGCCGCCGCCGGTCACGACACCGCCGGCGGAGTTGCTCTGGTAGAGCAGTCCCGGAGCCTGGCTCTCGACCGCCTTGCGCATGCCCTCGTCGATCGCGGCGGGCGGGTTGCCCTCATTGGCGCCGCACCACACCGCGATGCTCGGGTGGCTGCGGTAGCGCAGCACGGTGTCGCGGGCCACGGACACGAACGCCTCGTGGTCGGGCGGGTCCATGCTCCAGGCGTTGGGGAAGTCGTTCCACACCAGGATGCCGTGCGCGTCGCAGGCGGCGTAGAACTCCTCGCGGTTGCTGCTGCCGACCCAGTTGCGGATCATCGTGAAGTTCATGTCCTGGTGCATCCGCACCGCCGCGTCCATCCGCTCGGCGGGCATCCGGCGCAGCAGTTCGTCCCAGCCCCAGTTGCCGCCGCGCACGAACACCCGGACCCCGTTGACGCTGATCTTCAGCGGATCGGGGGTGTTGCTGACGGTGGTGACATCGGTCCAGGTGTCGCCGTCGTCGGAGACCTGGATGACGTACGTCTTCGGGTACGCCTGCTCCCAGACGACCGCGACCCGGTCGAAGCGCCGGGCGCTGCCGAGGTCGACCTGGAGCCACTGGTGGTCCTCGTAGGCGGAGGACCAGCGGGTGCCGGGGTCGCCGTCGGTGGCGTGGGCGGCCGGGTGCCCGTCCTCCTGGCTGGAGGCGGTGGCCTCGCGGTGCAGGGCGAGGTCGGTGCCGGGTGCGGCGCTGTCGATGACGGCCAGGGACCACAGGGAGTTGCCCCAGCTGGTGTTGCGGATGCCGCAGGACAGGCGGACGTAACGGGCCGTACGGGCCTCGAAGTCGGTGATCCTGAGGCTCGCGTCGCCGCTGTTGAACGGCAGCGGGACGGCCGTGTTGTCGACGGACGCGGCGTCCGTCCACTGTTCGCCGTCAATGGAGATCTGCACGGTGAAGGTCCGCGCGTAGGCCTGTTCCCAGACCAGGTCGATCCGGTCGAAGGACTGCACCGAGCCGAGGTCGACGCGGATCCACTGGTCGTCGGCGAAGGCGGAGGACCAGCGGGTGCCGGGGTCGCCGTCGGTGACGTTGGCCGCCGCGTGGCCGTCCTCGTCGGTGCTGGACGCCTCGGCCGGGGCGTGCAGGGCGAGGTCGGTGCCGGGGCGGGCGCTGTCGAACACCGACAGGGTCCACAGGGAGCTGCCCCAGCCGGTGGCCCGGGTCAGGCAGCGGACGCGGACGTGGCGGGCCTCACGGGTGCCGAGCGGGATGGTCTGGGTGTAGGCGTCGGAGGACGGGGTGAACTTCAGCGGGGTGTCGTACTCGTAGCCGAACTGCCGGATGCCGAAGCGGGTGGTGCGCCGGTCGCTCTCGGCGCCGCCGGTCCGGACGGTCAGGGTGAGGTCGTGCAGGGCGGGCTCGCCCAGGCCGTTGGGCCACCACAGCTCGGGGTCGCGCACCCGCAACGCCGCGAACGCGTCCGGAGCGAAGGTGACAACGATGTCCTCGCCCGCCGCAACGGTGACCGTGCGCGAGACGCGGACATCGTCGAACTCGGCGGTGACCGTGGCCTCGTGGGCGGCGGTGTCCGCGTTGCGCACCGGGACCGTCAAAGTGAGCTCGGCGACCGACAGGTCCGGCAGACCGGGGAGCACGGTGTCGACGCGCGGGTCACCGAGGACGATGTGGCCGGTCGATCTCAGCCGCACATGGTTCCAGATGCCGGCCGCGCGGTCGCGGACGGCGGGCATCCAGTCCCAGCCCGAAGAGGCCGGGTACGTCGGTGAGTTGAGGTTCATGGTGTTGGCTCCGGCGTCCACCCAAGCCTCGCCCGCCGGTCCCTTGTCGCCGGGGCTGCCGGGCGTCGGCATGGGCGAGACGCGTACGGCGAGCGCGTTGTCGCCGTCCTTGGCGAGGAACTCGGTGATGTCGAGGGCGGAGCGGGCGAAGGGAAAGGTCACCTCGCCCGCTCCCTGTCGGTTGAGCCAGATCTCGGCCTTGTGGTTGACGCCGTCGAACTCCAGCCAGATGTGCCGCCCTTGGCCGGTGCGCAGACCACGGGGCAGGGTGAAGGCACGCCGGTACCACCAGGAGTGGCGGGACAGCGCCTCGGGGATGCGCAGGTTGTTCAGGCCCTTGACCGGGTCGGGCAGCTTGCCCTGGTCCACGAGGGAGGCGAGAACGGTGCCGGGGACGGTCGCGGGCAGCCAGCGGCTGGTGTCGACGCCGGTGCGGGACAGGGCCGCGCCGTCACCGTCCGCCCAGTCGTCCAGGGTGAGCGTCCAGCCCGACTCCAGCGGCACCGTGCCGTCGGCGGCCGTCGAGAGCCTGGGCGCCTCGCCGTGGTGGGTGCCCCAGTCGGTCCAGCCGGTGGCCTTCGGGCGGTGGGCGGGAGCGGTGCCGTAGACCTCGAAGCCGTTGAGGCCGAGGGGGTTGGGGTGGGAGCGGCGGCGGGCCGTCAGGCGCACCCAGCGGGCCGTGACCGGGACCGGCAGCGGGATGTCCACCACGCCACCGGTGCCGGCGGTGGTGCGGTAGACGCTGGTCCACGTCTTGTGATCGCGGGAGGTCTCTACGACGAACTCGCGGGCGTAGCTGGAGAGAATCTCCTTGCCGGTGGTGCCCTGGCGTGGGTTGCCACTGGTCGGAGGGGTGAAGACCGGGTCGCTCGCGTCGGCCTCGAAGGTCAGCCGGACGCGGTCGACACGGCAGTCCGCCTGGAGGTCGACCTCGATCCACTGCGGGTCGCCCACCTCGGCACGCCAGCCGGTGCCGCGCACGCCCGGTGCGGGCAGCGCGTCCACGACGAACCCGGCGGGGGTGGGCGCGTAGGCCTGCGAGGAGGCCCGGACCGGGCGGTAGGCGGCGATCTCACCCGGTGCGGACGGAGTGCCGGTGCCGGTCGCGCTCGCGGGTGTGGCGTCGGCCGTCGACGTGAACGCCGTGCCGAGGCCGAAGCCCGCCAGCAGGGTCGAGCCTGCGGCGACGACGGTGCGGCGGGAGGTGTGTCCCGAGGAGCGCGACTGATCGGGCATTGTAATCGTCCCATCACAAGGTGTGAGTGAGCGGTGGCCTGTGGTTGCCGGCGCGGCTGGCCCGCGTGCAGCTGACAACGTTGCCATAGGCTGTTGCCGCGAACACTTCTGTGTCAAGGCCCTTGACGATGGCAAAAACCTTCAGCCGTGCCCGACAGGAAACATGTGAACCCTGATGACTCCCTTTGACCGCGCCGCCGCCCCATTGGCACTGCCCGCGCCGCCCGCCGACCCCGCCTTCGCCGACCTGCTGCTGACCAGCCATCGGCGGCTGGTGGGCGAACCGTTGTCCCCGTCGGCGCGGGCGGCCGGTCCGGACGCCGCTCGGTGGCTGTACGAGCAGGCTCCGTTCGGGCTGCTGGCGCATGACACGTCGGCCGACCCGTGCTTCGTCTACGCCAACCGCACGGCGCAGCGCCGCTTCGGCTACTCGTGGGACGAGTTCGTCGGCCTGCCCTCCCGGCTCTCGGCACGCCCCGACGGCCAGGAGGAACGCGACGCCTTCGTACGCGCCGTGTCGGCGCAGCACTATGCCACCGGCTACCGCGGGATACGGATCGGCAGGAGCGGCACGCCCTTCTGGATCGAGGACGTGACCATGTGGGACCTGATGGACCCCGCGGGGCGGATCCACGGTCAGGCCGCGGTGTTCCGCTCCTGGTCGCCCGTGGACGACTGAGGGGGGCGGCAGGCACGTCGCACGTCGAGCCCGCCACGGGGATGCCGTGGCGGGCTCGACGTGCGCGGGGCGTGGTTACTGGAAGTCGCAGCCCGGGTTGGGGGCGTCCTCCGACAGCGGGGCGCCGTGCGGCAGGACGTAGAGGACGTCGAGAACGACGTCGGTCTTGCCGAGGTTGCGGCCGATGTGCACGTGGTCGGCGCCGGACGGCTCGGTCAGGGAGTTTCCGGCCCGGTAGACGCCGTCGGTCCGGCAGTCCGAGTCGAAGTGGCTGAGGGTGCCGTGCTGGACGAAGCCGTAGAGGGTTCCGTCGTGGTAGTGCCAACCGGTGCTCTGACCCGGGGGGATGGTGATCTGGCGGAGGATGTAGTCCGTGTCGCCGATGGTGGTCTGGGAGATGATCTTGCCGGTCACGCCCGGTCCGGCCGGGGTGGCGAACGCGGTGCTCGCACCGAACGACAGACCGACGGCGGCGGCAATGGTCACACCCAGTCGCAGCAGGTTCTTACGCAAAGTGGTCTTCTCTTTCAGGTGACGCCTCCCCGCGACCCTCTCACATGTGTTTGATGACGAAGCACTGCACACGTTGCGATTGAGTCAAGGCGCCTCGGCGGCACGTGACATAGAACTCATGGGGGGCGATTGTCGGGAACCTGTTAGGACGTGGAATCAGTGATTCTCCGGTAAAAGCCCAGGTGAGAGGCTATATCTGCGCCGTAAGATGGTCACACGTGTTCGTCGGTCGCCGGAGCGGCAGCGAGACGACACAAACACAGCATTTTTCTGGCACCCGTCGCTGCCTACAGTGCGAATGCGGGGGTTACATCCGACCCCCGGTCGCCGCACCACAGAGAACCAGGATGGTTCAGAACACTATGGCTACGCCCCTCACGGCTATGTCCCGATCCGACCTGCTCGGCAGCATCACGAGGGAACACCGGGAAAGCCTCGTCTCGTACGCCGAGAAGATGCTCGGGGACCACGGACTCGCCGAGGACATCGTCCAGGAGACCATCATCCGGGCCTGGCGCAACATCGACCGCCTGCTGGGCATGGACGGGTCGGTCCGTGGCTGGCTCTTCACCGTGACCCGGCATCTCGTCATCGACTGGGTGCGCAAGCCCCACGCGCGCAGAGAAGTAGTCGGAGTCACCTACAACGACCCCGTGTCGCGCACCGACGGCACCGAGACAGTGCATGACGCCCTGGTCGCCAGGCCCTTGCTGCAGCGGCTGTCTGCCGAGCACCGCGCGGTGTTGGTGCACATCTACCTGTGCGACCGCAGCATTCAGGAGACGGCCGGCATCCTCGGGGTCCCGGCAGGCACGGTCAAGAGCCGTCACCACAACGCCCTGCGCAAGCTGCGGGGGGTCGTGCGGCCGGAGGCCGCCTAGGAGCGGGAGCCACCGGGCTGGAAGCACATCTCCAGGGCCGAGGTCAGGCGGCGGTGCAGGGTCTCGTCCTGGGGGTGGCCCTCGATGGAGCGGACCAGTTCCGGCAGCAGATACTGCTCGGCCACGATCCACGCGGCGGCGTCCGTGCGTCCGTTGAACCGCTCGGGCCGTACGCCGGGGCGCGGGGGTTGCGGGAGCACGGTGCCGCGGTGGGGCGTGAGGTGTGCCGTGGCCGCGTCGGCGCTGTAGAGATAGTGCTCGAACATCCGGGCCAGAGCCTCTGATCGGGCGGTGGGGGAGTCGAGGACGGCGCAGAGTTCCCTGGCGTAGGTGCGCAGCAGTTCGTGGCAGGTGTACCGGCCCGCGGTCAGTTCGACGAGCAGGTGATGGTCCATCAGTTCCGCCACGTCCTGCCGGGTCCTGCGCGGGTCGGTGCCGGCGAGGCTGGTGGCGGCCGGCAGCGCGATGTCGCGCGAGGGGTGCAGGCTCAGCAGCCGGAACAACCGTGCGGCACTGCTGCTCAGCGTTTCGTAGGAGCGGTGGATCGCGTTGCGGAGGTCGGTGCGGTCGTCGCGGCAGGACAGCATGTCGAGGAAGTCGTCGGCGTTCTGGAGCCGGGCCGCGAGCGAGGCCAGCGGGAATCGCGGCTGCACCAGGGCCCGGGCGCTGGTGACGGCCAGTGCGAGGGGCAGTCCGCCGCACAGCTCCACGATCTCCTCCGCGGCCGCGTGCTCGGCCCGGATGCGGTCGGTGCCCAGACGTCGGTCGAGCAGTTCCAAGCCCTCCGCGCGGGTCATGGGATCCAGCGTGATGATCCGGGCGTCGTCCGTCACGCACAGGCCCTCCAGCCGCCGTCGGCTGGTGACGACGGCGACGCTTCCCGGCGTGGTGGGCAGCAGGGGGCGTACCTGCTCGCAGTTCTCCGCGTCGTCCAGGACGAGCAGCAGTCGGCGTCGGCTCAGGGCGCTGCGGTAGACGGCGGTCAGCGCGGCGGCACTTGCGTGGGCGGGGTCGTGTTCGACGGCGAGTGCGCGCAGTACCGCGGTGATCGCCTCGGCCGGGTCGAGTGGGGGCCGGGTGGCGTGGTGGCCTTGGAGGTCGAGGTAGATCTGGCCGTCGGGAAAGTGGTCGGCGACCAGGTGGGCCCAGTGCACGGCCAGGGTCGTCTTTCCGACTCCCGGCATGCCGCAGAGGGCCGCGGTCATCGTGGGCGGGCGGCTCTCGCCCTGGATCGGCAGTAGTTCCAGGCACTGGCTCAAAGGCTCGCGGCGGCCGGCGAAGGAGGCGCAGTCCGCGGGCAGTTGGGAAGGGCGGTGGATCTGCGCGGGCGGAGAAGGCCGGGACGGTGAGGCGTCCGGCGTCCGGGCGATGCGGCGTTGCAGCAAGTGCTGCTGGGCGGAGCGCAGTTCGGGGCCGGGCTCGACGCCCAGTTCGTCGGCGAGCGTGCTGCGGATGGTCTCGAACTGCTGGAGCGCTTCGGCCTGTCGGCCGGTGGCGGCCAGGGCGGCGATCGCGCGGGCGTGCAGGGCCTCGTCGAACGGATGGTTTTCCAGGGCGCTGCGCAGCACGGTCAGCACCTCTTCCGTCAGCGCGGGCGCTGCGGTCAGGACGGCGTCTGCGGCCTCCTTCACGGTGGAGACGAACTCGTGCCCGACGGAGGTGAAGACGGGATGCCGGGCCACGCTGGTGCCCGCCGCCACCACGGGACCGCGCCACAGGCGCAGAGCCTCGACAAAGTCCTGCGCGGCCTCGGCGAGATCTCCGTCGCGGAGCGCGAGCTGGGCCTGGGTGCGCAGGTCACGAAAACGCAGCAGGTCCGAGCTGCTCGTGTCGACGAGGAGCCGGTAGCCGTCGGCGGCGCGGACGAGGTGTTCGGCGTTGCTGCGACTGCGCAGCTCGGGTTCGAGGGTTCTGCGCAGGGCGCCGATGTGCCGGTGGACCACATTGACGGCGCTGGGCGGGGGCTCCTCGTCCCACAGGATGTCGACGGCCTCGCCAAGAGTGAGTGGACCAGGGGCACGGAGCACCAGCAGAGCGAGCAGGGCCAGTCGTTTCGGGGGCCCCACGTCGATTTCGGTGTCACCGCGTGTCGCCCGCACGGTGCCGAGGACTGAGTAACGCACTGTTGTGTCCATGTCGCAGCTGGCCTCGCTGTTTCTCCCGTGATGCTGCTGGTCACTCACCCGGTCCCGGCGTCACTGCAGGTGGGGGGCCGCGCCGGCTCCACGTGTGGGGCGGGTGGCCAAGACGGCGAAGTGTAGCCACGTTCCGCGACACGTATGTGCAGGCGGAGGCGTTCGACGCGGGTGTCGCACCGAGTGTGACAGCCCATACCTGTTCGATGGATCTGTCAGGTGACTTACCTGTCCAGCGAGTAAGTAACCGCTCTAACAGGTGACGATACAGTCGGTTATATCACCGGTCAAGGAGGTGACTAAATTCGATGAACCCCGTGGAGTTCCACTCCGTTCAACCTCATGACGAGCCCCGCCGGCCGGGGCGTGTCGTACCGGCGAGAGGAAATGGCCACGTGCACCTGCTGGTACCTGACGACCCCGTGTTCTACGCCAAGTTCCAGAGCCTGGAAGAGCTGCTGCTGCGCCACCTCCACCGGCTGCACCACGCGGCCACGGACTCCGACGCTGAGCGGATCGTCTCGGACGCCTACGACAGCTGGGTGCAGGTCCTGCTGCAACTTCCGCTGTGGGCGCGCTGGCACGCCGAGGAAGCGTCAGACGTCCTCGCTCCGACCGAACCACCGCCCCGCTACATCCTGTACAGCGTGCGTGGCGACCAACTGACGAGCCTGTACCCGATCGAGGTGACCGCGGCCGAGCTCGGGCAACTGACCGCCTGCCTCGATCTGTTCGCCGGTACAGGCGCCGAGCCGGGCGACGCCGAGGAGTTCCTCACCGAGGTCTTCCGGCGCGTCATGGAGGTCCTGTTGCTGCCGCCCCCGCAGAACCTGCTGAACATTCTGCGGTGCGTCGTGTTGCAGAGGGCCGCCGTTCTCGTCACCCTGCCGGCCGAGTACGAGGCGGAGTACCGGCGCTTCTGCGAGGAGATCGTGACCCTCCTCAGTTCGGGCGACACCTTCGCCCTGAGCAGTCACCGGGCCATGTATCTCTGACGTGCGGCTGAGGTGAAACCGGCCACACATGTTGTGAACCTTTCATGGCCGTCGCCGCGTTACCAGGATGGAGGCTCCGCCGTCAGACACGCGGACGGGGGAGTCGGGGCGGGACATCCGGAGTTCCAGCCACGTTCACGTGGTCCGTCCCCGTCCCCGCACCGGCGGTCTGGGTTCCCCCCTCGGGCCGCCGGTGCGCACACTTGGTGAAGAAAGGCCCATGCATGTCCGCCACATCGGTGCCGGTCACGGATGGTGCGCCTCTGTACGAGGAGCTGCTCGCTGCGCACACGGTCATGTCCCGGGGCGCGGAGCTGGTCTGCTATGCGTGCGCTGCCCCGAATCGGTACGCAGCCTCGACCTGCTGGGTGAGGACGACGACACGCTGGCCGAGGCGCTGGACGGGCTGGAGAGCGTCATCGAGCGCATCTCCGAGGAACACCACGTCGGCGGATCGGTGAGCTGGGGGCACGCGATGAGGGAAGGCACGCTCGCGTCCTGTCGGGTCGGGCAGGGGGTGCGCGAGCACATCGCTGTCGTACAACCCCTGCTCAAAGGGCTGCTCGCCCAGGCCAGAGAAGAAGATCTCCGTACAGTCGGCGCCGCGGCCGCCGACGGTGTGCTGCGCAGCGAGCCGCATCTGGTCTTCGGGTTCCTGGAACACCCCGAGCCCGTCCCCGGCCGGGAACGGGTGTACGCGGGTTTCCCGCCGCCCGTGCGCTGGGCGCGAGGCGTGCTGATGCACCGGTTCCGCCGGATCCTCAAGGGTCTGGCGGCCGACTGAGCCCCACGCGCCGGGCCGGTCGAGGATGTCAGCGGCCGGCCGCGGCCGGTGCGGACTTCTTGCGGGCGCGGTACGCGGCCGCCTTGATCTTGTTGCCGCAGGACTCCATGCCGCACCACTGGCGCCGCATGCCCCGCGAGCGGTCGATGTAGACGCGCGTGCACTCGGGGTTGCCGCACTCCTTCATCAAGGGCACGTCCGGGCCGCTGAGCAGTTCCACCGCCTGCCGCGCGACCGTCGCCAGCGCCTGCCCGGGCGTCGCCTCGGTGTGCCGGCCGGCCGGGGTGAGCTGGGGTGTCACGGGGGTCTTGCGCGCGGCGGCGTTGACCGCTTCGAGCGCCTCCGCGTCGAACTCCTCACCGAGCCGGCGGTCGGTCACGAGGCGGTAGATGGCCTCGCGCACGGCCGTGGCCTCCTGGACGTCGTCCTCCTGGCCCGGTGTGATCGTGTCCACCAGGCCGGACTCCAGGTACCAGGCGTTCAGCCGCTCCGGCGTCACGAACATCTCGAACCGGGTCGAGCGCCGGGCCCGGAGCGTGGCCGCGAAGTCGAGAGCCGGGTGCCCGCATACGAAGACATGGTCAAGATTCACATCACCATCTTGACAGGTGACTCCGGTCGGACGCAAGAAGCGTTACGGTTTCAACCGGTGTTCCCGGCCCTGCCAGCGTCGCCTCAGCCAGCGATCGTGGCTGGCCACGACTATCGCGCCGGGGCCCGGGCCCAACGCGGCCTCGAGTTCGTCACACAGGGCGGGGGAGAGGTGGTTGGTGGGCTCGTCGAGCAGGAGCAGCTGGGGCGGGCGGGCCACCAGCAGGGCCAGGGCCAGCCGCCTGCGCTGTCCCACCGACAGCTGCCCGACCGGCTTGTCCAGGTCCGCGTCGTGCAGCAGGCCGAGCGAGTTCAGGGGCACCTTCTCCGCCCGCCGCGCGCCCAGGGCCCGCTCGTAGGTGTCGCGGACCGTGCGGTCGTCGTGCTCGAAGGCCGTGTCCTGGGTCAGCAGGCCCACCGTCAGCCTGCGCCGCCTGCTCACCTCACCCTCGGCCGGCAGACGACCGGCCAGCACGGCGAGCAGCGTCGACTTGCCCGCCCCGTTGCCGCCCGTGACCAGCAGCCGGTCGGTCGGCGACACCTCCAGGCCGTCCAGGGCGAGCCGGCCCGGCACCCGCACGTCGTGCAGGGCGACCAGGGGACGTGCGTCGTCCTCGCTGCGCGCGGCCAGCTCCCCGGCCGCGAATCGCAGCGGGCGCGGCGGCTCGGGGACCCGGGCGCGCTCCAGCTCCTCCAGTCGCCGGGTGGCGTTGCGGACCCGGCGGGAGATCTGGCTCTGCACCCGGCCGGCCCGGTGGCCGTAGCCCATCTTCTCGTTGTCGGTACGGCCACGGTCCGGCGCGACCCGGTGCGCGGTAACGCCCGCGGACTCCCGCAGCGCCTCCAGTTCCTCCTGCTCCTCGGCGAACCGCCGCTCCCAGCGCTCGCGTTCGGCGCGCTTCTCGGAGAGGTAGGCGCTGTAGTTGCCGCCGTAGCGGACGGGGCCGTCGACCGCGGGGTCGAGGTCGATCAGGTCGGTGCACACGGCGTCGAGGAACGCCCGGTCGTGGCTGGCGACGACGACTGAGCCGGGCAGGCCGCGGACCTGTTCCTCCAGGAAGGCGGCGGCCCCGTCGTCGAGGTGGTTGGTCGGCTCGTCCAGGAGCAGCGCCGAGGGGCGGCGGACGAGGAGGGCGGCCAGGGCGAGACGGCCGCGCTGGCCGCCGGAGAGCGAGCCGAGCGTGCGGTCGTGGCCGAAGGCGCCGAGGCCCAGGCCGTCCAGGACCAGGGCGGCGCGGCGGTCGGCGTCCCAGGACTCCCGGTCCTGGGCCTGCTCCAGGCGCTTGCCGTAGGCGTCCAGGAGGTCCTGGTCCTCCGGAGTGCGGGCGAGTTCCTCGCCGAGGCGGTCCAGTTCGGCGAGGTCCTCGCGGGCCTCGCGCAGCGCCTCGTCCAGCACCGCGGCGATGGTGGCGTGGGCGTCGTACGGCATCTCCTGGTGGAGGAAGCCGAGGTCGGCGGGGCGGGTGACGCTGCCGGCGTCGGGTTCGTCGACGCCCGCGAGGACGCGCAGGAGGGTGGACTTGCCGACGCCGTTCTCCCCGATCAGGCCGATGCGGTGGCCGGGGGAGGCGGTCAGGGAGATGCCGTCGAGGACGCGGCGGTCGCCGAGGGCGCGGACGAGGTCGTGGGCGATCAGTGCGGACACAGGGGTCCCCCAAGGGTGAGCGGTGGGCGGCCCGCCGGGCGCAGGGCGCCTCGGACGCGGGCCATGTCACACGTCAGCTGCTCACACCTCGGGCGCCCCGGTCTCCTTGAGTGTGCCGTCGGCCAGGCGCAGCCAGCGGTTCACACCGATCTCGGCGAGGAACCGTTCGTCGTGGCTGACCACCATGAAGGCGCCCTGGTAGGAGTTGAGCGCGCTCTCCAACTGGCCCGCGCTGACCAGGTCGAGGTTGTTGGTCGGCTCGTCGAGCAGCAGCAGGTGCGGGGCCGGTTCGGCGCACAGGACGCAGGCGAGCGTGGCGCGCAGGCGCTCGCCGCCCGAGAGGACGCCGACCGGGAGGTGGGCCCGGGGGCCGCGGAAGAGGAAGCGGGCCAGGAGGTTCATGCGCTCGGCCTCGGGGCGCTCGGGGGCGAACGCGGCGAAGTTCTCGGCGACTGTGCGGTCCAGGTCGAGCAGGTCCAGGCGCTGGGAGAGGTAGGCAATGCGGCCGTCGTTGCGCTTGATCTCCCCGCTGTCCAGGGTGAGTTCGCCGGTGACGAGCCGCATGAGGGTGGTCTTTCCGGCACCGTTGGGGCCGGTGAGCGCGATGCGCTCGGGGCCGCGGACGGTCAGGTCGACGCCGCCCGGGGCGAACACTTCGCGGTTCCCGAGGCTGACCTGCATGCCCTCGCCGAGGAACAGGTTGCGGCCGGCGGGCACCTGGGTGTCGGGCAGCTCCAGGGTGAGGCGCTGCTCGTCGCGCAGGGCACGTCCTGCCTCGTCGAGGCGCGCCTTGGCCTCGCTGACCCGGGAGGCGTGCATGGTGCCGGACTTGCCCGCGGCCTCCTGCGCGCCGCGCTTCATGTTGCCCGCGAAGATCTTGGGCAGGCCCGCGTTCTTGAGGTTCTTGGACGCGTTGCTCATGCGGCGCTCGGCGCGTTCGCGGGCCTGCTGCATCTCACGCTTCTCGCGCTTGAGTTCCTGCTCGGCGTTGCGGACGTTCTTCTCGGCGACCTCCTGTTCGGCGCGCACGGCCTCCTCGTACTCGGTGAAGTTGCCGCCGTACAGGCGCAGTTCGTCGCTGCCGAGTTCGGCGATGCGTTCCATGCGGTCCAGGAGCGCGCGGTCGTGGCTGACCAGGAGCAGGGTGCCGTTGAAGTCCGACAGCACGTCGTAGAGCTTGTGGCGGGCCTCGGTGTCGAGGTTGTTGGTCGGTTCGTCGAGCAGGAGGACGTCGGGGCGTTTGAGGAGCTGGGCGGCGAGGCCGAGGGAGACGACCTGGCCGCCGCTGAGGGTGCTCAGGCTGCGGTCCAGGGTGAGGTCGGCCAGGCCCAGCCGGTCGAGCTGGGCGCGGGTGCGCTCCTCGATGTCCCAGTCGTCGCCGATGGTGGCGAAGTGCTCCTCGGCGACATCGCCGGACTCGACGGCGTCCAGGGCGCGGATGACCGCGGCGACGCCGAGCACCTCGGCGACAGTGAGGTTGCCGGTGAGGGGCAGGCTCTGCGGGAGGTAGCCGAGGGTGCCGGTGACGGACACCGAGCCGGTGGCGGGCTTGAGTTCACCGGCGATGAGCTTGAGCAGGGTGGACTTGCCGGAGCCGTTGGGGGCGACCAGGCCGGTGCGGCCGGTGGTGACGGTGAAGGACAGGTCCTGGAAGACCGGGGTGTCGTCGGGCCAGGCGAAGGAGAGGTTCGAGCAGACGATCGCGGCGTCGGACATGGAGGCGACCTCGAAAAGGGGCGGGGGCAACGCGCTTGAGCCGCTGCCCTGGGCAGACATGGGAAAAGGGGTACGACGAAACGGACCACCTCGGCAGCGCTCCTGAGCGCCGGCCGGTGGCCGTCAGGTCCGGATCTCACCCGGAGATGTCGTCGTCACCCGCCACGTCTGCCACTCCTCGATACACGGTCTACGTCCCTCTCAGCTTAACAGCCGGTGCGGAGTCCGGTCCGCTTCGCTCATACGTGTGTGTCGTCGCCCGTCCCGTGTTGACAGCCGTGAGCGCGCATGCCAGCATCGTCACCAGTTAAACCGGTGACGATGCTCGACCCGGGATGTCGCCGAGCTCATACGTGTCCGAAGGAGCACACACCATGGCAGAAAAGCCGAAGCCGAGGACCGGGGGAGCCCCCGTCGGCCGACGGGCGATGCTGGGCATGCTCGGCGCGGGCGCGGCCGGGCTCGCCGCCGCGCCCTACCTCCAGAGCGGCTGGGAAGCGTTCCTCGCCAAGGCGTCCGAGGTGGACGCCACCGGCCTGACCGGTCTGTTGCCCAATCCGGGAGGCTTCCGGTACTACAGCGTCGTCGGCTCGGTGCCGCACAAGGACGAGACGAACTACGCGCTGACGGTCACCGGCCTGGTCGACGAGCCGAAGACCTACACACTCGACCAGCTGCGCGCCATGCCCCAGACCCGGGTCGTCGGCGATGCCGTGTGCACCGACGGATGGCGCGTGGACGACACACCCTGGAGCGGGGTGAAGCTGGCGGACATCCTCGACGACGCCGGCGTGCGTTCCTCGGGCGCGGCGATCCGCTTCACCTGCTTCGACGGCGCCTACTCCGAGAGCCTCACCCTGGAACAGGCCCGCCGCTCGGACGTCCTGGTGGCGCTGAACCTCCAGGACAAGCCCATCTCCCACGCGCACGGCGGGCCGGTCCGGCTCTACGTGGCACCCATGTACTTCTACAAGTCGGCCAAGTGGCTGTCCGGTATCTCGGTCACCGACAAGGTCGTCCCCGGCTACTGGGAGGAGCGCGGTTATGCGGTCGACGGCTGGCTCGACGGCGCCGACCGGCACGCGGCCTGAACCTCCGGACCGGGTCCGCCGCTTCACCACCGCCGAGCGCCTGGTCCACCGGA
This sequence comes from Streptomyces sp. TLI_55, assembly GCF_900206255.1. Lineage (NCBI taxonomy): Bacteria > Bacillati > Actinomycetota > Actinomycetes > Kitasatosporales > Streptomycetaceae > Streptomyces > Streptomyces sp. TLI_55. The sequence goes on from NZ_OAOJ01000002.1 coordinate 176,649, forward strand.
CCACCGGCTACCTGATGCTGCTGTGCCTGGTCTCCGCCGCCTGCCTCTACTTCGGGCCGCTGGCCCTGCTGGTCGGACGCCGGCACCTGATGGTCACGGTCCACGAGTGGTCCGGCATCCTGCTGCCGCTGCCCACCCTGCTGGGGCTCCTCTCACCCGCCTTCCGCGCCGACCTGCGCCGCCTCAACCGCTTCGCGGTGTACGACCGCCAGTGGCTGCGCGCCGTACGCAGGCGCCGCAGGTCACCCGAGGCGCGCCCGGCCGGCAAGTTCAACGCGGGCCAGAAGCTTTACGCGGGATGGATCGCCGGAGCGGTGCTGGTGATGATGTTCACCGGCCTGCTGATGTGGTTCATGGGCCTGCTGCCCCTCATCTCCCGCACCAGCGCGATCTTCGTCCACGACATCCTGGCCTGGGCCATCACCTTCGTCCTGATCGGACACATGCGCAGGGCCTTCGAGGACCCCGAGGCACGGCTGGGAATGCGCACCGGATACGTCAACCGGTCGTGGGCGGACCGGTACCACGCACGGTGGCTGAGCGAGGAGACCAAGGGTGACGGGCCTTCCGACCGTCACATGACCTAACACCGCCTTCACTCGCTCCAGCCGGGGGGCCGGGATACGCGCAGTCAACTGACTGTCGCCGGGACGGCCGCGTGCGGCCAGAGTGAGCCATGCGCACATGTTCGTGGCGCACGCACATCTGCTTCCACACACCTATTTCCGCACACCCCTTTCTTTGGACGGACAAGCATGAGACGACTTCTCACGGTTCTCGCGGCGGGCGTGCCGCTGGCCGCGGCGGTATACCTGCCGACCGCCTCCGCCGACACCCAGGACGCCACCACCGCCACCGCGACCACCTGCACGGCGCCCGCAGTGAAGGCCCCGGCCGGCACCAGGGTGGAGTCCGTGACGGCCGTCCAGCAGGCCGGCGGCACCGTCAACGGCACCGGCATCCTTCAGGGCACCGTCACCGACGTACCGGCCTACTGCGAGGTCACCGTCACGCTCACCCACCCGGGCGCCGACGACCACGCCAAGGTGCGGACCTGGCTGCCCGTCAGCGGCTGGAACGGCCGCTTCCAGGGGCTCGGCGGCTCCGCCTACCTGGCCGGTGACAACAACGTCGGCCTGGCCAACGCGGTCAAGGGCGGCTACGCCGCCGTCACCACCGACGCCGGCGTCGGCGACGCCCTCGACACCAGCTGGGCGCTGAACAGCGCGGGCCAGGTCAACACCACGCTGCTGAAGAACTTCGCCTCCCGCTCCCAGCACGAGGCCTCGGTCGTCGGCAAGGAGGTCGTCGACGGCGTCTACGGCAAGCGTCCGGCGTACTCCTACTTCATCGGCTGCTCCACCGGCGGACGCCAGGGCTACATGGAGGCCCAGCGCCACCCCGACGACTACGACGGCATCCTCGCCAACGCGCCCGCCATCAACTGGGACGAGTTCGAGGTGGCCACGCTGTGGCCGCAGGTCGTCATGAACAACGAGAAGACCCATCCCACGGGCTGTGAGTTCAAGGCCTTCACCGACGCCGCCGTCAAGGCCTGCGACACGCTCGACGGCGCCAAGGACGGCCTGGTCAACGACCCGTCCCGGTGCGACTTCGACCCGCGCCGGCTGATCGGCACCAAGGTCGTGTGCGACGGCAGGGAACTCACCATCACGGCGGCCGACGCGGCCGTCGTGCAGAAGATCTGGGACGGCCCGCGCACGCCGTCCGGCAAGAAGCTCTGGTACGGCGTCCCGATCGAGGCCGACATCAGCGCGCTGGCCGGTGCCGACGCCTTCCCGGTGCCCGCCGCCTGGGTCAAGCTGTGGGTCGCCAAGAACCCCTCGCTCGACCTCTCCACGATCAGCTACAGCCAGTTCACCCAGCTGTTCAGGCAGTCCCAGGCCGAGTACGACAAGGTCATCGGCACCGACGACCCGGACCTGTCGGACTTCCGCCGCGCCGGCGGCAAGCTGCTGACCTGGCACGGCCTGGCCGACCAGTACATCCCCGCCGACGGCACGGTGCACTACCGCAAGCAGGTCGAGCGTGAGATGGGCGGCACCAAGCGGGTCGACGACTTCTACCGTCTCTTCCTCGCGCCGAACACCGCCCACTGCGGTCTCAACGGGCTGGACGGCTCCACCGACGGCCTCGCCGCACTGACCTCGTGGGTCGAGCACGGCAAGGCGCCCAAGACGCTGCCCGCCACCCTGATCAACACCGACGGCCAGAGCGTCTCCCGCAACCTGTGCGCCTACCCGAAGGTCTCCCGCTACACGGGCCACGGCGACACCTCCCTCGCCTCCAGCTTCCGCTGCGTCCTCCCCTCCCGGCACTGACCGGGTCGGCGACACCTCCCTGACCTGAGAAAGGCCGAACCGACATGAGCACCTCGACCGTGGCCTCGACCCCGACCGGACAGTCCGGCGCGGGGGAGCGCTCCTCCCTGCTGAAGCTCTTCCTGACCCGCGGCATCCTCGCCGTGGTGTGGGCCCTGGCGTTCGCCGGTGTCCAAGGGGACCACGAGGACCTCGGTGCGGGGGCCGTCGTCCTGCTGGTCGTCTACCCGCTGATCGACGCGGTGTCCTCGTTCATCGACTACCGCGCCACCCCGGCCGGCTCCGAGCGGCAGGTCACCGCGTTCAACGGGGTGCTCAGCACGCTGGCGGCCGTCGCGCTCGTCATCGCCGGAGCCGGCAGCCTGGCAGCGGCGTTCCACGTCTTCGGAGTCTGGGCGGTCATCTCCGGCCTCGCCCAGGTGATCGTCGGAGTGCGGCGGCGCGGCCCGGAGCTGGGCAAGCAGTGGCCGACGCTGATCTCGGGCGGGCTGTCCTTCCTCGTCGGCATCACCTACAACATCCAGGCCGCGGGCGACCACCCCACGCTGGAGGTGCTGTCCGTGTACGCCACCGGCGGCGGGGTGTGGTTCATCCTCCAGGCCCTGCTGCTGGGCTGGAAGTCCCGCCAACTGCGAGCCCAGGCCGTGTGACCTGCTCACGCACCACCTTTCGCCCCGCGGCCGTTCCTGGCCGCGGGGCGAAACGTTGCCGGGCTGCGCACACATGTGGCAGACCGTTCAGCAAGTAACTTCGGTTCCATGAGTGCATACGCAGACAACGCGGCCATCGCCGACCTGATCGCCGAATACGCCGAGCTGGTCGACACCGGAAACCTCGCCGGTGTCGGTGAGCTGTTCGCCCACGGCGTGTTCATCGGCAGCACCGGAACCGTCTCCGGCCGGGACGGAGGCGTGGAGAAGATGCTCAGGGACAGCGTGATCCTTTACGAGGACGGGACGCCGCGCACCCAACACGTCACGACCAACCTCGCCGTCCAGGTGGACGAGGAGGCGGGAACGGCCGCAGCGCGTTCGTACGTCACGGTGTTCCAGGCGCTCCCCGACTTTCCTCTCCAGGCGGTTGCGGCCGGGCGCTATCGCGACCGGTTCGAGCGCCGGGACGGACGATGGCGATTCACCGAGCGGCGCGTCCAGATCCATCTGGTGGGGGATGTCAGCCGCCATCTTCGGGGATAGCCGAGGCGGTCCGAGGGCGTCTCAAGTTGATCCGTCCGCCCGCCCGGTCGTCCGGCAGCGGACAGGGAGCGACAGCACCCCGCGAACGATGCCGGAGCCGATCCACTCCAACGAGTCCGCCGGTACGGCGAGTTCGAGCTCCGGGACGCGGGCCAGCAGAACCCGCAGGGCGATGGCCGCTTCCAGGCGGGCCAGCGGGGCGCCCAGGCAGTAGTGGATGCCGTGTCCGAAGGCCAGGTGCCGGGCGCCGGGGCGGGTCACGTCGAGTACGGCGGGGTCGGCGTCCTCGGCCTGCGGGGCGTCGTGCCCGGCCGAGCCCAGGGCGACGACGACCATGCTGCCCCGGGGGACCGGCACGCCGGCGAGTTCGATGTCCTCAGCCGCGTAACGGCTGGTGGAGCGCTCGACGGAGGTGTCGTAGCGCAGGAACTCCTCCACCGCGCCGGGGATCAGCTCGGGTCGCTCACGCAACAGCCTTAGTTGTTCGGGGTGTTGGAGGAGGCCCAGTTCGGCATTGCCGAGCAGGTTCACGGTGCTCTCGTGGCCCGCCACGACCAGCATCAGTGCCGTGCCGACGAGCTCCTCCTCGGAGAGCCGGCCGTCCTCCTCGTCGCGCACGGCGACCAGGGCGGACAGCAGGTCGTCCTGGGGGCTGCGGCGCTTGTCCGCCAGGAGGCCGGCCAGCAGGGCGTGCAGGCCGCTCAGCGCCGCGCGGTGCTCGGGGGAGGCGACCCGCAGCGCCTGGGCCGACCAGCGGCGGAAGTCCAGATGGTGTGCGGCGGGGATGCCGAGCAGTTCGGCGATGACCGTGGCGGGCAGCGGGGCGTTGAACGCCTCCACGAGATCCACCTCGCCCGCCGGGGGCAGTGCGTCGATCAGGTCGTGGGCGATCTGCTCGATGCGCGGCGCCAGTTCGGCCGTGCGGCGGGGGGTGAAGGCGGCCGCGGCCAGCCGTCGCAGCCGGGTGTGCTCGGGCGGGTCGGCCTCCATCATCTGCGCGCCGAGCCCGACGGAGGGCTTGTTCAGGACGTAACCGGCGGCGGCCAGGGCCTCGGCGGCTGGGGTGGCGTCCTTGAGCAGGGCCGGGTGGGTGAGCGCCTCGCGCGCCAGGTCGTAACCGACGACCACCCAGCCCTTGAGACCGAGGTGGAACTGGGCGGGATGGATGGGCCCGAGCTCGCGGAGACGGGCGTACCGCGCGGGGGCGTCCGCCTTGAAGGCGGCGTCGATGACCACCCGGCCGTCCTGGTACGGGCACTGCTCGTGCGGGCTCATGGTGCGGCTCCCCCGTGGTGGCGGTCGGGCGGTCTTCATGACAACGAGCTTGCTCCCATGGAGGGTTCAGGCCACGGGCGCACCTGAGGGGCATGCGCGGTGCGCATGCCCCTCAAACGTCGGTCGTGGCGGGGTGATCAGTTGTCGCTGTTGAAGAGCGACAGCACCCGCAGCACCTCCAGGTAGATCCACACCAGGGTGGTGGTGAGGCCGAAGGCGGCCAGCCAGGCCTCCTCGCGCGGGGCGCCGTAGGCGACGGCGTCCTCGACCTGCTTGAAGTCCAGGGCCAGGAAGGCCGCGCCGAGCACGATGCCGACGAGACCGAAGACGATGCCGAGGCCGCCGCTGTGGAAGCCGAGGCCGTCCCCCGCGCCGAAGGCGGAGAAGAGGAGGTCGGCGACGAGCAACAGGACGAAGCCGGTCGCGGCGGCGCCGACGAAGCCGGCGAACCGCTGGTTCACACGTATCCAGCGCATCCGGTACGCGATGAGCACGCCCGCGGACACCGCGAAGGTGCCGAGCACCGCCTGCACGACCACGCCGGGCGCGATGTACGTCGAGATCGTGCTGGAGAGAACGCCGAGGAAGACGCCCTCGAAGGCCGCGTATCCGAGGATCAGGCCCGGGGACGCGGTGCGCTTGAAGGACTGGATCATCGCCAGGACGAAGGCGATGAGGGCGGCGCCCGTCGCCAGGCCGTAGGAGCGGCCGAGGTTCGCCTCGTCGACGGGGAGCAGCAGCCAGGCCAGCACAGCCGTTAGGACCACCGTGCCGAGCGTCGTCGCGGTGCGGACGACGACGTCGTCCATGGTCACCGCGGTCGAGCCGGTCCGGACGGCCTGGTCGGTCTGGTCGGCCTGGGCGTAGGGGTTGGTCAGGTAGTCGTGGTCGTCCGTCGGGCGGCCGCCGACGGTGGCGCCCACCGGCCGTCCCGCGCGAGCGGCTGCCCGACCGGAGTCAGGGGTGCCTCCCCAGCGGGACAGGAAAGGGTTGCTGGTCCTCACTTCGGTCCTCCTCGTCGCCGCACACGTGCGGCTTGCGGCACAGGGTGTCGTCGGGACGGAAACCCTGTGCGTCACCACTCTGACAGGTGACGGTGTGGAGGGCAAGTCACCCCCCGCGTGGTCCCTGACACGCTCAACCCGCGGCAGCCTCCGGGCCGTCGAGCAGATCCATGAGGAACTCGTCCCAGTCCAGACCCGCCATCTCCGCCTCGGCCGAGATGATCCGGTACGTCGTGTCGAGCCACTGCGCCAAGGGCGGGATGGGCACCTCGAACAGGGCCTCCACCTCCTGCGATTCCAGCAGCAGCCAGGACGATCGCCGCTCCCCGGGCGCCATCGGCCACATCCGGACGTCGCCGCAGCCGCTCATCGCCGTCAGCCCCCGATGGAGCAGTTCACGGCCGATGCGCCAGACCAGCCCCGGGCCGCGCTCCGCCACGAACTCCACCGTGATCACCGCGGGCATGTCCGGGTCGAACCGGAACTTCGCGGTGATGGGTTGTCGGGTGAACTCGTCGATCATCTGGTCGATGGGGAGGTATAGCGAGGGCACGAGCTCGGGCGCCGAACGCGCCCTCAGGGGTGACTGATCACGGTGCATGACAGGAGTTCCCCCTCCTTCGGTCGAAGTGTGTGCTCACCACTGTTCTCCGCGCGCCGGGGCAGCACATCGGTCAGTTGACGGTGCGGGTGGCGGCGCCGGGGGAATCGCCGCGAGGTGTCTCGCGGAGCGCGGACGGTCTGACGTAAGTCACACATACCTCCGCCCGCGGTCGCGGGGGCGCGACGACCACGGGCGGAGGCGTGTGCGGGGCGGTGTGCCGTCAGGTCACCGGGGCGAGGGCCGGGCCGGTGCCGCCCAGCTGCTCGGTGGACACGATCGGAGTCACGGGCCAGGTCACGCCCTTGGGCGGCCAGGACTGCCCGGTCGCCTTCAGGAACTCCGCGGGCGGCTCGTACAGCGGGGGCTGCTGCCCGTCGGGGATCATCGAGGACCATGCGAGGCCCTCGGTACGGTCCTTGAACTCCTGCTTCATCGCGTCCAGCAGGTTCGGCTGCTCGATCAGGTCGATCGCTCCCGCCGCCAGATAGCGGGCGGCCGACAGCAGCGCCTGATGGCCGATGTTGGTGGCCGCGGTCGCGGTGGCACCCCAGTTGTGGTTCGGGATGCCGGGCGGGTAGGTGGCGGACAGCAGCACGGCGGTGGGCGCGTGCCAGCTGATGTCGGCGGTGTCGGTGGCCAGACCGCCGGTGTACGCCGCCGCCGGGGGCGTGAGCGGGGTCAGTTCGGTCGGCATCCCCACCTCGGGCTTGCCCAGCGACTTCTGGACCGCCTTCGCCAGGGCGTGGTCGGCGTCGGTGAACCGCGGGGCGCCGATCTGCCGCATGTTGTCGTTGAGCAGCTCCGCGCCGGCCTTGTTGGCCAGCAGGTTCCAGGTCCCGGAGTGGAACTTGTGCACCAGACGGGTCTGGCTGGCCTGGGCGGCGGCCTTGCCGCACTCCACGATCTTGTCGTACAGCACCTTGGCGCGCGCCGGGCTTCCCTCGCGGACGAAGAACCAGATGGAGCACATGTCCGGGGTCACGTTCGGGGCGCCGCCCCCGTTGATGATCGCGTAGTGGAAGCGGCCGGACGGGGCGACGTTCTTCTCCCGCAGGTACTCCGACATCGTCGCCATCAGCAGGGCGCCGTCCAGGCCGGACTTGTTGCCCAGCGGGGTGCCGCCGTGGCCGGAGGCGCCGAGGAAGGTGAAGGTGGCCGATATCAGGGCGCTGGTCGTGTTCCAGAACGGCACCGTGATGTTGAAGGGGTGCCAGTCGAGGAACGCGTCGAGGCCGTCGTAGACGCCCGCCTTGACCGCGTACGCCTTGCCGACGAGCTGCTCCTCGCCCGCGCTGCCGAACAGCTTGACGGTCGCCTTCAGCCCGTGGGCGCGGATCGCCCGCGCGACCGCGATGGCGGCGGCGGTGCCGCCCGCGCCGAGGGCGTTGTGGGCGTCGCCGTGGCCGGCGCCGTACGTGGGGCCGTAGGCGTCGTAGTGGTAGACCAGCGGGTCGTGGGTGCCCACGCCCTTCTTCTGCGACAGGCCGGGCAGGGCGTCGTACTCCGCGTTGAAGCCGATGACCGGGCCCTCGGTGCCGTATGTGGCGACGAACGCGGTCGGGAAGCCGCCCGCGCCCCAGGTGACCGTGAAGCCGTTGTCCCGGAGTAACTTCGCGTGCGCGAGGGAGGACTTCCACTCGCGCAGCGACAGCTCAGCGTGCTGCCACACCTCGTCACTGAGCCTGGTGATCGCGTCCTGCTCGGCCGAGATCCAGTCGAGGGCGGTCTGCTTGGCCGCGGTGTCCCGCGCCAGCCCCTTGGGTGCCCGATACGTGGCGGGGGCGACCCCCGTCTTCTCGTCGTAGCCCAGCGTTGCCGCGAGCACTGGGTCGGCCTGGAGGATGGCCGCCGTGCTCGCGGTGGCGCCCAGACCGAACATCTTCAGCAGGCGTCTGCGGCCGGGATGGAAGTCATTCATGTCAGTCTCGTCCTCGGTGTGTGGTCGTGACATGCCGAAGAGGAGCATATGTGTCTGCTCGACGATGGGGGCGGAGACACCTGACAGTTCAAGTGGCACGCGTCACATGTGAGAAGACAGGGATTCTTCCGTGCGAAAACCTGCCTCAGGTGTCGGATCGATGCGGATGGTCGCGGCCCGGGCCTCCGGGCCGGCGACGAGGGCGTCGGCGATGGGGCCGTACTTGGTGCGGAAGGCGGCGTCGAGCCCGATGGGTGGTTCGAGGTCCTCCGTGGTGAGCACCACGGCGTGGCTGACGTCGCCCACCTGGATCGTTCCGTGGCCGTGTGTGCGTGCCGCTTGGTACCAGCGGGAGCGGACGCCCCGGTAGGCACGGACGTACAGTTCGCCGTCGACGACGACCATGCCGATCTCCACGCCGGGACGGTCGCTGTCTCCGGCGGTCAGGAACAGGGAGTAGGCCTCGGAGAACAGGGACTGGTCTTCGGGTTTCCAGGCGGTCATCGGTTCACAGCCTCGGGATCGGTGGCCTCCGCGGTCCAGGAGGCGAGAATGCGCAGGGCGTCGTGGGAAGGGCTGCCGGGCTCGGCGGTCAGGACGATCAGGCGCTGTCCGGAGCCGTCGGGGCTGGCCCAGGTGTCGCAGTCGAGAGTGAGGTCGCCCACCAGGGGGTGGCGGTAGTGCTTGGTGCCGTAGGTGGCGCTGCTCACCCGGTGTTCGGCCCACCAGGTGCGGAAGTCGGCGTCCCTGATCGACAGTTCGCCGACCAGGCGGGCGAGTTCCGGGTCGTCGACGTCGGCCGCGGCCTCCAGGCGCAGGGCGGCCACCGCGTCGCGGGCGTCGTGTTCCCAGTCCACGTCCAGCTCCCGCATCGCCGGGTCGGTGAACAGCAGACGCAGGTAGTTGCGGCGGGCGGCCGGTACGGCGGCGAAGTCGGTGTAGAGGGCCGCGGCGGCCTGGTTCCAGGCCAGGATGTCCAGGCGTTTGCCGAGGACCAGGGCGGGGGTGTCGGTGAGCTGGTCCAGCAGGCGGCGCATGGCGGGGCGCAGGCGTTGCGGTGCCCGGCGGCGGCGTGGCCGGTCGTCGGTGCGGCCGGCGAGTTCGTAGAGGTAGCGCTGCTGGTCGTCGTCGAGGCGCAGGGCGCGTGCCAGGGTGGCCAGGACGGGGGCGGAGGCGCGGACGCGGCCCTGTTCGAGGCGGGTGTAGTAGTCCACGCTGATCGCGGCGAGGGCGGCGACCTCCTCCCGTCGCAGTCCCGTGACCCGGCGTGCGGACTCCGTCGTCGGCAGGCCGCACTCCTGCGGGTCGAGCTGCGCCCGCCGGGCCCGCAAGAAGGCGCCGAGGTGGGAGTCGGGTGTCGGTTTCATGTTCTCCAGTGTGCTGCGGATGAGGTGAGCCCGGCACAGGTATGAGGGGGCAGGTTCTTTCCCAGGCAGAAACCTGTCTCTCCCGCGATGAGGGCGGACGGTGGATGGTGGATATGTGCCCGGCGGAGACCGGGCGCTACCAACCTCGTTCGTCCCCGAAACATCTCAGGAGTGTTCGCCATGTCCAGGACCCGCGTCAGCTTTGACAGCGTCGGCATCGAGATCGCCGCACACCTCTACCTCCCCGACACCGGCGAGGCCGGTCCGCGTCCGGCGCTGGTGGTCGGCCACCCCGGGACCGGGGTGAAGGAACAGACCTCCGGCACCTACGCGGCACTGCTGGCCGAGCGCGGTTTCGTCACCCTCGCCTTCGACGCCGCCCACCAGGGCGAGTCCGGCGGGCTGCCGCGCGGTCTTGAGGACCCCGCCCAGCGCATCGAGGACTTCAAGGCCGCCGTCTCCTACCTGACCACCCGCGAAGAGGTCGACGCCGAGCGGATCGGCCTGCTGGGCGTGTGCGCCGGCGGCGGCTACTCGCTGGCCGCGACCGGTGGCGACCACCGTGTCAAGGCCGTCGCCACCGTCTCCACCGCCGAACCCGCCCGCCAGTTCCGCTTCGGCGCCGACGGCTCCCAGGACCCGGCCGTCTTCCAGAGCCTGCTGGACGCCGCCGCGGCAGCCCGCACCCGCGCCGCGCGCGGCGAGGACCCCGGCGTGCTGACCATGTTCCCCGACACCGCCGAGGAAGCCGGTGCCCTCGGCGGCGAGCACGGCATCGAGGGCTGGGAGTACTACTGCGGCGCCCGCGGCTACCACGAGCGCTCCGCGAAGTTCCTCACCTGGGACAGCATCGACAAGATGGCCTCCAGCGACGTCTTCCGCTCCGTGCCTCTCATCGGCCCCCGCCCGATCCTGCAGATCATCGGCGAACGGGCCGTCACCGCCTGGATGGCCACCGAGGCCCACCAGGCCGCCACCGGCCCCAAGGAACTCCACCGCATCCCCGGCGCCAGCCACGTCGACCTCTACGACAAGCGTGAGTACATCGACCCCGCCGTCGACATGCTCACCGACTACTTCACCACTCATCTCACCAAGTGACCGCAGGACGTCACCTGGCTTGCAGCGGCCCCGCGAAGGACTTGCGCAGCGACCCGGGGGCGGCGAGGGGGAGCAGGCCGGCGAGCATCTTGCCCTTGACCGTCTGGGGCTGCCGGGTCAGTTCGACGTCGATCCGGGTGCCTTCGCCCTCCGGGGTCATCCGGAAGACCCAGCCGCCGCCCGGGCCGAACAGCTTGGAGTCGAGCGTGGTGATGGTGACCGTGTCACCGGCGGGCTCCCACTCGTAGCGGGCCCGTTCCCAGGCCGCTGAGGTTCCTTCGGTGACCTCGGCCCAGGTGTCGCCGAGGTCGTGGACCTCGAAGTGCTCGGCGTCGATCGTGGGCCATGCCTTGGTCCGTGCGGGGCTGAAGTCGGTGAGCACCTGGAGCACGTCCTTCGGACCGAGCTGGGAGACGAGGTGGAAGCGTACGACTGTCATGGCAGTGTCCTCACTGGAAAGTAACCGTTCTGACCGGTGACGAGAGCTTCCCAAAGGTTTTCGTCACCTGTCAAGATGGTTACTATTGAAAGGCGGTCAGATCCCTGCCCAGGAGGTCGAGTGAGACATGTGTTTCCGTGCGGAATACCCGCACTCGACTTTGTGGGCACCCTGCAAGAGCGGCGGACACCGGTCCCCCTCGAGCGGATCGGCTCTCCCGCGCTGCTCGACTCCTGGTTGGTCCAAGCCGGGCTGCTCGACCGGCACCCCGGCTCCGACCGGGCCGATCTGTGCGCGGCGCTGGAACTGCGGGAGGCGATCTACGCCTTGGTCAGTGCCCGGCTCACCGGCTGTGCCCTGCCCGTCAAAGCCGTGATCACCGTGAACCGGCAGGCCGCCGGGGTCCCGGTGGTGATGCGCCTGGGCGTCGCGGGCAGCAGCCGTTCCGGCAAGACCGCCCAGGCCCTCACCGACCTCGCCCGCCAGGCCGTCGAGATCCTTGCCGGCGACGACGCGACGCTGTTGCGTGAGTGCGGGCGCACCGACTGCACCCACGTCTATCTCGACCGCTCCCGAGGGCGCCGACGCGAGTGGTGCGCGATGCGGACCTGCGGAAATCGCGTCAAGGCAGCCGCGCTGCGGGCCCGCCGACGGGCATGACACACGCCGCAAGGCCCTGGCCGACGCTGACTTCGGCGGCATGGCTCGTCGCGGCGCGGGGGGCGGCTCGCTGGTCGAGGACGACGGCCGCCTTGCCGTCCGCCGCTTTGGCACCCGGATCGACGGCGCCGCTGTCGTCGTCCTTCAGGTTGCAGGTCTGGCAGTCCCAGGGGCCGCGCGATCTCCGGGACCCGTGCGGACCACGGTGCGGGCCGCATGGTGGCGCCGTCGAGGCGCACCACCGTAACGCTGCCGTGGGCGTAGGTCGTCTTCCCGTCCGCCGAGCACACCCGGTAGCCCGTGGTGCGATGTCGAACGTCTTGGCGACGTTGAACCCGTCGCCTTCGAGGCTTTGTTGCCGCCGAGGACCTGGCCCGGCCAGAAGCAGGCCCCTCGGGGCCAGGTCCGCGGTCATCCTTGCTCCTGGAGTCGTGTCAGCTGCCCGCGAAAGGGAAGATATGCGTGAACACGTGTCCAGGAGGTCAGCCTCAGACGCCTTCGGAGACGAGCTCTGCGGCCCGTTCCGCGATGGCATATACGGTCGCGTTGGTGTTGTTGGAGGGGATCGAGGGGATGATCGAGCCGTCCGCCACGCGCAGCCCCTCCAGCCCCCGGACTCGTAGCCTGGAGTCCACCACGGACTCCTCCTCCTCACCCAGTGCGCAGGTGCCGACCGGGTGGCAGTAGGACGTCACGCCCGTACGCATGTACGCGGCGAGCGCCTCCGCGCCGGTGACGTCCGGGCCCGGGGCGACCTCCACGGCACCCCAGGGTGCCAGCGCCTTGGAGCGGGCGATCGCGCGCGCCGTCTCGATGCCGGAAAGGGCGGTACGTACGTCCCGCTCGTCTGTGAAGTAGCCGGGGTCGAGCACCGGCGTGGCGTACGGGTCGGCGGAGGTGATCCGCAGAGTGCCGCGGCTGTACGGCAGCAGGGGGGAGACAGCGATGGAGAAGCCGTTCTCCACGGCGGCCACCGGGTTGGGGAACGGGACGTCGACGAAGATGATCTGCAGGTCGGGGCCGTCGAGTTCGGGTGTGCTGCGCAGCAGACCGATGATCTCGCCGTGGTTGGCACGCGGCGTGGGCACGGGACGGACGGCGCGGTAAACGAGGTCCACCTTCGGGTGGTCATGCAGGTTGCGGCCCACGCCGGGCAGCTCGTGAAAGGCTTCCACCCCGGCCTTGCGCAGCTCCGCCGCGGAGCCGACGCCGGACCGCAGCAGCAGCTGGGCGGAGCCGATGGTGCCCGCGGTGAGAACCACCTCACGGCTGGCCCGCGCCTTGAGCACCCGGCCGTCGACGCCGTATTCGACCCCCGTGCAGCGGTCGCCGCGGAAGAGGAGCCGGTGAGCCATCGCCCCCGTGACGACGGTCAGGTTGGGGCGGCCGAGGACAGGGGTGAGGTAGGCGTCCGCGGCGCTCTGCCGACGACCGTCGACGATGTTGAGGTCGACCGGGGCGAAGCCCTCCTCCAGGCCGCCACTGATGTCGTGTGCCCGGCGCTGTCCGGTCTCGATCGCGCCGTCGAGGCAGGCGAGCAGCACCGCGTTGGGGTCGGCCGTCGGGGCGACGGTCAGCGGGCCGCTGGTGCCGCGGCCCGGGGCCCCGCTGACGGCGGTCTCGGTACGCTGGAAGTAGGGCAGCAGGTCGTTGAAGGTCCAGCCCTTGGCACCGTGGTCGCTCCACCTGTCATAGCTGGTGTGATGACCCCGGGCGAAGACCATGGCGTTGATCGCCGAGGAACCCCCGAGCCCCTTGCCGCGCGGAACCTGGACGCGCGGTCCGGGTTCGAGGGCGGAGCCGGAGTACTGGGGGACGGTCGTGACACCCCAGCTGGCCGGGGTCTCCTCCAGGGCGGGCCAGGCCGGCGGATGGGCCGCGATCGCCGGCGGTGTCGCGGCGCCGGCTTCCAGGAGCAGGACCCTGACGTCGGCGTCCTCCGTCAGCCGCGCGGCGAGGACACAGCCGGCCGAGCCGCCCCCGACGACGATCACGTCGTAGCCCAGCTCGGCAGCCTGCTCAGGGTCGAGTCGGGGGACGGAATGGGGGGAGTGCTGACGTTCCATGGCCACAAGCTCCTTCTGATGTGCGTCCGCGAGAGCCCGACGTACACACGTGTGAATGGGGCGAGCAGGTGCTCACGGTCAAACGTATCATCAGTGGAATCAGCGATATGTATGCGTTGATATCATTGGTTCATGTTCATCGAGACGCAGGCAGAAGCGGCACCCGAGGGCCTGACCATGCGGCGCAGGATCGTCCTGGCCGCCGCCAGGCTGCTGGAGGAAGGCGGCTTGGACGCCGTGTCGACGCGGGCCGTCGCCGCTGCCGCCGGTGTGCCGGCGCCGTCGATCTTCCGGCTCTTCGGTGACAAGGACGGGTTGCTGGACGAGGTGGCAGAGCACGGTTTCAAGCGCTACCTGGAGATCAAGAACGAACTGCTCGTCGGCGACGATCCGGTCCAGAGACTGCGGGAGGCATGGGACCTGCACATCCGCTTCGGGCTCGAGCACCCCGGCTACTACGGTCTTGTCTACGGACAGCCCCGTCCGGGGCGTATGCCAAAGGCCGGCCAGCGTGCCGTCGCCGGTCTGCGCGGCATGATCACCCAGGTCGCGGCCGCCGGGCGGTTGAGCATGAGCGTCGAGCGAGCCACCCAGATCATGCACTCCTCCGGTGTGGGCACGATCATCACCTTGCTGAGCCTCCCGCCCGATGCCCGGGACCCGCGCACCGCCGACATCGCCCGTGAGATGGTGATCAGTACCCTGACGCTTCCGCCGGTGGAGGGCCGGACCGACACGCCCACCGCCTCCCGCGCGACCCTGGCGAGCCACACCATGGCCCTGCGCACCGCTCTGGACCAGGACGCCGCCACGGCCCTCACCCCCGGCGAGCGTGCCCTGCTGAGGGAGTGGCTGGACCGGCTGGCGGACGGCAGCTGACCCGTCCGGCGCGCCGGCTCCCCCGTCGGCTCTCGGACGGAAGGCCTGCTCACGCCCGTCTGAGCGTGTCCGACGACTCGCGCCGGACCCGTCTGCTTCGTACCTTCTTTGCCGCCGGCCCCGCGCTGCTACTGCGTGGACCACTTCTGGTTGTCCTGGCCGGAGCAGGACCACAGCTGAAGCCTGGAGCCGTTGCCCTGCTGGTGGTCCCGTACGTCCGCGCACTTGTCGGCGGGCACGTTCACCAGGTCGTGCGAGGAGTTCAGCACGAACCGCTGCGCCGCACTCCCGTTGCACGTACCGATCTCGAGGTCGGTGCCGTCGTCGGTCGACCCGCCCGCCAGCTGCACGCACATACCGAGCGCACGCATGGTCCCGCCGGTGAACGTCCACCGTTGTGAGGCGGCACCGGAGCAGTCCCAGATCATCAGCTTCGCGCCCTGCACGGCCTGGCCGCCGACGATGTCGATACAGCGGTTCGAGTCGTGGCTGAATATGTTCACACCCGGCACCGCGGCCTCGGTTGTGGCCTTGGGCCGGCCGTCGGTCGCCGCCTGATCGGTGCTGTCCGCCTCAGGAGCCGCCGACTTCTTGCCCGACCCACTGCCACTGGGTGAGGCGGAGGCCGACGTCTTCGAGGCACCGGGCTTCTTGCCCGACGCGTCGGCGGACACGCTCGCCGGGGTCACCGAAGCGCCTCCGAGCGCGTCGAGGACGTCGGTGTCCCGGTCGGAGGTCACGCGCACCGAATCGTCGGCACGCTGGTCGTCGTCGGAGCCGTTGACGACACCCAGGGTCACCAGGACCCCGATCACGGACAACAGCCCGACGACACCGACGACGCCGAGAGCGCCGCGAAGCCCCTCACGCCGGGGCTTATCGGCGGTGTCCGGAGAGACGGTGGGGGGCAGGGGAGTGTGCGCGGCCGAGGAGAGCGGGGCGGGCTCCCGGCTCGCGTCCGCGCGTCCGGCGGTACCCCGCGACCCGAGTGAGGAGAGCTGGGTGAGCCGGGGCAGCGAGCCGCCACGTCTGTCGGCCGCGGCACCCTCCGGTGAGGGGTCGGAAGCAGAGCCGGCCGAGCTGACCGACTTGGCACTGCCCGGAACTCTCTTCGGGAGTTCCCCTTCCGGCCGGGGCGTGTGGGGAGGGTTCATGGATTCCTTTCCAGCGGAGCCGAGGGAGAGCGTCCGGGCCCGGACGGGGCGGCACACAGGAGCGCCGCCCGACCTCGGCGGTCGGACGGTGCCCGGTCTGTCCGGTACGCAGCGGCGGCCCTAGCCCCAGCAACCGTTCACGGTGGCGGCCAGGCCGTCCATCGCGTCCTTGATGTCGTTCGGAGCGGCCGTCGAGTCGTTCTCGATGAAGGAGAAGACCCGCCACTCGCCGTCGTCGGTCCTGGTCAGACCGCTCAGGGCGAGGGCACCGGTGAGCGTGCCGGTCTTCGCCCGCACCTTGCCGACCGCGCACTGGGAGTTCGGGTCGTTGAACCTGCCCCACTCCGGGCCGAGGGTGGAACCCGCCTCGTCGGCGACCGGCAGGCCGTCCAGGATGGTGCCCAGGGTGTGCGCGTGGCGTGGTTCGGTGAGCAGTTCGAGGATCTGCGCCAGGGTGGCCGCCGGGATGCGGTCGGCCCGGGACAGGCCACTGCCGTCGTGGATCTCGAAGTGGTCGAGCGAGACGCCGTAGTGCCTGAGCACCTCGCGGACGACGTCGGTGCCGCCCTCGAAGGTGGCGGGATGTCCGGCGCCCAGGGCGGTCATTCGCAGCAGGGTCTCGGCGATGTTGTTGTCGCTGGTCTTGAGCATCTTCTTGACGATGTCCGCCAGCGGCGCCGAGGTGTGCCGTGCGACCGGTACGCCGGTGCGGTCGGCGGTGCCACGTGTGACGTCGCCCTCCACCGTGACGCCGTCCCGCGCGAGCAGCTCGGCGAAGGTCTGCCCGGCGTCGAGAGAGGTGTCCTGGATGCCGTGGTCGTCGACGACGAGGGCGCGGACCGGGGCGACGGTGTCCGGGTAGTAGCCGTCGTTCCAGCCGTCCGCGAGGGTCGGCGCCGGGAACAGGCTGTCGTCCACGGCGCCTTCACCGAGGTCAGGCCTGCTCTCTTCAGCCCCGCGACCGAGCTCCGCGCCATCTCGGCGAGGTCGGCCCTGGTGAGGGTGCGGTCGCCGCCACCGACGAGGGTGAGGGTGCCGTCGCCGTATACCACCTTTGTGGTGAACCGGTGGTTCGGGCCGAGCACCCACAGGGCGGCGGTCGACGTGGCCAGCTTGACGTTGGAGGCCGGCATCAGCGCGGTGGAGCCGTTGTGGTCCCACAGCGTGCTGTCGGAGTCCGCGTCGAGGACGACGCCACTCACGTCCGCTCTCAGTCGCTGGTCGAGTACGCGGGAGTCGAGGTTCGCGGCCATCCGCTGATCGTCGGCGTCGATGTCACCGGTCTGGTCGGCGGCCGCGGTCGTGGTGCCGTTGCCGGACGCGGCGAAGGCGGAGGGCGCGGCCAGCGCGGCCGAGGCCATGGGAACGGCGAGCGCGAGCACGAGCGCCCGCCGCGCATGCGAGCCACTCTGTGAGGGCCTTCGGTGCCGGCGACGGCCACCGGGCACGAAGGCGTTCGGCTGTTGTGTTTCCTCTGCCGCGTTACTCATGGAATCCAAAGGGTTGTGAGTCCAGAGACATGTGAAAGGGAGGTCGGCGCGCACCCTACCACCCGTCACCAACGCACATGTGTCCGTTGGCAGTTGACGGGTGTGTCTAGACTGGCGCGCGTTTCCCGGCCGGTGCGGAACATGGAGGATGCCGCCGATGAAACCCCTGTGGCGGAGGGCGGCCGTCCCCTGGCCCGGTCTGTGCCCTTGGTCCGTCGTGGCGGCACTGGCTCTGGTGGCCGCGGGCCGGACGTGCCGGTCCGCCCTGCCCCGCGGCATGGAACTGCCCTGTGCCACCTACGGGTTCGGTGACCTGCGATATCGCTGCCCCACGGGGCCTGGTGAAGTCCGTCGATGTGTACGGACAGACGGCGTGACGGTGCGCAACGCGGGCCGCTCCCGCGTCTATGTAACGTGCATAGACGGGGCCCGCCAGGGCGAGCGTGAGCAGGGACCACAACGGGCGCTCGAACCCGGAGCCGAGACCACCCGCTGCGCGGCACGAAACAGGGACCGAGCACCTTGGAGGTGGTCCGGGTCCGGTGACGTCCCGGACGCGAACGATGCGCGTGTGAACCTTCCGGCCGCTCCGCTCCGTGTCCTGCATGGCGGCCGTTGCACCCGGCAGGGGCGTCCGGGCCGATGAACCAGGATGGCCACAGACCAGAACACCACCCGGCCGGCCGGAGAACCGGACGAGCAGCACGCTGTGCACAACGAAGCCGACGACCCGCATGAACTCGTCGTCATAAACCCGGAGTTCAAGGCCGACGCCCCCGACGCCCCCGGCGCCACGCGCGGCTACGGGCACGGGGCCCGATCCACCGGGCGCAATTCTTCCCCGGCATCACCGGCTGGCTGGTCGTGGACTACGACCTCGCCCGCGAGGCGCTGACCCATCCGGCGCTGCTCAAGGACCCCGGAACCGGCCGCCGCGACGCTGGAGGCGGCGGGGTTCCTCGGCCACAAGCGCGGCACCGGGTTCGGCGCCTAGATGCTGGAAACGGACCCACCCGAGCACACCCGGCTGCGCCGCCTGGTCTTGGGTGTCTTCTCCCGCAAGCGGTCCGCCGCGATGGAACCACGCATCACCGAGATCGCCAACGACTCGCGCAACGACAGCTCCGCGTGCTGCCACACCTCGTCACTGAGCCGGGTGATCGCACCCTGCTCGGCCGCGATCCAGTCGAGGGCGGTCTGCTTGGCCGCGGTGTTCTGCGCCAGCCCCTTGGGTGCCCGGTACGTGGCGGGGGAGACCCCCATCTTCTCGTCGTAGCCCAGCGTCGCTGCGAGCACCGGGTCGGCCTGGAGCATGGCCGCCGTGCTCGCGGTGGCGCCCAGACCGAACATCTTCAGCAGGCGCCTGCGGCCGGGATGGAAGTCGTTCACGTCCGTCTCGTCCTCGGGTGTGAGCGTGTGAATGTGTGATCGGGACATACCGCCGAGGAGCATATGTGTCTGCCGTCGGTACGGCATGTGCACCGAACGCGTGTGAACCCTTCCCGGTCAGATTCCGTCTGTCTTTACAGACGCCCTTCGCTCGGCTGAGGAGTGAAGGGCTCAGCGGCCGTCCCGGCCCCCCGCCGGGCCGGCCGCATCCAGCGCCTTTGTCATATCAGGCCCAGGCCGGCAGCCTTGATCCCTGCCTGGAATCGGGTGTCGGCCCCGAGCTTGGAGCAGGACGGCGGTTACCCGGCGGGTCGCTGTCCGGGTGCTGCACCCCAGTTGGCGTCCGATGGCCAGGTCCTTGAGCCCGGCCTTGAGCATCCCGAGGATGAGGACGTCCTCCGGGCCAAGGGCGTCGTCGTCGGCGGGGGCGGTGCCGGTGATGGGTTCGGCGCGCGCCCAGTAGGCCTCGTAGAGCTCCATCAGGGCGTCGAGCATGCCGGACGGATGGATGACGACGAGGTCGTCGTAGACCGGCCCGGACAGCGGGACCAGTGCGACCTGCTTGTCGATGATGTGCAGTTTGAAGGGCAGCTGGGGAAGCATCCTGGACTGCTCGCCCAGTTCGGAGAGCCGCCGCACTGTGGCGAACCGGCCGGGGCGCTCCATCGACTGGGGGCAGTAGATCGAGCGCACGTCGATGCCCCGGCTCAACCACGTGGCCGTGATGGCGAACTCTTCTTCGTTGCTGTGGAATTCACCGTCGGGCCTGCCTATGTAGGGTGGCCCGGTCCAGCGCCCACATGTGGCTCGTCGCGGAGTTGCTCAGCCGGTCGACCCGCTCCCGGATGAGCTCACGGTCCGACAGAACCTCGATGAGACGGTGCGGATCGGAGCGCAGCCGGCCCGCGCGGTAGTGCTCGGCGATCCGGTCGATCTCCGTGCACGCCGCCGCCAGCGTCGACTCCACCTCGAACTTCCGCCTGGCCAGCAAGGGCAGCAGAACGCCTTCGGGGTTCGTCGCCTGGAAAGAAGTACCGGCCGAGCCGTGCAGGAGCCCGAGTTCGCGTAGTCGAGACGCGGATCGCAGGACGTCGGTCTCTGACACCCCAAGGGAGTTCGCGATCTCCGCGGGGACGGCCCGACCGCGGTCCAGGAGGCACCGGTACACCCGTTCGTCGGACTCCGCTATGCCCAGAGCGGCAAGAACGTATGCGTACCTCCGTCGGATAGGTAGGTAACCACCCTGGCGCGGTTGGCCATCCGTCCAAATTCGCCAACACCGTATCTGGACACCTGTCAGCGGTGCAACGTTCACTTTCTCCGCCGGACATGTGTCTCCGGCTCGCATCCTCTCCCTGGAGAACCGTGTGACTTCAACGCTCCGAAGAAGGACTCTGCCTTTGAGCGCGGCGGTACTCGCCGTCTCCCTGACCGCGCTCTGCCCCGCCTCTCCCGCTCGGGCCGCCGGAGAGCCGCCGACCCCCGTCCCCGTGACCGGGGACCTCAAGTCCGGGCGCTACATCGTCACTCTCGCCGACGAGCCCGTCGCTCTCTACCGGGGCGGCGTGGACGGCCTGGCCGCCACCGCGCCAGCCCCGGGAGGCAAGCTCGACACGTCCAGCGCCCAGGCACACGGATACCGGGACTACCTCCAGGGGCGGCAGAACAAGGCCGCTGCCGCGGTCGGCGCCAAGATCCGCCGGCACTACTCCGTGGTAACCAACGGGTTCACCGCGAATCTGACGGCCGTACAGGCGGCCCGGCTCAGTGGGCAACCAGGCGTTCTCCAGGTGAGGCCGGACGCCTGGAACAAAACCACCGACGACGCACGGTCGACGGATCTCATGGGGCTGTCCGGACCGAACGGCGTGTGGTCGGCGCTGGGCGGCACCGCGAAGTCCGGCAAGGGCGTGGTCGTCGGCGTCGTCGACACCGGCATCTGGCCCGAGAGCAAGTCGTTCGCCGCGCCCGCCCTCGGCAGCACGCGGCCCACCGCCAAGGACCCCTACCGCCCGTACCGGTCGGGCGACACGATCAGGATGAAGAAGGCCGACGGCGGCACCTTCACGGGTACCTGCCAGACCGGCGAGGAGTGTACCGCCGCGGCCTGCAACTCCAAACTCATCAGCGCGCGGTACTTCAGCCACGCCTATCTCGCCGCGGTTCCCCCCGAGCAGCGGGACGACTACATATCGCCGCGCGACCGCGAGGGGCACGGCACCCACACCGCCTCCACCGCGGCGGGCGACGCGGACGTTCAAGTGACCGTGGCGGGCAAGGGCTTCGGGAAGATCTCGGGCGTGGCCCCGGGCGCCGCGGTCGCCGTGTACAAGGCGCTCTGGAAGGACCGGGGCGGCGCCGACTCCGACATCGTCGCGGCCATCGACCAGGCGGTCGCGGACGGCGTCGATGTCATCAACTACTCCGCGAGACAGATCGTGGAGACCTCGCTCGACTCACCCATCCAGCAGGCCTTCCGGGCGGCGGCGCAAGCCGGGGTGTTCGTGTCCGCGTCCGCGGGCAACAACGGTCCCTCCCCGGCGTGGATAGACAACACGGCCCCATGGATCACGACGGTCGCGGCCAGCACCATGGCGACCCCCGAGGCCACCGTGCGACTCGGCGACGGCCGGACCTTCGTCGGAGCCAGCGTCACCTTGGACGCCGAACTCGGCCCGAAACCCCTGGTGCCGTCCACCGACGTGCGACTGGCGTCGGCGGCACAGAGCGCGGCGGCACTGTGCCAGGAAGGCACCCTCGACCCGGACAAGACGGCCGGGAAGGTCGTGGTGTGCGACCGCGGGGTCAACACCCGGGTGAGCAAGTCCGCCGAGGTGGCCCGGGCCGGAGGAGTCGGCATGGTCCTGGTGAACACCAGCGACCAGGACACGGACGGAGACATCCACGTCGTCCCCACCGTGCACCTGAACACGCCGGCCGCCACGACGGTCCGCGCCTACGCGGCGACACCCGGCGCCACCGTCGTGCTGAAGCCGGGCGGCTCCACGGGGACGCCGTACCCGCAGATCGCCCCGTTCTCCTCCCGAGGGCCCTCGGATGAGAACAAGGGCGCCCTGATCAAGCCGGACCTGGCCGCACCGGGCGTGGCCGTCCTCGCCGCCGTCGCCCCGCCCGACAACCAGGGGCACGACTTCGACTTCATGTCGGGCACGTCGATGGCCGCACCGCAGGTCGCCGGCCTCGCGGCCCTCTACTTCGGCGTGCACCCCAAGTGGTCCCCGATGGCGGTCAAGTCGGCCCTGATGACGACCGCCGTGGACACCAAGCTCGCCTCCGGCGGCACCAACACCGACGTGTACGCGCAGGGTTCCGGCGTGGTCAACCCGGCCGCGATGCTCAACCCCGGGCTGGTGTACGACTCGTCCAACCGTGACTGGCTCGCCTACGAGGAGGGCCTGGGCATCGACACCGGGACCGGCGTCGCACCGGTGGCACCGAGCGATCTGAACTACCCGTCCCTCTCCGTGGACCAGCTGCTCGGCTCGCGCACCCTCACCCGCACGCTGACCGCGGCCGAGCCCGGCACGTATCGGGCGTCGGTGAAGCTGCCCGGCTTCACGACCAAGGTCCAGCCCGCCACCCTGCACTTCACCCGCGCCGGGCAGAGCGCGAAGGTGAGCATCAAGCTGACGCGGCCCACGGCCCCCTCGGGGGTGGCCGTCACCGGTTCCCTCACCTGGACCGGCAGCGGGCGCGTGGTTGTGCGCAGCCCGATCGTGGTGACACCGCAAGGGCTGTTGGCCCCCGAGCAGATCTCGGGCACCGGCAGCTCCGGAAGCGTCTCCTACTCCGTGACCCCGGGCACCGAGAAGCTCACCCTCACCGCCTACGGCCCGGTCGCGGGCGCTCCGGTGAGCGGTGAACTCCGGCAGGAGACCGGCGGCTACCAGGAGTTCGCCGTCACGGTGCCCGAGGGGAGCAAGGCCGGCGCGTTCTACGCCACGACCAAGGACCCCGCGGCCCGGGTGTACCTCTGGATCGCTCCCATGCTGCCCGACGGCACCGCGGGACCGGGCGGCGCGCTGAGCGATCCCACGCATCAGGCACGCGTCGCGATGGCCGACCTGAAACCCGGCAAGTATCTGGCCACCGTCATCACCGGCTGGTCCCCGGGCTCGGCGTTCTCGTCCGACATCAAGTTCGAGTTCCAGGCGAACGTGGTGGGTACGAACACACCGAGCAAGGGTACGTTCAGCGTGTCCCCCACCCGCCCGGTGACGAAGCCGGGTGTGCCCTTCGACGTGACCGGCACCTGGTCCGGTGTGGACACCAGCGGGCCGGCCACCGCTTACGTGGAATACCCCGACGGTACGGGAACGCTCGTACACATCGATGGCTGAACCCTCGCCCCGGTGGGCCGCCACGGCTGGCCGCCGGACCTGCGTCCCGGTCCGTCCGGGCGCGTGTCGGCAAGGGCACCAAGGCATGCCGGTGTCACATGTGAGTCGTCCGGACGGGGTCGCGCGTGCAGGGGACACGTTTCCGCTTAGACTCGGCGGTGACAGCGGCGCGAGACGGTCGCGGTCACACCTGTGCGGCCGGGGGAGCACACACCTGGTATATGTGTCGTAGCCCTTGAGACATCCGGTCGTTCTCCGGTCGGCGACATATCGAGGGGTTCTCGTGCACATCCATCAGGTGGGTCCGATGGAGGCCTGGACAACGGCGGCCCGAGCCGACAGGACGCTCGCCCTCTCCTGGGACTCGGGTGCCAGCGCCCTGATCCTCGCGCTGGCCGAACTCCTGCTGCTCGTCTGGCTGTTGGTGCGCTGGCTGGTGCGCAGGCAGGGCGGCCGTCGCCGGGCCTGGCGCCGACTGGTCCGCCAGGTCCGCCTGACCCGTCAGGCCTTCTCCGAGCCGGTACGCGAGTTCCTGCGCTTCCGCGCCGCCGTCAGGCGGCTCACCCGGCTGCTGGCGTCCGACGGGCCGGTGACCATCGCCCGGCACGCACTCGACGGTGTCGACGCCGAGGTCCGCCCCACCGCCCCCCAGGCCTTCGGCTTCGCGGTCGCGGTCCGGCCCGCCACCCGGCGCAGCGACGGCGAGGTCGCCGTGTCCGTGGCGGGCCGGGGCGTGCCGCCGCCCGGGCATCCGTGGGAGACCGAGGACGATCCGCTGCTGTGGTACGCCTCCGCCGTTGACGCCGAGGGTGCCGGAGCCGGGCTGCCGGCCGATGCGCCCAGGGTTCTTGTGCCGCTCGGACTGAGCGACGACGGCGCAGTCTTCCTCGACCTCATGCGCGGGCCCCGCATCCTCACCACCTACGGCGACCGCCGGGCGGTCCGTGATTTCGTCCAGGCTGTGGCGGCCTACCTCGACCTGCCGGGCGGCCCGGCCGACGTGCTCGTGACGCGCGGAGTACACCCCCGCTTCGACGGCCCCGACCTGGACGAGGTGCTGCACTCCCTCGTGTACCTGACGGCCGACCGCACCCGGCCGGTGGTCGTGGTGTGTGCGGCGCCGGACGACGAACAGGCGGCGCGGCTGGCCGAGTTGGCCGGTGCCGGACTGCTGTGTGCTGTGGTCGTCGGACCGGTCTCCGTCCACCGCTGGGAGATCCGGGTCAACTCGCGTGGTCGTACCGAGACACCCGGCCTGGACATTACGACCGACGCCGCGCCGCTCGGTCCGGCCGTCGCCCGCGTGGCCCGCGTCGCCCGCAGGATTGGTTCGCGCAGGCCGCGCGCCGAGCGGCCGACGGGTGGTGCGGTTCCGTCGGTGAGTGGGGCCGTGCGGTCGCGGTCGGCTGGACCGCGACCCCCTGCCGGGCCTCAGCCTCCTGCCGGGCCTCGGCCTCCCATCGGCGGCCCTGAGTCGCGTCGCCCGCTGCCGGAGCCCGTCGGGTCCGGTACCCGCCCGGGGGCGTCTCTGACCGCCGAGCCCGCCTCCACCGCCTCCGTCGGCACCACGGCCGCCCCCTCCGCCAGCACGACCACCTCCACCCCCGCGGAACCCCTGCCCCCCGCCCCCACCGAACCCCTGTCTCCCGCCATCCGAGACCTGTTCGCCGAGCCGGAGATCAGCGGAGTCTCGGCGGCCGGAGCCGGAGCCGGAAGCGGTGACCCCGACCCCCTCGAGAACCCCCGAGCCGAAAGGCGGAACGAGTCGTGAAGTTCCTCGTCACCACCGTGGACGACCAGCGGCGGGAGCGACGCGACGTACTCGTCAACGCGGCCACCGCCACCCCCGTCCGCAGGCTCGCCGCGCAGCTGGTGGCCGCGCACCAGGGCGGCGCGCCCGGAGAGGAATCGGAGGCGGCCGCCGCCGAGCAGGACACCCCGCTCTATCTCGGCGACCGGCTGCTCGACCCCGACCTCGCTCTGGCCGCCTCCGGGATACGGGACGGCAGCACCCTCGGCCTGGGTCGCCCGGTCGCCGACGCCGCCTCGGTCTACGGCCCCGCCCGCGACGAGATGCCCACGCCCAAGGCGCCCGGTTCCGCCCCGGTCGTCGAGATCCAGGTGATCGGCGGTCCGGACGCCGGACAGGTGTACCAGCTCGGCGTCGGCACCCATCTGATCGGCCCCCGGGTCGGCAGCTCCGTGCCTCTGGCGGGCCGGGGCGTGCCGGAAGAGGGGCTGCGGCTGACGGTGCGTCCGGACGGTACGGTCCTCGCCGTACTGCCCGAGGACGACGGGCAGGTACGGCTGTCGCTTCCCGAGGCGCCGGCGCCGCGCCCGCGCGTGGACGTGGTGGCACTGCCGCCCGAACCTGATCCCGGCCCCGGCCTCGATGAGCAGGAGTCCGACGGGTTGCCGCGCGGCTGGACCGCCTGGGAGCTGGACGGTGAACTCGTCGTCGGCGAGCACCTGTTGCGCGCGGCCCGGCCCACCCTGGCCGATGCCGCCGTGGTGGCCTCGCCGAAGGCCAGCCTGGACTTCAACCGGCCGCCGCGCCTGCTGCCCCCGCTGCAACCGGAGACCTTCCGGCTGCCCGGGCCGCCCGAGCCCCCCAAGCGCCGCCCGCTGTCCTTCCTGCTGATCATCGCTCCGATGTTCATGGGCGTCGCCATGGTGTATTTCTTCCACTCTTTCCTCTACCTGATGTTCATGGTGCTCAGCCCGGTCCTGGCCGTCGGCAACTGGATCAGCGGGCGCCGCGGCGGACGCAAGGAGTACCTGGAGGGCGTCGCCAACTACCGGCTGCGGCGCGCCTCGCTGGAGGCGGACGTGCGGGCCAAGGTGGAGCACGAGCGGCGGGTGCGGGTCGCCTCCGCGCCCGATCCGGCGGTCGTCGGGCTGATGGCCGTAGGACCGGGTGCGCGGTTGTGGGAGCGGCGGCCGTCCGACCCCGACAACCTCGTGCTGCGGATCGGCACCACGCAGCAGCAGTCGTTGTTGCAGATCGACGACGGGTCCCGTGAGGACAACCACCGCACCGCGCACTGGCAGATTCCCGACATGCCTATCGGCGTGGACCTCGCGGGCAGTCAGGTCGTCGGTGTCGCCGGTCCCGAGGAGCCTGCCCGGGCGCTGGCCCGCTGGGCGGTGGCGCAGGCGGCCGTCCTGCACAGCCCGCGCGACCTGAAGATCTGTGTACTCACCGACAGCAAGGCCGCCGACGCCTGGGAGTGGGCCCGCTGGCTGCCGCACGCCCGGTCCGGGCTGTCCGCCGCCCAGGACAACGCGCCCGTCATCCTGCTCGGCAACGACCCCGAGACCGTCGCCAACCGGGTCACCGAGCTGATCAACGTCATCCGCAACCGCAACCAGGCGCAACAGGCCACCCTGCGCGGCGCGCTGCTCAGCGAGCCGGATGTGCTGGTCGTCCTGGACGGGGCGCGTGAACTGCGTGACGTGCCCGGCATGGTCCAGGTGCTCAAGGAAGGTCCGCTGCGCGGCATCCACCTGCTGTGCCTGGACCGTGAGGAGCGGATGCTGCCCGAGGAGGCCAGCGCGGTGGTGTCCATCGCCCGGGACACCCTCACGCTGCGCCGCACCGGTATGCCCGACATAAGCGGCATCCGCCCGGACTACGTCACCGCCGAGTGGGCCGAACGCCTGGCCCGCGGCATCGCCCCGGTTCACGACGTCACCCCGGATGCCGGTGGCGGACTGCCCGACAGCGTCTCTCTGCTGGACCTGCTGGACCTGGAGCCTCCCACGGCCGAGGAGGTGCTGCGGCGCTGGGAGCGCCGGCCGGCCTCCACGTCCGCGCCCGTCGGGCAGGGATTCGACCGGACGGTCGCCTTCGACCTGGTCAAGGACGGCCCGCACGCGCTGATCGCGGGTACCACCGGCTCCGGCAAGTCCGAGCTGCTCCAGACCTTCGTCGCCTCTCTGGCCGCGGTGAATCGCCCCGACGAACTGACCTTCGTGCTGGTCGACTACAAGGGCGGCAGCGCCTTCAAGGACTGTGTGCGGCTGCCGCACACCCTGGGCATGGTCACCGATCTCGACAGCCACCTCGTGCAGCGCGCGCTCGCCTCGCTGACGGCCGAGCTGCTCCGGCGCGAACACCTGCTCGCCGCGGCCGGCGCCAAGGACCACCCCGAGTACCGGGCCCTGCGCCGCCGTGACCCGAACCTGCCGCCGATGCCGCGCCTGCTGCTGGTCATCGACGAGTTCGCCACCCTCGCCCGGGAGATCCCCGACTTCATCCCCGGCCTCGTCGGCATCGCCCAGCGCGGCCGCTCCCTGGGTCTGCACATGGTGCTGGCCACCCAGCGGCCCGCCGGCGTGGTCACCAGCGACATCCGCGCCAACACCAACCTGCGGATCTCGCTGCGCGTCACCGACGCCACCGAGAGCACCGACGTACTGGACGTGCCGGACGCGGCGAGCATCTCCCCGGCCACCCCGGGCCGGGCCCTGGTGCGCACCGGGCACCGTTCGGCGATGAGTTTCCAGACCGCGTACGTGGGTGCTCCTCGCCCGCAGCACGAGGAGTCCCAGGAGCAGCGCCCCGCCCAACTCCCCGACGACGACGCCGGGGTGTGGATGACCCCGCTGTCCTGGCAGGGCCTCGGCCGCCCGGTGGAGGCACCCCAGGAGAGCGAGGACGAGTTCGCCCTCCTCGACGACGAGGAGGGGCCGACCGACCTGATGGCGCTGGTCGACGCGCTCGTGGCGGCGGCCGAACAGTACGGTCACCAGTCGCAGCCCAGCCCCTGGCTGCCGCCGCTGGCCGACACCCTGACCCTGTCCGACCTGCCGGAACCGGCCGCTCCCACCGGCGACGGACGACTGGTCCCGGTCGCCTGGGCCCGCGAGGACCTGCCACAACTCCAGGCGCAGCCACCGGTGTTCCTCGACCTCGACACCTTCTCCCACCTCTTCGTCCTGGGCATGCCGCGCTCGGGCCGCTCCCAGACGCTGCGCACCATGGCCGGCGCACTGGCCCGCGCCAACTCCTGCGCGGACCTGCACCTCTACGCGATCGACGCGGCCGGCGGCGCGCTGTCGGTGCTCTCCGCGCTCCCGCACACCGGTGCCGTGGTGCCGCGAGCCGACCTGGAACGCCTGGGGCGGCTCCTCAACCGGCTCACCGCCGAACTCGTCCGCCGCCAGGAGCTGATGACCACGCATTCGGCCGGCCACATCACCGAACTGCGCGCGGCCCTGCCCGCCAACCAGCGCCCGCCGCACCTGATGCTGCTCATCGACGGCTGGGACACGCTCAGCGCGCTGATCGGCGAGATCGAGGAAGGCCGCATGGTCAGCCAGGTCGGCATGCTGCTGCGGGAGGGCGCGGCGGTCGGCGTGCACGTCGTCGCCACCTCCGAACGGGCCCTGATGGCCGGGCGGATCGCGGCGCTCAACGACAACAAGCTGCTGCTGCGGATGAACGACGTCGGCGACTACACCATGAGCGGCATCCCGCGCGAGCAGATCCCCTCCGTGATCCCGGCCGGGCGCGGCTTCCGCACCGACACCGGCGGCGAACTCCAGGTCGCCGTGCTGCCGGGCGGTCTCAGCGGCCCGGAACAGGCCGACGCGGTACAGAAGATCGGCACCGAGGCGGCCGCCCGGGACCTGGGCGTGCCGGCGCCGTTGCGGCCGTTCCGGGTGGAGACCCTGCCGATGACGATCGGCTTCAAGGAGGCGTACGGCCGGGCCGGCGCCGCGCCGCGCGGCCCGCTGACCGCCATGCTCGGGCTCGGCGGCGACAACGTGGCCCCCGTGTGGGTCGACTTCGCCGGCGTCGCCTCGACGTACTCGATCGTCGGCCCGCCCGGCTCGGGCCGCAGCACCGCACTGCTGTCGCTGGCCGCGTCCCTGCTGCGCGCCGGGACCGGCGTGGTGGCCCTCACTCCCCGGGAGTCGCCGCTGCGCGGCCTTGCGGGTCATCCGAAGGCGGTCGTGCTGTCCTCGCCCGCTCCGGGCGAGGAGGAGCTGCGGGCGGCGCTGGAGACGGTCGGCGGTGCCGCGGTCGTCATGGTGGACGACGCCGACCTGCTGGGCATGTCACCGCTGGACGGCATGCTCCGGGACATCGCCTCCTCCGGCCGCGACCGGTCCGTCGGCCTGGCCGTCGCCGGTCCCGCCGAGGCGCTGGTGTCGCCGCTCAGCACCTGGATCGGGCAGGTACGGCGGTCCCGTAAGGGCCTGTTGCTGTCCCCGCAGACCATCAGCGAGGGTGACGTCCTGGGGCTGCGGCTGCCGCACAACGTGATCCGCGTCAACCGGGTCCCCGGGCGGGCCTTCACGGTCGACGAGGCCGGGGCCCTGATGACGGTCCTGGTGCCGGAGACCGTGGCCGCCGACGCCCGCTGAGGACGAGCGAACGGAAGAGGGGCGCCACTTCGAGCGGCGCCCCTCTTCTCACCTGTGCGGTGTCACTTGTTGCCGGTGATCTGCGCGTGCATCGTCCGGTCCATGTCGTCGATCTGGGTCTTGATCGCCGTGAACTGCTTGGCGAAGTCCTCGATCTTGGTGACGATCTGCGTCAGCTGGTTGGTGAACTCCGAGTAGGAGTGCTGCATCGCCGGACTGGTCTGCTGAAGCCACAGACCGTCCTGAAGCAGTTGGTCCACCGTCCCCTTCAAGGACAGCAGCTGTGGGTTGATGTTCGTCACGGCGTTCTGCAGCTGGCTGGCGACGGAGTCGATCTGGCCGTACTGAAGCTGGACGTTGTTGCTGGGCATGTGGGCTCCTCGGGGTTTGTCCGCGGGTGGTGTGTCAGAAGGTGCTGCCGACGCCGGTGTTCGAGTTCTTCGTGCCGCCGTCGTCCTTGTCGTCCTTGCCGTCACCGTCGGTGTCGGTGGCGTCCGGGTCGTTGTTGGTCCACTTCGGGTCCGGGTGGTCGCCGCCCAGGCCGGTACCGCTCCAGCTCGACGTGTCCGTGGTCTTGCCGTCCTTGTCGGTGTTGGTGATGTTCCGGGTCCCGGTGCCGTTCTCGTTGCCGTGGACCTCGATGACCGTCTTGGAGCCGTCGGTGTGGGTGATCGTCGTCGTGTAGCTGCCGTTCGCCCCGTAGTCGGTGTGCTCGTGGTACTTCAGGCCGCCGTCCCCGTCGTCGACCGTGCTGTCGGTCGACGTGACCTTGCCGTCGGAGTCATAGGTGACCTGCGCCGAGTGGTGGACGTTGTCGGTGCCTTCGCCGTCGTCGTGGATGTAGTCGTAGAGGGTCGGTTCGTAGCCCGGGGGTGGGGGCGCGTCCGGGGCGTTGGGGTCCGCGAGCTTCTGCTCCTTGAGGTATTCGTGCCCCTTGTCGTCCCAGGCGTGGACGGTGATGGACTGCCCGGTCAGGTCCTTCCAGGCGTCGTAGGAGTCCTTCTTCATCTTCCAGTTGCTGTGCATGAAGCCCTGGGCCTGGACGGCGGCGCTGGCCGCGTACCCCGCGTCCTGCTCGAACATCCGCTGGGCCACGAACCGGTAGGTCTCGCTGAGGGACTTCAGCAGGTCCTGGGCGTTCGCGAAAGGGCCGCCCCACTGAAAGAAGAAATGGTTGACGGCTTTGAAGCCCGCCCCGAGAGCGGCACTGTCGTAGAACCCTCGGCCCAGCAGACGGCCGTCTCCGAGCTGGTCGTGGAGCCGGTCCGTGTCCTTGGCCAGCGTGTTCAGCAACTCGTAGTCGAACGCTACGTCGAAATCGGGCATGTCCTCTCCCTCCGCACGCCTGCTCACCTGCCGCCATCGCAGTCGACCGGCACATGTTTTTACGACACATATGTCCGGCCTCGGCGAAGACGCGGCAGTACTCACACTACGATGGATGCATACATGTGAACCAACCACCCCGACGTGCCATGCGTCATGGGGTTGTTCGACGGTACGGAGTGTGCACATGGGGCGGTCGCAGGACTGGAGTGCGCTGGGTATGCACAGCGACCCCACCCCTGGTGATCCGGACGCCCTGTCGTCCCTCTACCAAGCCCTGCGGGACACCGAGCACCTGGGTGACGAGATCACCAGCGGCCTGAACCGCGTACTCGACCAGTCGGGCAACGGCTTCATCGGCAAGACCGCCGAGGCCGTCCGCGAGAAGATCGACGGGCATCTCAAGCAGTTCATCGACGCCATCGGCCACTCCTTCGGCGCCGCCGCGGAAGCGGCCATGGCCTACCAGACCGCGATCCAGGACGCTCAGGCGAAGGCGGACCAGGCCCTGTCAGGCGCTCAGGGACTGGCGAAGGACGACCCGCAGCTGGCCGCGCACAAGGCGCAGGCCCATGCCGCGCAGGACGACTACCACAACGCGGTCAGGCTGTTCGAGCAGCGGATGCGGGACGCCGAGCACATGATCCGGCAGCCGATCGACGCCTGGCACCTGTTCCTGAAGAGCCTGGGCATCCTGGAGATCATCCTGGCCATCGTGGGCGCGATCTTCGGCGGCTGGATCGGCCTGCTCGCCTTCGGCCTCGGCATGGTCATGTTCATCAGCTCACTCGTCGACTTCGCCCAGGGCAAGGCGGGTGTCCTGGACGTCGTCCTCGCCTTCGTCGGCATCCTCTTCCCCTCCACCAAGGGCCTCAACGTCGGCGCGCTGGCCAAAGGCGTCTTCAACGCGCTGAAGAACCTGCCCAAGTCGCTCTCCGCGGGCCTGACCGACGTCGGCGGCGCCCTGACCCACATCCTCACCACCGGCATCACCTTCAAGGGCATCTACAGCGGGGTGACGGCGCTGCCCGGGCTGGTCCTGCGCGGACTGAACGGACTGGCCGGACTGGCCATCAAGGGCCTCAAGGTCACCGCCGGCGGCCTGAAGCTGCTGGCCAACACCTTCCGCACCGACTTCCAGGTCGCCACCGCCGGCATCAGCACCACGGTCGGCAAGGTGGCCGTCTACCCCATCAGCTTCGGCGGCCGACTCCTGCTCGGGGCCGTGCTGCCGGTCGACTTCTTCGAACTCGGCGTCAGCTTCAAAGGCGCCTTCACGATGGGCTTCGGTACCCGCCTGTTGACCCCGACCGCGCATCTGCCGCAGTCGGCCCTCGGCGGCGGCCTGCACATCGGTGCACTGACCGGCGGACACGGCGGGCTCACCGGGCTGCCGACCGGAGTCTCCGTCGACGGCTTCGGCCACGGTGCCCTGCCAGGCTTCGACGCCAGCGGCCTGCACGGCCTCAACACCGGCATCGAGACCCAGTTCGGCGGCCTGCACGGCATCAACCTCGGCACCGACATAGGCGGCGCCAACGGCAGCTTGAGCTCCTTGCACTCGCTGAACGGGACCGGCCAACCCGGCTCCGTCGGCAACCTGATGGCGAACGCGGGCGGCCTGGACGCCATCGACCACCTGACCGCCTTCGACCACGCCACCGGCTTCCAGCGCACCAGCGTCGGACTGCTGGAGCCGCTGCCCACGAACCTGGGCGGCACGCCGCTCACCGGCGCGCACCACCTCTCGGACCTCGGCGCCACCGGCCTGCACGCCCTGCGGGGCGACCTGACACCCTCCGGCACCGGCCTGCACACGTCGTTCAGCGACGCCATGAACTCCGTCCGCGTCGCCACCGGCCACGTCGAGGACTTCCACGCGCTCGGCATCCCGGAGCTGCGCAGCATCGTGGACGGCGACATCTCCGGCGTCCGCATGACGCACGACGGCATCAGCATGCAGGTCGGCGCCCAGAGCGGTACGCCGACCACGCTGCACGTCGACTACCGCGGTACGGCTGTCACCAACGGCGAGGGCAAGCAGGTGGTCGTCGCGCCCGAGGTGCACGAGGCGATCGGTACGGCCGACATCATGACGACCCATGGGGCCGCGCACGGCCTCCAGGCCCCGGCCCCGGTCCTGTCTCCCGCGGTGGATGTGAAGGCGGGGGCGCTGAATACGTCTGCGGTGACGGTGGATGTGAAGGCGGGGGCGCTGAACACGTCTGTGGCGACGGTGGACGTGAAGCCCGGCACGCTCGGGAGCGCTCCTCTGGCGACGGACGTCAAGGTGTCGGCGGCCGATGTCCAGGCGGGTGCCGTCGTTTCGTCGCCCGGCGTGGAGGTGAAGGCGGGGTCGGTCGGCGGTGATGTCAAGGCCGGTTCGGTGGGCAACCCGGCGACGGGGGGCGGTGCTACGGCCGGGCCGTCCGCCGCGGGTGCCAAGACGGGCGTTCGGGATCTCGACGGTCTGTCCGGCGGCAAGGGTGCGGGTGCTGCGGAGAAGCTGACCGAGGAACCCGTATCTCCCTCGGTCACTGCGCAGGGCGACCAGCTCGGTGTGTCGGCCCGTGCCGACCTGGACCTGCTCGGTCAGCGGGAGGGCACCGGCGACACCGCGGGCGCGGCTGCCCCGACCGCCGTCAAGACCGGGTCCGGCACGCCCCCGACCGCTGCCGCACATGTGCTGGACGACGGCGCGGTCGTGGTCGGCGAGCACATCGCCCTGCGCCCGACTCCCACGCCGAGGCCGGCCCCGCACGCGGGCGGTGGCAGGCTGGCGCCGCTGAGCAAGTTCGAGGCGGTGACCGGGGGCGTCGCGGGCAAGACCGGCACGGAACGGTTGACCGCCTGGAACGAGTACGAGGTGGCGAGCGCCGCCGTAGCCGACGCCGAGCGTCAACTCGACGAGACGGGCGGCAAGTTCGGGCAGCCCTCGGAGACCGTCGACCAGGCCGCCGCCAAGCTCGACCTCCAGCACGCCGAGGGTGCCGTCGACATCGCCAAGGGCAAGATGGTCCGGCTCGGCATGGACGTCGAGACCATCGAGGGTCACCTGGACGCGCTGGGCATACCCGGGCCGCGCCCGAGCCGGATGGCCGACGGCGCGTCCGGGCACGGGGCAGGGGCGGCCGGCAAGGCCGCGGAAGACGGTACGGGGCTCGGCACCAAGGCTGGCGTCGGCGCCACTTCCGCCGCGCTCGGGAAGTCCCTGCCGTTCTCGCCCGGCGAGATCGAACGGTTCTGGGGGCTGGACGGAGAACGCGTCGACGCGTTGTTCGGCGGTCCGCACGATCCGCTGAGCGGCGATCGCCGGCAGCTGTGGCGGGAGTTCACCCAGGCGCGTTACGACGTGGGCCGGCTTGAGGGGCAGGTGCGGGGTGATCAGCCGCATGCCGGGGGATCGAGCGGGCCGAGCGCGCATGAGCTGAAGCTTCAGCAGGAGCTGTCCGCGGCGCAGGCGAACCTCGACGACCTGGGACGCCAGCTGGACGAACTGGGCGTCGACAGCGCACACATGGACCGGCAGCTGTGGGACCTGCACAGCCAGAGCCTGAAGGAGCATCCGCGTCTGGACGGCGCCGGTGTGCAGGGAACAGCGTCGTCGTCCCACGCGGCCGGGGAGATGCCGAAACTGGACGACCTGATGACCGGGCATCAGGCGGCCGTGAAGGGCATGCCGAAAGCCGAGTCGGCGGCGGCCCAGGCGCAGAGCTCCTACGACGCCAAGGCCGCCAAGCTCAAGCAGCAGCAGGAGAAGTTCGACCAACTGCCCGCGGGCACCAATGAGCGTGCGCTGCAGAAGGCGAAGAAGGACTTCGACAAGGCCCAGGCCGACGTGGACAAGGTCAAGCCGGGTCTCGACACCGCTCTGACCGAGCTGAAGAAGGCCCAGGACGCGCTGCAGAAGGCCAAGGACGATCTGGCCGCCGGCGTGGATCTCCATGTGGCCGCCCGTGACCTCACCCAGCGGGATGTGCAGCGGTACGTCGAGAAGTTCGCCGCCGAGGGGCATCTGGACCTCGCAGGCGTGCTGCGGACGCACGCGGAGGAGCTCACCCGTCTGACGCGGGCCGACCTGGGCACGGGCGGTCCGGTCCGCTGGGACCAGATCGCGCTGACGGGCCAGGAGGTGAAGCGGCACGCGGCGCAGGTGCTGGCGCAGGCCAAGGAGCTGGAAGGGCTGCTCGGGCCGGTGAAGAAGTCGGGGCACCTGGACTTCGTCGAGGTGAAGGTGACAACGGGGCTCAAGGATGCCGCGCGGGGCTTGGGCGAGTCGGCGGACAGCCTCGGGTCGATGCTGGAGAAGGGGTTCATCAAGGACGCCGCCTCGGTGGGCGGCATCTACGGGCTGCGCGCGGAGCACGGAGCGCTGTCGTTCACGGCGGGCAAGCTCGCGCAACGAGTGAATCACGCGCTCGAGAACGCCGCACCGGGCGACGTAGTGCGTATCGACGGTGTCTTCAGCACGGAGAAGGCCCTGGCCGACTTCCATGAACTGGGGCAGGTAGTACGGAAGTTCCGCTCGGACAAGGCGTACCAGGATGTCCCGACGGGGACGCAGTGGAAGACCGTGCTGCCGGGGCGGGACGAGGACTGGAAGAAGCTGTACGGCAGCCTGGACAAGCTGACTCCCGAACAGCAGCAGAAGTTCGTGCGGGATCTTTCGGAGAAGAACCTGACGACACTGGAATCCGAGGTCGAGGGGCTGATGAAGCAGCACCCCGGCCGGGAACAGGAGCTGCGCGGGCTGCTGGCGAATCTGAAGGGCCTGGATTACCGAATCAAGCACGCCACGCCCGCGTATCACGCGATCGCGAACAGCGGTCTGATGTCCTCGCAGGGTGACCTGGCACGCCGGGACGTGAAATTCCTGGCGTCCGGGAAGAGTTCGGTGAAGAACACGTCGAGTCTCGGCAACGACGACTTCGTGTTCTTCCGGATGGATGTCGGCGACGCGCCGATGGCGACCCGCTACGGTCCGACCACTCTGGTCTTCGACGCGAAGGTCCTGAAGGATCACGGGGGTTGGGTCTCCCTGCACGACCAGTTGCATCCGTTGGACCGTCCGGCGATGCAGAAGCTGGAAGTGAAACAGAAGGGCGCGGCGCCGGGGGACGCGCCGACGTCGAAGGTGTTCCGCAGCGCGCAGTACGACTCGGGTTTCGAAAAGATCGGCGAGCACGCGCAGTGGACGTACAAGTATCCGCAGAACGGCGATCTGACGCGGACGGTCACCTTTGAGAAAGAGGTGTTCCACGGCGAGCACGTGACCGACGCGCTCGCGTTGTCGGTGGTGCGCGAAGTCGTTCTCATGGGTTCCGAATACACGGAACTCGCGCTGAAGATGTCGGCGGACGATCTCGGGCGTCTGGTGTCGAAACTGTTCCGCCCGGAGGCGAAGTTCGGGTCGGGTCTTCCGATCACGCCGAAGGCCGTGGACGGGCTCTCGCAGGGGGAGTGGAACCTCCTGGGAGTCGGCCCGGAACCCCTGCATGTGCACGATCCGGACGGCGACGGCCGGTACTTCCCCGACGGGACGATGGACCCGATCGGGCGGTGGTCAGGAAAGCACGCCGATGCGGCGGACGACGCGTTCCGGTCGGCCGAGCACGGTGTGCAGGAGAACAACACCGTGAAGATCGACGCCCATTTGAAGGAAGCGAAGGCTTCCATCGAGAAGTCCATCGGGCTGACGAAGGGGTGGCAGCTCAAGAACCCGGAACGCCAGGAACTCATCGAGCGCCTCCTTGAGCGGCGGGAGTCGCTCCTAGCGAAGATCGAGCACCTTCAGGGCAACTGGAAGGTGGAGGTCAAAACCCTCCACGGCGACGGCGACAAGCCCGGCACGGGCGAAACGCCCAAACCGAAGGGCACGAGCTACAGGGACGGCGCCGCGAAGCCCCCGAAGGACAACGCCGCGAAGCCCCCGAAGGACGGTGCCGCGAAGGCTCCGAAGGACGGTGCTGCGACGAAGGCTCCGAAGCCCTCCCAAGTCGCCGGTCCGAAGCCCTCCGGCAAGCCCAAGGCACCGGCCGGGAAGGCCGGGGTGCCGGTGTCCGGCGACGCGCAGGTGACGGCTGCTGACGTGCAGGTGAAGACGGTGTCGGGGGCGCGCGAAGGCCGCCCGATCGCCGACATCCAGCTGCCCGAGCCTAAGGTCGGCACGACGGCGGTCGCGGAGCCGAAGGCATCGGCAGCAACGGCCACGCCGTCCGGACCGTCCGGGCCCAAGGCGTCGGAGTCTTCGCCGGTCACACCGCCCGGGCCCAAGGTGCCCGAGTCCGCGGTCACCGCGCCATCCGAGACCCCTGGGGCCAAGGCCTCCGAGTCCGTCGCGGCGAAGACCGACGTTTCCGCGGGGCAGGTGCCGGAGCGGACTGTGGTGACCGAAGCCCACGGCGGGCCCCACGCCCACACCTCGCCTGACGCCCATGCCGTGCCCGACGCCCATGCCGTGCCCGACGCCCACACCTCGCCCGACGCCCATGCCGTGTCCGGCGCCCATGCCGTGCCCGACATACACGCCGCGCCCGACATACATGCCGCCCCCGACGTACATGTCACGCCTGACGCCCCTGCCGCGCCCGGCCGATCTCAGACCGGGTCCAAGGCCGCCGACCCGGCCGATGGGCCCGGTCGGGTTCAGGGGTCCGTGGGTGTGAATGGTGGGCGTCGGCCCGACATGTTGGATCCCGTCGTCTTCAAGCAGCAGACGTCGACGCTGACGGGTGTCCGGTCGTGGTCGGAGATCCGGGTCCTGGACGAGCTGTTGCGCGAGTACCAGGCTGTTCCGGAGCCGGACGTAGTGCAGCGCGTGAATGTGCTGTGGGAACTGGAGTCGCAGGCCCAGCGGTACCTCGCGGGTGAGCCCGATCCGCAGCGGGTTCCGGGGGTGGAACTGCTGAAGGTCCAGGTCGGCTTCGAGTTGGACTCCTTGTCGCATGCGGTTCGTGGTGTGGAGCTGACGTCGGTCGAGCGGCTGACGGCGGGTGATGTCGCGCGGCTTTGGGACGAGGACGTCGAACGGGTCGGCGCGTTGTTCGGTGGCTCGCAGCATCCGTTGTACGACGCGCGGGTGGCGGCCTGGGGGAAGCTCACGCAGGCGCGTTATGACGTGGGCCGGCTTGAGGGGCAGGTGCGGGGCGGTCAGCCCCATGCCGGTGGGTCGAGCGGGCCGAGCGCGCACGAGGTGAAGATCCGGCAGGACATGGCCGCCGCGAACACCCAACTCGACTCGGCGAAGCAGGACCTGGTGAGACTGGGGCTTGACCCTGATCGGGTCGACCGGGACCTGTCCGCCCTCTACTCCCAGAGCCTGAAGAAGCGCCCGCGCGCGGTAGCCGGTGGGCATCAGGCGGCGGCCCCGCACCCGGCGGGCGAGCCGCACGCCCTGGGCAACCTGCTGGCCGAGCACACCAAGGTGGCGGGCCAGGTGCCGTCGGCGAAAGTGCGGCTGGAGGACGCCACCGTCGCCCGGGACGGCGCACTGGCCAAGTCGCAGGCCGCCCGGCAGAAGTTCGAGGCCCTGAAGTCCGAGTACGACCAGCTTCCCGAGCCGACCAAACAGCAGACCAGGCAGTACCAGAAGGCACAGAAGGAAGCCGAGTCGGAGGAGAAGAACTACCAGGCGCAGCAAGCCAAGTTCGACGCGAGGAAGGCCGAGCTGGACGCGGCCGACGCCAAGGTGTCGCAGGCCTGGCGCGCGCTGGACGGCGCGGTGGACGACGCCGTACGCGCCGGCACACATACGCAGCAGGAACTGAGCCGCCTCGTCGACACCTTCGCCGGCGCCGCCGACGTCGAGCACGCGACGCGTCTGCAACAACACGCCCGCGCACTCGACATCAGCGCACGTCGCGGACTCGACGGCCCAGATGCCCGGCCGGACCAGGTCCTGTGGACTGGCAAGGACATCGAGGACCAGGCGAAGCGGATACGTGTCCAGGCCGCGCGGCTGGAAGAACAATTGGCGGACGGCAGCCATGCGACGCGGGCCGACGTCCAGGCCCAGGTGGACGAGGTACGTGCGTCCGTCGGCCAACTCCACGGGATGCTCGACGGCTTCATCACGGACGCCGCATCACACGGCGGCATCTACGCCCTGCGCAACACGCACGGGCCGCTGGCCCTCGCGGCCGGTCACCTCGTGGACCTCGCGGACGACGCCCTCAGCAAGGCTGGCCCGGGCACGGCCGTACGGCTCACGGACCCCTTCAACACCCACAAGGCGGCCGAGGGCCTGCGCAACGGGGCCACGCACTGGCTCCGGGACTTCCGCACCGGCAAGGCGTACGCCGACGTCCCGACCGGAACGCAGTGGCAGGCGGTGCTGCCCGGTAGCGAGGGCCAGTGGAAGGAGGTCTTCGGCGACCTCGACAAGCTGACGTCCCGGCAGCCGGCGCCCACCCACGAGCTCTCCCAGGCCGAGCTGACGAGCCTGCGCGAGGGAATCGCGCAGCAGGAGGCGTTCGTCCAGAAGCTGTCGCAGAAGAACATCGAGAATCTGCGCCAGGAGATCGACACCCTCATCGCGAAGATGCCGCCCGAGCGGCAGGAGGCCTTCCGCGCCCTGAAGCAGCGGCTGCTGGACCTGCCGTACCGCATCAAGCACGCCACACCCGCCTACCACGCCATCGCCAACAGCGGGGTGATGTCCTCCCAGGGCGACCTGGCCCGCCGGAACGTCAAACACCTCGCCTCCGGCAAGAGCTCGGCCAACAACACCACCAATCTCGGCAACGACGACTTCGTCTTCTTCCGCATGGAGGTCGGGGACGGGGCCATGGCCAGCCGCTACGGACCGACCACCCTGGTCTTCGACGCCAAGGTGCTCGAAGAGCACGGCGGCTGGGTGTCGCTCCACGACCAGCTGCACCCGCTGGACCGGCAGACGATGCGGGAACTGTCCCTGAACGAGCAGATGGCACCGACCCAGGAACCCGGTGCGAAGGTCTTCCGGACAGGGCAGTACGACGAGGGTTTCACGGACATCGGCAAGCGGGCCCAGTGGACCCACACCTATCCGCAGAACAGCGGCGCGTCCCGGACCGTCACCTTCGAGCAGGAGGTCTTCCACGGGCAGCACGTGGTGGAGGCGCTCGCGCTGTCGGTCATCCGTGAAGTGGACAGCATCGGCGGCGCCTTCCCGGCCCATGTCCTCGGGCTCGACACGGACGGGCTGGGCAAGGTCGTCTCCCAACTCTTCCGGCCCGAGGCCAAGTTCGGCTCCGGTCTGCCCATCACCCCGATGAACGCCGCGGTCCACCACGGCATGCCGCAGCCCCTGCGCGTCGTCAACGAGCACGGTGACGGGCGCTATCTCCTCGACGGCACGATCGACCCCGTCGCCCGCGCCGCGGGCAAGCAGCACGACATGGCGTCGGACGCGTTGCGCCAGGCCGACAACAGCAAGGCGACCGGCCATGACGGCAAGGCCAAGGACCACCTCAAGGACGCGAAGGCGCACGCCCAGCAGTCGGTCGACCTGACGAAGGCGTTCCAGGAGGGCTCGACCGGCGAACGACGGGACCTGGCGACCAAGCTGCTGAAAGAACGGACGGACCTCGTCCAGCACATCGACACGAAACTCACGACATGGCAGAGCGCGGACCACACACCGGCTGCGAAGCCCTCCGGGGCGAAGGGTGTGGGCGCCAAGGGGGCCGGCCCCAAGGCATCCGGATCGAAGACACCCGCCGTCCAGAGTGCCGGAGCCACGCTCCCCGACGCCGAGGGCACCCGTCTGCACACGGCGCTGTCCCCGCTCTTCGGGGACAGGACCACCCCCGATCTGGTGACGGTGGCCCGGGGCCTGGTCGAGCACGGCGACCTCAGCGCACCGACCGAGGCAGGCAAGACCTTCGGCCTCAGCAAGCGGGCCTACGACAAGGTCTCCAAGGACCTGGAGGGTAAGGGCCTCGTCCGGCGAGTGAACGGGGGACTGCTCCTGACCGAGCAAGGCGGCCACCTACTCCTGCCGCCGTCTCCGGACGGTCTCGCCGTACGGCCGGTACGCGAAGCCGAGTCGGCCGGCCCGCCCGGTCCCGGCGTGTCCGGGGCGGAGCACGCCGAGGTCGAGAAGGCGCTCGGGGAGCCCCTCACCGCGCCCCCCGCCGCCGTATCCCATGCCGACGCCACGCCCGCCGCCGCCGTATCCCATGCCGACAACCCGCCCGCCGCCGTATCCCATGCCGGCGTACCCCATGTCGACACCGCGCTTCCCGCCGCAGCCGGGCCCGCGCCTGCACCTGCGCCTGTGCGTGAGGCCGCATCGCAGTCCGCCTCAGGGGCGCCGCTGCCGCCCCCCGCCCGCATGACCGGCACCGGCCAGATCGGTGGCGCCGACCGCGTCCTGCCCTCCCAGGAGGCCGCGGCCGGCGTCAGCCGGGATCTCGTCGCGCACTTCGACGGCCTTACCCCGGCCCAGCGCGAGACGCTCCGCGCCGACCTCCAGGCGCAACTCGGCCGGGAGGTCTGGCCGTCGCTGTCGGCGATGACCCGCGGCGAGACGCACACCCTCACCGTGGACACGGCCGGGTTCAGGGGCGACATCACGGTCCGGGCCGAGGTGACGAAGGCGGAGCCGGACGGCGCCTTCAAGAGCCTGGAGTTCGAGGACGGCAGTGAGTCCCTCGTCCGCGACGGCTTCCAGCGCGAGACGCGGTCGGTCGTCACCGCCGGTGTTCTCGTCAAGGGCAAGGCCGCCGCGCAGACCGACCTGACGGGACACCTGTCCTCCAACTGGTCCCGTACCGAGTCGCACCGCATGACCTCCAGCGGGCGCCTGTTCAGCCGTACGAAGACCCCGGAGCCGGCGTTGAAGCTCGACGTCGAGGTCCGGCTGGAGTTCGACCTCTCCGCCGTCGCCGGCACCTTCGGCAAGCACCTGACGCCGGGCGCCGCCGACCGGGTCGAGGTGACGGCGAACGTGCCCGTGGCCGTCGCCGAGGGCGACGTCCGCCCGCAGTCCGCCATCCAGCACTATCTGCCGCCGGCCCGCGTCGAGCAGACCCTCGCCCTCGGCGGCATGGACACCGTCCGCGACCTGTTCCTCGTCGACGCCGACGGCGCACGGGTCTCCGGCACCCTGCACAAGGCCCTCCTCGGCAGCGGTGCCGACCCCCACTCACTGGAGTCGTACGGCAAACGGGCCTTCGGCGACCGCTGGCCCGCGGTCCGGGAGCTGGTCCTGGACCGCATCGGCTCCCTGGACTCCCTTCAGTACCGGCTCAAGGGCATGACTGCGGGTGAGGCGCTGGAGATCGACCTCGGTGCGGACGAGGGCAGTCTGCTGGTCACCGCCGAGGTGACGACGATGAAGCACCTGCGCAACACCGACAAGACCGAGTTCAACACCGGCTCGGACGTCACCCGGGTCTACACTCACACACGCGGCTCCGAACACGGCGTACGGGCCACGATGCAGGCACAGAGCGCCGACCTGCACGCCGGGCCGACCACCGTCACCGGCGTCGGGCACGGCGAGTTCGACCGTGACGGCGCGCTGACCGTGCAGGACTCGGTCCGCACCGGTACCGCGGTGAAGATGAAGGTGCCCGGTGCCGTCTTCGACGGCGTGGCCACGCTCTCCTTCGTCCACCGCGCAGACCCTCTCGGAGCCCCGGCACCGGCACACACGGCCATCCCCGCCCCCGCACCGGCACACACCGCCACCCCCGCCCCGGCACCGACACCGACGCATGCCGCCACCCCCGCCACAGACACCGGCCGCACGCCGCACCCGGCGACGAACACCCCGCCCGGCGGGCGGGCCCAACTCGGCTTCCAGGTCCTCGTCGACGCCGCCGACGCCCGCCCCGTCGCCGAACCGAGCGTCTTCTCCGCCGCCACCCGGCCCCAGGGCCCGCGCCGGATGGCTGCCCCCGCCCTCCAGGAGGGCGACCACGCCTGGCGGCCCGCGGCCGGGGTCTGGGACGGGCTGCCGTCCCACACGGTCGTCCTCGACGTCCTGTCCGGCGAGGAACGTGCCCTGGGAGCCGCGCAGTCGCCCCGGCTCGCCGACCTCGTGGACGGTGCGGGGCGCGCACACTTCGGTGCCGGCTGGGCCGACGTACGCCCCGCCGCGCACGACATGGCCACCCGGGAGCAGCTCGCGGCGACCCTGCCCCAGCTCACCCGGGGCACCACCGCCCGCAGCGCCCCGCTGCCCCTGCCGCTGCGCTCCAACGCGCAGTTGAGCCTGAGCGGGCGCTTGGAGTCGCTGGAGTACGTGCGGACCCTGGACGCCGCCGAGATCAACCTGCTCAGCGATGTCGCGGACGAGACAGGCGGCCGGCTCGGCTCGGCCTTCGGTCACGGTCAGCTGGCGCAGGGTGGCGTGCAGCCGGAGCTCGGCAGCGACGTCACCCTCGCCGTGCACGCCCCCGGCGGCGGCATCGC
Organism: Streptomyces sp. TLI_55; assembly: GCF_900206255.1. Lineage (NCBI taxonomy): Bacteria > Bacillati > Actinomycetota > Actinomycetes > Kitasatosporales > Streptomycetaceae > Streptomyces > Streptomyces sp. TLI_55. Next base: position 219,997 of record NZ_OAOJ01000002.1, read on the forward strand.
ACACCGGTACCGCACCGCCGACGGGGTGTCCGGCGGGCACAGCAGTGTGGCCGGCGCCAAGTACCCCGAGCCGATGACGGTGTACATCGCCACGGTCGGCGTCGACGCGCACATCGGACGCGTCGGGGAGGACGCGACCCACGGCGGCCGGACCGACGTGCGGTTCGTCGTCGCCATCCCGAAGAGCCACACGCAGCGGTACGAGATCACGGAGGGGGCCGCGGGCATCCAGGTGTTCCACCGCCAGGAATCCGTCGCGGCCCCGCGCCCCGCGCCCGCCGCGCCCGACCTCAGTGTGCGGCCCCCGCTCCGGGTGTCCGACTCCGGACGGATCGGCAACGGCGACGCCGTCCTCGAACTGCCCGGTGACCAGGTCGTCAAGGAGCTCAGGCGGCAGCTCTCCGACACCTTCGGGGAACGCTGGGACCAGGTCGAGGGCGAGGTGGCGCAGTTCTTCGACTCGATCGCCCTCCAGCCCAGGACCGCAGGGCTCACCGCGGGCGACACCTGGGGCGGCAGCTTCCGCGCCGGACCGCTGACCGCCGACATCCGGATCACCGCGGCCGACGCGAAGATGACCGAGTACCTGCGCGTCGAGAAGGACTTCGAGTTCGAACAGGGCACGGAGTCCGCCGCCGCCGCGTCCGTCCAGAAGGACACCCACGTACGGCGCACCCTGTGGGAGCGCGCCGGGTTCAAGGCCCCGCACGTCACCTTCACGCTCGGCCATGTGCGCCACAACGAGTCTGTCGCCGGTCACGGCGTCGACGTCCGCGGCGGGGTCGTCGCCAAGAACAAGACCGTCGAACCGGCGGCCGTGTTCAAGGGCGAGGTGACCTACACGGTCGAGGTGAAGGTCTCCCACGCGCTGCCGGGCCGGGGCGGCGAGCGGACGTTCACCGTCACCAACGGCGGCGAGTTCGCCTTCCCGGTTCGTGACCTGCCCGCCGATCCCGCCACCGGTGCGGCCCTCCGGCCCGACCAGTACCGCCGGGTCCCCGACGGTATCGCCGACTCGCTGCGCCTCGGCGCTGAGGACGTCGTGCTCGACACCCGCCCGGTGCGGGGCGATGCTGCCGGAACCCGGCTCGTGGACGACGTACTGCGGCAACTGGACCCGAACGGGCCGAAGTTGTTCGGCTCGGCCGCCGACTGGAAGGCGGCCCGGGCGAAGCTCGCGGAGCGGCTGCCCGCGTCGGAGTTCCAGCGCCGGCTGAAGTCGATGATGGCCGGACAGCCGTGGGTGGTCCGGGTGAACGGCCGTGAGGTGGCCATCCGCGCCAGCGTGCAGGAGATGATCCACACCGCCGACACCAAGGCCACCGAGTTCAACTCGGCCACCGTGGACGGCACGGGCGGCGGACGAACGGAGAGCGGACTGACCGGGCCGCAGATCACCTCCGACGGCACCAACGTCACCGTCGTCGGCACCTCCGATCCGATCGGCGGCTCCCCGGCCGAGGTGTTCGGCGGCGGCACCCTCGCCCACACCACCCAGTCCGAGCACCTCGCCGACTCCTCCTCCGGCATACGCTCCGCCGCCGGGACCAAGACCAAGGTGCCCGGCAGTGTCTACGACGGTGTCGCCCGGCTGCACATCGAGGTCCGCGACCGCTGGCGGCCCTTCGGGCGCGGGGTCGACACCCGCGTGCCGAAGGGCACGGTCGACGAACAGGTCCGCTTCAAGGAACTGCGCCAGGAGGTCGCCGACCTGCAACGGCAGTTCGGGGCGGCCTCGGCGGAAGGCCACCCAACCGATGCGCTCAAGTCGCGGCTCGACCAGGCCAAGGCCACGTTCGACAAGGCACTCACGGACCAGAGCACACGTATCCGGAACGCGGTCGACACCCGGCGGACCGGCCAGGGCACGCTCGGCTTCTCCCCGATGACCAAGAGGACCTTCGGGGTGCGGGTGCGCGGTGTCGGCGAGGCCGAGATCGGCTTCCAGGCGCTGCTGCCGAGCGCCGATGCCGTCAAGGTCGCCGGTCCCGACCAGGCCCGCTTCACGGCTCCCGCACTCGGCGCCCCACGCCCCCGGCCCGCCGAGCGGCCGGGTGCGGCACCCGCACCGGTCGAAGTCCCCAGGCCGCCGGAGTCGTTGCTGACGCACGGGATGTCCGACGGGCAGCTCGTCCGGGACCTGCCCGACGTCCAGTCCCTGCGGGGTCTGCTCGACAACGAAGGCGGCAAGGTGTTCGGCGGCGCCTGGTCGGACGTCACCCGGACCGGGCAGCGGCGCGGCGAGCTGGTGATGGGCGGCTTCACCAAGGACCGGCTGATGGCGGCGCTCCCGGAGCTGACCCGCGGGGGCGAGCTGCGCAGCGAGTCGTTCCGGGTGAACGGCCGTGAGGCGTGGGTGTCGGTCAGGGCGCAGGTGCTCGACCTGACGCACGCGCGCCCCGAACCCAAGGCCGAAGTCGCCCTGGCCACCGAGAAGACCTACGTGTACGGACGCCGGGACCTGCACTCACGGCAGTTCTTCCTGCTGGGCCAGGTCGGCGCGGTCGCCGGCACCCTGGAGAGCAAGCTGGGCGCGGCGATGACCTTCGGCGGCGGCTTCCGGCGACGCACCCGCGGCGACCAGGTCACGGGCGGCCGTACCTTCACCAACGCCAAGATCCCGACACGGCTCGAACACTACGACGGGCACGTCGAGTTCACCTTCACCTTCCATCGCGGCGGCGGCACGGAGACCAAGGTCTCGGGCATCGTCCCGGTTGGCGTCTCGGTGCCTTCGGCGCAGATCACCGAACATGTGGTGGTCGACCAGGGCCACGTCTTCACGCGGGCGGCATCGCCGGAGCGTACGGAGACGCCCGTGCCCGCCCCCTCCCCCGGCAAGGGCAAACAGCGGGCCGAGTTCACGGTCGACGAGGGCGAGGCCATCGACGCGGGCGCCGCGCTGAGCGACGCCCGGCGGCTGCGGGCCGAGGCCGAGCGGGTGCTGAGCGATCTGAAGGAGCGGCAGGAGACCGGTGTCGGCGGCGTCACCGATGCCGACGGCACCCGGCGGGCGATGGCCCATGCGCAGTGGGAGCGGGCCGAGGCCGCCGAACTCCTGGCTGAGGCCCACTGGTCGGAGGTGACCGGCGGTCGGCCGCTTCCGGTGCCGGTCGTCCGTGAGGGGTCCGTGCCCGGACTCGGCGGCGGGGCGCCGCACTGGTCGCGGTCGCGCAGAGGAGGTGTGCCGTACACCTCCGAGGCCCCCGTCGGCCAGGTGGTTTCCGTCGAGCACATCCCGTCCGCCAGCCACGTCGTCTTCGACACCGACGACGGAGAGGCCTACGCCCTCGTCCCCGGCGGCCCCGACCTGACGGTCGCGCACTGGGTGAGCGACCCGGCGTCCGCCCACGGCCGGCCCGCCGACCCGGCCACCAGCCAGGAGGCGTACGCGGGGGACATCGCCGTACAGCGGCAGTTGCTGGACAAGGCGCTGACGGCCGCCGAGCAGACATCCCAGCTGAAGAAGGTGGTCCAGCGGCAGGTGACGTCCTTCGAGGAGGACGTGCGACTGCTCCGCGTCCTGGAGGACCGGACCTCGCTGCGGAAGCTGGCGCCCGCCCAGCTCGTCGCGGTGGTGCTGGCCGAACGGCGGGCCCTGCGCACCCTGTCGGCCGACTGGGACCGGCTGACCGCCAACCTGCTGGAAGGCCGCGGCAGTTGGCGCTGGACGCGGTCCTATCCGTTCGACGAGGAGAACCTCGGCCGGTTCGTCCGGCAGGTGCACCGGCATCTGCTGGCGGACCTCTCACCGACGGTCAACATCGATCTCGGCGCGCGGGTGGGCGAAGGCACGCTGCTGGACGCGATGACCGGCGACGAGCGGCTGCTGCGCAACGTGTGGGAGGTCGTCCCCGGCTACTTGCGGTACTTCGAACGGCGCGGTGCCGCCGAGGAGGCGATGGGCTACCCCGCGAGCGTGAAGCGGACCACCCACGCGTCCGGGATCTACCGGCCCAGGCCAGGACCGGACGCCTGGGACGAGTCCTTCGCCCCAACCCCGGCCGACCGCGCGGACCTGCCGAACTACGCGGCCCTCACCTCGCGGCACCGGCCGCGCGGCCTGGGGCTGTACGGAAACGCCGTCTTCCACCTCAAGCACGAGCTGCTGGAGCGGGCCACGTTCACCCCCGGGGACAGCTTCAGCCCGGGACGGCAGGGCGCCCGCAGCGTCACCGGTTCCGGCAACCTGCTGCCGCTGCTGAACCACGGACCCGACCGGCTGGTCCGGCTCGCCTTCGCCGAGGCGACCGGCTTCCGCTACGACGAGGAGTTCCGGCTGCTGCGGGACACCGGGGAACTGGAGCGCCACCTCGTCGGGTTCTTCGAGGTCCAGCTCCACGGCGGGGTGCGCTGGGAAGACGTGGAGCGGATCGTGCTGGTCCGGGAGGGCGGTACGCCGGCGCATCAACAGAAGGCGCGGCTGGAGCAGTTCGCCCAGGAGGCGGGGCTCGGTTTCACCGTCGAGACACTTGAGCCCGGAGCGGTCGGACCGGCCGCCCGGACAGCGGAGACACCTGCCGGAGATGGCACACTTGTGTCAGCGCACACCTCGGTCGCGAAGGCGACACCTTCCCCGGGTAAGGTCGCGAACGGAACACATGTCATGGTCGAGGAGGAATCCGTGCCGGTCGGAGCATCTGAGGCGGCCGGAACGGCACACCCAGACCTGGAAGAGGCTGCTGGAACGGCATACCCGGACCCGGCAGCGGCCTTCGACGCCGTCCGGCAACGGTTCCCGGACGTCCTGGTGCACACCGGTCGCTGGACGATGTGGGGCCACGACGGAGACACCCCGCACACCTCCTCGTACGCGATCGAGAACAGCGCCCTCGGACTGCGGGGTGTCTTCGTGCCGCCGACCGCGGACGGGGGTGTCGGAGCCTGGCACTGGCAGCTGCCCGGCCACAGCGGGCCGGTGGCCGTCACGCCCCTGAGACTGCCGACGACGGCGACAGCGCACAACGCCGCCCCGGCACCCGCGCGGATCGCCGCTGCCGAGGCCGCCGATCCCCTCGTATCGGCGCTTGAGACCGCGCCCTGGAGCGCCGGCCTGCACTGGCGCGCGGACGACGAGGAGCTGTACGTCTTCGCAGGCGCGGGGGCGGAGCACCCGGCCGCCGTCTTCGCCGACGGGCTGCGTCCGGCAGGTGATCAGCTGGTGCACGTCGCGGCCCACGTCGGCGGAGTCCCGGACAGCGCCTGGCTCACCGCCACCCGGAAGATCGGCTGGTTGCGGGATCAGGCCACCGTCCTCGGGGACTTGGCCGCGACCGAACTGCTCGGCCGCTACGGCTGGCGGTACGACATCGCCGCGCCCGGCGGAGTCGACGTCGACGCGACGCTCGACCTGGCCGCCCCGCACCCGGAGCGCGCCGAGGTGCTTTACCCGGGCGGGGTGGACGGCCGCCACATCCGCGGCGCGCAGCGGCTGGAGGCGGGCCGCGCAGTCGGCCCTTACGTGACCAATCCCGGGTTCGTGGAGCCTGGCCGCCCCGCACCCACGGAGGGAACCGGACGGTGAGCCCCGCCATCCATCACGTACGGCCGAACGCGCGCCGTGGCGCGTTCCGTACCCTCGCCGACGCGGTGCGGGCGGCGGACAACGAGGACGAGATCCGGATCGCCCCGGGCGAGTACGCTGAACGGCTGCTGGTCGACCGGGCGGTGACGCTGGTCGCCGAGGAAGGCCCCGGCACGGTACGGCTGACGCCGGTCGAGCCCGGCCTGCCGGCGTTGGAACTGGCCGCCTCCGCGACGGTGCACGGTCTCACCGTGCTGGGCGCGGACCCGTCCCGGCCGCTGGTGCTGGTGACGGCGGGCACCACCGAACTGCGGGACTGCGACATCGCCGGCGGCCGGGTCGAGGCCGTGTGCGCGGCCTCCCTGCGGATCACCCGCAGCGTGGTCCGGGAAGCGGCCCTGGCCGGTGTGCACGCCGACACCACCGGGGAGTTGTGGCTGACCGACACCCTCGTCACCGGCATCGAGGGCACCGGCGTTGTCGTCTCCGGTGCCGCCACCGCGCACCTGACGGACTCGACGGTACGTGCGGTCGGCGGCTCCGGAATCCGGGTCCGCGGCGAGGCCACGGCCGTGCTGCGGCGCTGCGCCGTCGACAAGCCCGGCCGCAACGGCCTGCTCGTCGAGGAGCGGGCGGCCGTGGTGCTGGACGAGTGCCGGCTCAAGGACGCGGCGGCGGAGGCCGTGCGCGTGCTGGGCTCGGCAGCCCGTACCGAGGACGGCGAGAGCGGCGGGGTGCGCATCACCGGGGGCGAGGTGACCGGCGCCGGTGCCGCCGGGATTCTCGCGGCCGGTACCGGGGACGTCCTGGTGTCCACGTGTTCCGTACGGGACAGCGCGGCGGCCGGTGTCTCCGCCGACGGCAGCGCGCGCCTTGAGCTGATTGACTGCCGGATCAACGGCTCCGGCGCCTCCGGCGTGGTGGTGCGCGGCTCGGCCCGGGCGGTCGTCGCCGACACCACCGTGCGCGGCGCGCAGGGCAACGGCATCCTGGTCGGCGAGCGGGCCGAGATCCGGGTCGTCGGCGGCGCCGTGCGGGACACCTCCTACAGCGCCGTCCACATCACGGGCGAGGCCACGGCTGAACTCGCCGCCCTGCGGGTGGAGGACACCCCCGAACACGGCATCGGCGTCAGCGAACGCGGCCGGCTCACGGCGGAGGACTGCCGGCTCACCGGCTGCGGCCTGTCCGGCCTCAACCTGGACGGCTACGCGGCCGCCACGGTCGACGGCGTCACGGTACGCCGCAGCCGCAACGGCGTCACCGCCCAGTCCCGGGGCGAGGTGAGGATCAAGGACGCCCGGATCATCGACGTCGAACGCGCCGGACTGACCTGCGGCCCCGACAGCGTCCCGGAGTTCACCGACTGCCGCATCAGCGGCGCGGGCACGGCCGGGATCGTCATCGCCGAGAAGGCGGCGCCGACGCTGCGCGACTGCGCGGTCTCCGGCACCGTGGGCTCCGGGCTCGTGGTGGCCCGCGACGGCGACCCGACCGTACTGCGCACGACCGTGAAGGACACCGGGAAGAACGGCCTGTTCGTCGACGAGGGCGGCAAGGGCCGGTACGAGGACTGCGTGCTGTCGACCACCGCCTACCCGGCCGTCCACGTCGGCGGCGACGCACAACCCGTACTGCGCCACCTGCTGGTGACGGACTGCGGGGAGGATCTCAGCGTCGACGAGGGCGCCCTGCCCGAGGTGGCCGGCTGTGTCTCGCGAGACGTCAAGAACGCGGTGTGGGCCGCCCCCGGCACGGCAGGTGCGGGTCCTGTCTCCGCCGGTGTCCCGGCGACCGCGGCGGCGGGATCGCTGTCCGCCACGCCCCGCGATCCCGACGGCGAGGACGAGGAAGAGGTTCCGGAGGAGAGCCTGGAGGACCTGCTCGCCGAGCTGGACGTACTCGTCGGCCTGGAGCGGGTCAAGAACGACGTGTCGTCGCTGGTGAAACTCATGCGGATGGTCAGGCGCCGGGAGGAGGCGGGGCTCGCGGCGCCCCCGCTCAGCCGGCACCTCGTCTTCGCCGGCAACCCCGGCACCGGCAAGACGACTGTCGCCCGGCTCTACGGCCGCATCCTCGCCGCGGTCGGCCTGCTGGACCGCGGACACCTCGTCGAGGCGGACCGCTCCTCGCTGGTCGGCGAGTACGTCGGCCACACCGGCCCGAAGACCCAGCGGGTGTTCGAGGAGGCGATGGGCGGGGTGCTGTTCATCGACGAGGCGTACTCGCTGACCCCGGCCGCCGGCTCCAACGACTTCGGCCACGAGGCGATCGCCACCCTGGTGAAGCTGATGGAGGACCACCGCGACTCGGTGGTGGTCATCGTTGCCGGCTACCCCGACGAGATGGAGCACTTCATCGACTCCAACCCCGGCCTGGCCTCCCGCTTCAGCCGCACCCTGCTCTTCGAGGACTACGACACACCGGAGCTGGTGAGCATCGTCGAGCACCACGCCGAGCGGCACCAGTACCGGCTGACGGAGCCCGCCCGCGAGGCACTCGGCGCGTACTTCGAGGCGACCCCCCGCGGCGAACGGTTCGGCAACGGCCGTACCGCCCGGCAGACCTTCCAGGCCATGACCGAGCGTCAGGCGTACCGGGTGGCGGAGATGGCTGCTCCCGACGAGACCGACCTGATCACCCTGCGGCCGCAGGACCTGCCCGAGTGGCCCTGACCCTGTCCGCCCACGACCGCTGTACTCGGAATTCGGAGAGAGCCACATGACGACACCCTCCCCGTCCGACGGACCCCGACCGCCGGGGCCGCCGTCACCCGCGCCCGACGAGGAGCCGCTGCCGCCGCCCGCCGACGACAGCGGCGATGACAATCCGGCGCGTACTGGCGGTGAGACGCCCCTGGTCCGCCTCGCTGCCGAGCCCTCGGCCGCGGGTGGCGGGTCCTTCGCGGCCGACTTCGCCCGCCGCCACTACTTCTCCGGCGCCCGGCTGCTCAAACCCGGCCGCCGGGTGGCGATCGCGCTGGCCGGGGTGACCGGCCTGGCGGTCGTGGGCACCGGCGTGGTCGCCGGCATCGCACGCCTCGGCGGCGACGACACCGCGCAGGCCGCGGCCACGGTCCAGGCCACCGACGAGGCGGCCGGCACGGCGACGCCCTCCCCGTCCGCGAGCTCCGCACACCCCTCTCATCGGCCGTCCAGCAAGCCCAAGGGCCACTCCTCGGCCAAGAAGGACGGCTCGTCGTCGCAGGACGCCGGTTCCGGGCTGCCCGCGGCGCCCGCGGTGCCGGGCACCGGCAGCGGCGGCGGCAGCGGTGGCGGCGGCGGTGGCGGCGGCGCGGACCAAGGCAGCGGCGCTGGGAGCGGTACGACGGGTTCGGGCACGCAGTCGACCCCGAAGCCGCCGAAGACGACCACCACGTCCAGCGGCTTCACCGGCAAGTTCCTGTTCAACTTCGCCTCCAGCCGCTGCCTGGCCACCCAGGGCGGTTCGCGGGCGGCCGGCACCCAGACGGTGCTCGCCGACTGCAACAGCAAGGACCCGTCGCAGGGCTGGACGTTCCCCTCCGACGGCACCGTCCGCGACTTCGGCGGCACGATGTGCCTGGACGTCACCAACCCGGGCAACGGGGCTCTGGTGCGGCTGGCGAACTGCTCCTCCTCGCGCGCCGCGAACCAGAGGCTCCTGCTCAAGGGCTCCTACGACCTGGTCCTCAACGTCAATCCGGATCTGTGCGTGGACGCCAAGGACAAGGGCACCGCGGCCGGAACCGTCCTGCAACTGTGGACCTGCGCCGGCACGGCGAACCAGAAGTGGCGTACGGCCTGACACCTGTACGGGCGTGACACCAGGCCCTCCCCCTCCGCCCGCGAAGCGCGAACAGCCGCTTCGGCGGGCGGAGTTCGTATGGGCCCTGCCACCCTCGCTGTGGCCGTAGGTGTATTGATCACGAGCGTTGTCGAACGTGTCCGCTCCGGCCGTCCCGTCGCCCACGTCGCAGCAGAGATGGGCATCTCCCGTGACAGCCCACAAGTGGCTTCGACGCTGGCGGTTGGAGGGCGGGAGCGGCCTCGTCGACCGTTCCAGCCGCCCTGGCAGGACATAGCACCGGACGGCACCCGCCACCGAGGCGCAGGTCTGCAGGCTGCGCCAGGACCGCAAGCTGGGCCTGGCCCGCATCGGCCCGATCCTGGGCTTGCCCGCCTCCACCGTGCACCGCATCCTGGCCCGCCACGGCCTGAACCGGCTCGCGTTCCTGGACCGGCCCACGGGCCGGCTCATCCGCCGCTACGAACGCGCCCGCCCGGGCGAACTCATCCACCTCGACGTCAAGAAACTCGGCCGCATTCCCGAAAGCGGCGGCCACAGGACACCAGGCCGCCAGGCGGGCCGGGCCGCCCGCAGCAACATGGGCTTCGACTTCGTCCACTCCGCCGTCGATGACCACAGCCGCCTGGCCTACAGCGAGATCCACGACGACGAGAAGGCCGCCGCCTGCGCCGCCTTCCTGCGCCGGGCCGCGGCCTTCTTCGCGGCCTCGGGCATCGACCGCATCGAACGGGTCCTGACCGACAACGCCTGGCCCTACCGCAAAAGCCTCGCCTGGCGCCATGCCCTGGCCGACCTCGGCGCGGCCGGCAAACTCACCCGTGCCTACCGGCCCCAGACGAACGGCAAGGTCGAACGCTTCAACCGCACCCTGCTCGACGAATGGGCCTACCTCAAGCCCTACACGAGCAACACCGAACGCGCCGAAGCCCTGGCAGACTTCCTGCACACCTACAACCACCACCGCTGCCACACCGCACTCGATGGCCACCCACCCATCAGCCGTGTCAACAACCCTGCGGGTCAATACACCTAGGACGCCATGGAGAACCGGTGCCGGACGGAGAACTCGACCAGCCGCTCCCGGTCCCGCGCATCGAGGTCGCCGTACGCGTGGACCACGACACGTGCCAGAACGTCGGGCTCCAGCCGTCCCAGCAGGGTCTCCAGGCCGTTCCACAGGCAGTCGGCGAGCGGCTGGCGCGGCACTCCGAGGTCGACCGCGACGGACTCCGGGGCGGGGGGACGGATCAGGGTGAGGAGGGGCGGATCGGTGTCGTGCGGGCCGAGCCACAGGCCGGCCGGGGTCACGACCACCTTGCAGTCCCCGTCGACCGACAGCGTGTCGGGTGCGGCGGTCCCGCGCAGGGCCGCCGGCGGCCGCGACTCCGTCACGCGCGGAGCCCGGCCGCTTCCGACGGTTGCGGGTGAGCAGACCACAGTGCGGGCGAAGGGGCGCCACGACGGCCGACCGCGGGAGTCGACCATGCGCAGCTCCACCATGGCGTCGCCCGCCGAGGCGCCGCTCGGCGCGCCGCTGTCCGTGCCGGCCGGGGCGCCCACGGCCACCTGGACCTCGCTGTCCAACAGGTCCGCCAGCTCCTCCCCGAGCCGCGTCAGCGGCTGCCCGTCGAGCGACAGCAACCGCAGCGCCGCGCGCACCGGCTCGGGCAGGGCGGCCACCACGACGGCGAGGGCGGCGGCGGGTACTTGGGTGGAGGCCAGGATCAGCTGTGGCCGGTCGCGCTCCGGCGGGATCGCGTGTGGCCGGGTGTGGGCCGTGACGGGCGTCGGGCCCGCGGGCCGGACGGAGAGCCCGGCCGGGACGGGCTCGACCACATGACCGGCGACCGTCTGCCGGCCCACCCGCCGCACGGCCGCCTCCCACTCCGGGACCGGCAGATGGCTGCTCACTCGCCGGGCGTCCACGCCGGGGGAGAAGTGCCACCAGCCGCCGGAGGCGCCCGGAAGGTCGGGGGAGAACAGCGCGCCGTCGGCTGTGACCAGCGCGGTTCCGGCCGCCGCCAGGACATCCAGCCCCCAGCGTTCGCAGATCACCCTGGCCGCCGACGGGCGCCCTCCCGCTCCATGGGCGCCCGCGGACATCACCAGCGTCAGCAGCCGCACCTGCGCGTCCCGGATCGAGTCCAGGCTCGGCGCCAACCACTCGCACAACGCCTCGGCGCCGTCCTCGTCGAGGGGCGCGCCGACCACCACGAGGGCTTCGCTCGGGCGGGCGGGGGAGAGTCGCCCGGCGAGCTCGGTGAGCCATTTCGGGGGCCGGGTCCCGGTGTGGACGAGGTGTATGCGGTCGTCGGCCCGCGAGACCGTCGGGGACGACGCGGTGTCGGGGTCGTGTTCGGTCACCGTATTGCTCCCGCTGGGACGACGGTCATATGTGGCTGAGTCGGATCTGGTTGCCTAGTGCACATGTGTTATGACGCGCATGAGTCTACGCGCCCTGCACACGTGTCCAAATTGTCGCCGCTGACGGGCAGTGGGACCAGGCGTGAGGACGGGCCGTTCGGCGCGGCGGTGGACAGTACCAGGAGTCGGGCCGCGTCGAGGGTGCCGCCGGTGAAGACGGGCTTGGTCCTGGCGAAGGCCACCTCCGCGACGGCGCTCTGCGCGACACCCAGCACCACGGCCGAGCAACCGGGAATCACCAGTGCCGGGATGAAGCCCTGGTAGAGGGGCCACTACATACGGGCGGGCACGTCGAAGCGGGCCACCTGCTCCTCGGGAACGAACACGTCCGCGACGGCGGCGGTGTTGCCGCCGGTGCCGAGCATGCCGCTGACGTTTCAGGCGTCCTCGACGGACACCTGGTCCCGGCGGAGAGTGAAGAGCCGTACGACGGGCACGGCGGTGCCGTGCTCGCCGGGCAGCGCGCCGAGGAAGCCCCCCGTTGGCGTTCCACACCACCCATGCCACCGAGGTGTCGAGCCGGCCGAAACTCTCTTACATTGTGCTCATGGGATCTCCAGCGTGCGGAATCAACGGCGACACACCCGATGACACTGGAGAAACGTGTTTCACCCGATGTGGGGTTCACATGGGCTTTCCCGGAGTGTCAGCCCGGGCCCTGGTCCGTGCGCCGCCGCGCGTCCCGCAGCACCACCCGGGAGGCGATGTCGAGCTTGGGATAGATCTGGTACAGGTGGGCGCCCACCGTGCGGTGGAGATGAACAGGCGCTCGGCGATCTGCTTGCTGGTCAGACTGGTCGCGGCGAGCTCCGCGATCTCGCGTTCCTGCGCGGTGAGCACGCCCCGTTGCGGTCGTCCGGATGCAGTACGCCCCGGCCGGCCGCCCACAGTTCCTTGCGCGCACGCTCCGCCCACGCCGCGGACTCCAGCCGCTCGAACGTCTTCAGTGCGGCTGTCAGGGGCGCCTTGGACTCCGACAGTGCCCTGGACCTGCGTAGCCACTCGCCATGCGCCAGCCGCACCCGCGCCAGGGCGAACGGCCACTGTTCCGCGTCCGGCGTGGCAAGGGCCTTCGCGAACAGCCGGGCCGCTGCCCGACGCGATCGAGGAGTTCCTGCACTACGACAGCTCCGTCGAGCGCACCACCAACCGGTACGTCGCCAAGGATCTGGAGCTCGGCGGGGTACACATCTCCCGGGGCGACGTCGTCGGCGTGACGCTCGGGTCGGCGAGCCGGGACGCCCCGCCGGCCGGCGGCGGTGACCCCGACGCCCTGAACATCACCCGTCCCACCGTCCGTCATCTCGCCTTCGGCCACGGCATCCACCACTGCCTGGGCGCCCCGCTGGCCCGACTGGAGGCCCGCGTCGCCCTGCACGCCCTGCTCACTCGCCTTCCGCACCTGGAACTGGCGGTGCTGGCCGAGTCCCTGGACTGGTTCCCGGCGGGGATGGTGCGCGGGGTACTGCCGGTGCGGTATCGCACCCAATCCTGAATTCGTCACCGCCTTGACAGGTGACGAGCCGGAGGTGCAAGCTGACTGTGGCCCCGGCTGACGGGGCCGTACCCCGATCGATGAAGTGGAGGCTGGCCATGAGCCAGGAAGCCACGATGGACCCCGCCGCGACGGCCCGGCACGCCCGCTTCGGCAAGCTGCCCGAGCGCATCCGGTACGAGGACATGACGGCAGCGGTGCAGTCCCAGCCGCACGGCGGGGCGAACACCTCGCCCGACGAGACGGCCGCGTATCGCACCTTCTCGTGTCTCGCCCTCGATCTCGGGCTGTAGTCAAGCCCGTAACGTGGCCGAAGACCGCAAGAAGCCCGCGCCCCGTCCCTGTGCCGGAAAGAAGGGGGTGCGGGCTTCTCTGCGTCCGGGCGGCGCGCGCTCCGCACTCCCGTTCATAAAGCCGACATGTCCGGCAGTCGTCCGACCCAGGAGTCTCCGCCGCCGCCACACCACCCACGCAGTCATTCGACGGATGTGTGCGCAATGCATGTTCCCGAACACTGATCAGGCAAGCGCTCACACCTGACGAAAGGCAACCCGCATGGCCACCTTCGCCGACCACGTCATCGCCTCGCTCAAGGCCTCAGGAGTCCACCGTCTCTACGGTCTGCCCGGGGACTCGCTCAACGGGCTGACGGACGCGATACGCCGGGACGACGACGTCGACTGGGTGCATGTGCGGCACGAGGAGAGCGCGGCCCTCGCGGCGGCGGCCGAGTCCGGGCTGACCGGCGAGCTCGGCGTCTGCGTCGGCAGTTGCGGCCCGGGCAACCTGCACCTCATCAACGGTCTCTTCGACGCCCAGCGCAGCCGGGTCCCGGTCCTGGCCATCGCGGCCCAGATCCCCGGCATCGAGATCGGCTCCGGCTACTTCCAGGAGACCCGCCCGCAGGAGCTCTTCGCCGAGTGCAGCGTCTACGCCGAGGTCGTCACCAGCGCGGAGAACGGCCCGCGCATCCTGGAGATGGCGATGCGGGCCGCCGTAGAACGCAGGGGGGTGGCCGTCGTGGTCGTCCCCGGCGAGCGCTTTCTCGCCAAGACCGGCCGGGACCTCGCCCCCACCGTCGTACGCCCGACCCGGACCGTCGTCCGCCCGGACGACGAGGCACTGGGCGAGGCCGCCGAGCTGCTCAACGCCGCGCGGCGGGTCACGATCCTCGCGGGTGCGGGCGCGGCCGGTGCCCACGACGACCTGGTCCGGCTCGCCGAGACCCTCAAGGCCCCGGTCGTGCACGCGCTGCGCGGCAAGGAGTACGTCGAGTACGACAACCCCTACGACGTCGGCATGACCGGGCTGCTTGGCTTCGCCTCCGGCTACAAGGCGATCGAGGAGGCCGACACCCTGCTCATGCTGGGCACCGACTTCCCCTACCGGCAGTTCTATCCGCAGGACGCCAAGGTGATCCAGCTCGACCTGCGCGGCGAGCAGATCGGCCGGCGCACCCGTGTCGACCTGCCGCTGGTCGGCAGCGTCCGGGACACCCTGCCGGCGCTGCTGCCGCTGCTGTCGGTCAAGACGGACAAGCACGCCCACGACCACCTCGACGGAGCCCTCGCCCACTACGCCCGCACCCGCAAGTCTCTCGACGCGCTCGCCGTCAACGACCGCGACCGCACCCCGATCCACCCCCAGTTCGTGACCCGCACCCTGGACCGGCTCGCCGACGACGACGCGGTCTTCACCGTCGACGTGGGCTCCCCTGTGATGTGGGCGGCCCGTTATCTGACCTTCAACGGGCGCCGGCGGCTGCTGGGGTCGTTCAACCACGGCACGATGGCCTGCGCCCTGCCGCACGCGGTCGGCGCGCAGGCGGCGTACCCGGGCCGCCAGGTCGTCTCGCTGTCCGGCGACGGCGGACTCACCATGCTCCTAGGCGAGTTGTTCACCCTGCGGCAGAACCGGCTGCCCGCCAAGATCGTCGTCTTCAACAACGGGTCGCTCAATTTTGTCGAGCTGGAGATGAAGGCCGCCGGCATCGTCAACTACGCCACCGAGCTGGACAATCCGCAGCTCGCCGAGGTCGCCGCCGCGATCGGGCTGTGGGCCCGCCGGGTCGAGCGGCCCGGTGACCTGGAGGACGCGCTGAAGGGTGCCTTCGCCCATGACGGACCCACGCTGGTAGAGGTGATGACGACACGTCAGGAGCTGTCCGTGCCGCCCGCCGTCACCGTGGAGCAGGCCAAGGGCTTCACCCTCTATGCGATCCGCACCATCCTCTCCGGCCGGGGCGAAGAGCTGCTGGATCTGGTGAACACCAACGTCGCCCGCCGGATCCTGCGGTGACCTGACGCACACCTGGAGACCTGCTTGAGGCAACCGAGCAATCTCATGGTTGCCTCAAGCAATGAAAAGGCCCACCCAACAGGAGACACATGTGGCCGAGAAAGCCCAGTACGAGGAGCTGACGCGGCAGCTGAGTGCCGTCAGTGCCGTACGACGACAGCTGGACCGGAGCCTGCCGGGCGGATGTTCCAGCGGAACCGCCGTGGTGCTGGCGCTCCTCGACCGCCATGGCGGGCTGCGCATCGGCACCCTCGCGGAACTGCTCGCCGTCGACATGTCGGTCACCAGCCGCCACGTGACCCACCTGGCCGAGCGGGGCTGGATCGACCGCAGCCCCGACCCCTGCGACCGGCGCTCGCGCATCCTGCGCCTGACTCCCGAGGGCCGCCTCCGGCTGGCCGAACTCTACGAGCGCGCCGCCGAGTCGCTCGCCCTGCGGCTGAGCGACTGGAGCGAGGAGGACATCCGCCGGCTGACGTCCCTGCTGTCCCGGCTGCGGGCGAGCTTCGACGACGTCTCCACCCGTACCCCCGCAGTCACCTCGTAAGGACGAGATACCCCATGACAACCACCCCCAGGACCGGCGCACCCGCCGGTCCGGCACCGGTGGCGGAAGACGCCGTACCGATGACCCACCCGCAGATCATGCGGGCGCTGTCGGGACTGCTGCTCGGCCTGTTCGCCGCCATCCTGTCCTCGACCGTCGTCACCAACGCGCTGCCCAGGATCATCGGCGACCTCGGCGGCGGCCAGAGCGCCTACACCTGGGTCGTCACCTCCTCCCTGCTCGCGGTCACGGCGTCCACGCCCCTGTGGGGCAAACTCGCCGACCAGTTCAGCAAGAAGATCCTGGTCCAGTCGGCGCTGATCGTGTACGGCATAGGCTCGCTCGTCGCCGGTCTCGCGCCGAACGCGGCCACGCTGATCGCCGCACGCGTCATCCAGGGCCTGGGCGGCGGCGGTCTGTCGGCACTGTCCCAGGTCGTCCTGGCGGCGATGATCGCCCCGCGCGAGCGCGGGCGTTACTCCGGCTACCTCGGCGCGACCTTCGCCGTCGCCACCGTCGGCGGCCCGCTCCTCGGCGGGGTCATCACCGACACCAGCTGGCTCGGCTGGCGCTGGTGCCTGTTCGTCGGCATCCCCTTCGCGCTCGTCGCCCTGGTCGTGCTCCAGCGGACGCTGAACCTCCCGGTGACCAAGCGCCAGGTGAAGGTCGACTGGGCCGGCGCGTTCTTCGTCACCGCGGCCGTCTGCACCCTGCTGATCTGGGTCACCTTCGCCGACGACAAGTACGCCTGGCTGTCCTGGCAGACGTACACGCTGGTCGGCGCCTCGCTCGTGCTGGCACTGGTCTTCCTGTTCGTGGAGACGAAGGCCAGCGAACCGATCATCCCGCTGCGGCTGTTCCGCAACCCCACCATCGCCCTCGCCTCCGTCGCCTCGCTGTTCACCGGCGTCGCACTGTTCGCGGGCACCGTCTTCTTCAGCCAGTACTTCCAGCTGGCCCGCGGCGACTCCCCGACCAAGTCCGGCCTCATGACGATCCCGTTCATCGCGGGCCTGTTCCTCGCCTCCACGGTCTCCGGCCGGATCATCACCCGCACCGGCAGGTGGAAGGGCTGGCTGCTGGCGGGCGGCGTGCTGCTGACAGCGGGCCTGGCCCTGCTGGGCATGCTCCGCTACGACACCCCGTACCTGTTCATCGCGCTGTGCATGGCGCTGATGGGCCTCGGCGTCGGCATGACCCTCCAGAACCTCGTGCTGTGCACACAGAACCAGGTCTCCCCGAGCGACCTCGGCGTCGCCTCCTCCACGGTCACCTTCTTCCGGTCCCTCGGCGGCGCGTTGGGCGTCTCGGTGCTCGGCTCGGTCCTCACCACGAGGATCGGCCACTACGCGCGCGAGACCATCACCCGGCTCGCCCCGCAGGACCAGGCGGCCGCGGCCAAGACCTCCGGCAGCGGCCAACTGCCCGACCTGGCCCTGCTCCCCACCCCGGTCCGCACCTGGCTGGAGGACGCCTACGGCCACGCCATCGGCGACATCTTCATGTACGTCGCCCCGGTCGCCCTGATCGCCTTCCTGGTCACCCTCTTCATCAAGGAAGTCCCGCTGCGCGCCTCCAGCGGCCTGGTCCAGGCGGCGGCCGACGCCCGGTCCGCGCAGCCCGCCGACGGCCCCAGCAGCACCCCCCGGACGCCCGGTTCCTGACCTCGGACGCGGGATCGCCGTGCCCCGGCCTCGCCTGCTCCGTGGTGCGGCGATTCTCACCAGACGGAGGCCGGTGGCCGGGAGGGCGAAGAGTTCGGCGAAGCAGTGCCGCGCGTAGTCGGAGCCTGCCATGCCGGGCCTGAACAGCCACTGGGAGCAGGCGGGGGCGGCTTTGCGTGAGCGATACACAAAGCGTAGGGCTCCCCCTATGGTCCGCTCGTCAGGCCGTTCGGCATGCTGGGACCATGCGCATCAACATCGTCGTCGTCGACGACGACCCTGGGTTCCGCCGCATCGCCACGACGCTGCTTGCGGCACGGGGCCTGCATGTGGTGGCGGAGTCCCAGGACGGCGCCTCGGCCCTGGCCGCCGTACAGGAGCACCGCCCGGACGGGCTGCTGCTCGACCTGCACCTGCCCGACACCGATGGGCTCACCGTCGCACGCCGGCTCAGCGAGCAGCACGGCGGGCCGCGGATCGTGCTGACCTCCACCGACCAGTCGTTTTGGTCACCGGAGGAGCTGGAACGCGCGGGCATCGCGTCCTTCGTGGCCAAGGACAGACTCTTCGACGCCGACCTGAAGAGCCTGTTCACCCCCACCGTTCCCTGACAGCGGTCCCGACGCGGGTGCGGGGGAGCCGAGTCATATGACGGATGCGTGGCCGAGAATCGCCTGTCAGAGTCTTCCCCAGCGGTGGGTGCGGCGGCAGGTCGCCGGGCCGGGGGGAAGGAAAAAGCGCGATGACGTCGATCGCCGGAGCCTGGGGAAGCGTGCTCGAAGCCTGGGGAAGTGTCTTTGACGTCGTACGACAGCCTGTCTGGGCCGTCGACGCGGAGCACACCGTGTGCTACGCCAACCCGGCGGCTGCCGAGGCGACGGGACACTCCCGGCCGTCCGAGCTGCTGGGCCGTGACGGCCGTCCGACCGTCACGCACGCCATGTGTGCCGCGTCCGGTGTCCCGGCCCCGGCCGGTCCGGACGCCGCCGAACGGGGCACGGGCCTGCTCACCCACGCCGACGGTTCGCTGGTGCCGGTCGCATGGAGCCGGATGCCTCTGCCCCAGGCGGACGGCCACGTGACCCTGTACATCTTTCAGCCGAGCGCAGAGCCGGATTCCGCCGGTTCTGCGCCGCAGGACCCGCGGGCACCGCTGCGGCGCCTCGCCCACCGGCAGGCGGAACGAGAGCGGCGGTACGCCGAGAACCTCCAGTACCAAGTCCAGGAACGCATGGTCAGGGCTCTGCTCGGGCTGCACCTGGCCCGGCAGGCCCTGGGCGCGCTCCCTTCTCCGGGAGCCGACCTGCTGCACGACGTGGTACGCGACAGTGAAGAGGCCCTCGCGGGCGTCCGCGAGGTCACCGACGCTCTGTCCCCCGGCGCCCTGCGCGCCGGAGGGCTGTCCGCGGCGCTCGCCGCTCTCGCCCGGCGCCACCCCGGACGGCTGACCGTCTCGGGCACCCTGTCCGGACGGCTGCCCCGGCTGATCGAGACCCAGGCCTATCTCCTGGTCGCGGAGACCGTCGAGCGAGCCATGGTGCACGCCGCGGCCAGCCGTGTCCACGTGACCGCCGACGGCGGCCCGGACCTGCTGCTGACCATCGTCGACGATGGAGCACCGCCCGTGACGGCGGCCGACCAGGCGGCACTGAGCGCCCTGGCCGAACGTGCCGCCGGCCTCGACGGAACCCTGACGGTGAACCACACCCCCGGCACCGGCACGACGCTCACCGCGACCATCCCGCTCCCTCCGGTCGACGGTCCCTGAGAACCCCGCACGCCTGTTCAGTCACGTAGCGGGATCTGGATCAGGATCGCGGTGCCGCCGCCGGACGGGGAGTCGATGGCCAGCTTGCCGTCGAAGGCCGCCACGCGGTCCGTCAGCCCCGACATCCCGCTCCCGGCGGTCGCCCTGTCGACGCCCCCGACGCCGTCGTCGGCGACCCTGATCCGCAGGAGGTCCCCGAACTCGATGGACACGTCGATCCGGGATGCCTGAGCGTGCTTGACCGCGTTCGTCACCGCCTCGGCCACCACGAAGTACGCGTTCGACTCCACGGTGGAGGAGATCCGCCGCTCGTCCCTGGTCTCCACGACCGTGGGCACCGGGCAGCGGGCCGCGAGGTCCTTGACCGCCGCCACCAGCCCCTTCACGGTCAGCACGAGCGGGTAGATGCCAGACGCCAGTTCGCGCAGTTCGTTGATGGCGGTCTGCGCGTTGTCGATGGACTGGTCCAGCAGGTCGGCCGTCGCCGCCTCCGTCTCGGGGAGCATCTCCCGTGCGAGCCGCAGCCCGATCATCAGGCTCACCAGGCGTTGCTGCGCTCCGTCGTGCAGATCCCGGGCAGTGCGCCGGTGCACTGCCTCGGTGCTCTCCATGATCCGCCGGCGGCTGTCCTGCAACGAGGCCGCCATGCTGTTGAAGGAACTGCCCAGCGCATCGATCTCCGCCACCTTGCTGGGCGGAATCCGCCTGCTCAGGTCGCCGCCCGCCAGATCCTGCGCGGCGGTTGCCGCCCCGCGCACCGGCCGTACCACGGCACGGTGCTGAAGGACCGTGAAGACGGCCACGAGTGCCATCGACGCCGCGAGGCCCACGGCCGCCGCGAGCACCGCCTGATGGCTGTTGGCGCCGGCGGCGTCGGTGCGCTCGGCGAGCTGTGCGCGTTCGTCCGCCATGTACTGGCCGAACTGGGCCCGCAGGGTGTCGACGCGCTTCCTGCCCTCGGTGGTCGTCGCCAGGGAGGACGCGGCGGGATCGCCTCGCCGGACCATCTCGACCAGCGGCACCGAGTAGTCGTTCAGGAAGGAGTCGACGCCGCGGGTGATGTGCTGCGCGGTGCGTCGCTGCTGCGCGGATGTGGCGCTCGCGGTGAACCGCCGCGCCTCCGCGGGGAGTGCGGAGCGGGCCTGGTACCAAGGCTGAAGAAACGTTTCGTGTTTGGTGATCACAAAGCCCCGCTGTCCGGTCTCGAGATCGAGGAGCAGCCGTTCCATGGTCCCGGCCTCGACGAGCGCTGTGCGGGAGGCCCGGCGGGCGGAGGTGGAGCTGTTGGCGTCGGAGATCGCCCACAGCAGGACCGCGAACGCTATTCCGATCAGCAGGGCGAGCAGGCCGCTCGCCGCGACCGTCAGGCTCGTCAGCCCCAGCCGCCGCCCTTTGTACTCCTGCTGCGCACTCATCCCCGCCCACCGATGAAAAGAAACCAGACAACCCGGAGTGTGCAATGTATCTCCACACAGGGGGTACGTGTGTCTTGATCGTGCGCACACCCCTCGCTCCCGCCGGGCACCAGACCTACATTTAGCCGTACTTGCGCTGTTTGGGGAGATATCTCACCGGTGATGGCCTGGCGTTCTTCCATGCACCGGCCTCATCACCGCCACGCCCGGCTCGGCGCAGAACATGTATCTCTGCGTCCCCGACATCGTGGCCACCCGTGCCCGGCTGCCCGGCCGCGTCGATCACACGGCGGCGGCCTTCATCTCCGCCGGCGCTCTGCGCCGCGCCGCCGGGCGGGATCGTCGGCCTGGCCCGGCACTCAGGACGTCGTCCCGGTCATGCCTGCGCGGTAGACGAGCAGGGCGATCTGGACCCGGTTGTTGAGGTCGAGCTTGGCCAGGATGTGTGAGATGTGGCTCTTGACCGTGGCCACGCTCATGTGGAGATGCCGGGCGATCTCGGCGTTCGACTTCCCGTGACTGACGGCGAGCGCCACCTCGCGCTGCCGCTCCCCGAGCAGGGACAGCCGTTGTCGCGCGTCCGGAGCGGGCATCTGCTCGGGCGCGGCCGTCTCGGTGACGGCGCCGATGAGCTGGGTCAGGGCTTCCGGTGACATCACCGGTTCCCCCGCGGCGGCCTGACGGACGGCTTCCAGGATGCGCTCGGGGCGGGTGTGCTTGAGGAGGAACCCGGCCGCTCCGGCCTGGAGGGCCCGCAGGACGTAACCGTCGGTGGTGAAGGTCGTCAGCATCACCACCTCGGGCGCGTTGGGGCGGGAGCGCAGCAGGCGCGTGGCCTCCAGGCCGTCGAGACCGGGCATACGGATGTCCATCAGCACCAGATCGGGCCGGTGCGCGTCGACCAGTGCCTCGACCTCGGTGCCGTCGGCGGCCTCCGCGACCACACGGAGGTCGGGGGCGGAGGCCAGCATGAGGCGCAGGCCCGAGCGGACGAGCGCGTCGTCGTCGACGAGGAGGATGTCGCTCATGCCGGCCACGGCAGGTGTGCCTCGACCCGGTGGGTCGCTCCCTGGGAGCCGTGGGTGAGGCGGCCGCCGATCAGGGCGGTGCGCTCGCTCAGGCCCTTCAGGCCCGAGCCGCCGCCCGGCAGCCGGGGGCCGGTCCGCTCGGCGGGCGGGGGCAGCGGGTTGGTGACGTCCAGGGTCAGGCCCTCGCCGGGTGCGCCCCGCAGACGGATGCGCACGCTCTGGCCGGGGGCGTGCTTGTGGGCGTTGGTCAGGGACTCCTGGACGATGCGGTAGGCGGTGCGCTGGCTGGTGCCGGGCACCGCCCCCAGATCGGCGGGGGCGTCGAGGGTGATGTGCATACCGGTCTTCCGGGACTGCTCGATCAAAAGCGGCAGTTCGGCCAGGGTGGGCTGCGGCGGCTCGACCCCGGTCGCGGCGTCTGGCTGAAGAGGGGTGCGCAGGACGCCCAGGACCTGCTGGAGGTCCTCCATGGCCTGGTGGGCGCTGGAACGAATGACACCGGCCGCTTCGGCGACCTCGGTACGGGTGGCGTTCTGGTTCACCTCCAGGGCCCCGGCGTGGACGCTGAGCAGCGACAGCCGGTGGGCCAGGACGTCGTGCATCTCCCGGGCCAGCGCTTCACGTTCGCGCTGCCGCACCTGTTCGGTACGCCACGCGGCCTCGTCGCGTGCCTGCTCGGCGGCGCGGTGCATGCCGCGGACGAAGAAACCCCACCCCATCGAGGCGGCGACCAGGACGGCCCCGGTGACGACGGTGGTCAGCGCCTGCACCGTCAGGGACGGCTGGGCCACCAGATAGAGCGGCAGGGGCACCAGCGCGAGGCCGGCGAGCGTCCAGGTGGTGCGGTCGGGGCGAGTCGCGGCGACCGTGAACAGCGCGATGAGTGCGGCCGGGATCAGCGGTGCCACGGTGGCCGCGACCAGCAGAACGACCGTCACCGGCACGGCGGCGCGTCGGCGCCGCAGCAGCAGGGCACTGCCGGCCAGCGGCACCAGCGCGGAGCGGGTCAGGTCCGCGAGAGGGAGGGGAATCACTCCGCCCCAGGTGAGCGTCGGCGGTGAGGACAGGCGCGGATAGACCTGCAACCCGCGCGACGCTGCCACACCCACCGTCACCGACAGGGCCGCGCTCGCACACACCACCAGGGCATCCATCACATGTCGCCGCGCGACCCCGCTTCTTTCCTCCTGCACAGCGCCCAAGTGTACGGGGCACAAAACGCCGACCGGCCTGTCGAGCTCGGGAACAGACCAAAGTATGAGTGCGCGTCCGCACACATACTTTGGAATGCCTTCGCGGAATCTACCTTTCGCCGAAGAAAGACAGTTACCGCGCTCCTAGCGTGTTTCCGGTCGAGATCAGCGGCTTCTGTCGAGTCCCGCTCTCGGCCTCACTCGTCGAACTTACGCAAGGAGTCCCGCATGACCGACCGCAGCCGATCGACCCTGCGCCCCGCCCTGACCGCGGTGGCCGCCCTCTTCGCCGTCTTCGCCGTGGCGGGCGGTCTGCCGCTGGCACGGCGCGCACCGGAGATCGTGTCCGAGCTGATCTTCGGCGGCTCCTCCTACAACCCGGCGCTCATCCAGCTCCTGCTGCTCCTCGTCGGCTCCGCCGTCGTCGCCGCGGTCGTCCGCCCGGGCCTGCGCACCCGGCGCGACGCCGGTCAGGACGAGGCCGGCGAACGGTGAGGGTGTTCCGTCGCATCCGACCGCCGAGGGTGACTGCCGCGCTCGCCGCCGGACTGGCCGTCACCGTTCTGACCTCGTGCAGCACCTTGACGGGGGTCGTCTCCCCGGCGGACGCCCGCGGCGAGGCGAGTGCGGACGAGGCGGCCTCCGGCCCCGTGGACTGCCGTCAGGCCCGCTGCGTCGCCCTCACCTTCGACGGCGGCCCCAGCAAACCCACCCCTGAACTCCTGGACCTTCTGAAGAGGGAAAAGGTGAAGGCCACCTTCTTCCTCCAGGGAAAGGGACATTCGGACACCTATCCCGCCACCATCGCCCGCATGGCCGGAGAAGGCCACGAAATAGGGAACCACACCTGGTCGCACAAGGACCTGACCAAGCTCACGCCCGAGCAGATATTGGCGGAGATGGAACCGGTCCAGCAGGAGATAGAGAAGGCGACCGGAAAAGCACCCACGTTGATGCGGCCACCGCAGGGCAGGACCGACGACGACGTCTCCAAGGTGATGAGACACCTCGGCCTGGCCCAGATCCTGTGGAGCGTCACGGCGAAGGACTACCAGACCACCGACACCGAACTGATCGAGAAACGGGTCCTGGACCAGACGGAACGCGACGGCATCATCCTGCTCCACGAACGCTATGCGGGGACCATTCCGGCCGTCGCGGACCTCATCCCCGCGCTCCGGAAACGCGGTTACACCTTCGTCACCGTCTCCGGCCTCATGTCGCCTGCCGCGCCCCGGCCCGGCACCGTCTACCGCCCATGAGTCGGTGTCCACACACCTATGAACACATCCATGTGAACGACAAAGGGCGTTCGGCTCGTGTCCATCACGTCAGGTAGCGACACCCGTAGCCTCTTTCCGCGCCGTTCCGCGCGGTCGTGCCATCGGGTGTTCCGCGTGTGTGAGTGAGGTTGCGATCAAGATGAGTGCGGATATGTCTGGTGCGGCGGGCAGGCGGCCGAGTTCTCAGGACGTGGTGGAGCTGCGGCACTCCGTCACCGGCCCGGTGCTGGAGCCGGGTGCTGCGGGCTACGAGTCGGAATGCGCCACGTTCAACCTGGCCTGCCCCCTGCGTCCGGCCGTCGTGGTCGGCGCGAGCACCGAGCGGGACGTGGTGACGGCGGTCCGCTTCGCCGTCCGACACGGCCTGCCGGTCGCGGTGAAGTCCGCCGCCCACCAGGTGGTCGCGCCCGCGGAGGGCGGGCTGCTGATCACCACGCGGCGCCTGCAGCGCATGTCCGTCGACGCGCAGAGCGGCACCGTATGCGTCGAGGCGGGCGTCCGCTGGAGCGACGTGCTGCCGCTCGCGGCGGAGGCCGGCCTGGCCCCGATCGTCGGCTCGGCGCCCGAGGTCGGCGTCGTCGGCTACACGCTGGGCGGCGGCCAGAGCCCGCTGCTCGGCCGCCGCTACGGCTGGGCGGCGGACCACGTACGCCGGCTGAACGTCGTCACGGCGGACGGCGAACTGCGCCGGGTGACCCCGCAGAACGACCCGGACCTGTACTGGGCGCTGCTGGGCGGCAAGGGCAACTTCGGTGTCGTCACCGAGATGGAGTTCGAGGCTTTCCCGGTCTCCCGCTTCTACGGAGGCGGCATCTACTTCGCCGGCGAGCACCTGGCGCAGGTGCTGGACGCCTGGCGGGCCTGGCTGCCCACGGTGGGGGAGGACATGACCTCCTCCGTCGGCGTCCAGCGGCTGCCCGACCTCCCCGAACTGCCCGACCCGCTGCGCGGTGCCTTCGTGGTGCACCTGCGGATCGGTTATCTCGGCTCGGCGGCCGACGGCGAGCGGCTCATCGAGCCGCTGCGGGTGTCTGCGCCGGCCCTCATCGATCTGGTCGGGGAGAAGCCGTTCACCGCGATCGGGGAGATTCACATGGACCCCGTCGCCCCGATGCCGTACTACGACCGCAGCCTCGGTCTGGAGGAGTTCTCCGCGAAGACGGCGCAGACGCTCGTGGAGCTGGCCGGTCCGGAGTCGGGATGCAGCCTGGTGAGCGTCGAGATACGGGCGCTCGGCGGCGCCTTCGACCGGGAACCGGAGTTCCCCAACTCGGTGCCCAGCCGGGGCCTTCCGTACGTCATGTTCGGCTTCGCGGTGGGCGGCCCGGACCAGGCGGAACCGCTGCGGGCCGAGCTGGCGCGGGTCTTCGACGGTCTTGCCCCCTGGACGGCTGAGCGGAGCCTGGTGAACTTCCTGTCACCGGACGAGGCGACCGACACCGAGGGAGTGCGCGAGCTGTACGGGGCGGAGCGGTACGAGCGGCTGGCGGCGTTGAAGAAGACGTACGACCCGGCCAACGTCTTCCGCTTCAACTACAACATCGCCCCCGCCCGATGACGCCACAGGTGCTCCAACTCCAGGTGAACCAAGCGCGCCTGACCAGGTGAACCCGCGGAGCCCCCGCATCCGTGTGAAGGTCGGCAGGTTCTCGCCGTCGGCCTGGGCGGGGACCAGGCGGCTGCCCCGTATGGCTCTCATGCGGGCATGCCGCCCACCGGGCTCCCCTCCCGTCCCCGCTGTGGGGGCGAGGACGGACAAGGGGAGCCCGGTGCTGCCGGTCGTTGTACCCACAGCCTGCACACACAATTGGTGAGGGAGTCGCAGTGACGGATCTCGCGGCCGCGGTCGAATCGGTGGAACAGCTGTCCACGGTCTGGCGCGCCATGGTGCTCGACCGGGACGGACAGGCGGACGTACGCGATCTGCCGGGCATCGCCGTCCGCTGGGCGGACTGCCGCTTCGCCTTCTGGAACGCGATCACCCTCAACGAGGTCGGCGCGGACCGGAAACTGCTGGAAGCACGCCTGCATCAGGCCGCGGACATCATGCGGTCGAAGCGGCGGCCCGGCTTCCTGTGGCTGTTCGAGGACCTCCTCGCGGACGAGGCACGCGACGCACTCGACGAGGCGGCGCAGCGCGCGGGTCTCGTCCACGCCTTCCCCGGCACCGGCATGGCCGGCGACCTGCTGCCCGTCCCCGAGCCCCACCACCCCGAGCTCACCTTCGAGCGGGTCACCACCGACGCACAGCTCACGGCGTACGCCGACATCAACTCACGTGCGTACGGCTTCGACCTGGAGGACGGCCGCGACGGGCTGGCCGGCTCCGCCCTGTGGAAGCGGGAGGTGTACGCCTACCTGGCGCTGCGGGACGGCACGCCGGTCGCGTGTGCCGCGACCGTCGAGGCCCAGGGCCGCCTGTTCGTGATCCTCGTCGCCACCGAGCCGGACCGGCAGCGCCGCGGCTACGGCGAGGCGGTGACCCGCAAGGCGCTGTACGAGGGCGCCCGCGCCACCGGCCTGACCCGGGCCACCTTGCACGCGACCGTCGCCGGGGCTCCCGTGTACCCGCGGATCGGCTTCGAGCCGAACTCCGCCATGCGCTTCTACACCCCTGCGAGCTGACTCATGACGACACGCACCACGCCCCGGCACCTGTCCGAGCGCGTCGAGGAACTCCTCGCGCCGGGCGGCCCGTTGCCCATCGTCGCCGCGGGCGACCCCGTGCTCCGCGGCATCGCCGAGCCCTACGACGGCCAACTCGACGACACCCTGCTGGAGCGTTTCGTGGCCGCGCTGCGCACGACGATGCTCGACGCCCCGGGCGTCGGTCTGGCCGCGCCCCAGGTGGGCGTCCCGCTGCGCATCGCGGTGGTGGAGGACCGGGCACGCGGCTCCCGTGCGGTACTTGAGGCACGTGGCCGCGCCCCCCTGCCCTTCCACGTGCTGGTCAACCCCACCTGCCGGGCGGAGGGCGACTCGCTGGCGTCGTTCTTCGAGGGTTGCCTGAGCGTGCCGGGCTGGCAGGCGGTGGTGGCCCGCCACGCCCGGGTCCGGCTGCGGGGGCAGGACGAGCACGGGCGGAAGATCGACGAGGTGTTCACCGGCTGGCCGGCCCGCATCGTGCAGCACGAGTGCGACCACCTCGACGGCACGCTCTATCTGGACGTGGCCCAGCCGCGCTCGCTGTCCACCAACGAGGCGGTCGCCGAGCGCTGGTCGCAGCCCACCCCCGAGGTGGCTGCCCGTGAACTGGGATTCGACGTCCCGTGACGGACCGCGCCGGTGGGGCGCAGGCAGCGCACCGCACCGTCAACTGACTGATGTGCGGCGTTTGTCCGTTCGTGCAGGCTGACGGCAGCCGACGCCTCCGGCGTGTCCCGACACGGAGAAGAGGACCTGGCGTGACACCGGTCGAGCAGCACCATTCGCTGAAGAGCAGCAACCCGATACTGGCCTGGCCGCAGTTCGAGCGGCGGAACGGGCAGAAGACGGCGGCCAGAGACCCGCGTGCGGGCATCACCGTCGGACAAGGCCGCAGCGCGCCGGGCCAGGACCTCCACCAGGTCCCCGGCGACCGCACCGACCCGCTGTCGCTGTCCGTCGGCGACTTGCTGACGATGGACGATGTTCTGTCCCGCTGGCTGACAGGACTCGGGGTGACGGCCCTCACCGTCATCCTGTCGTGGGCCCTGCTGCACCGGCTGCCCGTCGACACGGCCGTCGCCTACGCCATCGCCGCCGGCACCGGAGTCCTCGGCGCGGCACTGGTAGTGATCCAGTGCCGCCGCAAACTGCCGTCACCGGCCCTGACGCTGACGTTCGCCGCCTTGCAGGGCGGCTGTCTGGGCGTGCTCTCCACCACGGCGTTCAGCCGCCTCTCCCCAGGCCTGCTCGTCCAGACCGTCCTGGGGACGATGGGGGCCTCCGCGGGAGTCCTCCTCGCCCACCGGCTGGGCTGGATGCGCGTGCACCGGCGGCGGTACGGCTACGTGGGTGCCGTGGTGCTCGCCGGGTGCTTCGTCGCGCTCGCGGACACGGCCGTGTTCCCCATCATGGGCGCCGACGGCCTGGGCCTGCACTCCATCGGCCTGGGCGTCCTCATGGGCGTGGTGGGCGTCGCCCTCGCGGTGTCCTTCGTGCCCCTGCACCTGCGCAGGATCGAGGACGCCCTCACCCACGGCACACCCCGCGACCAGCGCTGGCCGGCCGCGTTCGGGCTCACGCTCAGCCTGACCTGGCTGTACGTGGAGCTGGTCAGGCTGCTCACCCTCTACCCCGCCGACGACTTCTGCTGATCCCGGCCCCGGCCCTGCTCCTTCGGCGGGGCCTCGGGACACAGCCCCCGCATCAGCACCTCGAAGAGCCGCTCGGCCCGCGACTCTTCCGCGCAGTTCACGCCCACCCGCCACAGCGGACCGAGCAGGACGAGTACGTCCTCCGCCGTGGTCCCCGGTGCGATGGTCCCGGCGGCCGCATTGGCCGCCACCAGCGCCGACAGGGCGTCCGACAGCGGCCGGTACGCCCGCCGACACCGCTCTGTCGCGGACTCGCAGGCCTCGCTCATCGCGTCGGCGAACTCCGGCATGCACCGCCCGACGTACAGCAGGCGGCGCAGCCAGGCGCACAGGGCGCGCTGCGGGGACAGGGCGCCCAGGAGGTCGGGTACGGCGGCCACCAGTTGATCGACCTCCTCCCCGTACACCTCGAGCACCAGTGATTCACGGGTGGGGAAGTGGCGATAGAGCGTGCCCTGGCCCACGCCCGCTCTGCGCGCGATGGACTTCAGAGAGGCGCCGCCGGGAGCGGAGAGAACCTCCGCCGCCGCCTCCAGAATGCGCATACGGTTGGACTGCGCGTCCGATCTCATCGATGCTCCGGTCCCTCTCCGCCGAGCGCACACGTTTCTTCGAGCCCGGCGAGACACGTATTCTGACTGAAACCTACACCGACATGTCGTCCGGTGATCCCGCCGGACACACGTCAACCCATGACCCCCGCTGAACAGAAGGCCATCGAATCCCATGTCCCACGACACAGTCGCCCCTCGCGCCGTTCCGCATCGGCACACTTCGGCCGCGGGGCGGCTCGCCGAGCTGACCGCCGTCCTCGGTGCGGACCTCGACCAGGGCCACTGGGCCCCCGGACCTCTGGAACGAGCCCTGGCGGGGCGCCTGCTGGTGGCCTGTGCCGGTGACGGTCAGTTCACCCCGGTCCGGCTGCGCGAGACCCTGTGGGAGGGCAGCGTCGCCCTGACGTACGCCGGAGGGGGTCGCCTCACCCGCCTCTTGTCCGCGCTGCACGAGGAGGCCGCACACCCTGCCCCCGGAGACGATCGAGATCACGCGGCGGCCGGTGCCGCGCGACTCCTGGAACGTGTCGCCGCGGGCATACCCAGTCAGGACGGCGACGGGTTCTGAGCCGGGACCGCAGTCAGATGACGGATGTCCTCGCCCTCCGCGTCCGGAAAGCTCTGCGCCACGAAGTATGTACCAGGCGCGGAGGGGGAGAGAACATGACGAGACACGACAGGTTCAGCCGACCGGGCGGCGGCCCCGCACCCGCCACGACGTCACCGGCCGGGCAGCACCCCTGCGGTCACCGACCGGCACGGCCCGCCCTCACCCTGATACCGGGCACCGGCCTCGGCACCCGGGTGGAGCTGTCGACGCTGACCCGGCAGCCCATGCCCGGCGACGCACGGGGCGCGCTCGTGGCCCCGGTGCACGGCACCCCGATGGCCACCTGGGTGCCGCTGGACGACCCCTCGCCCATCCCACAGGGCCGGATCCTGCTGTCCTGGACACCCGCGGGCGAGGACCGCACCGACGTCACGGCCCATCTCGGCCTCGCCGGCGCCCAGGTACTGCTGGCGGTCTGGCCGGGCCTGCGCGGTGAGTGGTCCGACGTGGTCCGGCCCACCGTCGCCGAGGTGACGGAACTGCACGCCGCGCTCCACCTCGCCACCGCGCTGCTGGACCGCCTGACGGACTGACGCGGCCCTACGCCCGCTCGTCCACCCAGCTCATCAGCTTGCGCAGCTGCTTGCCGGTGGTCTCCAGCAGCAGCGCGGAGTCCTGCCGCTGGTACTCGTGGTACTTCTTCAGGCCGCCGTGATACTCGTCCATCCAGCTCTTGGCGAACGAGCCGTCCTGGATCTCCGCGAGGATCTTTTTCATCTCCGCCTTGGTGACCTCGGTGACGATCCGGGGGCCGGTGACGTAGTCGCCCCACTCGGCGGTCTCGGAGATCGACCAGCGCATCTTCTCCAGGCCGCCCTCGTACATGAGGTCCACGATCAGCTTCATCTCGTGCAGGCACTCGAAGTAGGCGATCTCCGGCTGGTACCCGGCCTCGGTCAGCGTCTCGAAACCGGCCTTCACCAGCGCGGTCGTACCGCCGCACAGCACCGCCTGCTCGCCGAACAGGTCGGTCTCGGTCTCCTCGGTGAACGTCGTCTCGATGACCCCCGCCCGGGTGCCGCCGATGGCCTTGGCGTACGACAGCGCCAGCGCGAGCGCACCACCGGAGGGGTTCTGCTCGACGGCCACCAGACAGGGAACGCCGCGGCCCTCCTCGTACTGGCGGCGCACCAGGTGCCCGGGCCCTTGGGGGCGACCATGCACACGTCGACGCCGGCCGGGGCCTTGACGAAGCCGAAACGGACGTTGAAGCCGTGGCTGAAGAACAGCGCGTCACCGACCTCGAGGTGCGGGGCGATGTGCTGCTCGTAGACCTCGCCCTGGATCGGGTCCGGGATCAGCATCATGACGACGTCGGCCTCGGCGGCGGCCTCCGCCACCGACATCACCCGCAGGCCCTGCTCCTGGGCCGTCGCCCGGGACGTGGAGCCTTCGTGCAGGCCGACCCGGACGTCGACGCCCGAGTCGCGCAGCGACAGCGCGTGGGCGTGGCCCTGGCTGCCGTAGCCGATGACCGCGACCTTGCGGTTCTGGATGACGGACAGGTCGGCATCGGCGTCGTAGAACAACTTTGCCATGGGGGAGTGTCTCCTAGTGGGGGCCGAGCAGTCACATGCCATTCACACGTGTGCACAGGCGGCCGGCCGATGAGTAGGGGAAGAACGAAGGTCACGAAGGAACGAAGTGAGGATCTCCAGCGTGCGAAGCGGCTCCTCGACGGTCGCCGCGTGTCCGCCCGGCACGGCGGCCAGTCGCGCTCCGGGCAGGCCGTTCGCGAGGTCCACCGAGTGCTGCGGTGCCACGAACCGGTCCGCGGCGGCCGCCACGACCAGCGTGGGGGTCATCACCGTGGGAAGAACGCGGCGGAGGTCGACGCTGAGGGCGAGCGCGATCTGCCGGGCGGTGCCGGAGGCGGTCGTCATCAGGCGCGAAGCGAGGTACTGGGCCGTCGCGGAGGTGCGGCCGGCCAGATACTCCTCGGAGAAGGCCAGTCTGGTCAGGAAGGTGTGCAGCGTGCCGTCCGGACGGGCCAGCAACGACGCCCAGGTCTCCAGTCCGAGCCACAGCGAGGTCTGCGGCCGGGCGAAGCCGGACAGCGTGATCACAGCGCGCACGCGGTCGGGATGGCGCGCGGCGGCCGTGATGGCGACGGCCGCGCCGAGCGAGGGCCCGGCGATCACGAAGTCACCCAACCCGGCCCGCTCCGCCGTGGCCACGACCTGGTCGGCCAGGGTGTCGAGCTCCAGCCGGCCGACGGGTAACGGGCTGCGCCCCGCTCCGGGGAGGTCGGCGAGTACGACGGCGTGCTCGGCCGCCAGCCCGGCGAGCAGCGTCTCCCAGGTCAGGGCCGAGGTGCCGCCGACACCGGGCAGGAGCACCAGACCGGGCCCACTGCCATGGACGTCGTACGCGAGCATGCGCCACCTCTCTCACACGTGCCTCGGGAGCAAGAGCTGCACGGGCTTCCCTAGGAGCACGAGAAAGGGTGGCGCGCGGGTTCATCCGTCCTGTCTGGGCATCGCGGCGGGCGCTACCGGTTCCTGTTCCGCGCCGCGTCCGGCGCCGCCGGTTTCGCGGCCCAGGAGGTGAGGATGCGCAGGGCGTCGTGGGAGGGGCCGCTCGGGTCGGCGGTCAGGACCATGAGTCGTTGGCCGGAGCCGTCGGCCGCGGCCCAGGTGTCGCAATCGAGGGTGAGGTCGCCGACCAGGGGGTGACGGTAGTTCTTGGTGCCGTAGGTGGCGCTGTTGACCCGGTGTTCGGCCCACCAGACGCGGAAGTCGGGGTCCTGGGTGGTCAGCTCGCCGACGAGGCGGGCGAGGTCCGGGTCGTCGGTGTCGGCGGCGGCCTCCATGCGCAGCGCGGCGACCGCGTCCCGCGCGTCGTGTGCCCATTCACGATGCATGCCGCGCACCGCGGGGTCGAGGAACATCAGGCGCAGATAGTTGCGCCGGGCTGCCGGGATCGCGGCGAAGTCGGTGTAGAGCGCGGTGGCCGCGGCGTTCCAGGCGAGAATGTCCAGGCGCTTGCCCAACACGAGGGCCGGGGCGTGGGCGAGCTGGTCGAGCAGGCGCCGCATGGGCGGACGTACCTGCTGGACGGAGGGGCGGCGGCGTGGCCGGTCGTCGGTGCGGCCGGCGAGTTCGTAGAGGTAGCGCTGCTGGTCGTCGTCGAGGCGCAGGGCGCGTGCCAGGGTGGCCAGGACGGGGGCGGAGGCGCGGACGCGGCCCTGTTCGAGGCGGATGTAGTAGTCCACGCTGATCGCGGCGAGGGCGGCGACCTCCTCCCGTCGCAGTCCCGCGATGCGGCGGACGGAGTCCGATTCGGGCAGGCCGCACTCACGCGGGTCCAGCTGCGCGCGCCGTGCCTTGAGGAACGCGCCGAGTGCCCGGGGGTCGGAGTGTGAGGTCATGGGTCCATTCTCCTGCGATCCGCACACCCGTGACGGCGGTACGGGTGTGATGTGGCCGAGGGCGGCGGGGCGCGACGCCCCGCCGCCCTTCGCGGGGTCAGCGAACGGTGGTTCGGGCTGCCCGCTCGATCACGTCGGTCACCAGACGGGGGTGGGAGACGGCGACGGAGTGCGAGGCGGCGACTTCGGTGGTGTGGGCGTGGGCGCGCTTGGCCATGAACCGCTGCACGGCGGGCGGGATGTTGAGGTCCTCGGTGGTGATGATGTCCCAGCTGGGGATGGACTTCCAGGCGGCGGTGGTGGCCTTCTCCGCCAGCGCGGACTGGGCGATGGGGCGCTGCTCGGCGGCCATCAGGGCGGCCTGCTTGGCGGGCACGTCGGCGGCGAACTGGTGGTGGAACTTGTCCTGCTGGATGTACAGGTCGGTGACGGTGGAGCCGTCGGTCTGCTGGTAGGTGACCGGGTCCAGGGCGTCGGGGAGCGTGGAACCCGGGTACTTGTTGGTCAGCTCCAGGGCGCTCTCGCCGGGGGCGGGCAGGAAGGCGGCGACGTAGACCAGGGCCTTGACGTCAGGATCGTTGGTGGCGGCCTCGCTGATGACGTTGCCGCCGTAGGAGTGGCCGACGACGATCTTCGGGCCCTTGACATGGTCAAGGACCGCGCGCAGGGCGGCGGCGTCCGACGCGGGGCCGCGCAGCGGGTTGGCGGCGGCGACGACCGGGTAGCCGTCGGCACGCAGGCGGGAGACCACGCCGTTCCAGCTGGAGCCGTCGGCGAAGGCGCCGTGCTCCAGGACGATGGTGGGCTTGGCGTGCTTGCCGGCACTGGCCGCTTCGGCGGTGTCGGTGGCCCCGCTGGCGGTGCCGCTGAGGGCGAACGCGCCGAGCGCGAGCCCCGCTGTGGCCGTCGCGACGGCTCCCGTGATCAGCCGCTTACGTCCACTCTTGATGCTCACCACGACAAAGTCCTCTCGGGAAATTTTCTCGGTAACTGCGGTGTTGCGTCCTTGCCGGACGAAGTAACCGTTTTAACTGGTGACGAATCTGTCATGCGGGTTCGTCACCTGTCAAGACGGTGACGGATAGGGTGGGGCTTCCAGTTCGCCGACGTGCGAGCCTGGAGACCTGCGCGAACGAACGCGACGCGAAGAGACGCGAACGGAAAGGTGAGGTGCCATGAGCGACGCCGAGGAGAGGGCGCTGCTGGCGGGCGGCTGCTTCTGGGGGATGCAGGAGCTGATCCGGGCACTGCCCGGGGTGACCGGTACCCGGGTCGGCTACAGCGGCGACAACGACAAGCCCCATGCCACCTACCGCGATCACGGGAAGCACGCGGAGTCGATCGAGATCACCTTCGACCCCAAGGCCACCGACTACCGCACGATCCTGGAGTACTTCTTCCAGATCCACGACCCGAGCACGAGGAACCGCCAGGGCAACGACATCGGCCTCAGCTACCGCTCCGCCATCTTCTACTTCGACGAGGAGCAGCGGCGGATCGCCGAGGACACCATCGCCGACGTCGACGCCTCCGGCCTGTGGCCGGGGCCGGTGGTGACCGAGGTGGTGCCGGCCGGTCCGTTCTGGGAGGCCGAGCCGGAGCACCAGGACTACCTTCAGCGCTATCCGGACGGCTACACCTGCCACTTCCCGCGCCCGAACTGGCGGCTGCCCAAGCGCGCCGAGGCGTGATGTGCGGGGTGCGGCGGGAGACGGCGTCGCCGTCCCTGCCGCACCTCCGCGTCACTGGGCCCAGGGGTCCCGCACGATGATGTCCGCCAGCACCGAGGCACACCCGGCGAGCATCCGCTCCCCTTTCTCGGCACTCGCGACCCGGGCATCGCCCGCCACCCCGGACTTCGTGATCCGTTCGAAGGGCACGGCCATGTACACCGGCTCCGTGGACTCCGCGGGCAGGGTGATGCGCGGCCCGTGCGCCTCGGGCAGGTGCTCGGCGCGGATCAGTTCGGGGTGGGCCGCCATCATCATGGACGTCTCCCCCTCGCAGGCGTGCATGAGGCCGTCCTGGGTCTCCAGGGTGTCCCGTACGACCTCCCGCCCGGCGCCGAAGTAGCTGGCGAACGCGATCGGCGTCGACAACTCCGCGGTCAGCTCGGTCGTGAGGGCGTTGAGGGCGGTCATGTTCCCGCCGTGCCCGTTGACGATCAGGATGCGTGAGAAGCCCGCCCGGATCACGGAGCGGCAGATGTCACGCAGCAGCGCGTGCAGTGTCGGCAGGCTGAGGGTGAGCGTGCCGCCGAACGCCATGTGATGCTCCGACAGCCCTGTCGGCACGGACGGCGTCACCACCACACCGGTCTGCTCGGCGGCCAGCAGCGCGGCCCGCCGGCACACCTCCGCCGCCAGGAAGTCGTCCACACCGGTGGGCAGATGAGGGCCGTGCTGCTCGGTGGCCCCGATGGGCAGCAGCACCACCGCATCCCGCGCCGCGAGGGCGCGCAGGTCGGCCGCGGTCAGACGGTTCCACAGGACTTCACTCATCGGGGGCTCCTCGTGCTCAGAGGTGATCGGCGTCGACCACGGCCTGCGCGAAGACCGTGGGTGCTTCCTGCGGCAGGTTGTGTCCGATGTTCGCGATCGTGCGGTGCTCGTACGCGCCGGTGAAGTGGCTGCGGTAGCCGGCGCCGTCGCCCGGTGCGGTGAACGGGTCCAGGGCCGGGTCCAGGGTGATCGTGGGCACGCCGATCGACGGCTGCGCCGCGAGCAGCTTCTCCCAGCGGTCGTAGTGGTGGTCGCCCTTGATGAGGCCGATGCGCCAGCGGTAGTTGTACAGGACGATGGCGGCGTAGTCGGGGTTGAGGAACGCCTGGGACGTGCGCGCGTACGTGGCGTCGTCGAAGTTCCAGTTGGGGGAGACGAGCGTCCACACATAGCGGCACAGCGCGAGACGGTCGTCGACGTTCTCCATGGCCTGCTTGCCGCGATCCGTGGCGAAATACCACTGGTACCACCAGTTGTGCTCGACGGCCGCCGGGGCGGGCGCCAGCTGAGCCTTGCGGTCGGTGATGACGTAACCGCTGGTGGAGACGAGGGACTTGACCCGCTCGGGCCACAGCGCGGCAATGATGTCGGCGGTGCGCGAACCCCAGTCGAAGCCGGCGAGGACCGCCTTCTCGATCTTCAGGGCGTCCATGAAGGCGATGATGTCCAGCGCGATGGCGGACTGCTCGGCCGTCCGGGGCGTGTGCCGGGACAGGAAACGAGTGCTGCCGTGGCCGCGCAGGTAGGGGACGAGGACGCGATAGCCCTGGTCGGCGAGAAGCGGGGCGACGTCCACGAAGCTGTGGATGTCGTACGGCCAGCCATGCAGGCAGATGACGACCGGGCCGTGGGCGGGACCGAGCTCGGCGTAACCGATGTTCAGCAGACCGGCCTTGACCTGCTTGATCGCGGGAAACTCGGTGTGTGTACCGGGGGCGATGGTGGGCACGGATGCGGCGCTCGACTGCTGCGCGGCGGTCGCGGCGGATGCGCTGCTCTGCAGGCCGGACAGCGAGACCGCGGCCGCGCCGGTGCCCAGGCCGACGGCCTTGCTGAAGGTGCGCCTGTTGATCATGTGAAGCCTTCCGTCATATGTTCCGATGCCGCCCCGCAAACCCGTGAACGGGGGTGCCGGGTCACACTCTCGTCCGCCACGAAATCGGACACATCAGTCATGTGACGGTCATCCGCCCAAGGCGGCCGGGTACAGACGACGTCTTAAGCCATCCGCGCCCCTGCCCCGCCACCAAGTCGCAGGTCAGGAGGGTGTCGGCAGGCCCCCCGGCACGAACCTCCAGATCTGTATTGCAGCAACACAGAGATCAAAAGGGACTCGACCTCGGTGGTCGCCACGCTCACACCTGGATCGGCGGCGAGCATGTGGGCCCCGGTGGTCACGACGGTTGCAAGATTGCGTGCTGCACCGGCTCTCATCGTTCAAAAGTACCGCCAATGTGGACAATCAAAAGTTCTAGAACCACGCCAATGTGTATCTAGAGATATGAAGTGCTACATTGGAGTGGCATTTAAGGCTCAGGCTGAACGAGCTGGAGCGCAAGCCCGAGACGCCCAAAGCACCGACAGCGCACCGGAAGAGAGAACGCACATGATCACCTATGACCGGCTCTTCATCGCAGGCTCCTGGGTGGAGCCGAGCAACCCGGAGCTGCTGGACATTCCCTCACCGCACGACCAGTCCGTGGTGGGCCGTGCCGCGCAGGCCCGGCCGGCGGACATCGACCGCGCGGTCGCCGCCGCCCGCGCGTCGTTCGACGCGGGAGTGTGGCGGCTGACCCCGCCCGCCGAGCGCATCGCGGTCCTGCGCCGCTTCAACGCCCTGCGGGAGGAGAACGCGGAGAAGATCGCGCACCTGATCTCCCTGGAGAACGGCTCGGCCGGCTGGTTCACCCGCGCCGGACAGCCCGGTCTGACCCGTCAGGCCAACGCCTACCTGAAAGCGGCCGAGGAGTTCGCCTGGGAGGAGACCCTTGTCCCCTCCGACCCGGCGTCCCCGGTGCGCAGCGTGGTGCGTCGTGAGGCCGTCGGCGTCGTCGCCGCCGTCATCCCGTGGAACTCGCCCTTCTCCTCCGCCACTTCGAAGATCATCCCCTCGCTGCTCGCGGGCAACTCGGTGGTCCTGAAGGTCTCCCCGGAGAACTCGCTGAGCATGGGCTTCCTGGCCGAACTGCTGGAGCAGGTGGGCCTGCCCGAGGGCGTGCTCAGCATCCTGCCGGCGGACCGGGAGACCAGTGAGTACCTGGTGTCGCACCGCGACGTCGACAAGATCGCCTTCACCGGTTCGACGCGGGCCGGCCGCCGTATCGCCTCCATCGCCGGCGAGCAGCTCAAGCGGGTCAGCCTGGAACTCGGCGGCAAGTCCGCCGCGATCATCCTGCCCGACGCCGACATCGAGAAGGCCGTCGCGGGCGTGAAGTTCGGCTCCCTGCTCAACAACGGCGAGTCCTGCATCGCCCAGACCCGCATCCTCGCCCCGCGCAGCCGGTACGAGGAGGTCGTGAGCGGCCTCAAGACCCTGGTGGAGTCGTTGAAGGTCGGCGACCCGAACGACCCCGACACCTTCA
The DNA here is from genome assembly GCF_900206255.1 of Streptomyces sp. TLI_55. Taxonomy (NCBI): domain Bacteria; kingdom Bacillati; phylum Actinomycetota; class Actinomycetes; order Kitasatosporales; family Streptomycetaceae; genus Streptomyces; species Streptomyces sp. TLI_55. The sequence goes on from NZ_OAOJ01000002.1 coordinate 258,340, forward strand.
TCGGCCCGATGATCCGCCCCGACCAACAGGAGCGGGTGCGCAACTACATCCAGCTCGGCATCGAAGAGGGCGCCCGCCTGGTCACCGGCGGCCCGCAGATCCCCGAGGGCCTGGAGAAGGGCAACTACGTCACGCCCACCGTCTTCGCCGATGTCGACAACTCCATGCGCATCGCCCAGGAGGAGATCTTCGGCCCGGTCCTGGTGGTCATCGCCTACGACGACGAGGACGACGCCGTCCGCATCGCCAACGACTCCGAGTACGGGCTCTCCGGCGGCGTCTGGTCCGCCGACGAGGCGCGCGCCCTGGCCGTCGCCCGGCGCGTCCGCACCGGCACCATCACCATCAACGGCGCCTCGATCGCCTTCGACGGCCCGTTCGGCGGCTTCAAGGCCAGCGGCATCGGCCGCGAGTACGGCGCGGTCGGACTCGGCACCTACACCGAGTACAAGACGATCACTGTCTGACCCCGGCGAGGGCTTCCGACACCACCGAGACTCGGCGAGGCCGCCGCGAAGCTGCTGCCGCCGAGGGCGCGACCGTCGTAGAGCACCGGGAGGCCCCGGGGGGATCGGTGGCTGCGCATGTCACATGTGTCTTCTCTTGACGGCCTCCGGGCAATCGACATGTATGAACACGTTGTATGGTTGGCGAGATGAGAGATCCACCCCTCCGAAGGCGGCACAGGTATGACCTCGACAACCACCCCGTTCGGACCGCGCGCCACCACGGCGGAGGTCCTCGACGGAGTCGATCTGAGCGGACGACGCATGATCGTCACCGGTGGAGCCTCCGGCCTCGGCGTCGAAACGGTCCGAGCCCTCGCCGGCGCGGGCGCCCAGGTGACGGTCGCCACCCGCGACCCCGCCGCCGCCGAACCACTGGCCAAAGAGCTGCCGGGCCTACGGACCGCCGCACTCGACCTCTCCGACCTGGACTCCGTCCGCGCCTTCTGCGCCGACTGGAGCGGGCCACTCGACGCCCTCGTCGCCAACGCCGGCGTGATGATGCTGCCGACCCGGCAGGCCAACGCGCAGGGCTGGGAGATGCAGCTCGCCACCAACTACCTCGGCCACTTCGCCCTCGCCGTCGGCCTGCGTGCCGCTCTCCAGGCGGCCGACCGGCCCCGCGTCACCGTCGTCAGCTCCGGTGCCCAGCTGCGGGCCGGATTCGACTTCGACGACCCGCAGTTCGAGCAGCGTCCCTACGACCCATTCCTCGCCTACGCCCAGTCCAAGACCGCCGACGTGCTGCTCGCCGTGGGGATCAGCCGTCGCTGGGCCGAGGACGGCATCGCCGCCAACGCCTGCGCGCCAGGCTGGATCCACACCAACCTCACGCGCCACCTCGACCCGGCCACCATGCAGGCATTCGGCGCCATGGACGCGGACGGCAACCTCCTCACCCCCGACTACTACAAGACCCCGGCCCAAGGCGCCGCCACCACGGTGCTGCTGGCCGCTTCCCCACTCCTCGACGGCGTCAGCGGGCGCTACTTCGAGGACAACCAGGAGTCCGGGGTCGTCGACGGAGGTCCCGAGGTGATGGCCGGTGTCGCGCGCTGGTCGGTCGACCCCGCCGCCGCGGACCGCCTGTGGGACCTCGCCCTGCCCCTGCTCGGCTGACCCCGGACGGCAGGAAACCCACAGACATACGAAGGAACCACATGAATGACGACCCGCGCGCCCCCCACTTCCTCCTCGTGCACGGGGCCTGGCACGGATCGTGGTGCTGGCGGGAACTCCAGGACCTCCTCACCGAGCGCGGCCGGACGTGCCACACCGTCGACCTGCCGAGCGTCATCCCCGCGGGAGCGGAGGGCAGGCTACCCGGCCTGCTGGACGACGCCCGCGTGGTCCGCGAGGCGATCGACGCCGTCGAGGCACCTGTCGTGGTCGTCGGACACTCCTACGGCGGCGCCCCCGTCACCCAGGCGGCCGTCGGCGCGGCCAACGTGGCCCACCTCGTGTACGTGTCCGCCTTCGCCCTCGACGAGGGGGAGAGCCTGATGACATGCTTCGGCGGCGAACAGCCGGACCTCAGCACGGTGGAGGGCGTCATCCCCGTCCGGGAGAACCCGGAAACGACGCTCTACAACGACGTCCCGCACGACAAGAGGGACGCCGCCCTCGCCCGGCTGCTGCCGCAGAGCGCGCTCTCCTTCGCCGAGCCGGTGAACCGGGCCGCGTGGCAGGTCCTCCCCTCCAGCTACGTGTTCTGCGACGACGACCAGAGCCTGCCTCCCGCCTACCAGGAGCCGTTCGCCCGGCGGACCGGCACCACATACCACCTGCCCAGCGGCCACACCCCGCTGCTCTCCATGCCGGACAAGCTCGCCGACCTCCTCGTCCAGATCGCCCAGAGCGTCTGATGCGGCCCGTCACCCGACGCCAGGCAGACCACCACGCCACACGCTCGGCGGTGACCCGGGCGCGGGTGATGCGGACCCTGGAGCGGCTGCTCGACTCCGGCGAGGCCTTCTCCGAGATCAGCGTCCAGCGAATTCTGGAGGAGGCCGGCGTGTCCCGGGCCACCTTCTACGCGCACTTCGAGAGCAAGTCGGACGTGCTGGTGCGGCTCACCGACGTACTGCGCGACTCCCTGCTCGAGTTGGCCCGGCAGTGGGACCCGGGCGCCGGTCAGGACGGCGCCGAGCGGTTCGCCCGGTTCTTCGAGGAGGTGATCACGATCCACCGCGCGCACCAGGGTGTGATCACCGCGGTCCGTGAGGCGGCGGCCTACGACCCCGCTGTGAGCGACTTCTACACCGCCGACCTGGAAGGCTTCGACGAGGCCGTCCGGCGGACCCTGCGCTCGGAGCAGGCCGCCGGATCGGCACCGGCCGACCTCGACGTCACCGCCGCGAGCCGTGTCATCGTCTGGGGAGGCGCCCAGGCGATCGCCCACCACATCGCGGTCGACGACGGCAGCGGCGACACCGTCCTCGCCCGCGAACTCGCCCGGATCTGGTGGCACGGTGCCTACCGCCGTCCCTCGGCCTGACTCTTCCCCAGATACATGTCTGCATGCAGTGGGTCCTGGAGTCCTGGGATACGCAGAACAGGTGTCAGTCCGGGGTGAGGCGTGCACGGTTACACTCACACGTATGACCAACAAGCAGGCAGCGATCGACGCGGCCGAAGCCTTCCAGGCAGCCACGGAACAGCTTGTCGACAGCCTTCCGAACGGCTTCCACGAGCGCGGTCCCGCCGGTGCGCTGCTGGCCGTCACCGGTTCCCTGATCCCGCTGCTGAACACCGTCATGAGTGCGTCCGACGTACCGGACGTGGAGGAGATCAAGCTGCTGTGCGGGAAGGCAGAGCCGCATGTCCGGCAGCTGCCCTGGAGCATCCGGCTGCGCGGTGAGGTCGGCGAGGAGATCACCGACCTGGCCGCACAGCACGGTCTCACCACGCGGACGAAGCAGCCGTTCATGCTGCTCTCCCTGGAGGAGAAGCGTCCGGACACTCGTCAACGGGGGGAGTCGGTGACCGTCCGTCGGCTGGACGACGAGGAGCACGAGACCTTCGCCGAGGTCCTCGGTACGGCCTTCGGTGCGCCGCCGGCCATCATCACCAGTCTCTACACGCCTCACGTCCTGGGCCGGCCGTTCGTCAAGGCCTACGTCGCCGAAGCGGACGGCACACCGGTCGCGGCCGGGCTCGGGGTCGTGACCGAACGGCATGTCGGCCTGGCCAACATCGGCACCCTGCCCGCACACCGGCGGCGCGGAGTCGGCCGGGCGGTCGTCGAGGCCATTCTCCGGGACGCCCGGGCCGCAGGGGCGCACACGGCCTACCTGCACTCGAGCGACGAGGCCCTTCCGCTCTTCGAGCAGGCCGGTTTCCGCACCGAAGAATCCTGGGTCGTCTTCTCCGCCTGAGCATGCGAACGCCGGCGACCGCCGGCAGATGGGAACGAGTGCATGGATCTCCAACTCGGCCGACGACGAGCGGTGGTCACCGGCGGGACCCGCGGCATCGGCTTCGCCGTGGCTCGCGCCCTGGCCACGGAAGGCGCGTCCGTCGCCCTGGTCTCCAGGTCCGCCGCGCACGCCGAGGAGCGAGCGGCGGTGCTCCGCGAGGAGACCGGGGCAGACGTCATCGCAGTAGCGGCCGACACCGGGGACGACGCCGCGGTGACGGCCATGGCCGAGGTGGTGCGCGAGCGGTTCGGGGGCGCGGACATCCTGGTGAACAACGCCGCCGTCACCAACCCCGGTCACATCTCCGACGACGATCTGGAAGCCGAGATCAACGTCAAGGTCCGCGGATACCTTAGGTGTGTCCGTGCCTTCGCTCCGGGCATGACGGAGCGGGGCTGGGGCCGCATCATCAACATCAGCGGACTGGCGGCTCGTATGACCGGCTCGGTGACCGGCTCGGTCCGCAACGCCGCCGTGGTCGCCATGTCCAAGAACCTGGCCGACGAACTCGGCCCCAGCGGGGTCAACGTCGTCTCGGTCCAGCCGGGCGCCACCCGGACCGAGACCTTCCTGGCCAACCTCGACCGGCAGGCCGAGGCCAAGGGATGCAGCCGAGCGGACCTGGAGCGGCAGTGGGCCGAGTCCGTCGCGATCGGAAGGATCGTGGAACCGCACGAGGTCGCGTCGGTCGTCGCCTTCCTGGCCAGTCCGCTGAGCGTGGCCCTCAACGGCGACACGATCATCCCGAGCGGCGGCTACAAGGGTGCGATCCACTACTGACCGCCGCGGTGCGGGTCACCCCTCACCAGGCGCCTGAGCCCTCCCGGGCCTGAGAGAAACACACGTGATCGCCTGACCGAACAAACACCGGACCGGCCGGGCCCCTTTCCCTCGGGTCAACTCGCCTCGCGTTAACACCACTTGTCCAACTCCTTTACATGACTCCCTGAAGATGGTCGGATTCGGCCGATCACGATCACGGAGGACATGTGTCCATTCCCCTTTCCCGAATATGTACAACCTCGGCGGCAGCGCTCCTGGTTGCCGCCCTGGGCGTTCCGACAGCGGCCCATGGCGCAGATCCGCCACCAACTGCCGCTGTCTCACCGACCCAACATCGCGCCGCCCGCGGTGCGCCCCTCACGGTCACCCTGATCACCGGCGACAAGGTCAGGGTGAGCCGGGGGCCGGGCCACGCCGTGTCGGTCGAAGGCGTGCAGCGTCCGCCGGGAGCCGCCGACTCGGTGCGGGTCGCCACGGAGGGCGGTGACACGTATGTGTACCCGGACGAGGCCATGGCCTACATCGCGACCGGCCGACTCGACCGTCAGCTCTTCAACGTCACGCAGCTGGTGGCCCAGGGCTACGACGACGCGCACACCAGTGCCCTCCCCCTGATCATGACCCGTGCGCAGGGCACCGCCAGGGCGAGCGCCGGTGCCGGCACCGAACTGCCGGGTGCCAGAACCACCTTGCAGCTCCCCGCCATCCGCGCGCAGGCCGTGCACGCCCAGCGTACGAAGGCCGCCGCCTTCTGGTCGGCCCTCACCGGCAGCACGGGCCAGGACGCCGAGCGGTCCACGGCCCCCTCCGCCGACCAGCCCCCGGCGTTCACCGCCGGTGTCGGCACAGTGTGGCTCGACGGCAAGGCGCACGTCGCCCTGGCCGATACCACCGCGCAGGTCGGTGCCCCCCGGGCCTGGTCCGCCGGCGGCACCGGCGCGGGGGTGCGGGTCGCCGTCCTGGACTCCGGCGTCGATATCACCCACCCCGACCTCGTCCCCCGCATCGTCGGCACCCGCAGCTTCGTGCCGGGCGAGGACGTCATCGACCGCAACGGCCACGGCACCCACACCGCCTCCACCGTCGCCGGAACGGGCGCCGCGTCCGGCGGCAAGGAGCGGGGCGTCGCCCCCGGCGCCGACCTGCTGGTCGGCAAGGTGCTCGACGACTCCGGCTCCGGAGCGATGTCGCAGATCATCGCGGGCATGGAGTGGGCGGCCCGCACCGAGCACGCCAAGGTCGTCAACATGAGCCTGGGCACGCCGGTGTGGCACACCCAGGACGACCCCCTGAGCCAGGCGGTCAACCAGCTCAGCGCCGAGACCGGCGCCCTCTTCGTCATCGCCGCGGGCAACGCCGGCAACAGTCCCTACAGTGTGAGCTCCCCGGGCACCGCCGACGCCGCCCTTACCGTCGGCGCGGTCGACGCCTCCGACCAGCTCGCCGGGTTCTCCAGCACCGGCCCGCGCCTCAACGACGACGGCCTCAAGCCCGACATCACCGCGCCCGGCGTCGACGTCCTGGCCGCGCGGTCGCAGTACTCGCAGGGTGGCGAAGGCTACTACCGCACCGACAGCGGCACCTCCATGGCGGCCCCGCACGTCACCGGCGCGGCGGTCCTGCTCGCCCAGAAGCACCCGCGGTGGACCGGCCAGGAGATCAAGGACGCGCTGATGAGCACCAGCGCGCCTACCCCCGACTACAGCCCCTACCAGGCGGGCACCGGCCGGGTCGACGTGGCCGCCGCCTACCTGCACGACCAGGTCATCGCCAGCGGCTCGGTGGACGCCGGACTCGTCCGCTGGTCGGCAGACCACCAGGACAAGCCGGTCGAGCGGCGCCTCACCTACCGCAACACCACCGACCACGCCCTCACGCTCGCCCTCTCCGTCGACCCCGGCACCGCGCCCGCCGGAGTGTTCACACCGGCCGCCTCCCACGTCACCGTCCCCGCCCACGGCACCTCCACCGTCGGTCTCGTCGCAGACCCGAAGAGGCTGGCACCGGGGCAGTACGGCGCTCAGGTCGTCGCGCGCTCCGCCACGGGCGCCGTCCACACGGCCGTGGGGATGTCCGTCGAATCGGAGAAGTACGACCTGACGATCCATCTGAAGGACCGCCGGGGCAAGCCTGTCGACAACGATGTCGAGATCACCGGCGCGGACGGACGCACCACCATCATGTGGGTGCCGGACGGCAAGCTCACCGCCCGCCTGGCGCCCGGCTCGTACACGATCGTCTCCACCCTCGACGTGGCGGGACGCCACGGCCCCCGCTCCCTCGGCTATGCGGTCCTGACGGCCCCCGAACTCGACCTGACCGGGGACCGGGACGTCGTCCTCGACGCCTCTCGCATCCGCCGGATCAAGGTGGACACCCCCAAGCCGACGTCCGTCACCACCAGCAGGATCGACCTGTTCCGCTCCTTCACCTCGACCACCCCGTCACCCAGCGACGGACAGGCGTTGCACGAGATCCTGATGCCCTCGGCCGGCTACGACAGCCTGTGGGCGCTGCCCACCAAGGGCCGGGTGAAGAAGGGCAGCTTCGTCTTCACCACCCGTATCCGGGCCGAGCAGACCTCCCTGCAGATCACCTACCGCGGCGGGCACAGCCTCGACGACACCCTGCTGGTCCAACCCGGAAGCCACCCCTTCCCGGACGGCACCACCCACGTCGACGCCGTCTACGCAGGCACCGGCACGGCCGCCGAGTACGCCGGCCTGGACGCCCGCGGCAAGGCCGTCGTCGTCCGGCACAGCACCGAGGTGGCCGCCACCGACCAGGCGGCCGCGGCACACACCGCCGGCGCGGCGATGCTCCTCGTCGTCAACGACGGCGACGGCCGCGGCCTCGACTGGTACGGCGACCCGGACGGCAGAACCACCGGGCAGCTCCCCGTCAGCTCGCTCACCGCGGACGACGGCGAGGCACTGATCCGGAGCATCAAGGTCGCGGAGCGCAACCGGCTGAAGCTGGCGATCCAGGCACACCCCTCGCCCGCCTACCTGTACGACCTGGCCGACTACCACCGGGGAGGCGTACCGGACGACCCGTCCGCCAGGACCGATCCCGGCAGCCTGGCACGCATCGACAACACCTTCGCCCCGCCGGCCGGCAAGCAGGTCACCGAGAGCCGCGAGGACAGCCCGCCCTACGAGTACTGGCCGGCCGCCTACCCTTACGCCGGGTTCGGGATGACGCGCGTGCCGCCGTTCCCGCGCGAGCCGGTCGCCGCGGGACATCGCACCGACTGGGTGTCCGCCGGGAACGGCGTCAAGTGGCAGCAGTACGCGGCCGTCGACGGCTGGTCGACCTTCACCGACGTGGTCGGCTACCGGCCAGGCAGCGTCCACGAGGAGCGGTGGTTCGGACCCGTCGTCCGGCCGCGCATGGTCGGCTTCGAGGTGCCGCACCGCGTCGGCAACGCCATGGGCGGCACGCTGGCGGGCTTCGGCGACGGAGGGTCCGCCCACAGCGGCGACAGCAATCTGATGACGCGCAGCTTCGCGCTCTACCAGGGGGACACCCTGCTGGTACGGAACGGGGCCCGGCCGGACTTCGGCGTGGGTGACCTGGCACCGCAGACGCTGCCGTACCGGCTCGTCGCCGACACCCGCTCGACCAGCGACCTTCTGCCGTACTCCAGGACCACGCACACCGAGTGGACCTTCCGCTCCGGCACCGCCGACGACCAGGCCCTTCCGCTGGTCCAGCTCGACTACGGTACGGACGTGGACCTCGCGGGCCGCGCCCGGCGCACCTCGCGGTTCTCCGTGAAGCCCGTCGTGGTCGGAAGCACCGCGCCCGAGAACGCCGTCTCCTCGGTCCGTCTGGAGGTCTCCTACGACGACGGGGCGACCTGGCGCGAGCAGCACCTCGAGCAGGACAAGGACGCCTGGCAGACCCGGCTGCACGCCCCGTCCGGGGCTGGTTACGTGTCCCTCCGCGTCACCGCGGAGCAGCGCAACGGCGGCGGTGTCACCCAGACCCTCACCCGCGCCTTCGGCCTGGGCTGACCCGACGGTACGGGCCGGTGCCCCACGCCCCGCGCGGTGTGGGGCACCGGCCCGTACCTCTCCCGGAGAACGGCATGCGGACGTGCGCATTCGGCGCGGCGCGCGCACCGACGGCAGCCGGACCCGGCGCCGCCCATTGCCGGACCTTGTCCGGCTCCGCTGCCGCCGCGACGGTCAGCTGCTTTCCGGCTCCGCGACGAGGGCGGCGGCGGCCTGCTGCGCGAGCCAGTGTTCGGTCTCGTCCCAGGACCAGCCGTGTTCCGCGACGAACAGGCGCCAGGACGGCAGACCGAACAAGAACCACAGCATGTCGGTGGCCCGCTCCTGGCTCAGACCGGGGCGGAGCGCGTCCAGCTCCGCCAGGCGTTCCGCGAGCACACCGAGCGCTTGGCGGTAGGCGGCGGCCACCTGGTGGAGTTCCTCCTCGACGGTGTGCTCCACGGCGGCGGCCGTGATCATGACCTGGACGATGTCGAGATGACGTTCGTTGTCCAGACGCACCCCGTGTGCCATGGCGTTGATCGCGGTCCTGGCGTCCGTCGCGGAGCGGACCTCCTCCAGCGTCCGTTCGACGACCGGATCGTCCACTCCGCGGTTCATCAGGACGGTGAGGATGGCGGACTTGCCGCCGGTTCTCGCGTACACCGTGGGCACCGCGGTCCCGGCCTCCCGGGCGATGTCGCCGATGGTGACCTGCGCGTACCCGTCTCTGACGAAGAGCCGCAGGGCGGTGTCGAGAATGGTCGCCCGGGTAGCCGCGGCGGCTTCCGCCCGCTTGTCGTTACGGTACGGTCGCCGTCGGCCGCTGGTCCGCGCGCTCATGTGTTCCTCTCCGGGCCCGGCCGCTTCATCTCTGCACTTCCGCCCATAATGCCCTGCCGCCCCCGAGGCGCCCGAGGAGTGGGAGGGCAGGAGAGGCAAGAGAGGCAAGAGAGGCAAGAGGGACAGAAGGAGCAGGGGGCCTTTCAGGGACGCCGCCCGGCCTCGGCGCTGGATGCCGGAGTGGGCACACCTACAGTGCTCGAAACGTTTGCTGTACTTTCAACGGAAAGGGCACATCAGAGACACGTGTGATCTCATGGTGGTGTGTCCGTAACCGGTCAGGGGCGGTGACCGCCCAGGTCGCGCCGCTTCACAGCAGGAGGCTCTGTGCTCACCGCGTTCCTTCAGGCGTTCAAGACACCTGACCTACGCAAGAAGCTGCTCTTCACACTGGGCATCATCGTGGTGTACCGGATCGGTACGCATGTCCCGATCCCGGGCGTCGACTACACGGCCGTCCAGGAATGCGTCTCACAAGCCTCCGGCAACCAGGGCCTGTTCGGGTTGGTCAACCTCTTCAGCGGTGGCGCGCTGCTGCAGATCACGATCTTCGCGCTCGGCATCCTGCCGTACATCACGGCGAGCATCATCCTGCAGCTGCTGACCGTTGTGATCCCGCGCCTGGAAGCCCTCAAGAAGGAGGGCCAGGCCGGCACGGCGAAGATCACGCAGTACACCCGCTACCTGACCGTCGCGCTCGCCATCCTGCAGGGCACCGGCCTCGTCGCCACCGCCCGCAGCGGCGCGCTCTTCTCCGGCTGCACGCTCGCGTCGTCCATCGTCCCGGACCGCTCGATCTTCACCACCGTCGTCATGGTCATCACCATGACCGCGGGCACGGCGCTCGTGATGTGGCTCGGTGAGCTCATCACCGACCGCGGCATCGGCAACGGCATGTCGATCCTGATGTTCATCTCGATCGCCGCCACCTTCCCGTCCGCGCTGTGGGCCATCAAGAAGCAGGGCACCCTCGGCGGCGGCTGGATCGAGTTCGGCACCGTCATCGCGGTCGGCCTGGTCATGGTCGGCCTGGTGGTCTTCGTCGAGCAGGCCCAGCGCCGCATCCCCGTGCAGTACGCGAAGCGGATGATCGGCCGCCGCGCCTACGGCGGCACGTCGACGTACATCCCGCTCAAGGTGAACCAGGCGGGCGTGATCCCGGTCATCTTCGCCTCATCACTGCTCTACATCCCGGCCCTCGTGGCGCAGTTCGCGAGCGGCAACCCCGGCTGGAAGACCTGGATCGAGCAGAACCTGACCAAAGGCGACCACCCGATCTACATCGCGGCGTACTTCCTGCTGATCGTGTTCTTCGCGTTCTTCTACGTCGCCATCTCTTTCAACCCGGACGAGGTCGCGGACAACATGAAGCAGTACGGCGGCTTCGTGCCCGGTATCCGGGCGGGCCGGCCGACCGCGCAGTACCTGTCGTACGTGCTCACCCGGATCACCTGGCCGGGTTCTCTGTATCTGGGGTTGATCGCCCTCGTCCCCACCATCGCGCTGATCGGCTTCGGGGCGACGAACAACTTCCCGTTCGGCGGCACCAGCATCCTGATCGTCGTAGGTGTGGGTCTGGAGACCGTCCGGCAGATCGAGAGCCAGCTGCAGCAGCGCCACTACGAGGGCTTCCTCCGCTGAGCGACGGCTCACGGCAGTTCCTATGGATGCCGGAAGACGCTCGTGAGCTCACGCGCATCACTGATCATGGCGGGCCAGTAAGTGGACACATCGGGCAGCTCCGGCGCCGCGTCGGCGGTGTCGGCGGCGAGGTCCCCGTCGTAGTAGCTGCCGGTGGCAAGGGTCAGCTTCACGACCGCGGCTCCGTCGAGCACCCTGAGCTCGGTGTGCTCGAGATCCTTGGCGATCAGGAAGGCCTCATCGCCGAGATCCGCCACCCTCTTCACCTTGTCCGCCGAGACGACACCCGAGTCGGTCACCCTCCGGTCGGCTTCGAACTCGTCACGGGGATCGGTCTTCTTGTGCAGTGCCACGGAGACACCGATGGCGGTGGTCACCGCCCAGTGTCCGCCCGCGACCTCGGATCTTCTCTGGAAGAACAGGGAGCAGTGGAGCTGGTCGAGAGCCGGGTGCTTCAGCACCTCGTCCTCGGTCGAGTCGGGCACGCTCTTCAACGCCAGCGCCTTTTGCAGCGACGCCAGCCGTGCCGATCTGCACGACTTCTGGTCCAACCGGTAGCCGCGCAGATCAGGGTCCTGATGACTGGGGGAGAGAAGGAAGCCCGCGCCCCAGAGCACGGACGCCACCGACGCGCCCCCCAGCGCCCACAACCAGGACTTGCGCCGCCGGAGGCCTGGGGGAGACTGCTGCACGACGTCGCCCTCGACCTCGCGGGACTCCCGCGAGGCGAACCCCTCCGCCATCTCCGGCTCGGAGATCACTGGACCACCTCATCCTCATCACACGTGTGAGTAGCGATGATCGCACAGCCGTAGATCTTCTCGGCCCACACCACCGTACGGACCGAGGGCTATGCGGGGTTGCAGCTACTCAACGACAAGGGCGAGGACGTCAACCCACGTGGTCCGCGACCGCGGCCGGGCCGCGCTGATCACTGGGGAGTCGTATCGGTTGCCGGGGAACCGACCAAGGCTGAAAAGAACCCCGTGCCGAGCGGTCGGTGCCGCCGCTGGTGGCGGGCGCGGACAGGGACCGTCAGGCCGGGACCACCCGGTAGCTCAGCATCGCCCAGGGAAGGTTCGTCTGCGTCAGCGAGCCGCTGCGCCACGGGAAGGCCCCGGTGCAGCCCGGACCGGAGTACAGCTCCAGGGCGGCGGAGCCGGAGGCTATCTGCACTGACCGGGCCGCCGTCGTCAGCGTGTGACAGGTCCCCAGGTCACCGAGGTCGACCTCGGTGACCGTGCCCGTCCCGGTGGGGCCCGAGTAGAGGTACGCGCCCTCTCGCAGTGCCGGCCAGTCGGCGGCGGCCGCCGACTGGGCGCCGACGCCGATCAGAGCGGCCGCGAAGGCCGCGGCGACTGCACCGCGGAGTCTCGTCCTGGAGGGGGACATGTGATCCGTCCTTTCCTGTCGTGTGATGACTTCACCACGTGCTCCGTCGCACGTGCCCGCCAGACTCTTGCACGTTCAACCATGCACGGGAGAGAGTAATACCGGCCACCTCACACATGTCCATGGCAACCGAAAATCCTCGCACACGTGGGGCCCGCGCGCGGGCGGAGTCCGCCTCAGAGGATCCGTGAACCTATCCCACCCGAAGACACGTGTTGGATGTGAAAACCCAGCCGCGCTCCTCTCCACCGTGCCGCGTACCCGCGGGACGCGTGCACGCGGCACGGAGGCCGCACGATGACGACTCTCGCCGAGGCGATCGGACAGACCCTCGCCGACGACGGCGTACGACACGCCTTCGGCGTCGTGGCCAACGGCAACGTCCTCGCCGTCGCCGGTCTCACCCGGCACGGCATCTCCTACCTCTCCGCACGCCATGAGGGCGGGGCGGTAGGCATGGCGGACGCCTACTACCGGACCACCGACGAGGTCGCGGTGTGCACCGTCGGCGCGGGCCAGGGGCTGAGGAATGCCGCCACGGGCTTGGCCGACGCGGTCAAGCACCGCAGCGGTGTCCTGCTGCTGTGCGGTGACGTGCCCGGCACGGGGCCCCGCCGGATCGACGTCGACCAGGACGGCTTCCTCGACTCCCTCGGCGTACCCGTCGTCCGGCTGACCGACCTCGCCACGGCCCGCACCGACATCCTGCGCGCCCTGCGACTGGCCCGCACCGAGCAGCGTCCGGTGGCCCTGTGCCTGCCACAGGACCTGGTCACGGTTCAGGTCACCGAGCGGACACCGGCCGACCGCCTCTCGCGGCGCCCACGCCGGATGGCGGCGGACCCCGCCGGGACGGCCGCGGCCCTGGAGGCGCTGGACGCCGCCCGACGGCCCCTGATCCTGGGCGGCCTCGGCGCCTGGCGTTCCGGGGCCGCCCTACCCCTTACCGAACTCGGGGACCTGCTCGGCGCGCTCCTCACGACCAGCGCCATGGCCGCCGGTCTCTTCGCCGGCAACCCCTGGTCGCTGGGCGTGTGCGGCGGATTCGCCGCGGCACGCGCCGCCGAGCTGATCAGCCGGGCCGATGTCGTGCTCGCCTTCGGAGCGAGCCTGGACCACTGGACGCTCGCCGACGGCGGGCTCCTCGCCCCCAACGCGGTGCTCGTCCAGGTGGACACCTGGCCCGCCCCCACCACCGACCGCGTCGACATCCATGTGACCGGCGACGCCGCCGAGGCGGCCGCGGCTCTTCTCGACGGGGTCCGGGCGCGCCCCCTGCCTCGGCACACCTGGCGTGAGGAGGTCACCGACCGGATCGGCCACCTCCACTGGGACCCGGAGCCTTCGCAGCGGCATCCGCGAGCGACCGGACCGACCCGCGCATCCTGACCCGCCGCCTGGCCGGCCTGCTGCCCGAGGAACGTCCCCTCGTCACCGACGGCGGCCACTTCATCGGCTGGCCCGCCATGTAACTGGACGGTCCCCGACCCGGCCGCCCACGTCTTCACTGGAGCCGCTTTCCAGAGCGTCGGCCTCGGTTTCGCGGGCGCGGTCGTCCTCGGCGACGGCGGAGCGCTCACGGGGCTGCCTGCACTCGGGACCCTGATCCGCACCGGACGCCCGGGCCTCGTGGTGATCTACGACGACGGCGGCTACGGCTTGGAGGTCGGCCTGTGCGGCGACCGCGGCGCCGACCCCCCGACTCGGCGCCGTGCGGCGCCACCGACTTCACCGCCACGGCCCGCGCTCCTCGACTGCAAAGCCGCCCCGGCGTCGTGGCCGTCTGCTTCGCCGAGCCGACCATGCTCATCACCGGCCGGCCGCAGACCGCCCGGAGCGACCGAAGCGACCGGCACCGTCACACAGCACATGGCGGAACCTGGTAACGGCTGTTACCATGCTCGTATGGCAAAGACTCAGTTGGGTGCCCGTGTCGACGACGAGGTCGCCGAGCTGGCCAAGGCCCGTGCCAAGGACCGGGGCCTGAGTGTCGGCGACTACATCGCCGCCCTCGTCCGGGAGGACACCGACGGGCTGCGCGCCCGCGGTCTGGACGCCGCCCGCCGTTTCCTCGACGAACACCAGGCCCTCTTCGACGAGGCCGAGGACGCCGACCGTGCCGCCGCCCCGGGAGCCCACGCCGCCTGATGGACCTGCACATCGACGTCCCCTGGATCCTCCAGGTCGCCGAGATCGCCGGCGCCCGCGACCCCGCCCCCGACGACTACGGCATCCCGGTCGCCGCCGTCGCCGCCCACCGCGCCGAACTCCTCGACCAGCCGGTCTACGACGGCCCCTACGCACGCGCCGCCGCCCTCGTCCACGTCCTGGGCCGCTGCCGCTGGCTGGAACGCTCCAACATGGCCGTCGCCGCCGCCACCGGCGTCATGTACCTGGAAGCCTCCGGCATCCCCCTCAAGCCCACCCGCGACGACGCCCTCGCCCTGCGCGAGCTGCTCCGCGACCCCGCCTGCACCACCGCGAGGATCGCCGCCCAGCTGCGCACCTGGCCCACGGCCACCTGAAGGGGCGGTACACCACGGCGCGCGGTGAACTCGGGGAAGGTGACCTGGTCGAAGCCGGTCTCGTCGGCCAGGTCCGCGCCGACGTGGCTGCGCCCACCCCGGCCGCTGCACCGCGGCCCCAGATGCGACTCAGCCACGTGTGAGGCGGAGCCAGGGGCTGAAGGGACTGGAATTCCGCATTCCGATCGCCTCGGATCGCGTGGTCAGTCCTCGAGGAGGTGCGCGCGACCGAACAGAACCGCGGCGGCCCTGCCCGTGGGCGTACCGGAGTCGGGATCTGCACCGGCCCGCCGCAGGACCTTCACCACGTCGTCCGCGCCCTTGAACAAGGCGCCCGCGAGAGGCGACTGGTCCCGGGTGTTGCGCAGGTCCGGGTCGGCACCCGCCCGCAGCAGGGCCCGTACGGTGTCGGCGTGGCCGTGATAGGCGGCCAGCATCAGCAGGGTGTTGCCGGCCGCGTCGCACACGTCCACCGGGAGCCCGTGCGCCACGAACTCCCCCAGTTCCTCGGTACGGCCCTCCCGGGCCAGGTCCAGAGCGACGGCCACGACACGTTCCGTCTGCTCAGCGGTCAGACCGCCGCCACTGGTCATGCGCGTATCCGTTTCCGGTCAGTTGGCCGCCAACGCCTCGATCGCCTTACGGACGCCCTCGCCGTAAGCCGGGTCGGCCTGGGTGCAGTGGGCGATGTGCCGCTCCACGGTCTGCGGCGAGGCGCCGTTGATCGCGCGCGCCGTGTTCTCGAAGAGGACCTGCCGCTGCTCCGGACTCATCAGCCGGAACAGGTTTCCGGGCTGCTCGAAGTAGTTGTCGTCGTCGGCACGGAAGTCGAAGCGGTCGGCGACGGCTCCGACGGCCTGGCTCGGCTCTCGGTAGGCGGACTGCTCCTGCCAGCGGCCGTAGGAGTTGGGCTCGATGCCCGGGGTGGCTCCCTGGTTGCCGTCGACGCGCATGGCGCCGTCGCGGTGGTAGGAGTTCACCGGGTTGCGCGGCGCGTTGACGGGGATCTGGTGGTGGTTCACCCCGAGGCGGTAGCGCTGGGCGTCGCCGTAGGAGAACAGGCGGCCCTGGAGCATGCGGTCGGGGGAGAAGCCGATGCCCGGCACCACGTTCGCGGGGCTGAAGGCGGCCTGCTCGACGTCCGCGAAGTAGTTGTCGGGGTTGCGGTTGAGCTCCCACTCGCCGACCTCGATCAGCGGGTAGTCCTTCTTCGACCAGACCTTGGTGAGGTCGAAGGGGTGGAAGCGGTAGGTCTCCGCGTCGGCCTCCGGCATGACCTGGATGAACAGCTTCCACTTCGGGAAGTCGCCGCGCTCGATTGCGTCGAAGAGGTCGCGCTGGTGGGACTCCCGGTCCTTGCCGACGAGCGCCTCGGCCTCGGCGTCGGTGAGGTTCTTGATGCCCTGCTGGGTGCGGTGGTGGAACTTGACCCAGAACCGCTCGCCCTCGGCGTTGACCAGGCTGTAGGTGTGCGAGCCGAAGCCGTGCATGTGCCGGTACGAGGCGGGGATGCCGCGGTCGGACATCACGATGGTGACCTGGTGCAGGGCCTCGGGAAGCCGGGTCCAGAAGTCCCAGTTGTTCTCCGCGTCGCGCAGGTTGGTGCGCGGGTCGCGCTTCACCGCGTGGTTGAGGTCGGGGAACTTCAGCGGGTCGCGGAAGAAGAACACCGGGGTGTTGTTCCCGACCAGGTCCCAGTTGCCCTCGTCCGTGTAGAACTTCAGGGCGAAACCGCGGATGTCCCGCTCGGCGTCGGCCGCGCCGCGCTCACCGGCGACGGTGGAGAACCGGACGAACAGGTCGGTCCGCTTGCCGACCTCGGAGAAGATCTTCGCGCTCGTGTACCGGGTGATGTCCTGGGTCACCGTGAAGGTCCCGAACGCTCCGGAGCCCTTGGCGTGCATCCGGCGCTCCGGGATCACCTCACGGTCGAAGTGGGCGAGCTTCTCCAGGAACCACACGTCCTGAAGGAGCATCGGGCCCCGCGCACCGGACGTCAGCGAGTTCTGGTTGTCGGGAACCGGCGCGCCGGCAACCGTCGTCAACGGCCTCTGGTTGTCCTCGGGCAAGGCGGGCTCCTCGATATGTGTTTCATGATTCGTGCCGACACACATCCTATGTAGGAACATATCTCCGTCAAGGTGCGATCCGGTACACACATGTCTATTGCCACAGGTTCCTGCCGACGCGCGCGGTCCTGCCCTCACACCGAGGCAGCGGCCTCAGACCGCGGCCAGCGCCTTTGTCGGCGGCAGCCCGGACGCGCGGACAGCGGGGTACACCCCTGCCACCATCCCCACGACGACCGCCCCCAGCACACCCGAGACCAGCGCCGACGGCGGGAACACGACGGGCCAGGACTGGGAGACGGCGTACCCGGCCGCCCCCGCCGCCCCGAGCACGGTCCCGGCGCCGCCGCCCAGCGCGGACAACGCCACCGACTCCGCCAGGAACTGCCCCCTGATCTGCCGACGGCTGGCCCCCAACGCGCGGCGCAGGCCGATCTCGCGCCGCCGCTCCAGCACCGAGACGACCATGGTGTTGGCCACGCCCACACCCCCCACGAGCAGGGCGATGCCCGCAAGCCCCAACAGCAGCACCGACAGGGTCTGTTCGGTGGCGCGCTTGGCGCCCAGGGCGTCCGAGGGGCGGCTGACCTGGACCAGTCCCGGCAGTTGCGGATGGACGGTGGCCGGCAGCACGGCACGCACCGCCTCGATCTGCGCCTCGCGGGCCGTGACGTAGACGACTGTCGGGTGGCCGTCGAAACCGAGCCGGTCCCGGGCCGCCTTCCAGCCGACGAGGACGGCGCTGTCGAGGTCGGGGGCGAGTGGCAGCGGGGCGAGGATGCCGATGACGGTGAACCAGTGGCCGCCGATGTAGACCTGCCCCGGTTCGTGGCCGGCCCGCACCCGGTCGAAGCCGAGGCGGGACGCGGCCCGGAAGCCCAGCACCACGGTCGGGAAACGGGCCGTCGCCGACGACAGGAACCTCCCGGAGCGGACCGTGCCGTGCACCGCCCCGAGCAGGTTCGTGCGCGTGGCCAGGACGCTGATGCCGGACGCGTCGGCCGAGTCGGCCCGGTCCGAACGCAGCACCGTCGTATGGGTGTTGGCCACCGCACTGGCACTGGTCACCGGTCCGATGCGGGCGGCCATGGCGTCCGCGTCGGCGGGCAGGACCACCGGGGGATCGCTGTCCGCCTGCGGGGCCACGCGCAGCATGTCCGTGCCGAGCGCGGACAGCTGGTTCATCAGGGCCCGCTGACTGGAGGCGGGCACAGCCGTCACGACGACGAGCGTCGCGATGCCGATGGAGATGCCGAGCGCCGACAGCGCGGCCCGCGGTCCTCGGGTCCGGATGCCCAGCAGACCGAGCCGGAGGATGTCGGAGAACGCCAGCCGGACCGGGCGCGGGCCATGCGTGGCAACCGTACGCCTCATACGGCACCCACCTCACACACGTCGTCCGTGATACGGCCGTCCCGCAGCTCCACCCGGCGGGGCAGCCGGGCGGCGATGTCCCGGTCGTGGGTGATGACGGCGATGGTCGTGCCCTGCGCGTTCAGCTCGACGAGCAGATCCAGTACGGCCGTCCCGTTGGCCGCGTCCAGCGCACCCGTCGGCTCGTCCGCCAGCACCAGCGCGGGACGGTTGACCAGGGCCCGCGCGATGGCGACCCGCTGGCGCTCGCCCCCGGACAGCTGCTGGGGGAGGTGCGTGTGGCGGTGCGCCAGCCCGACCCGGTCCAGTGCCTCCCGGGCCAGTGGCCGGCGTCTGCGGCGCGGGACGCCGGCGTACAGCAGGCCGGTGGCGACGTTCTCCGTGGCGTCCAGCCCGTCGGTGAGGTGGAAGTGCTGGAAGACGAACCCCAGCGACCGCGCGCGCAGCGCGGACAGCTGACGGTCGCGCAGCGTGCGCACGTCGTGCCCGCCGACGCGCACGGTGCCGGTCGTAGGGCGGTCCAGGGTGCCCATGATGTGCAGAAGCGTCGACTTGCCGGACCCGGACGGCCCGACGACGGCGAGGAGTTCGCCCTCCGTGACCCGCAACGACACCCGGTCCAGCGCGGTGACACCGCCGGGGTGGCGTTTGGTGACGTCGTCGAGCACGAGAACGGGCCCCGGGGAAGCGGCAGTCGGGGCGAGGGCGCTCATGAGGCCGTCACCACCTTGCTGCCCTCGGTCAGG
Organism: Streptomyces sp. TLI_55; assembly: GCF_900206255.1. NCBI lineage: Bacteria > Bacillati > Actinomycetota > Actinomycetes > Kitasatosporales > Streptomycetaceae > Streptomyces > Streptomyces sp. TLI_55. The sequence goes on from NZ_OAOJ01000002.1 coordinate 277,636, forward strand.
CCCTTGCCGCTGACCTCGACCAGGCCGCCCGCGAACATGCCCGTCCGCACCGCGATCAGCGTGCCGTCCGGGCGTTGCAGGGCGTACCCGCCCTCGCGCAGGGCGAGCAGCGCGCTCACCGGGACGGCGAGCACCCCCTTGCGGGTGGTGGTGTCGAACCTGACCTGCACCGCCGCCGCGTCCAGGGCGCGCACATCCGCGGCCCGGTCGGGGACGACGCTCACGTCGACGGTGGCCGGTCCGGTCTGCGCCGCGGAGTCCGTGGTGCCTCCGCCCTGCACGGTGCGGGCGAGCGCCGTGACCGTACCGGCGACCGTCCTGCCGTCGGGCAGCGTGATCCGCGCCTTGGCACCGGCCTTGATGGTCCCTACGTCGGTGGCTTCCACCGGCACGGTGACGGACTTGGCGGCCGAGGTGTAGGTCAGCAGCGGCGCGTCGGCCGGGTCGCCGGGCTGCGCCTGGACGGTGTCGACCCGCACCGGGCCGGGCAGCACCACGGCACGGCCCGGCACGAGCGTGCCCGTGGCATCCTGCCCGGTGTCGTGCTGCCACCGCTTGAGCGCCGCGGCCAGCGCGGGAGTGAAGTCCTCGCCCGCGCCGCTGTACCGGGACGACCCGACGGGCCCGGTGTCGTACCCCAGGGCCCGCAGGTTGTCCCCGAGCACGCTCACGTCATGGCCGCGCACCCCCGTCTTGGTCAGGGGACGGAAGAACGGGGTGGCGCCGAAGAACACCGGCACCGGCCGGTCGTCGACCCGGTACAAGGCCTGGCCCCTGACGGCACGGGCGCCCGGCTTCGGCAGCGCGGTGACCACCCCCTGCCCGGCGCCCTTCACCACATGCGACCTGCCGAAGCCGAGGGTGCCCGGCAGGGTGCGGCTGTCGGAGAGGTCGGTCCTGGTCACCGTCGCCGTCCGCACCCGCAGCGGGGCCGCGGCCGCGCTGCCCCGATCCGTGTGGGCGCCGCTCCACACCACCGCCCCGGCGCCCGAGAGACCCACGACCAGCAGGACGCTCAGCGCGGCCACCGTCTTACCGCGTCGTGCCACCGAACGCCTCCATGGTGCAGCTCTTGTCGACCTCGGTCTGACGGGTCTGGCTCATCGTGGTGTCACCGTCGTACGTCCAGCCCGAGTTGTCGGGCAGCGCGTGGACCTTGAGCCCCTCGCGGTTCAGGCACTTCACATAGGCCCGGTAGTCGTCGTCGTAGTGCGGATTCGTCGACCGCTCCAACTCGGGCGGCTGCAAAGGCAGTTTGCCGGCGCAGGCCTTGGTGGCGGCCTTGGCCGTGGGGCTCTGGTCGGTGTCGTCGACGGAGTCCGGGCCGCGTTGCGGGAGCATCTTGTGCCCGTGGTCCTTGAGGCAGGTCGCGTAGAGGTGCCAGTAGTGGTCCCGTTCCGCGTCCGAACTGTCCAGCCGCAACTGGGGTCGTCCGGCGTCCGCGTCGGGCGCGACGCTCACGCCCGCCTGTCCGGCCGGGGCACCGCTCTGGAGGGAGGCCACGTCCTGCCGCTCGCGCTGGGAAGCGTCATCGGTGGAATCGCCGCAGCCGGTGAGCAGGAGGGCGGCGCAGGACAGGAGAGCGGCGGCGCCGAGCACACGGCCGCGGCGGGCAAGGGTGGGGTCGGTCATGGGCGCCATGGTCCGCGCCGTGTGTCGGGAACCCGTCAGGATCCGTTGCCGGTCCCTTCGTACTGCGTCGTCGGCTGCCGTGCGCACACGCACGCACGACCAGCCCATACGATCCGGACCGTTTGCCGACAGCATCCCGACTTCGTCTGCCTACGCTCCCGCACATGACGCAGACCTCCAGCCGCGCAGTCGGCCGTCGGAACCGGATACGCAGACACCCGCGCCGAGGCCTCGGCCTCGTCACGGCGGCGCTGGCCACCGGTATCGCCCTGGCCGCCCCCGCCCCCGCGGCGACTTCCGCCGACGTCGCCGTCCACCCGCAGGCGGTCAGCACGGCGCAGCAGCGGGCCGTGCTGAACTACTGGACGCCGGATCGCATCGCCGCTCTCACCGAGCCGTCCTCGCCCGACCAGGCGCCGAAGAGCGGTCCGGACGGGGCGCCCTGGACCGGTTCCGACGCCCTCGCCCGGACCGTGGGCAGGCTGTTCTTCACCGACCACGGTGAGGACGCCAGTTGCACCGCCACGGTCGTCAAAAGCGCCAACCGCAGCACCGTGGTGACGGGCGGGCACTGCGTGAACAGCCCGGACCTGCTCGGCGAGGACAACCAGTGGACGACGAACGTGATGTTCGTCCCCGGCTACCGTGACGGCCGCGCGCCGTACGGGAAGTTCGTCGGCAGACTGGGCGTGGCCGACACGACCTGGCTGCGGTACGACGCGATCGACTCGCGCAGGTACGACGGCCACGACCAGGCGTTCGTCGTCCTTGCCCCCGACTCCCGGGGCCGCGCCGTGCAGGACGTGGTCGGTGCCGCCCAGCGCATCGCCTTCGACCGGCCGGGCGACCGGACGGTGCGCGAGTTCGGATACCCGCGCTCCGCGTCCGACCCGGCGCGCCAGGGTCTGCCCGAGTACACCGGCGCCCGGCTGGCCTTCTGCGTGGGCCCCGCCCGCGAGGATCCCGGCACGTCGGACTTCCCGGAGCCCGAAGGCGAATGGGGCACCGCCTGTGTGATGGGCGGCGGTGCCAGCGGCGGGCCCCGCATCGCCGATCTCGACCCGGTGAGCGGCCTCGGCACGGTCGTCGGCACCAACACCCACAGCGCCCTGCTCACCGCCGCCGGCGAGGTGTGCGCCGACCTCGACGCCCCGGGCTGCAGCCGTCACCTGGTCGGCCCCCAGTTCACCTCCCCGATCACCCGTCCGCTGTACGAGACCGCCGCGCACGCGGACTGAGTGGCCCCGGGCAGCGTCGGGCAGGCAACCGCAGCGAGAACACCGACCCCTGCCCGACCACGCTCGACACCTGCGCGCCGCCACCATGTGCCTCGGCGAGTTTGCGGACGATGGACAGCCCCAGCCCGCTGCCTCCGCTCTGTCGGCTGCGCGACTTGTCCGCTCGCCAGAACCGGTCGAAGACCTTCGGCAGGTCCTCGGCGCTGATGCCGGCCCCGGTGTCCTCGACACGGATCACCACGTCGTCGCCCTCCTGGTCCGCGGACAGGGTGACCGTGCCGCCGGCCGGTGTGTGCCGTACCGCGTTGGACACGAGGTTTCCGACCGCCTGCCGCAGCCGCATCGGATCGGCCGACAGCACGAGCCCCTTTCCGGCCCGTACCCGCAGCTCCACCCCCGCCGACCCGGCGCCTGCCTGGTGGGCGCGGGCGACCTGGCCGAGCACCGCCGCCGCGTCGACGTCCTCCGGGTGCAGTCTCAGCGCGCCGGCGTCGGCCGCCGAGAGGTCGCGCAGGTCGTCGATGATGTGCTGGAGCAGCATCGCCTCCTCCAACAGCGAGGAGACCAGGCTCGCGTCCGCGGGTACGACACCGTCCTCGACGGCCTCCAGCCAGCCTCGGACGTTGCTGACCGGCGACCGCAGCTCGTGCGCGACGTCGCTCACCAACGCCCGCCGCAGCTCCTCCAGTTCCTGGCGCCTGCTCGCCATCAGGTTGAACGCCACGGCGAGCCTGCCGAACTCGTCGTCACCGGCCACCTCGACCCGCGCGCTCTGGTCACCGTCCGCCATGCGCTGGGCCGCGCCGGTGAGGGCCCGCAGCGGACGGACCATCCGGGTGCCGGCGACGAAAGTGACCGTCACCGTGGTCAGGAGCACCGTGACGGTCACACCGGCGATACGCATGCGGTTGGCGCCGGACAGGTCGAAGAACGTGGCGATCTTCCGGTCGGGAGCGGTGGCGAAGAGCAGAGCGGGCGGTGCCACATAGGGGTCGAGCTGCTCGCGCCGCGCGGTGGCGACACAGGCCGTCACCGCTCGGGTGTCGGGTGTGCCGCGAACGTCGACGGGAACCCAGGTCAGATCGTCGGACAGTTGCACCGACGGGGCGTGACGGTCACCGAGACAGTCGTTGACGAGCCCGTTCAGCTGGGCGAGGGCCCGGCTTTCGGACCGGGTGGGCCGCAGCAGCTCGTCGACCCCGCAACGGTCCCCGGTGTCGAAGGCACGGCCGGCGAGCTCGACCTCGGGCCGGCCGTTCGGTGCCCGTGTCACCTCGACGTCCTGCGACGGGTCGCCCCGCAGGCACGCCGTGACGCGGGACGCCCTCGCGTCCAGGTCGCTCCTCTCCCGGCGGCTCAATCGGAAGGGCCCGACCGCGCGCGGGTCGATACGGTCGGCGGCCAGGCCGGCAGACGTGCCGTCGAGGGCGCGGGCCAGCGTGGTGTCCACGGCCAGCGCGTCGACCGTCGCGGACGCCCTCGACGGCAGCGTTCCCGCCCTGCCCCCGCCCCCGGAGTCCGCCAGCAGATGGCGGCCCGCGTCGGTCACGGTGATCCGTCGGCCGGTCCGTTCCGACAGGGCACGCACCGTCGGCCCGACGCCGTCCCAGTCCGGATGCGTGGCCGCGAACCCGACAAGGGTGTCGTAGATCCGTGCGTCGTCGGCGAGCACCTGTCCCCGCTCGCGTCCGATGGCCACCGCGGTGAGGCTGACGACCAGCCAGGTCGTCGCGACGATCGAACACAGCGAGACCAGCGCGGACAATCCCAGCAGCCGCGAGCGCAGACTTCTGCGCAATGCCAGGTCACCGCGCACGCGCACCGCCCCCGCCGGGAGCGGCGTCGTCCCCCGGACGGAGCTCGGCGATCTTGTAGCCGACCCCGTACACGGTGAGGAGCAGCCGGGGCCGGGAGGGATCGGGCTCGATCTTGCGGCGCAGGTTCATGACGTGTCCGTCGACCGTACGGGTCGTCACATACCTGTCGATGCCGTGCAGATGCTCCAGGATCTGCTTCCTCGTGAACACCCGACCCGGCGCCGACGCCAACATTTCCAGCACCCGGAACTCGCCGGGAGTGCACTCCGTCAGCCGTCCGTCCACCCGCAACTCGAACCGAGCGGGGTCGACTGCCAGCGGCCCCACCGCGAACACCCGCTCGCCCTGCCCGCCGTCCCCGGCATCGGCCGCGGCCCGGAGACCGGCGCGCCGCAGCAGGGTGCGGACGCGGGCGACCAACTCGCGCGGGCTGAAGGGCTTGGTCATGTAGTCGTCCGCGCCGAGATCGAGCGCGAGCAGCAGGTCGTCCTCCTCGGCCCGCGCGGTGAGCATCAGCACCGGCACATCGGACTCCCTGCGCAGCACCCGGCACACGTCGAGCCCGTCCACGCGAGGCATCATCCAGTCCAGCACCACAAGATCGGGCAGCTGCCGCCGGATCTCGTCCAGGGCGGCCCGTCCGTCGTGGACGACACCGACCGCATGGCCCTCCCGCTCCAGATAGCGGCGGATGAGATCGGCCTGCTTGGGATCGTCGTCGGCGAGCACCACGTACGCACACATGTGGTCATCGTAGGAACCGCGGCAGCCGCCGCCTCACTGCCGCGGCGAAACCGGGCCGGAGGACACCGGAAGGCGACAGGATCCCGACACGTTCCCGACATTCCGGGACCCGGCCGTCGGACAGGGGCCCGGCCGGGCCCGTCAGCACGTGTCAGACCCCGGGGTCACAGGGCCACTTCTGGATGGACTGGATCCGGTTGTCCCACGAGCCGAGACCGCTGTACCAGCCCCACGCCTGGATCTTGAAGGTGTTGCCGGCCCCGTAGGCGTATTCGGCGCCGCAGAACGCCGTGCCGGTCTTGTTGATGACGGACGAGATGTTGCTGCCCAGGAAGCCGTAGTACTGGCTGATGTTGTTGAGCTTCCAGACGTCGGCCCAGGGAACGCCGATCCCACTGCCCTGGTAGTTGCCCTGGTCCCAGATGCACAGGGCGTACTGGCTGCCGCACTTGTCGGACCCGGAGCCGATCCAGGCGTCCGCCGACGCCGAACCGGCGGTGCCGAGTGTGATGGTCGCGGCGGCCGCACCCGCCATCGCAAGGGTGGCGAGTCGTGTCCCGAGGTGTGCCATGTCCAACCGTCCTTCCCTGTCTCCGCTCCCGCTGCTCGGAAGTGGATCAACGTCGCACAGGGAACACGGTGGGGCGGCACGGGAAGGTTCACCCCGAGTCCCAGCGGCGGAGACGGACCGCCCTTGTCGCTCGCCGTTGTCACCGACGGGGTGGGAGCATGCACGAGAGCGCTCCCGGTGACGGAGGGGAGCGTGCGCACCACAGCAGGGGGACCGATGAACGGGCACGGCAGGTTCGCCTCCCTCGCCGCCGACGAGGACGGGCCGCCCACCCCCTCCCCGCACCGGGCAGGGCACGGCGACCCGGACTTCGTCGGCCGCGCCGCCGAACTGCGGGCGCTGCGGGACGTCCTGCTCGCGACGACGGCGACCGACCAGGGAGCGGCCCTGGTGGTGACCGGGCAGCCCGGGACGGGCAAGTCGGCGCTGCTGGAAGCCGCGGTCCGGGCGGCGCGGGCCGACGGCATGCGCGTCCTGCGGTGCGCCGGCATCCGTGGCAGCGACCCGCCCCACCTGTCCGGTCTGCTCCAGACCGTCTGGCCGGCCCTGTCGGACTCGTCGCCCCCGTCAGGTCCGCTCTTCCTGCCCCCCGCACCGCCCGCCCTCCAACAGGTCCCCACACCGGACATCGACACGCTGGTCAGCGTGCTGGTCGACGGTGCCCCCGCACCCGGCACCGGGCACTCCTGGCTCGCTTTCGCCGTCCTGGAGGCGCTGGCGTCCGTCAGCCGCGCCGGACCGCCCCTCCTGGTCGCCGTCGACGACTGGGACGCCCTGGACGCACCCAGCAAGGACGTGCTGATGTTCGTCGCCCGGCGGGCCCAGGGCCATTCGCTGGCCCTGCTGATGACCTCCCGCCCGCCCCGCACCCTGCCGGATCCTCTGACCGGAGTCCCCACGCTGTCCCTCGGACCGCTCTCTCCGGCCGAGTCGGCTCAGCTGCTGGCCGCGCGGCGGCCCGGCCTGGACGCGCAGACCGGCCGCGAACTCCTCGCGACCGCGTCCGGCAACCCCCTGGCACTGCTGGAACTCCCCGCGCCCTCCGAGGACTCCCTGCCCAGCCTGCCCGTCTCCTCCGACCGTCTGGCCTCCGCCATGGCGCCCGAGGCCCCGCGGCTGCCCGCCGGAACCCGGGACCTGCTGCTGGTCGCGGCGCTGCACCCGGAGGCAGACCTCCCGTTGCTGCTCTCGGCCGCGTCCCGTCTCGGCGGCACCGCCTTGGACTTCGCGGCGCTGGAGCCGGCGGAACGCGCGGGTCTCATGTCGTTCGACGGCATGTTTCCGCGCTTCGGCCACCCCGCGATGGCGGGGGCGGCCGTCCATGGCACCGCCCCCGACCGCTGTCGCGCCGCGCACGCGGCCCTGGCGGCGGCCCTGCCGCCCGGTTCGGTGCGGATGCTGTGGCACCGTTCCCAGGCGGTGGAGGGACCCGATCCGGAGCTGGCCGCACGCCTGGAAGCGGTGCACGGCGACGCGCTGGAACAGTGCGCCCCGACGATGGCCGTACGACTGCTGCGGCGCGCTGCCGACCTCCACCCGAACCCCGCCGACCGGGGCCGCTGCGCGCTCCGGGCCGCACAACTGGCCCAGCTCTACGGCCTGGACCGCATGACCCGCACGCTGGCGTACCGGGCCCTGCGCCACCCCCTGGGCCCCCTGGGCATGCTGTGCGCCAAGGCCTTGACGCACACCGGCGGTCCCACCGATTCCGTCGCCTCCTGCCCCACCGACCCGTCCTCCTGGCCCGCCCCCGTCGGCACCGCCGAGCAGGAGAACGCTCTGGAGCTGGCCCGGATCACAGCGCCCGTGGTCGCGGGCGACGACAGTCGGTCCGAGGCGCTGCTGGCCTTCCTCGACGCGATCCCGGACCGTGCGCACGACCCGCGGCTCCTGCACGCCATGGCCACGGTCCGCCCCCTGAGCCGAGCCGCCGGCGTCCTCGCCGGCGCCTGCGCCGACCGGTCCCTGAACGATGTGCCGGTTCGCGACATCGAACGCCTCGGAGAAGCCGCGCTGCTCTCCGGCGACCCGTTGCGGGCCCTGGACCTGTTCCGGCACGCGGAGCGGCGCCGCCGTTTCCACGCCCTGCCCGACCAGTTGCCGTGGGTGCTGTTGCGGCAAGGACTGGCGCACCTGGCTATGGGCAACTGGGTCCAGGCCGAGCACGCGTTCCGACGGTGCGCGGAACTGGCCGACGGAGCGTACGGCCAAGAGCACCACATGGTGGCCGCCCGGCTTCTGGAACATCTCGTACGGGCCCTGCGCACCGGTGCCCAGGTGGACCCGGCCGACGCCCATGATCTGATGGCGGCCCGGCGCTCGGTGGGGGCGATCGACGCGATCCTCGCGGTCGGCACGGCCTGGGCTTTGGTGGAGTCCGGTCAGACCGCGTTCGCCCTGCCCACGTTGTCGGCGCTCCTGACAGATCCGCACGCGCGCGCGGCCGCCCTGTTCGCCGTGGTCACCTTCGCCGAGGCCGCCAAGGCCGAGCACGCCTCCCAGGAGGCGCTCGCCACGCTGGACCGGCTCGAGCGGGAGCTGGGCCCGCAGTGCCCCCGCGTGCTCGCCCTGCGCTTCACGGTGGCGCGGGCCGTCCTCGCGGACGACCAGGACGCTCGGACGCTCTATGACCGCGCCTTCCGCGAGGACCTGTCCCGCTGGCCCTACCTGGAGGCGCCGTTGCGGCTGGCGGAGGGCAGGTGGCTGCGACTGCGGCGGCAGTTCGCCGACGCCCAGGCCGCCCTGCGCCAGGCGGCGGCCGGCTTCACGATGCTGGGCGCCGAGGCCCGCGCGCCGAGGATCGCCGCCGAATTGCGGGCCTCCGGAGACCGGGCGGACGGCGCCGGCCCGGGCGCACCACGGCCTGCCGCGGTGCGCGATCTGCTCACCGCCCGGGAACTGCGGATCGTTGAGCTGGCCGCTCGCGGACTGTCCAACCGGGAGATAGGCGAACAGCTCGGTCTCGCGCCGCGCACCATCGGGGCGTACCTCTACCGCATCTTCCCCCAGCTGGGCGTGACCTCCCGCGCACAGCTCGCCGAGACGCTGCGGGACCCGAACACCCCTGAGCGCCCCGCGTCACCCGGCCCTCACTCGGCCCCGAACCGCGCGGCGAGCTGCGCCCGGGAGGAGACGCCCAGCTTCGGGAAGATCTGATACAGGTGCGAGGCGACCGTACGAGGTGACAGCCGCAACTGTTCCCCGATGGCCCGGTTGCTCAGGCCACGCGCGGCGAGCCGGGCGATGGTGAGCTGCTGCGGCGACAGCACGCGGGCGATGTCGGTCAGGTCGTCCTCGGCCGGCCGCTCGTCCGCCGCCCAGCCCGTCGCCCGCAGCTCCGAGGCGGCCTGCTCGGCGCGCGACGCGGCCCCCAGCGCCCGGAAGACCGACTCGGCCGTGGACAGGGGCGTGCGGGACTCCGTGACGCGCCGCCGACGCCTGAGCCAGGCCCCGTACCCGAACTGGGTCATGCCGTGCAGCAGCGGCCACACCTCGATCCCGGGCAGCAACGCTTGGCGGTAGCGTCCCTCCGCCTCACCGTCCGGCGCGAGCACCGCGTCGGCGTAGGCCATGATCCGTTCCAGCAGGGGGGAGCACCCCGACCGCGTCAGCGACCTGACATGGGCGACGACCTTGCGGGCGTCGGCCTGCTCGCCGGCGGGCAGTGCCGCCTCCGCCAGGAAGGAGAGCCCCCAGAACTGCTCGAAGGCGTACGGCGTCGTCGGGTCGGTGAACAGAGAACGCAGCCGGACGTAGGCCTCGGCGTACCGGCCCATGCCGGACGCGGTGAGCGCGCGGGCCAGCACGGCCAGGCTCAGCTGCCGGTCCTGGCCCAGGCGCAAGGAGGACTCCTCGACCTCCGCGGCGCACTCCAGCGCCCTGTCGTACTCCCCGCGCAGCGACGCGACGATGGCCAGCATCCCCGTGGCCCGCGCCGCCCAGTCGGGCTGTGCCGTCCGTTCGGCGATCATCCGGCTCTCCTCGGCCAGCGCCAGGGCCGTGTGCCACTCGGTGCCGAGCCAGATCTGGCACATCGTCCGCGGTACGAGCATCAGCGGCAGCTGCCCGTACCGGCCGACGGCGCGGAAGGCAGCCTCCATCTCCTCGAGGAGCGGGGCCGCCTGCTCGAAGTCGTTGGTGAGGGTGGTGACCTGACTGAACAGGCTGCGTCCCTCGACCTCCCCGGCGCGGGGGGCGGGCTCCGGAACCGGCGGTCGGGGTACGCGCAGGGGGTCGGTCAGTGACAGCACGACGAGGTACCAACCGTCCCGGGGCCCGGCACGCAGCGCCTCCGCCGTCCGCAGGACCAGGTCGCGTTCGCCCGGTCCGACCTGCTGCCACCGGCATCTGCGGGCCGCCGCGAGCATCAGCTTCCGGGTGAGCGCGGGATCCTGCGCGGCGACCGCGCGCGCCGCTTCGCACAGTTCGGCGATCCGCTCCCGGCCGGCCGCGCTGCTGCCCGGCAGCGCGTCGTGCACCCGCAGCAGCAGCGCGCGGCCGAGTGTCCCCAGCTCGGTCGGATCGATCTGGCGCACATTCCGGAGGGCTTGGTCCACCAGCCCGTGGTCACAGGCGAGCTCGGCCGCCCGCAGCAGCCGTACCGCCCGGCTCTCGGGGTCCGCGGACAGCCGCGCCGCGGTCTCCAGCGCGGCGAGCGCCACCAGGACCCCGGTGACCGAACGCCCACCGGCCGCCGTCGACTCCAGCCGCCGCGCGAGTTCCTCGTCGGGACCCGCCACGCACTGGGCCGTGTGCCAGGCGCTCTGGGCTGGGCCGGTCAGGCTCCGCCCGAGCGCGGCGTGCGCGGCCATGCGCCGCGCCGCCGACGCCAGCCGTACCACGGCGGGACGCATCAGCGGGTCACGGAAGCGCACCCGGGCGCCGTCGTCCTGGACGGCTTCCCCGCCGCTTTCCTGGGCGTCGGCCACCTCGACGACCAGTCCGCCGGCGATGAGCTCCGCGAGGCCGGTTCGCGCGGCGTCGGCGTCGTCGAGCAGCAAGGCGCTCGCGCGCAGGATGCCCTGTCTGCCGGGTGAGATGCTCAGCGCCGCGGTGAGCAGCACGTCGCGGGCCGGCGCCGCCAAGTGCTCCCAGTCGTGTGCGTACGCCTCGGCCAGGCGCGGCGTCGCGGGCAGCATGCCGAATCCGGCCGCGTCCCCGAGCCGGTCACCGCCCAGGGTGAGCTCGGTGAGGGCGAGCGGGTTGCCTCGCGCCACGGCGAGGACGAGCTGCTCCTCGCCGTACCCGGTGATCCGTCCCGCGCGGGCCACGAGTGCGCGGGCGTGCGCGTCGGACAGTGGGCCGAGCGTCACCGCGGTCCCGAGCGGAGGGGGCCAGGTCGCGTCACCGACGGCGCGCTCGGTCACGATCATGCCCACCGGTCCCGTCGGCGTGGAGCGGTCGGGCAGGATCGTGGCCAAGGAGCGCACGGTGTCGCGGCTGTGGGCGTCGAGCCGGTCGAGGTCGTCCACACACAGCAGAACGGGCTCGGACAGTGCGGCCAGCAACCGCAGCGCCGCCGCGGCCAGCTCGGTCGGCGTCGGCCTGGCGGCGAGGCCGGTGAACGCGGCGTGCAGCACGGTGCGTTCCGGGTCCGGCAGGTCGCCGACCCGTGTCAGGGCGGGGCGAAGGAGACCGTGCAGCGCGGCGTGGGGCAGCCCCTCTTCGCCGGGCGCCCAGGCTGTCGACAGTACGCGTACGCCCTGCCGCGCGGCCTCTGCCGCGGCGAAGCGCAAGAGGGCGGACTTTCCGGTACCCGGCGCGCCGCTCAGGTGGAGCACGGGGCCGCCGACCCGGGGCAGGTCCGTGAGCAGGGCGCTCACGAGCTCACGTTCCCGCGCCCGGCCGACCAGGCTGGTGTCGGCCAGACCGGATGCTCCCGTCAGGCCGATCGCCTCCGTGCCGACATGCGCGCTGATCACGTACCCTCCCACTCTCCCGGCCCCTTCACAGGCCGGCCCCGTACCCGGTCACCTCTATCGTTCCAGGCCCGAAGGTCTGCGACATGCACTCACTCATGCGCCCCCTCTTCCGCGAGTGTGCTGTCCGCGCCGCCGGCCGCTGTCGCCGCGTACAGGGCACGGATGCTGACAGCGGCCCCGGACTCCAGCCGGCTGAAGACCCAGTCGATGGGATGGCACTCCCGTGCGTCCGGAAGCACCACGACGAACACGGCGGCCGTGAGGTGGGCGGTCGGGGTGTGCCGCCAGACACCTCCTATGTGGCGCGTCACGATCTCGCCGAGGTAGCAGCCGAAGCCGACGAGGGACTCGGCCATCTCCTCACGGCTCACACCCTCGGCCCGGAAGCCGTCGACAATGTCCTCGACGACATCGATGGTCTCCGGACTGTAGTCCAGGTCCGCATCACTGATGTCGGCTGCCGCCGCGACGATGGCGGCGGCGAGCTGGGGCGCACTACCGGGTTCGAGCGGGGGGTTCAGGTGCACCTGCATGTTGGTCCTCGGGCTGTTTGCCGTCAATGACGTCAAAACTAGCCGCAGAACCCCCGTCTAGACATGTCCCTGCCCGGTTCACGCCGTAATGCGACTGTCCGAGGGGTCATGGAGACACCTCCGGACGTCAGGTGTGTGCCGATGACCGGTTCCTCCGGGGCCGGAACTGAACATGTCTGACGCGTCGCCCCCAGGGCGGGCCTGTCGGACGCCAGGTGTGTGTGCGGCCGGGTGTGCGGCATCCCAGGCGTCGCCGCACGCACACGCGCACCCACCCCGTCGGAAAACAGCCAAAGTTGCGCAGTGGCCGAATGTTGCCGCAGCGTAAAGGCGCCCGTCGGAGCCCAGGGTGGTCCGACAGGGGAAGGCCCGCGCGTGGCCGGATTTCGAACAGCGATCACCGGAATGCTGACAGCAGGCTCCTTACCTGCAACGATCCCGTCGCTCCCGCTGCTTCGCACGTCGTCGCAGCACTCTCTCGCCTCCACAGGCGCCCCAGTGCCGCGGCGCCTGTGTCGCCTGCACCTCCGAGCCAGGAGAGCCATGCCCCGCCTCAAGATCGCCGCACCAGTGCCGTGCGCGGACCGGCCGACATCGCGTCTCAGACCCGGGGGCCCGCTCGCGGTGTCCCTCGCCGTGACTCTGGGCGCCCTCGCCCTGACCATCCCGACCGCCACCGCCGCACCGGCCCTCACGAGTACCGTCCGCGACGCCGCGCACACCCCGGCGCCCCCGCTCGTCGGCGCACGCGCCAGGGCGGGCGCCAACGCCCTGTCCCTCAACTCCGCCCAGCGCACGGCGCTTCTCCACCGGGCCGACCGCGTCCGCGCTGACGTCGGAAGGGCGATACACGCCGGAAGCCAGGAGAACCTGGTGGCCAAGGACGTACTGGAGGACGCCGACGGCACGGTCCACACCCGCTACACGCGCACCTACCAGGGGCTGCCCGTCGAAGGCGGCGGCGACCTGATCGTGCACGACGGCCCGCACGGTCGCCGTGTCGACGACTCCCTGCGCACCCCGCTGTCCGTGCCCGCCGTCCACGACGGTGTGACGGTACGGCAGCTCAGGAGCAGAGCCCTCGCCGAAGCCGGCAAGCAGCACATCGCGCACACCGCCGTCGGCGGAACCGCGCGCCGCATCGTCTGGGCCGGTTCCGGCACTCCGCGCCTGGCTTTCGACAACGTTATCGACGGGAAGCGGGCGGACGGCACGCCCAGCCGTCTGCACGTCGTCCTCGACGCCGCCACCGGCAGCCGCCTCGCCGCCTACGACGAGGTCACCGCGGGCATCGGCAACAGCCAGTACAGCGGCACCGTCCAGCTCGACACCCAACGGGTCGGGGACGCCTACCAGTTGGTCGACACCCAGCGCGGCGGCAACAGCGTCCGTGACGTCACCAACGGCGGCCTCGGCGTCCTGTTCACCGACGCCGACGACGTGTGGGGCGACGGCACCGCCGACGACCGGGCGACCGCCGCCGTCGACGCCGCCTACGGCTCCCGTACGACCTGGAACTTCTACCACGACGTCTTCGGCCGCAACGGCATAGCCGACGACGGCGTGGGAGCCGTCTCCAACGTCCACGTCGCGGGCCTGGCCAACGCCTACTGGCTGGACAGCTGCTTCTGCATGACCTACGGCGACGGCCTGGACAACCGCCACCCGCTCACCGAACTCGACATCGCCGCCCACGAGATGACCCACGGCGTCACCGCTGCCACCGCGGGCCTGCTGGAGACCGGGGAGTCCGGCGCCCTCAACGAGGCGACCAGCGACATCATGGGCACCGCCGTCGAGTTCGACGCGAACAACCCCAAGGACGTGCCCGACTTCACCATCGGCGAGCTCGCCGACGTCCGCGGCACCGGCAAGCCCCTGCGCTACCTGGACCAGCCCTCCAAGGACGCCTCGGAGAAGGGCACTTCACAGGACTTCTGGACGCCCGGCACCCACCTGCTCGACCCGCACTTCGGCGCCGGGGTGGCCAACCACTTCTTCTACCTGATCTCCGAGGGCAGCGGCCACAAGACCGTCAACGGCGTCCACTACGACAGCCCCACCTACGACGGTCTCCCGGTCTCCGGCATCGGCCTGCGCAACGCCACCAACGTCTGGTACCGCGCCCTGACCCACTACATGACCAGCACCACCGACTACGCTGGCGCCCGCACCGCCACCTTGAAGGCCGCCGCCGACCTGTTCGGCACCACCAGCGACGCCTACGAGTCCGTCGCGAACGCCTGGGCCGCGGTCAACGTCGGCCCCCGCTACGTCAAGCACATCGCCATCACGTCCCTGAACACCCGTGACGCGGCCGTCGGCCAGCCGGTCGCCCGCACCGTCTCCGCCGTCTCCACCCGGCCCGGCCCCGTCACCTACGCGGCCACCGGACTGCCCACGGGCCTGTCCCTCGACTCCGTCTCCGGCCTGATCTCCGGCACCCCCACCACGGCGGGCACCTTCCGGACCACCGTCGTCTTCACCGACTCGGCCGCCGAGAAGCGCCGTTACACCTTCGACTGGACCGTGGTGGCCTCCGGCGGCGACTTCTTCGTCGACCCCGACCGCCACGACTACGGCCCCTGGCAGAGCGTCGAGATCCCCCTGACGGTCACCGGCCGCACCGGCGACGCCCCCGCCGACCTCAAGGTCTCCGTGGACCTCGTCCACACCTTCATCGGCGCCCAGGTCGTCCAGCTCGTCGCCCCCGACGGCACGGTGCTGCTGGTCAAGGACTTCAGGTGGGACACCGGCACCGAACTCCACGACACCTTCCCCTTGGACGCCTCCGGCCTGCCCGCCAACGGCGTCTGGAAGCTCCGCGTCACCGACTACACCCCAGCCGCGCCCGGCATCCCGCCGAGCGAGGGCGGATACCTCGACCGCTGGAGCCTGACCTTCTGACCTGTCAGGCCCTGGCGACGCACGCGTGCCCGCACCGTAAGCCTCCGGTGCGGGCACGCGCAGCACAGGGGCGGCGTCCCTCACGTGAGAGGCCGAAGGCCCGGACCACCGTCCGGGGCACCGCGTTGGCCGCGGCATCACGTGCGGATGCCCGCCGCGTCACGGACCGTGCCGTCGCGGGGGCGTCGAGGCGGAAGCGCACCCCGGAAACTGTCATGGCACGAGATCCATCAGCTCCCTGGGGTGCGAGAGATGGGGGAAGTGACTGGCCGATGGGATGACGCTGAACAGGGCGTCCGGCAGGCTGGAACGGACCCACGCGCGATAGGGCCCGGGCACCTCGCTCGTGCTCACATGCCGGTAGGAGACGCTCCGTTCGCGCAGGGCGGTCAGGTCCCGCTCACGCCGCGCGCGGATCTCATCCGCCGACTTGGACAGCAGGTCGTGCCAGTAGCCGAGGAACAGGTCCTGCCGGGGAGTGGTGGCGGTGCGGACCAGGTCTTGAGCGGCGGGCGGGAGGCTGCCGATCCCCATGCCGGCGGTCAGGCGCTCCCACAGCCGCAGATACTCCGGGCCGCGCAGCAGCTCTTCGTTCTGCCGCAGCAGTTCGCCGAACGGGCCGGGCAGCAGCGGCTGGTCGATGTTGACGACGCCACGCGCGGGGCGCGCCGCTGCGTAGACGGTGGCCAGCAGGCCGCCGATCGAGTGCCCGACCAGCACGGGGGTGGCGAGGCCTGCGGCGGTGACGGCCCGGTGCACCGCGATGGCCACGTCGTCCGGGGTGTACGAGGTGCTCTCGGGCGAGGCGCCGTGGCCGGGAAGGTCGAGGGCCAGGACCCGGCGGCCCGCGGGCAGCTGGGCGAGGAAGGGCCCCCAGTGCCGCCGATCGAACGTCAGCCCGTGCAGGAGGACCAGAGGCGGCTGTACGTCGTCGGGGGTCCCGTAAAGATCACCGGCGAGATCGCCGAACAAGCCTGTGTCGATGTACGTCATGTTCACCCTGTATCGCTGAAGTGTTGGATGTCGTCGACCTCGGAGTGGACAACGGTGCCAAGGGGTTTACCGGCGAGGCTGCGAGCATGGACGGCGCCTCAGCAGGCGCCAGGACGCAAGGAACTGATCTTGTCGTTCCAATACGAGCTCGGGACTCGCATGTCGACTACCGAGGTGTGCGCGTTGATGGTGAACCTGTCACCCGAGTAGCCGTTGTCGACGTACAGGCAGAAGGCGGAATTGGTGAAATTCTGCACGGACGAGGTCTTGTCCTGCATGCTCCCGCTGGGGAGCGCCGATACCTTGCCCAGGTCGCTCTCCGATTCCCAGGAACCGAAGCAGATGTGGGTGCCGTTGTAGCTGACGTTGTCCCAGAGTATGAGGGCCCCGTCGCAGCTTGCGGTGGGCGCGGCCGGCGCCGCTGATGCGGGGGAGACGCCGAGAGCCAGAGCCGCGGCAGCACCACAGGCCAGTGTGATGAGGGAACGAACAGACACGGTGGGTCCTTCGGGTCGGAAGCGGGACAGGACGGCCCTCGGGGGAAACGACGGTGGGCCGCCGTGTCTCACTGGGGCATTCTGTACACGTGACCTGTAGGGCCACGGGTTCACACGTGCCGTCGGAGCGCCCGGCCAGTGCGTGATGAACGACGGTGAGCCGGAAAACCGGTCCCTCCGGTCCCTGGCCCACATCCCCGAGGGCGCCACCCGCTCTGGCGCGGCGCATCGGTCACCGCGCCGGCGACACGGGTACGGGCCGCAGCACCTCCGTGTGCTCGCCGGGACGGTCAGTGGGCGAGCGACGCGGCGTCGCCCAGGACGGCGACGGGATGGTCCGCGGGATCGAGTGCGCGCAGCAACTGCCTCATGTGCGCCTTGGAGAGGCTGATGCAGGCATGCGTCGGGCCGCCGTGGTCGACGTGGACCCAGATGCCCCCGCCGCGGCTCTCTCCCAGCGGCTTGGTGCCGTCCATCGGTGATGTCCCGGGCTGCCGGTTGTAGTTGAGGGCGACGACGTAGTCGAAGGACCCGCCCAGTGGTTCGCCTTCGAAGCCGGTGCCGCTGACCGAGAAGGCGCCGGACCGGTGATAGGGCAGTTTGGTGCCGGGGTCGGCCAGGCGTCCGCCGGCGTCGGTGAGGCCGAACACCCCTATGGGGCTGTGCAGATCGCCCACGTAGTGCTTGTCCGTCCAGCCCTTGTAACCGTTGTGGGCGGCCCACACTTCACCGCGAAGCCAGCCTCCGTCGACCCGCTGCCAGAGCACGGCCCGCGAGGACGCCGAGTTCTTGGCGGTCCCCGTGACGACGAGGACCTGCCGGGCGTCGGCCGGGATCCGCGCCAGCGTCTTCGGGCCGAGCCCCGGCAACTGGGAGGGGAGTTGCGGCCGTGACCGGACCGTCTGCGAGGGAGCGGCGGACGGGGGTGCCGATGCCCCGGTCGCCGTGGCGGACGACGCGGTGCCCTCGGCCCGGACGTGGGCCTGGTTGGAGTCACCCGCGGCCGCGTGGTGGAACGCGGTGATCCCCAGCACGGACGCGGCGAGCGCCGCGGTCACTGAAAGGCAAGGCCTGCGCAGACGCATGAGCATGGGCTTTCTCGGGAGGTTCGAGGTGCCCCGGAGGGGGCTGGGGGGCCAGGCGGTGCTGGACGGGGGCCGGATGGTGCCGTGAGGTGCGGGGCAGACAAGGGGCTGCGGTCGCGCCGCCGGAGCCGCGGCCCCCGAAGAGCTCGCGGCCCGGCGCCGGCCGCGTGTCACAGCGCGACCGCGTTCGCCTGCCCGGGCGGGTGCCCGGATCAGTTGTGGGCGTTCTTCGGCACGGCGATCTGACGCTCGCCCCAGCCCATCCGGCTGGTCGCCTGGTAGTTGACCACGGTGCCCGCCTTCAGACCCGCCGCCTCGGCCCTCGCCGAGGGCGCGACGATCCGGAGCTCGTCGCTGAGCAGGTCACCGGTGGAGGCGTCGATGACAAGCCGCTGCTTCGTCGTCCCCAGCGGCGTCCGGTACGTGCCGGGGAACTCGACAGCCACACCTTCACGCCCCAGTGGATCGCTGACATGACCGACCACCCGGACTCCGGGCAGCCCGGCCATCACCCGGTAAGCCGCTGCCCGGACGCCGGGCTTGACGGGCATCGTGACGAGGTTGCCCGCCTGTCGCAGAAGCCAGGCAGTGCGGTCGGTCCCGGCGCCCTCGGTCCCGTTGCCCCGCGCGTACAGCTTCTCCAGGTAACGGCGCAGTCCGTCGCTGGTGGCGGGCAGCGCCCGCAGGTCCTCGTAGGAGACGTTGTCCGGGCCGACGGCGTAGATCTTGCCGCCAACGTCCGTCCGCATGACCGTCGGCCGTCCGGTCCCCATCGTGAAGGCGACCGAGTGCCCGGTCTTGACCGGCACCGTCCGCGGCGAACCCACGGCCTGCCACACCGCCTTGTCCGCCGCGGTCCGTGGCTCGGTCACGGAGTCCAGACCGGAGACCATCAGACTCTTCGTCCCCGGCCGCACGCCCACCGACCAGGCGTCGGTCGCCGTGCTGCGCACGGCGAAGAGCCGCCCGCCCACCTCGGCGACATCCACAGACTGCGACAGCGTGGTGGTCTGCCAGTACGTCCCCTCGGCGGGCGAGGCTTCCGCCTTCCTGGCCGCGCTGAGCAGTTCGATACGTCCGTCGACCCGCAGGTCGGTGGCTGCGCTCGGGGCGTGCGCCCTGACCGGGGCCGACGGCTGCGCGGTAGCCTGATCGGCCGGTGCCTGCCGGTCGAAGGAGGTCACGGACACCACCACGGACGCCGCCACCGCCGCGAGTGCGACCGCCCCCAGCGGACGCAAGCGCGGGGACCGGCGTGCCACGCGGCTGTCGACGGGTTCGGAGACGATGCGGACGAAGTCCCGCCGTTGCCGTGCCGGGTCGGTCAGCCGTGCCGGGTCCAGTTCATCGGGCCGTGCGTCCACGAGCGCCTGCATGGCGTCGGGTCGCTTCGATCGATCCTGTGCGTTCTTCACGCGGGTGCTCCTTCGCAGTGCGGTCGGGGCGTGCCGGTGGGGCGGACCGGCGCTACCTCGGCCGGTTCGTACGGGTCTGCGGCCTGCGCCGCCTCCAGGGCCTTCTCCAGGCGCCGACGCGCTCGGTAAAGGCGGACGGCCAGCGTCGCGGTCGTGCACTTCAGGACATGCGCGGCTTCCTTGCTGCTCAGGCCGTGCCAGGCGATCAGGGTCAGCAACTCCCGGTCGCTCTCCGGCAGCCCGGCGAGAGCCTGCAGCGCGATGTGCCGGTCGGCGACCACCGCCGCGACGTCACCGGCATGGTCCTGAGCGCCGCTGGCGATGCGCTGTGCCTCCTCGGCGGCGAGGAGGTAGCGCAGCGCGTCACGGCGGCGCATCTCACGTACCAGGTTGCGGGTCACCCCGAGGAGCCACGGTAGGGCCGGGTACGGGAGGTCGTCGTGGATCCGCCGCCAGGCGATGGTGAACGTCTCGCTGGTGATGTCCTCGCCCACCTCGCGTCCCACCAGGCTGGTGGCATAGGCGAGGACACGCGGGTAGCACTGCTCGTAGACATCGTGGAAGCGCTCGGCAGGTGTCACGAGCACCCCCTCATCTCGGCTTTCATACCTGGAAATGTGCGCAGCGGCCCGTTTATTACCTCCGGACGGAGAATTCCCCTGTGATCGGCGTCACGCCGGTCGGGCACGCGCGATGAAGACGGCAACGAGACATCCACGGGTGTCACACGTGCTCGTCAGCGAGGTCCCACGACGATCTGCCGTCGCTGCTGCTCAACGGCCTGCCCTGAACCCGGGTCCGGCACACGGGCGGGGGTGTGCGACGGGTTCAGCGACGTGTCGGATGGTCAGGGTCAGCAGTGTGTCGGGCTTGGCAGGCGCAGTTCTAAGTCGGCACGCAGACACAGGAATCGACATGTGTCTATCATGAAACATTGAATAGATACACACTTTATTCAATGCTCTAGGCTGCACACATGCGTATCCTCTTCTCCAGCACTCCGCAGCACGGCCACCTGCTGCCGGTGCTTCCCCTCGCCCGTGCCTTCCGTGACCGTGGTGACGAGGTCGCCGTGATCACCTCGGCGTCGTTCGGGCCGCTGTTCGCCGCCGAGGGCATCACGCTGCTGCCCGTCGGCCCTGAGATCCCCGTACTTCTGGCGGAGGCGGCCCGACTCGCGGGCGTGGACGACCCGACCGTGCCCGACCCCGCGGTCGCGGCCGAGTTGTTCGCCGGTGCCCGGATCGACCTGACCGCGGATGAGGCAGTCGCCGCGGCACGGGAGTTCGGCCCGGACCTGATCGTGGCCGAGGCCACCGACTACGTGGGCCCGCTCGTCGCCGCCACCCTGAAGGTGCCGTACGCCAAGCTCGCGTTCGGCCCGCTGATCCCCGCCCAGTTCACCAACGCCTTCGACGCGGTGGCCGAGCGCCGCTACAAGGCCCGTGACCTGAGCATGACCGCCCCCACCTGGTACCTGGACCCCTGCCCCGAGGCGCTCCAGGGCCCCGACTGGCAGGCGCCCGAGGGCCGTCTGCCCCTGCGGCCGGAGGCCCACCGCGGCGCCGAGAGCCCGGACGTCACCGGCACCACCCGCGCCACCGGCGGCCCGCGGCCCAAGGTCCTTCTCTCCTTCGGCACCCATTTCGCCGCACCCCAGGTCCTGCGTCCGATCATCGATGCCCTCGCTCCGAAGGCCGACCTCGTCGTCACCCTGGGCCTGACCGCCACAGCCGCCGACTACGGCGACGAACTCGCCCACGTGGAGTTCGTCGGCTTCACCCCCCTCACCGAACTCCTCGACGGCGTCGACCTGGTCGTCACCCACGGCGGTGCGGGCACGACCCTGGGCACCCTGTCGCGAGGCCTGCCCCTGGTGGTCGTTCCGCAGGGCGCCGACCAGTTCCTCCAGGCCGGCGCCGTGGCAGGCTCCCGCACTGGTGTCGCCGTCATGCCGCCCGCCGGAGCGGACGCGGTCGCGGAAGCCGTCACCGAGGTACTCGACAACGCCGCGTACCGCACCCATGCGCAAGCCGTCGCCGAGCAGATCTCCGCGATGCCTTCTCCCCGCGAGGTCGCCGACCAGCTTGCGGCCATCCTCAGCTGACCCACACAGCACACCGGCTCGCCGCGATACCACCCCCCGGACGGCCGTGGCCGTGGCCGTCTGCCGTGCCGCCGCCGGCACAGCAGCGGGCGCGGAAGGGGTGACGACCCCGAAGGCCAGGGCGCTCACGGCACCGGCCGTGAGCGCGCGCCACCCCGGTCTGTGTCTGTGCGTCGGTCGCGTCGATGGGGGGCCGCCGGTAGGCGGGCACCCTGTTCTGACATGGCGATGACGTGCCCGGGACGACACCGAGTTCACTCGGCCGAGGTCATGTTCCGCTGGCGGAGGCCATGTCTCCCGGCAGACGGTTGATTCTGTGGACGTCCGGGACACACAGGTTGAGAAGCGTGGCGGCAACGATCAGTCCGCCGCATGTCAGCAACAACCCGTGGCTGGTCCACGAGTGGGCGGCCAGCGCGGTGACAAGGCAGCCGAAGGGAATGGAAAGCCGCTCCCCGAGTCCGCTGAAGGCGCTCAACCGGCCTTGTTCTGTGGGGGAGACGTGCTGCTGGAACGCGGTGGTGAAGGTGACGACCTCGATATCGAGCCCGATCCCCGCGAGAACGGCGGCGATGAGAACGACGGGCAGCGGCAGGCCACTTCCCATGGCGATCAGGGGAAGGGCGAGAGCGCCACTGGTCGCGATCGCGATGGCGAGGAGCCGGTACGGTTTCCATCGCAGGCACACCAGCGATCCGGTCAACAGCCCGGCGGCGTAGGCCGCTTGGATCAGACCCCAGTCACGCGCCCCGGCGTACCGCTGCGCGGTGACCAGCAGGCCGAGAATCTGGAAGCCGACCAACCAGGCCGCAACGAGAACGGTCCCGGCCGTCGTGTAGCTCCACAGCCAGGGGCGCGACCAGAACCCTGCCCATCCCACCCGCAGGTCGGACAGCGGGCTGCTGGTGGTGACAGGCGCCTGGAGACGTAGGCCGGGCAGCAGCACAGCCGCAGACCCCGCCGAGTGGCTGCTCCAGGCCTACCCCAAGGACCCGGTGCTGCACCGGGGTTACGCCTCCCGACGCCGGGAGGCCCGTGTCCTGATGTCAACACCGTCGGTGACCGACGACCCCCCGAGCGCCGCGCCGGACAACTGGGCAGAGCGGCTGGCCCACCTTGGCGCGGGGCTCCGCAAGGCAGCAGCGTCCGAGCCCTGGCTCTCTCCGTCGAATGTCCTCCGTGCCCTCCTGCACATGCACTGCAACCGCCGCCTCGCCCCGTCCCTGGAATCCGAACGCGCAATCTACGCGTATGCCAGAGGAATGGCCGAGGACACCCTGAGCCTCCGCCGTCACCTCCCCTAGGTGACGCGGGGAGAGCGAGGTCAACGGTGGCTGCCTCCGCCACGGCGTCCAGGACCGCGTCTCCACACCACTGGCGTGGCGCCGACAGCTCGATGTGACACCGGTCGCCAGGACACATCGGTGTGAACTCGGAGCTGGTTCGGTTCCGTTCGTATCAATGGTCAGGTTTCCAGCCGCCCGACCACTCCATGCAACGGAACCGAACGGCAGGAGTGTTGATGAAGAACGATCTCACCATGCGGCGGGCCGGCGCCGGCCTCGCGGCGTTACCGCTGCTCGCGGTAACGCTGATGCTCGGCTCACCCGAGGCCCAGGCCACGGACGCAGCTGGCCGGCACGCGCTGGCCGGTACCAGGCCTGTCTGGGCGACGGCCAAGGCGGACCGGGGTGCCACACCGAACGGAGCGGAGATCTCCGTACGGGTCTACCTCGCCGGGCGTGACGCGAAGGGTCTCGCGGACTACGCGCGCGCGGTCGCCGACCCCGCCTCGCCGCTGTACGGCAAGTACCTGAGCGCGAAGCAGGCGCAGGCCCGCTTCGGCGCGAGCAAGGCCCAGGTCGCCGCGGTCAGGACCTGGCTGACGTCGGCCGGGCTCAAGGTCACCGACGTCACCCGGAACTTCGTGTCCGTGACCGGTGAAGTGGCCGCCGTGGAGAAGGCGTTCGGCACGCAGCTGCACGACTACGCGAAGGGCTCCCGCACCTACCACGCCCCGACCGCCGCCGCCTCGGTGCCGTCCTCCCTGGGAGGTGCCGTCCTGGCGGTCACCGGCCTGGACAACGCGCCGCGCCGAGTCGGTCACGACGACCAACTGCCGCCGCCGGGTGAGGTGTTCGTCAACTCGGGACCGTTCTCCACGTATTACGGCTCCAAGACCGCGACCACGCTGCCCGACGCCTACGGCAGCAAGATCCCCTACGCCGTCAAGGGCTACACCGGCCGGCAGCTGCGCGCCGCCTACGGCGCGGGGAAGTACACCGGCAAGGGAGTGCGCGTCGCCATCACCGACGCCTACGCCTCGCCGACCATCGCCAAGGACGCGGCCGTCTACGCGAAGGCACACGGCGACGCCGCCTGGAAGCCCGGTCAGCTGACCCAGGTGCTCGCGGACACCTGGACCGACACCGAGGAGTGCGGGGCGGCCGGCTGGTACGGCGAGGAGACCCTCGACGTCGAGGCCGTGCACGCGGTCGCGCCGGCCGCGGACGTGACCTACGTGGGCGCCTCCTCGTGCTCCACGGACGCCTTCTACGACGCGCTGTCCACGGTCGTCGACCGCCACCTCGCCGACATCGTCTCCAACTCCTGGGGCGACCTGGAGGCCAACCAGACGCCGGAGATCGCGGCTGCCTACGACCGGGTCTTCCAGCTCGGCGCCGTGGAGGGCATAGGTTTCTACTTCTCCTCCGGCGACTACGGGGACAACGCCGAGGCCACGGGAACGAAGCAGACCAACTTCCCGGCCCAGTCGGCCTGGGTGACGGCCGTCGGCGGCACCTCCCTGGCCGTCGGCAAGAACGACAAGTACCTGTGGGAGACCGGCTGGGGCACCCAGAGGGCCGCTCTGTCCGCGGACGGCACGTCCTGGGCAGGCTTCCCCGGCACGTTCAACGGCGGCGCGGGAGGCGGCACCAGCACGACCGTGGCCGCGCCCTTCTACCAGCACGGCATCGTCCCGGACGCGCTGGCGAAGGCCAACAGTGCCGACGGCAACCGGGTGGTCCCGGACATCTCCGCGGTCGCCGACCCCAACACCGGCTTCCTCATCGGCCAGACGCAGACCTTCCCTGACGGGTCACTGCGGTACGGCGAGTCCCGCATCGGCGGTACCTCACTGGCCGCTCCGGTCGTCGCTGCGGTGCAGGCCCTGGCCCAGGAGGCCCGCGGCGGCACACCCCTCGGCTTCGCCAACCCGGCGATCTACGCCAGGTACGGGTCGAAGGGCTACCACGACGTCACGGACACCCCGACCGGCAGCGAACTCGCCGTGGCCCGCGTCGACTTCGCCAACGGTCACGACGCCACCGACGGCCTGCTCACGTCGGTGCGCAGCCTCGGCAAGGACACCTCTCTCAAGGCCGTGAAGGGCTACGACGACGTGACCGGCGTGGGCACACCCGCGACCGGCTACGTCCAGTCGTACCGTCGGCACTGATCACAGTTCGCACCACACCCGCGGGCGGGTCCGGCGGCTCGCCGGACCCGCCCGCTGCGGTCCTGACGCCGGTACCGGTGTCAGGACCGACGATCGGATCAGTGCCAGAGCCCCAGGACTTCCGCCTTGTTGTCGGCGCTCCCGAGGCTCGAGAGGTGGTGGAACGGCGCCACGGACAGGTACACCTGGCCCGCGTCGCTGGCCAGGCCCCAGGTGTAATTGGTGTTGTTCACCACGGATGAGATCTGGTGCCACAGGGCCGTGTTGCGCAGGGAGATCCATTGGTCGGGCTGTCCCCAGCGCACCTTGATGGACGAGCCGGTGTAACCGGTACCGGTGTACGCGCAGAACTCGTAGGTGGCGGAGTCGCATCCGCCGTCGCTCGCCGGTGCCGCCGAGGCGGTGGAGACGGGGCCTGCCACTGCGGCACCCATCGCCGCCGCTCCTATGAGCAGTGCTGCGAGTCGCTTCTTGATCACCTTGCGCGCCCTTTCCATGACTGGCCTGCCGCAGCGGCAGGCTTCGCTCAGGTAACGCGAGCAATCGTTCGGATGGTTCATCCGCGCCCGTCCCGGCGGTGCGGACGGTGGACCGGCCGCGGCCGCCCGACGGCTCAGGATCGGCGCAGCAGGTCGGCGGCGCGCTCGGCGATCGCGTACACCGTGGCATTGGTGTTGTTGGACGGTATGGAGGGGATCACCGAGCCATCGGCGATCCGCAGGCCTTCGAGGCCGTGCACGCGCAGCTCCGAGTCGACGACGGACATCTCGTCCTCACCCAGGAGGCAGGTGCCGACCGGGTGACAGTAGGAGCCGAAGTACCTTCGGACGTACTGGGCGAGTGCTTCCTCGTCCACCGTGTCGAGCCCCGGGCTGATCTCCTTCACCCCCCATCCGGCGAGGGCGGCCGAACCGGCGATCCGGCGGGCCGTGGCGATACCGGACAGCACGACGCGGACGTCTTGCTCCGCGGTGAAGTAACGCGGGTCGATCACCGGTGCCGCGTAAGGGTCGGCCGAGCTGATCCGAAGCGAACCGCGGCTGATCGGACGCATCGGCGAGATCCCGATGGAGAAGCCGTTCTGGACCGGCGCGACCGGGTTGGGCAGCGGGATGTCGATGAAGATGATCTGCGTGTCCGGCCCGTCGACGTCCTCGGTGCTGCGCAGGAGTCCCAGGATCTCGCCGTGGTTGTTGCGCGGGGTGGGAACCGGCTGCTGGGCCTCGTAGACGAGGTTGGCACGCGGGTGGTCGTGGAGGTTGTGGCCCACCCCCGGGAGCCGGTGGAAGACATCGACCCCGGCCTGCCGCAGGTCGTCCTCCGCGCCGACGCCGGAACGCTGCAGGAGCAGCGCGGAGCCGATGGTCCCGGCCGTCAGCACCACCTCGCCTGCTGCCGTCGCGGTGCGGGTGGAGCCGTCGACGCCGTACTCCACCCCGACGCACCGCGTGCCGTCGAAGAGCAGCCGGTGCGCGGTCGCTCCGGTGACCACGTCGAGGTTGGGGCGCTCCAGGGCCGGGGCGAGGTAGGCGTCGGCGGCGCTCTGCCGGCGCCCGGCGACGATGTTGAGGTCGACCGGGGCGAAGCCCTCCTCCAGGCCGCCGCTGATGTCGAGGGCCCGGCGGTGGCCGTTCTCGACCGCGCCGTCGAGGCAGGAGAGCAGGATCTCGTTGGGGTGCCGGGCCGGTCCGACGGTGAGCGGACCCTCGGTGCCGCGGCCGGGCGCACCGCTCGTGGCCGTCTCGCTGCGCTCGAAGTAGGGGAGCAGGTCGTCGTACGTCCAGCCCTTGGCGCCGTGTTCGCTCCAGCTGTCGTAGCTGGTGTGGTGACCGCGGGCGAAGACCATGGCGTTGATGGCGGACGAGCCGCCCAGGCCTCGCCCGCGCGGAAGGGGCACCGGCGCTCCGGAGGACTGCTGGACCACCGTGGCGTCCCCCCAGCCGGCCTCCGAGGCGGCGAGCGAAGGCCAGGCCGGCGGGTATGCCACGGCCTCGGGTAGGGTGGCCGACCCCGCCTCCAGCAGCAGCACGCGGGTGCCGGGATCCTTACTCAGACGCGCTGCGAGCACACAGCCGGCCGTGCCGCCGCCGACGATGACGACGTCGTGGTCAGATCGCTGAGAAGACATGACTGATCCGTTCTCCATGGTCCTGGGCGAATCGTCGGTTCGACATCGACCGCAAGAGCGAACGAACCAATGATTCGTCATATCAGGTATCAGTGAACCACAAGTGTGTCACGAGATATGTATTTCTAGGGAGAAACGCCCGCGAGTAGATACGTATGATGCGACCTCGCTCGGCGGAACCGGAGCGGGACCGGGCGGTGACCGTCTCGATCGAGAGACGCGATCAGCGGTGCCAGGACGTTGCCCGCCCTCCGCCCGGGTTCAGAAACCCGGGCGGATCAGCCCGGTCCGCTTGGCCGTGGCCAGCACCGGGGTGGTCTCGATGGCGGTGACCTGGTCCATCCCGCCGATGGTGTCGGTGAGGAAGCGGTACAGGCCGTCGAGGTCCGTGGTGGTGACCATGACCAGGAGATTGGCGGGCCCGGTGGTCGCCGCGGTGAAGCGGACGGCGGGTTCGCGACTGAGGTGTTCGCCCGCCGCCTGGAGCGCGTTCGGTTTAACGGACAGCCACAGCTGGGCCTTGACTTCCAGCCCGAGCAGGGCCAGATCGGTCTCGGTGACCAGACGGACCGTGCCGTCGTGGAGCAGGCTCTCCAGGCGGCGCCGGGCAGTGCGGGGTGTGGTGCCGGCCCGCTCGGCGAGGGTGGCGTAGTCGGTGCGGCCGTCTTCGGTCAGAGTCTGGATCATTGCCAGGTCGGCCTCGGACAGCGGGGCCGGTGATCGTGTGCGGAGCGGGAAGGGCCGTACCCCGAGGCGTGTCGTCTCCTCGTCGCTCAGCAGCCGGGCACCCCAGTTGAGGGAGGCCGGGAAGATCCTCAGCAGGGTGTGGGAGGTCCAGCTGTGGACCGCGGCGGTGGCCGGCAGGTCGCGCAGCAGCAGACGGTTGCGCTGCTCCGTTCCGTCCAGGTGGACGATGGTGCTGATCTCGTCTCCGCCGCCGAGGATGTCCACCCACAGGGTGTCGGTGCGCCGCGCCAGGGTGGAGGCGACCGTTCTGACGCGGTCGGGACGGCAGCGGATGCGCAGGGCGATGGGCACCAGATGGGGAAAACGGATCGGGTTGCGCTCCGCGGTGGCGCGCAGGGTGCCGTCGGCGTACAACGGCCCGGCCCGCCGCACCACGGTGCGCTCGGACAGCCCCAGGCAGGTGGCGACCGCACGCCACGAGGCGCGCGGTGCGGCGATCAGAGCGGCGGCGATCCGGCGATCCGTCTCATCCAGGGATTGGCGCATATTCGGCAAGATAGCCGCTATGCATGGCGTACAACATGATTTCTTGATGTCGGTTCTGGCGCTATACCGCCATTGTGCCGAGGATTGATCACGTCGAGGTCGGCGGGCCGGTACCCGTACCGACCCGGTCCGCTCCGGTGATCGCCGGGGTGGAACCGCCCGTGCGAACCACGAAGGAAGAGACTGTGACCCGCCTCCGCATCCTCACCCTGTCCGGGAGTCTGCGCCGCGACTCGTTCAACACCGCCCTCCTGAGGGAGGCCGAACGGCTGGGCGCGCACCACCACTTCGACCACTTCGACGGACTCGGCCGTCTGCCGCACTTCAACGAGGACGAGGAGCACCCGGCCCCGCCTGCCGTGGCCGAACTGCGCCGCCGCGTCCAGGAGGCGGACGCGGTGCTGATCGCCACACCCGAGTACAACGCCTCGATACCGGGCACGCTGAAGAACGCCCTGGACTGGCTCTCCCGCCCGGCCGAGGACGGCGGCCCCGCGCTGCTGCTCAAGCCGGTCGGCGTCGTCGGGGCCTCACCCGGCCCCTTCGGCACCGTCCGGGCCCAGCTGGCCCTGCGTCAGGTGCTGCACAAGATGAACGCCCGCGTCGTGCAGCAGCCGGAGTTCCTGCTCTTCCAGGCCCACCAGCAGTTCGACGACGACGGCCGACTCCCGGACGGCACCGCGCCCCAGCAACTCCTGTCCGCGCTGATCGACGCCCTCGCGCAACTCGCCACTCAGGACCAGCCGGTAGGAGCGGTGTGACATGCACCAGGCAGGCCAGCTGAACGAGCAGTCCGCGGTCCGGTCGCTCGAACTGGGCGACGTCCGGCTGACATATGTCGTCGACGGCGCCATGGCGATGCTCCCCTCCGCCTTCTTCCCGGGCTTCGACCCGGCCTACTGGGCCGACCGCCCGGACGCGCTCGACGGGAGCGGCCGGGTACCCATGACGGCGGGCGGTCTGCTGGTCGAGCGGGACGGGCGCAGCCTGCTGATCGACGCCGGTCTGGGCCCGGTCAGCGGCCCCGTTCACGTCGTCGACGACGTCGTGGGCCACAGCGACAGCGGCGCGCTCCTGGAGGTGCTCACCCGGCTCGGACACGCGCCCGAGGACATCGAGGCGGTGGCCTTCACCCATCTGCACGTGGACCACACCGGCTGGGCCTTCTCCCCGGACAAGACCTTCCCGCGAGCCCGTTACCTCGTTGCCGCTGCCGAATGGGCGCCGCACGACTGCGGCACGGTGGTGCCGGGCGCACCGGCGGCGGAGATCCTCACACGTATCGGCGAGGCCCACACTCCGGTCGACGACGACCAGGAGATCTTTCCCGGCGTGCGGACCCTCGTCACACCCGGGCATTCCCCGGGGCACACCTCGTACGTGATCACGGCCGGGAGCGAGCGGGTGGTGGTTCTCGGGGACGTGTTCCACACCCCGGCACAGCTGGTACATCCGGAGTGGCCCTCGCGGCCCGACATGGACCACGCGGGGGTGACGGCGGGCCGCAGGCGCATCGCGGCGGAGCTGGCCCGACCGCACACCATCGGTTTCGCGTTCCACTTCGGTGACCAGACATTCGGACGCCTGACCGGCGACCGCTGGGAACCGGTCCCGACCACCGCGCTCCTGCCGCCCCCGAAGACGCTGTGAGTGCCCCTTTCCCTTTCGACGTCGCTGAGGTGATCTGCGGGCGGGCCCAGTCCGGAGTGGTGGCCGGTGGTGATGGCTGGACGGTGACCCGGACGAAGTCCTGGACGCCGCGCGGTTTGCGTCGGGCCGTGGTGGATGGCATGCGGGGCGGACAGCCCCGTGTGGTCACAGCCGTTCGTCGATCGCGGCGATGTGGACAGTGGCCTCGAAGCGAACGGCGAGTTTGTCGAACCGTGTGGCCACCGCTCGGTTGCGCTTGAGCCGGTTGATGCCGCACTCGACGGCATGCCGGGCCTCGTCCCTACGCCTTCGACCGTGAGGACTGCAAGGTGCACCGGATGCCGCGCCTGCGTCAGTAGGCGCGGTTGGCGCGCGAGGAGTAGGCCTTGTCTGCTCGCACTCGCAGGGGCAGTCTGCGCGGACGGCCCCGCCCGGCCCGGGGCACGCGGATGCCTTCCAGGACGGTCACGAACTGCGGGCTGTCTCCTCGTTGGCCCGCTGTGACCAGCAGCGACAGCGGTCGCTGGTCCTGGTCGCAGGCCAGGTGGATCTTGGTGGTCCAGCCGCCCCGGGACCGGCCGAGCCCGTGGGCGTCCGGCTCGCAGCCGATCCCCACCGGGCGGCTCCTGCTGGGCCTGCCCCTCCCGGCGGGCGCCGGCGGCGTGCTGGTGTGCCCGGCAGATCGTGGAGTCGATGTTGACCTCCCATGTGATCAGCCCGGCCGCATCCGCCCTGGCCCGCAGCCCGGTCAGCGCCGCCGCCCGGATGCCGCCCGCTGCCGGCGGCGGAAGAGCCCGTAGACCGTCTGCCACGGCCCGAACCCCACTGGCAGATCCCACCACGGAGCACTGGTTCGCACCCGCCGGCGGATCCCGTCAATCCCCACGCCCCACACCGCGATCATCACGGCATGAGGCCCGGTTCTAAAACTCGGCCTAGGTGTCCCGACCACACACTTGAGCGGCAACTCGCCGCTCCGGTGGGCCATTTGACATATGTCTGGCCCGTGACACAGGGTGTGCCGCGTAGCCGCCGACGACCTGTCCGCGGCCAGTTGGGGAGGAACACACTTTTGAGCACACGCACATCTCCGAAGCGCGCCGACACGCGCTCGGCCCAGGTGCGCACCGCCGCCGTCGGAGGCCTGTTCGGTGGTGTCATGGGCGCCGTGGTGAGCGCCTTCGTCAACGGCAGCCTGGTCGGCCTGCCCGCAGACGCGACGGCTAACACTGTCAACCACGCCATAACCGGACTGGCCAGCGGGTTCTTCGCGGGCTTCATCGGCCTGCTGGTGCACATACGCAAGTCGTCATGACCAAATCGGCCGGCCATTGATCTTGTGGTGAGCCGAGGCGAGTTGACGACTCGGCGTCAGAGTCGGTGATCCAGTGGGGCCGCCCACTCCCAACTCCCCTGCGGATCAGGGCACCGCACCTTGGCAGGCCCTGGGGCAGCGCCCCGCGGCGGTGCCGGGCGAGGAGTCCCCGTCACGTCCCTGCATCTGCTGCGCATCACCAGTGGCTCGGTGCCGCCGAGCTTCCTGTTACTCACGGGAACGGCCCCTACCTGCGGAAGTCGGTCCTCGTAGCGGGCGTCGAGAGTGGATCACACGTGCCTCCGAGTAAAGGGATACGTATTATGAATGAATCGATACCTCCGGGTGCTGCGGCTGACATCGTGCCCTGGTCGGACGCCGCGCAGGACGTCATGGCGGGCGACTTGGTGACCGCTCTCGCTTACAGCACGCCTGCCGGTGGCTGTGTGGTCATTCCGGTTTCACCGACGGGCCTTGTCGACCGGGACGCAGGTGCGATCGGTGTGACGACATCACTGGCCTTCAACGGCAAGCTGTTCAACCTGCTGCGCGACTCTCGTGTCGCGATGGCTTATCACACCCGGGAGCACGGCTTCGCGAAGGCCGCGGACTTCGTCCTGGTCCAGGGGGTCGCCGAGGTTCCCTTGGAGCCGTCCCCTGAGATTCTGCAAAGCCTCACACCGCGTGTCGAGCGTTTTCTCGGCCCGATACCCAGCGGACGGTTCTGGAACTGGATCCTCGGTGACTACTTCAACAACCGAATCGTCATCGACATCGCCGTGCGGCGGGTGGTTTCCTGGCCCGACGAACACGGCACCGGGCACCGCACGGTCTCCGGCATCACCTGGCCGGACACCCCTGCCACCCAGTCAGAACCCACGAAAGGCACAGGGCCGCGGGTCGACACGGGCAGGCTCCACAGCAGGATGGACAGACTGGCACACCAGTTGCTCGGCTACCGCGGCGCGGACGGGTACCCCGTCGTCGTTCCCGTCCATGTCGCCGGTCACAGTGAGCGGGGACTGCTCCTCCAGGCTGCCCCCGGCCTGATTCCTGAGGGCGCGCGCCGCGCCGGACTGACCGCGCACTCGTTCGGGCCGCAAGCTGTCGGCCTGGCCAACCGGATCTGCACTGGCTGGCTCGAGGTGTCCGGAGACGCCATCGTCTATGCACCGCACACGTCATCCGGTTTCTCGGCTCCCCCGATCAAGAGTGTGCAGACCTTCTTCAACGGAGTGTTCGCCAAACAGGGATGGCGCAAGGCACGCCGTGAAGGCACGATGGCGAAGCTTGCGATGTTGAAGGAGCAGGGTCGGGCGGGTGCGGAAGACAACGGCTGATCCTGGTTGAGGTTCAGGCGCCCCTCAAGGGCGATCGGCGCCGAAGACGAGGAGGCGGTTGTCCGCCTCGGTCTTCGTCCCGGCCGCCCTCACCCGCGCGCCGGCGGCGTCCGGCGCCGGCCGGTTTGCCGATGGACGCTCAGCTGCGCGCACCGACTGGGCGCTGGTCCTGGCGGAGGCCTGCCGGAACGTGGCCTGACCTACGCCCATGCCGTGCTCGCCACCGACGAGGAGGCCCGGGCCCGCTACGCCGAGGCCCTCGGCGGCGGGGCCGGGCAGTGGCCGCTGCTGTCGGTGGTGACGCGGGTCGCGCACGGCGCCGGGCACCGGCGCCGACCGCTGGAATCCCGGGAGCCCTTGGTCGCAGCCGAGCAGCGACCGGGCCGGCACGGATCAGGCCGGAACCGACCGGCGACGTGTTGCCCCCGCAGCATCGCCCGGTTAGCCGCCCGCGGCCGGCCCGACCGGGCGGTCCTGGAGCAACTGCGCTCTCCTGGTGCACGCTGACTCCGCACCGTGACCAGGGCTTCCCCGAACCGGGCAGCACCTCGCCCGCCCAGCGCGTCGACCCGTCGTAACACCGCCCGCTCGGACCGCACCGGTCAGTCGTCGCGCAGCTCCCGCAGCACCGCGACGAGTTGAGTACGCGCGGTCACCCCCAGGCGGGGGAAGATGCGGTACAGGTACGCCCCGATGGTGCGTGGCGCCAGGCCCAGTTCCTCGCCGATGGCCCGGTTGGACAGACCGCGCGCCGCGAGCTGGGCGATCCGCAGCTCCTGCGCGCTGAGCAGGTCACGGACGCTCGCCGGCCGGGCCTCGCCCGAGGTGACGGTCTCCGTCCGCGCTCCGCCTGCGCGCAGCTCCGCGGTGATGCGCGCCACCCGAGCCTGTGCGTCCGCCACGGTGAAGGCGGCCGTCGCCTGCCGCAGGGTAACGCGGGAGTCGGTGACCTCGCGCCTCCGCCGCAGCAGCCGTCCGTGGGCCAGCCGCAACGACGCGGCAAGGAACGGACGTCGGGACAAGTCCATGGCGAACGCCTGTCCGTACCGGTCGTCGGCGTCCTGCTCACAGGAGAGCACCGCCCCTGCTACGGCGAGCTCGGCGGCCATCGGCGAGGTGCGATCCGCCTCCGTCTCGGCGGTGAGCCGGTTCAGCAACGCCCGTGCCTGCGGGCCGGTGCCCACAGCGTCCGCCGCCTCCGCGAAGGGAACCAGGGCGTACCGGGGCACGGCGGTGCGGCCCGGGTCCGTCAGGAGCGCGAGGAGTCCGGCGTGACCTTCGGCGAAGTCGCCACCCTCCACCCGAGCCCAGGCCGTGGCAACCGCGACGACGTCGTCGATGAACCGGACCGAGAGCCGGGCGGCTGCCAGTTCCGCGGTGTCGACGGAGGGCACCGTGCCTGTCTGCAGCGCCCGTACCAGGCGTCGGAGGAGGCTTGCGGCGGACGTGAGCTGCTTCTGGCCGCGGTGCGGTGCCGGCCCGTCGCCTCGAGTGAACGAACGCCCGGCCTGGCCCCAGTCCCCCATGAGCAGGTGTGCCACCCCTTGGCGTAGCCACAACTGCGGCAGCCGGTCGTCCAGGCCACGGGAACGGCACCGGTGTTCCGCTTGCCGGTAGAGGTCCAGCGCCCGCAGCGCCGCCCCGGCCAGCAGGGCGGCCTCACCCAGCCGCTCCAGGTCGTGTACGGGCAGCAGGTGTGTGTCCGCGGTGGCGGGCAACCGTGCGACGACGGTTCCCGCGCGACGCGTGCCGCCCACGATCGCCATGGCGTGCACCAGCCGTGGATCGGCCGCCTGCCCAGGCATGTGGTCGAGGAAGGCGAGGAGCGCCTCGGAACGCCGTACGTCGCCCGCGATCCCGGGCGCAGTGAGCCGGGCCAGCTCCAAGGCGTGCTCCATCTCGCGGGAGCCGTCCGGCGCAGGCCAGTCGGCCGGGTCTGTCAAGGAACGCCGCTCGTCCCCGTCCCCGGCGTTCTGCCCCGCCAGGAGGCGGGCGCACAGTGTGCCGAG
The DNA here is from genome assembly GCF_900206255.1 of Streptomyces sp. TLI_55. Taxonomy (NCBI): domain Bacteria; kingdom Bacillati; phylum Actinomycetota; class Actinomycetes; order Kitasatosporales; family Streptomycetaceae; genus Streptomyces; species Streptomyces sp. TLI_55. The sequence continues at coordinate 312,231 of NZ_OAOJ01000002.1, forward strand.
CGGTCCGAGCGGGTGCCTCAGGGCCCGGCGCGCCAGCATCCGTGCCATACGCCGCGAACCGAGGTCGTGGGCGAGCCGGGCCGCCAGCAGTGCACAGCGCCCCTGGTCCTCGGGTGCGGGGTACAGGTCCGCCGCGCGCCGTAGCATGCGGACGGCCGTCAGCGGCTCACCCCGCTCCAGGGCGTCGCCGTGCACCGCCTCCAGCCGGGCGGCCAGCCCCGCCTCCGTGCCCTCCGCCGCCTGAGCCGAGTGCCACGCGCGGCGTACCGGGTCCCGCTCCAGCACCTCGGCCAGGGCCGCGTGGGCGGCACGGCAGCGAGCCGGGCCGACACCGTGCACCGCGGCGCCGGCCGTGGCGGGATGCGTGAACCGCAACCCCGTGCCCTCACACACCAACAGCCCTTCCCGCTCGGCCTGCTCCACCGCCTCGTAGCCCGGTGCGGTGCCCCCGATCCGGGCCGCGGCCGACATGAGCAGCGGCAGTTCGCCATCGGGGTGGAGAGCTGTCACCAGCAGCAGATCACGGGTGCCCGCCGGGAGCAGTGCCGCACCCGGGGCCAGCGCGGCGGCCAGCCGGTCGGAGGACGGGGGCAGGTCGGGCACCGACTCCGCGGTCCGTGCCGGGAGTTCGAGCAGAGCCAGGGGGTTTCCGGCCGCGGTCGCCAGCAGTTCCCGTTCGGCCAGCGGGTCACAGCCCGGACGCCGCAGGGCCAGAAGTTCGGCGGAGTGCGCCAGGGACAGCGGACCGAGCGGCAGTTCGGGCAGGCCGGTCAGCAAGGTGCGCCGTCCGGGGTCGGGGCGGGCGGCTATCAGCACCGCCAGCGGCCGTCCCGCCGTCCGCCGCGCCACGAAGGCCAGTACGGTCGCGCTGGCTGCGTCGAGCGCGTCGAAGTCGTCCACGGCGAGCAGCAGCGGCTGCTCGGCCGCGGCCGACTCCAGAGCGCCGAGCACCAGGAAGGGCAGCGGTGCCGTGACGGCGCCGGGCGCGCTGTCGAGCAGCAGTTCCTCCAGGTCTCTCAGCGGGCCTGGGTCACAGGCCGGGAGAGGGCCGTCCAGAAGTGGCCACATCAGCTGCAGCAGCCCCGAGCGGGGGCCTGGGTCGGCGCCCCGTACACCGGCGCAGCGCAGCACGCGCAGGCCCGCGCCGGCCGCGGCCTCCACCCCGGCTTCCAGCAGCTCCGACTTGCCCGAGCCCGCCGTCCCGTACACAGTCCGCGCAGCCCCGCCGACAAGACCCTGCCGCAGGAACATCTCCATCGCCCGCAGTTCGCTGTCGCGACCGATGAGGCGGGCCGCCGTCGGCCGCTCGCGGACCGCGGCGACGGAGAGCGATACGGGCGTTGGTACAGCGTCCTGCTGTGCTGATGCGCTGAGCGAGACGGCCCCGGCGGCTGCGTTCATGATGACCCCTGTTCCCCTGCGCGAACGCTCCCACCGGGTGCGCGGGACGTTCTCCAGGCCGTTCCTCATCCCACCGGACAGGGGTCCGCTCGGCCAGGCAGTTCACATGCAGTTTGGGTCTGCCGCGGTGGGCGGCGAAGATCCACCTCGTGAGACGCTTGCCCCGGAGATCGATTCGGGGGTGGATGGTGGAGACGAGCGCGTTCGGTCCGTTGCTGCGTGAGGCACGGCAGAAGGCACTGTTCACTCTGGAGAGCCTGGCCGAGGCCTCCGGCGTCAGCGTCCGGGCCATCAGCGACATGGAACGGGGCAAGAGCCTGCCGCGGCAGGCCACACTCGGTGAACTGATGGACGCCCTCGAAGTGGACGAGGAGCAGCGGCGGCGTCTGGTGGCGGCGGCCCGGCCGGGCAGTCGGCCGATCCCGCGGCAACTGCCACCGGATCTCGCGGTGTTCCGGGGCCGCGAAGGCGTACTGGCGGAGCTGCGCGCCCTCGAGGACCGGGCGGCCGCCCGGGGCGGCCATGTCGTCATCTCCTCGATCGGTGGAATGGCCGGTGTCGGCAAGACGGCCCTCGCGGTGCACTGGGCGCACCAGATGTCCGAGCGGTTCCCCGACGGCCAGCTCTACGTGAACCTGCGCGGCTTCGACGATGCCGGCAAACCGCTGGACCCGGGCGACGCCCTCGGCGTGTTTCTGCGGGGGCTCGGAGTCCCCAGTACCGACATCCCCTCCGCGACCGAGGAACGGGGCGCTCTGTTCCGCCGGCGGGCCGCTTCCCTCAGACTCGTGGTGGTCCTCGACAACGCCCGGGACGCCGAGCAGGTCAGGCCTCTGCTGCCCGGCGCCCCCGGGTGCCTGACCATCGTCACGTCACGCGATCAGCTCCTCGGTCTGGCCGCGGCCCAAGGCGCCACACCGGTCAGTCTCGATGTGTGGACGCCCCCGGAAGCTCTCGCCGCGCTGGCTGCCAGGATCGGCGCCGAACGGTGCGCGGCGGAGCCTGAAGCCGCGGCGGAACTGGTCCGGCTGTGCGGGTACCTGCCACTGGCGGTGGCGGTCGTCGGCGCCCAACTCGGCGCCGAACCCGACCTGTTGCTGCGAGTCGCCGTCGCCGAGCTGCGCGAGGCCCGGCCCCGGTTGGACGCACTGTCCGCCGGGGACCGGAGTGTCGACGTCCGCGCCGTCTTCTCCCGGTCCTACCGCGCGCTTGCCCCGGACACGGCCCGGTTCTTCCGCTACCTGGCCCTCCACCCCGGCTCGGCCGCGTCCGCGCAGGCGGCGGCCTCCCTCGCCGGTCTCCCGATGGCGCAGGCCCGCGGGCATCTTCGCGAACTGGCCTCGGCCAGCCTGCTCTCCCGGGACTCCGAGGGCCGCTACATCCTGCACGACCTGGTGCGTGCCTACGGCGCCGAACTCGCCGAGCGGCACGACGACGACCGTCTCGGCGCCCTGGACCGGCTGCTCAGCTACCTGCACCACAACGCCAAGAGCGCCAACGCCTACGTGATGCAGCAGTTCCGCTCCGGCCTGTCCGACGATCCGGCGGCGGGCGCGGTCCACGTGCCGATCGACAACCGGACGGACGCCCTGGACTGGTACCGCCAGGAGGAGCACACGGCGGCAGCTGCCCTGCGTGCCGTGGACGACCCGAGGCTGCAACGCCGCCGGATTGCCGTCGCGCTGGAGTGGGTGGCCTACAACGAGGCCACGGGACGCTGGCCGGAGGAGATCGCCGCCACGCGCATCGCCCTCGACGCGGCCCTTGAGCTCGACGACCCGGTCGCCGTCGAACGCAGCAGCCACAATCTGATCCGCGCCCTGATCGAGACCGGACGCGGCGACGAAACCGGCGGCCTGATTGAGACCCGGCTCGCCTACCTGCCCCGGCTCCCCACGGAGCACCGCACGGGCGCCGAACGGCGTGCCTCCTGGGTGTGCAGCAAGCTCGGACGCTTCGACGAGGCGCTGTCCCACGCGCGTACGGCCCTGACGATCACCCGTACGCTCGACCGGCCGGACGAACTGGTCCGGTCTCTCCTCGAACTGGCCTTCAAGGTTTCCGACTTGGGTGAACACCGCGAGGCCGTCGCGTTGTGCGAGGAGGCGCTGCCCGTCGCGCGGGTGACCGGGGAGCGCCGCTTCGAAGCGATGGCCTGGGGCACGCTGGGGGTCGCCCGGCTCGGCCTCGGCGAGCTCGACGCCGCGGTCGACAACCTCGAGAAGGCCTTGCACATGTTCGAGGAGACCCTCGACGTCTACAACCGGGCTGAAACACTCGACAACCTCGCCACGGTCCACCAGCGGCGCGGAGCCATCGAGGAGGCCCGTACCTGCTGGCTGGAGGCCGCCGAACTCTTCACCAGCCTGCGTGTCGCCCGTGCCGCCGAGATGGAAGCCAGGGCGCAGGCACTCCGACCGTGAGTGTGTCCGCGATGGCGGTGTGCACGGCACAGCCGGACATGCGGGCAGCACTCCTCGTAGGAGACATCTGTGTGCTCTCGTGCAATGTCCCGGACCGCAGAACCGCGATACAGCACACGTCTGTGACCGAGATCCGTCCACGGCACCCCACCCCCTTGCTTTAATGGGCATTCCAGAACGGATGCGCCGGGAGCGGGTGTGAACAGGACCGAGTTCGGTCGACTGCTGCGGGAGGCGCGGCAGCGGTCGCTGCTGACACTGGAGAGTCTCGCCGAGGCCTCAGGGGTGAGCGTGCGCGCCATCAGCGACATGGAGCGCGGGCACAGCCTGCCCCGCCAGGCCACCCTGAGCGAACTCATGGACGCCCTGGAACTGGAGGAGGAGGACCGGCGCCGCTTGGTGGAGGCGTCACTGCGCCGAGCCCCCGGCGGCCCCGAGGGATGCACTCCGCGTCAACTCCCGCCCGATCTCGCGGTGTTCCGCGGTCACGAACATGCGCTGAAGACCGCACACGGACTCACCTCCGAGATCGCCGAAGAGGGCGGTCACGTCGTCGTCTCCGCCATCGGCGGGATGGGAGGCGTGGGCAAGACCACCCTCGCGGTGCACTGGGCACACCAGGTCGCCGACCGTTTCCCGGACGGCCAGCTGTATGTGAACCTGCGCGGCTTCGAGGAAGCCGGCCACCCACTGGACCCGGCCGAGGCCCTCGGCGGGTTCCTCACCGCCCTCGGCGTACCCGACGGCGACATCCCGCGCGGCACCGAGGAACGCAGCGCCCTGTTCCGTGAACGGACCGCCACCCGCCGCCTGATCGTCGTCCTGGACAACGCGCGCGACGAGGAGCAGGTCAGGCCACTGCTGCCGGTCTCGACGGGATGCCTGACCATCATCACGTCGCGCAGCCGGCTCACCGGACTCGCCGTGGGCGAAGGTGCCCGCCTGATCGGCCTGGACGTGTGGACACACGACGAGGCACTGGCCGCACTCGCCGCACGCGTAGGCGAGGAACGCTGCCGAGCCGAGCCGCAAGCCGCAGCAGCACTTGTCCGACTGTGCGGCTTCCTGCCCCTGGCGATCGCGATCGTCGCGGCCCAACTCAGCGCCGCACCCCAGCTCCCGTTGCTGGTGGCGCTACGCGAACTGCGCGAGACCGAATCCGTGCTGGACGTCCTGTCGGCCGGCACCCGACGGGACGACGTCCGCGCCGTCTTCTCCTGGTCCTACCAGGCTCTGCCCCCGGAGACGGCCGCGTTCTTCCGCCACCTGGCCCTGCACCCCGGACCGTCACTGTCGACGGAGGCGGCCGCCTCCCTCTCCGGCATCCCCATGCCCGAGGCCCGCCGCCACCTGCGCCGCCTCACCTCGGCCAACCTGCTGTCGCGAGACGCGGAGGGCCGCTACGTGCTGCACGACCTGGTACGCGCCTACGGCACCGAACTCGCCGTGGACGAAAAGGACGACATCCTCGGTGCCCGGACCCGCCTGCTGGACTACCTGCGCCACAACGCCCACGAGGCCAACGGGTTCCTGGGCGCCACCTCTCTGCGGGCCTCCCACCCCCCGGCCGAGGGAGTGGTGAGCGTCGCCCCGCACACCCGCGAGGAGGCGCTCGACTGGTTCCGCCAGGAGGAGGCGACGGTCATGTCGGCCCTGCGCTCCGTCGACGACCCGCGGCTGCTGCGCCTGCGCATGACGTTCACCCAGAACTGGGTGGCGTACTACTCCGTCATGGGCCGGTGGAGCGACGAGATCGAGACCAAGCGCGTCGCCCTGGACGCCGCGCTGGCGCTGGACGATCCCGTCGCCGTCGCACGCAACGCCGCCGACCTGGCCCGCGCCCTGGCGGAAACGGGGCAGGCCGACGAGGCCGACCGCCAGATCGAGCTCATGCTCGGCCAACTGGACCGGATCACCCCGATGGAGCAGGCGGCCGTCGAGCGGAGCATCGGCTGGGTCCGCGGCCGCCAGAAACGCCACGAGGAGGCCCTGCACCATGCCCGCAGGGCACTGGACATCTACCGCACGCTGGGCGACGAGCGAGGCATGGCCCGCGAGATGAACGCGGTGGGCTGGTACTTCGCTCTGCTGGGCCGCTACGAGGAAACCGTCGCCCTCTGCGAGGAAGCGATCCCCCTCCTGCGCCGGGACGGCAACATCCGCATCGAGGCCGCGGCCTGGGACACCCTGGCCTACGCCCGCCAACGCCTCGGTGACCTCGACGGCGCGACCACGGACTACCAGGAGTCCCTGCGGCTCTACGGCGAGGCCTTCGACGGCTACAACCAGGCCGAGGTCCTCGAACACCTCGCGACGGTGCAGCAGGAGCAGAACGACCTCCTCGCGGCACGGACTTCCCTGCTCAGGGCGGCCGAACTCCTGAGCGCGATCAACAGCCCTCGGGCCGCGGAAGTACGAGCGGTCGCGGAGTCGCTGCACGCACCCGAACCACAGACCTGACAGCACCCCCTCCACGTGCGCACACACCGACACACGAACGGCCACCGCAACCGGATCTGACGTTTGCAGTCAACCGACCCATGCCGCCGCGCGCGGCGTCTGCCAGAGTCGGCGACGTGCCCCATCTCTCCACCACGAGGCCCTCGAAGCAGGAACCCTCGACGCATCATCGACTCTTTCGCTGCCACGCGGTGACCCCGCCGAAGGAAGGATCCTGACGTGGCCCGCCCCCGCGCGTTCGACCTGGACGGGGCAGTGGAACAGGCCACGACGCTCTTCCGTCAACAGGGCTACCACGCCACGCCGATTCCCCAACTGACTGCGGCGCTCGGCATCGGCAGCGGCAGCCTGTACGCCGCGTTCGGATCGAAGGACGGTCTCTACGCCCGGGCTCTGGAACGCTACTGTGACGGCTTGGTCGCGACCCTCGAACGGGACGTGCACACCGGCGCAGACATCCGCACGGCACTGCGCGCTCTGCTGATCACCATGATCACGACCGACCTGGCGGCCCCCGAACAGGGCTGTCTGCTGGTCGGCGCGACCACTGAACGAGCAAGCCACGACGGCACGGTGAAACAAGTACGCATGACGTTGAACGCCGTGGAATCCGTGCTGACCGAGGCCCTGCACCAGGCCAGGACGAGAGGCGAACTGCACGGCGCGGTCGACCCGGTGCACTGCGCCCGCTTCCTGACCACGTTCATCCAGGGCATCCACGTCATGGAACGGGCCCGCGCGGACCGGACGTTCCTGGAGTCGGCGGTCACCGGCGCACTGCGAGCACTGGACTGAGACACGGATCCGAGTCGGGGTCGCTTCGAGAGTCCAAACGTTTGCGGCGGTGACTCGGGTCACACCACCAGGCCTGGGCATCTGAAGGTGTGAACCCGGGTCATCGCCGCAAACGTTTCAGCGGAGAAGGTGTCTGGATGTGGGGCGTGCGAGCGATCTCGTGCCGACGGGGCGGCCCCGGCGGCGCACGCGACCCGTGCCGGCACCGCCGATGGAGCAAGGAGCACGATGACCGGCACAGAACAGGTGAGCGGTACAGGAGTGGCCGGTGTGGGGATGACCGCGTTTCTCGTTGCCGCGGGACGATCGATCGAGGCGTCGCGGACCGACGCCCTGGCCCGGGATACCTACGCGCGGGCCTTCTTGGAGGCGGCGCCGGGATGTGCCGACTGGCCCACCCACACGGGCCAGGTGCCGGACGGCGACGCGGATCCGCTGTGGGGTCGGCTCGCCCGCTTCTTCGGGCTGCGCACCCGGGCGTTCGACGACTTCCTCATAGAAGCGGCCCACAACTGCCGTCAGGTGGTCGTCCTGGGCGCCGGCCTCGACACGCGCGCCCATCGCCTGCCGTGGCCGGAGGGCACCACGGTCTTCGAGATCGACCACGAGGACGTGCTCCGCTTCAAGCAGTCCGTGCTCGACGCGCGCGACGCCGTACCGCGTGCCGCACGCGTCGCCCTGCCCGTCGACCTCCGGCAGGACTGGACCGGCCCGCTGATCGCCGCCGGCTTCGATCCCACCCGCCCGACAGCATGGCTCGCCGAGGGGCTGCTGCCCTATCTGCCGCCCGCGGCGGAGCGGGATCTCCTGCGGATCCTCGACACACACAGCGCCCCCGGAAGCATGCTCGGCTGCGAGGTCAAACACGGGGTCGATGCGGTGGCACAACGGGACTACCCCATTTACGCGGCCGTGCGGGAGCGGACGGGGATCGATCTGCTGACCCTGCTGAGCGTTGAGGCACGTCCACAAACCGTCGCCGAACTGGCGGCCCTGGGCTGGAGGAGCGACGTGTACACCCCCTTCGACTTCACACGTCAGTACGGGCGCGGTCCCCAGCCGGCTCCGGACGACGCGCTGGCCGCCAACCGGTGGATCTTCGCCACCTGCTCCGCCGCACCCAGGCCCGTGGCCGCATGAGCGCCGCGGACCGGGCCATGCAGACCCCTGCCACCTCGACGGCCGCGGGGACAGCGCGCTTCCCTCTCGATCTGCCGGACGAGTTCCTGCACTGCTTCCCGCTGGGCGGCCGGTGGGTGCGCGCGGACTCCGGACGCCGAGTCACGCTGACCTCGCCGTCGACGGAGGAACCCACCCTGGACCTCCCGCTCGCCGACGAGAGTGACGTGGACCGGGCCGTCGCTTCGGCCCGTAGCGCCTTCGACCACGGCCCCTGGCCGCGGATGCCCGCCACCGAACGTGCTGCTTACCTCGCGCGCTTCACCGAGGAGGTCCGTCGGCGACTGCCCATGCTGACGGCGCTGTGGACCGCGCAGGTCGGGGCACCTGTCAGCTTCGCCCAGGGCCTCATCGGGGCAGGCGAAAGCCGCCTCGACTTCTTCGCCAAGCTCGCCGGCACCTATTCCTTCGCCGACCGGCGCCCCACCCGCCGCGGCCACGCGCGGGTGCTGCGTGAACCGGTGGGCGTGGCCGCGCTGATCGCACCCTGGAACGCCACCTTCGGCATCTTCGCGCACAAGGTCGGCGCCGCTCTGGCCGCCGGGTGCGCCGTCGTGCTGAAATCACCGGTCGAAAGCCCGCTGGAAGCGCTGGTCATGGCCGAGTGCGCGATCGCCGCCGGCCTTCCTCCGGGTGTCGTCAATGTGGTGACGGCCGACGCGGAGCAGTCCGCCCGCCTGGTCGCCCACCCCGGGGTGGACAAGATAAGTTTCACCGGCAGCCTGGCCGTGGGCACACGTATTGCCGAGGTGGCCGCCCGGCGCATGGCCCGCACGACGCTGGAGTTGGGCGGCAAATCCGCCGCGATCCTCCTCGACGACGCCGATCCCGCCACGGTAATGCCTGCCCTCGTCCCGCTGGCGATGCCGTTCTCCGGGCAGATCTGCTTCGCACAGACCCGGGTGCTGGCTCCGCGGCACCGCATGGCCGAGGTGGAGGAGGCATGTGTCGCAGCGGTCGAGACGCTGACCGTCGGTGATCCCTGGGACCCGGCGACCGACGTCGGGCCGGTGCTCAACGCACGCCAGTACGCCCGCGTCCTCGCCTACACGGACACAGGCCGCCGTGAGGGCGCCCGCCTGCTGACCGGAGGTGGCAGGCGGCCCGGTTTCGGCCGGGGGCACTACATCGATCCCACCGTCTTCACCGACGTCACGGCCGATATGACCATCGCGCGTGAGGAGATCTTCGGCCCAGTGATCACATTGCAGGCTTACGACGACGTGGACGACGCCGTACGCATCGCCAATGACACGGACTACGGACTCAGCGGAAGTGTGTACGGGGCGGACGCCGACACCGCGTTCGAGGTGGCGCTGCGGGTGCGGGCCGGCCACCTCGCCGTGAACGGTTTCGAGATGTCACCGAATGTGCCCTTCGGCGGCCGCAAGTTGTCCGGGATCGGTAGGGAGGGCGGACCCGAGGGGCTGGAGAGCTTCCTGGAGACGAAATCTGTCTTCATGCCGACGCCTTGAGAGCCGTCACCGGGCACGGAAAGCCCCATAAGATTTTTTTCAGTGTTGCAGAACCTTTTATCGATGAAATTCGTTGATGCTTTCATCTCTTGTGATGACAGGGTGTCAATAGATTTACTGCGGGCATGATCAAGAAGCTCATGCGAACCTCCACCGGAATTGCACTGGCCGCCACCGCTGCCGTCGGCCTGCTCGCGGCAACCGCCGGCTCGGCTTCGGCAGCTCCCACGGCGCTGCACAACGAATTCATCTTGTCCTACTACACGACCAGTTGGGGGTATCCGCCTGGACCCAGTGTCAGGCTGCGGAGAACCAGAGGAACTACACCACCTACGGCACCGCCAACCCCACGGGCGCCGAGCAGTACTACTGCTCCTCGGCCAGCGCGATCAAGGTCAACCTGTGGTGGGCCCACTACTGACAGGCACTTTCTGACTGGAGGGGTGTCCAGCCCACGTCGGCCGGGCACCCCTTCGGCGTGTGAGGCCACCGGTCAACGGTGACGTCCGCCACCCACGAAGCGGTAAGTCCGCTCCGGCCGTGCTCGGTGGGGCGGCCCGCCCGTCGTGGACGACGCCGACGGCATGGCCTACCCGCTCCGGACAGCGCCGCAATACCCCTGCTCCGGCACTGCCCTGACTCACCACCTGATCAGCGCACCAGGCACGGCCGCTTGCTGTCGAAGGTCCAGTCCGGCACGAGGTAGCGCATGCCGATCGCGTCGTCGCGGGCGCCCAGGGCCTTCTCGCGGTAGAGCTCGTGTGCGGCGAGGAGACGATCGGTGTCGAGCTGGACGCCGAGACCGGGCGCCCGGGGGATCGCGATCTCGCCGCCGACGATGCGCGGCGGGGCGACCGTGAGCCGTTCCAGACCCTCCTGCCAGATCCAGTGGGTGTCGAGCGCGTTGTACTCACCGGGCGCCGCAGCCCCGCAGTGCGCGACCATCGCCAGGCTGATGTCGAAGTGGTTGTTGGAGTGGCAACCCCAGGTCAGTCCCATCGCGTTGCACAACTGCGCCGCCCGTACCGAGCCCTGCATGGTCCAGAAGTGCGGGTCGGCCAGCGGGATGGACACCGACTGAAGCGCCAGGGCATGGGTCAGCTGCCGCCAGTCGGTGGCGATCATGTTGGTGGCCGTGGGCAGGCCGGTGGCCCGGCGGAACTCCGCGAGGATCTCCCGCCCCGAGTAGCCGTCCTCCGCCCCGCACGGGTCCTCGGCGTAGGCGAGGGTGCCGACGAGCGGCGCACACAGCTCGACCGCCTCGCGCAGGGACCACGCCCCGTTGGGGTCAAGGGTGATCCGCGCGTCGGGGAAGCGGTCCTTCAGCGCCCGGATCGCCTTGACCTCCTCCGCGCCTTTCAGCACCCCGCCCTTCAGCTTGAAGTCCCGGAAGCCGTAGTGCGCGTAGGTCGCCTCCGCCTGGCGGACGATCGCCTCGGGGGTGAGCGCCTCCTCGTGCCGGATGCGGTACCACTCCACGTCCGCGTCGGGTTCGCGGACGTACTCCAGATCCGTGCGGTCGGGGTCGCCGACGTAGAAGAGGTAGCCGAGGACCCGTACTGAATCGCGCTGCTGTCCGTCGCCGAGCAGGGCGGCGACGGGGACGTCGAGGTGCTGTCCGAGGAGGTCGAGGAGCGCGGACTCGACGGCCGTGACGGCGTGGACGGTGGTGCGCAGGTCGAAGGTCTGCAGGCCGCGGCCGCCGGAGTCACGGTCGCCGAACCGGTCCCCGATCTCCCGCAGGACCCGCTTGTAGTCACCGACGCGCGCGCCGATGACCAGCGACTCGGCGTCCCGCAGCGTCTGCGTGATCTTCTCGCCGCCGGGCACCTCACCCAGCCCCGTGCGGCCTTCGGAGTCGGTCAGCACCACCACGTTGCGGGTGAAGTAGGGGCCGTGGGCGCCGGAGAGGTTCAGTTCCATGGAGTCCCGCCCGGCGACGGGATAGACGGCGAAGGCGGTGACGGTGGGCTGGGTGCGGCTGGTCATGGCACGTCCTTGGGGCTGGGGAGGTCGGTTCAGATACTCAGGGCGTCCAGGGCGCGTTCGACGGCGAGTACGCCGCCCAGGCCGAGGATCGCCAGCACGGTCGTGTACGTCGTACGCGCCTTGATCGCGTCGACGACGGACAGGTTGAAGTACTCCTTGAACATCCAGAAGCCGGGGTCGTTGACGTGGCTGAAGGCGATGGAGCCGCAGGAGACGGCCAGCACCATCAGCTCTGGGTGGACACCGCTGCCCGCGACGAGCGGGGCCACCACACCGGCGGCGGTGACGACGGCGACCGTCGCCGAGCCGAGCGCGATGCGCAGGATCGCGGCGATGAGCCAGGCCAGGATGATGGGTGAGATGTCCCAGCCCTCGGTGAAATCCTTGATGTAGTCGGCGATGCCGCCGTCGACGAGGACCTGCTTGTAGGCGCCGCCGGCGCCGATGACCAGCAGGATCATCGCCATGGACTTGGCCGCCGAGACGCAGGAGGCGCTGACCTCGTCCAGGCTGCGGCCGATGCGCGGACCGAACGCCCAGATGGCCAGGCAGAGCGTCAGCAGCAGGGCGACCGGGGCGGAGCCGATGAAGTCGACGGCGTGCAGGACCGGGTTCTTGTCGTCGTCCACCGCCATGTCGGCGACGGCGGCCCCCGCGATCAGCACGATCGGGACCAGGGCGACGAACAGGGACCAGCCCATGCCCGGCAGCTCGTCCTCCTCGAACACCCGCTCCGTGACGAGCCCTTGGGGGATGGCCGGGTCCATCCGCCGCACGAACGGCAGCCGCGGCCACACCAGCGCGATGCCCGCGCCGATGGGGACGGCGAAGAAGAGGCCGTAGAGCAGGGTGTGGCCCACGGAGGCGTGGAAGGTGGCGGCGACGGCGGTGGGGCCGGGGTGCGGCGGCAGGAAGCTGTGCATCGTGGACAGCGCGATCGACATCGGAAGGCCCACCCACAGCAGGTTCTTGCGGGTGACGCGGACGATGGTGAAGGCGATCGGCACGATGATGACGAACGCGACCTCGTAGAACATGGTCACGCCGATCAGCATGGCGGTGATGACCATGGCGATCTGGACGTGCCGCGGTCCGAAGGCGTCAACGAGCCGGCCGGCTATGCGTTGCGCGGCGCCCGAGTCGCCCATGACGCGGCCGAGCATGGCGCCGAGTCCGACGACGAGCAGGGTGTCGCCGATCTGGCTGCCGACGCCCTCGCCGAGGGTGTCTCCGATCTCCGCGGCCGGAATCCCCTGGACCAGCGCGACGCCGACGGCCACGAGGAGGAGGGCGATGAGGCCGTTGAGCTTGAGCTTGGTCATGAGGAACAGCAGGACCAGCACGCTGATTCCGACGACGACGAGAGGCATGGGTCAGTTCCCCTTTGAACTGTGCGCAGTTGACGACCGGGCGCCCGCGCGGCAGGCGGTGGTCGTCTGTCGTGGTGAGGTGGGGGCGGGACGGGGCACGGTGGGGCCGTGGTGGGGGAGGCCCGCCGGAGGGGGTGCGGCAGGCGGGCTGGAGGTCTGCCGGGGTGTCGGTTCACCGTGGGGTTCGCCGGCCATCCGGGATGTGGCGGCAGGCAGGCGGGAGGGCTCGCCGTGGGGTGTTGTGCCGGCGGGCCGGAGCAGGGGGTCCGCGGGTGGTGAGGCCGAAGGCGGGCAGGAGGGCCTCGCCGACGCCCCGCACCCGGGCGTTTCAGCGCGCCGCGCCGACCATCCCCAGCCCCGTCTCCAGGAGCTTCTCCAACTCGGCGAGGTCCTGCGCGCCGGGATCGGTCAGCGGGGCCCGGACCGGGCCGACCGGCTTGCCTCGCAGCCGCGCCGCGGCCTTCACCAGCGAGACCGCGTAGCCCGGCACTCGGTCCCGCAGCTCGACCAGCGGGACGTAGAAGTCGCGCAGCAGCCAGTCGACCGTGCCGTCGTCACCGCTGTTCAAGGCGGCGAAGAAGGCGTCGGCGATCTCCGGCGCGAAGGCATGCACGGCCGAGGAGTACGCGGGCACGCCGACCGTGGCATAGGCGCGGGCCTGGATCTCCGCGGTGGCCGCCCCGTTGAAGAAGAGCAGGTGGTCGGGGGCGGCGAGGGTGAGGCGCTGGAGCCGGTCGAGGTCGCTGTGGCCGTCCTTGAGGCCGATGACCGTGGGCAGTTCGGCGATGCGGCGCAGGCTCTCGAGGCTGAAGGCGACATGGTCGCGCTGGTAGACGATGAGCGGGATGCCGGTGCCCGCGGCGATGCGGCGCACCTGCTCGACCAGACCCTCCTGCGGGGCCTTCACCAGGTAGTGCGGGAGCACGAGCGCGGCGTCCGCGCCCGCCTCCTCCGCGATCCGCGCGAACCGCACGGCCTGCGCCCACCCGTACCCGATCCCGGCGACGACGGGTATCCGGCCGCCGGCCACCTCCACGGCCGCGCTGACGACCTGGCGGTACTCGTCCTCGTCCAGCGCGCTGAACTCACCCGTGCCGCAGGCGGGGAACACCGCACCGGGCTCGGTGGCCAACTGCCCCGCCACATAGGACCGGTAGCCGTCCAGATCGAGACTGCCGTCCTCCGTAAAGCTGGTCAGCGGGAAGGACAGCACACCGCGTGCCATGCCGTCCCGCAGCCGTCGAGCAGCGTCCTGAGCCGCCCTGTTCAATGTCATGAACTCACTCCATGTATATAGACTCCATCTACATATGAGGATGGAGGTTAGGGTGATGACCGCGCTTGGTCAATGGCCGGAGCGCACCGGGGGTGCCGACCGCCGAAAAACGTCGGCTCAGGGCCGCGCGCCCACCACGTACGCCGCCCGCGTCCAGGCGCGGCCCTGCTCGCTGAGGGGATGTCGAGGCCGGGCCGCGACGACAGGCGCATCCGACCGTCACTGATCCTCAGCCGCTCGTTGAACAGCGGCTCCAGTTCAGCCGCAGTGCTCCACCCGCGGCTCGTGCGGATAGGCGGCGGTCAGACGCAGATGGATCTCCATGGCGAGGTGGGGTGCGAGGTGCACGTGCTGGATCTCGGCCAGCGCCGCCCGCCACAGGAACCGCGTGATGCCATCGATCCGCAGCGCGTCCGGCTGGATCACGTCCACCGCCTGGTGCCGCAGCAGCTCCTGGTGCCCGGCGACGCTCGCGAGCATCTCGCCCGAAGCGACCGGCGTGTCCAGCGACGCGGCGAGAGCGGCATGCCCCGGGCGTCGTACGCGTCGAGCGGCTCCTCGATCCAGACCAGCCCGAACTCCTCCAACGCCCGCCCCATCCGCTGTGCGGCGGGCCGGTCCCACTGCCAGTACCTCAACCAGGTCCACAGCATCCTCCCCTGGTCAACGTAGGCCTCGGCGTGGCCCTGGGCCCCGGGACCGCCGCACAACTCCGCTCCCCGAGGTCGTCTTCAAACCCCTCGAACTGCCCACGCCGGCCGCCGTCGAACTGGACCTGGTCCGGCGCCGCACCAACGACGACCCTGCCCTGCACGCACTGCTACGCCGCCTGCGCGAGCGCATGCCATGACCAGGCCCCGCTACGGCGTGGAGTTGGCCAGCAGATAGTCCACGGCGTCGACGACATCGTCAGCCGTGTGATGCGGAACCGCGAGCCCCTCGGGCCAGACCCGGCCCCGCACCCAGATCGTGCGCAGCCCCGCGGCCGCACCACCGGCGATGTCGGACTCGGGGTTGTCCCCGGTCATCCAGTCCCCGGGCGTCAACTGCGTACCGCACCGTGCGGCAGCCAGCTCGAACAGCCGCGCATCGGGCTTGCGCACGTCGATGTCGCCGGACGCGGCGATCCCGTCGATCAGATCGGCGAGCCCGGTGGCCCGGACCTTGGCACGCTGAATGTCGCTGGCTCCGTTGGTCGCGACGCCGATGCTCCAGCCGGCGTCCTTGAGCCGCGCCAGGCTGTCGAGCACGACGGGCCGGCAGTGCACGGCGGACGCCATGCGATCGACGTACACCCGCCACAGATGCTCGGCTGACTCTCTGAGGTGGAACGTGTCACGCAGCCGCTCGAAGTCGCCGCGATCAGCGGTGGCGGCCAGCTCGACACGCAGCCAGCTTTCGATCTCCGGCCCGTAGGCATGGTCGTGGACGAGCTCGGCTATGGCATCCGCGAACGCGGCACGACGGTCGACCAGGGTGCCGTCCAGGTCGAACAGGGCAAGACGCATGAACCGACCCTAGCCTGAGGGTTCATCGCGGGATCCGGCCGGAGATCAGGTCCCGGAGCAACGGGACGGAACCCGGCAGCACGGAGCGCCCGTCCAGCGCGGTCCGGTCGTCCCACGAAGACCCCGTGCCGCTCATGCTCTCGCCCCGGAAGTCGTCGACGATGTCCTCCACGTCCACGGCGGCTGTTTTCGCCGACGCCGCAGTCGCTGCATGGACCAAGGGGGGCAGTGGGGACTCACGAGGTCGCTACTACTGTGCTTCGGCCGGGGACGGCCCGGCGAACCTGTGGCACAGAAACTGACCCAGGTCATGTGAAAGGCGCCTTCCCCCAGGGCCTCTGCGGATCGGGCAACGAAGATTCGGAAATCCGGTCCCTTCGGTCCCTGGCTCACTCCTCGGTGGACACCGTCAGTGGGCGGGCGACACCACTTCGCCCAGAACGGCGACGGGATGGTCCGATGCGGGCGCGAGTGTGCCGCCGCGGTCGACGGCGATCCAGATGCCCCGCTGCGGCGGGGCAGACGTCAGCAACAGGATCAGGCGGGCTGTGCCTGGCTCGGCACGCAGGACGTCGTGCCTGGGCCGGCATGCGGGGGGAAGCATGCCGGCCCAGGAATCATGGGGACTGCGGTCCGCCTCCGAAGGCCCGCCACGCTCACTGGCTGCGTTCGGCAGCCGGGTCGGGGGCGTCCCCGCTGCCGAACGCGACACCTCCAGGGTTGCGCACACCCGGCCGGGAAGCGATTGGGCAGGCCCCACGGGCACGTATCCCGCTGCCGTAGGGACAGCCCGAGCCCGCACGTGTGGGCAGCCCTCTCTTCGCGTGACCCCCCGCCCCCCGGACCGGTAACTTCCGACAGTTCTCGGCCACTTCCAAGCGGGAGGCGTTCATGCGCGATCCGCATCCGCTTGCCACCACCGCATGTCAGCCTCCTCCGCCGCGTCACCGGAGGGCAGTAATTCTCAAACCAAAGGCACAATATTCAGTCACGTGAGACTGCTCACAGAACCTCGTCCGGCAGAAATTCGTTCGGCAATGAATCTCTTGTCCGGCCAGGAGGACGTTGTTTAAGTTGCTGACGCTCATCGACCTCCGGCTCAATAGCCGGCACCCCCGAGTCGTTCGAGAAGGAGTGTTCATGCGGTTTACCAAGAAGGCCACGGCGGCTGTCGGCCTCACTTTGACGGCCGTGGCGCTGACCGCTTTCACGGCCGTTCCCGCGTCGGCCGCGCCGACGACTAGCACGATCAAGCTCTGCGAGGACGCCTACAACAGTTCCAACCGCTGCACCTACGAGTACACCGACGTTCCCAACATGGCGTACGCCAGCAACGGGAACTTCCAGGACAGCATCTCCTACATCCAGAACTACAGCGGCCGTACCTGGTGCCTCTGGACGGACAACAACTACTCCGGGATCCAGGGCGTGTTCCAGAACAACTACACGTGGAACACCCTGAGTTACCCCTACAACGACAGCATTTCCTCCGGCCGCCCCTGCTGATCGCAGTCGACACCCCGTAGCGGAGGGCCCGGCCGGTCACCCGCCCATGATGCGGCCGGCCAGGTCCCCCTCGGTCCGCCGGCCGCTTTCGGAGAAGTCGGAGTGATGAAGTCATCTGATCACCGTCGGCCGACGGTTCTGCTCGGCACCGCAGCCTGCCTCCTGCTCGCCGCCGGCTGCACCTCGTCGAGCGGCCCGGCGCAGCGGGCCGGCGATTCCGGCACGGTGCGGACCGCTCTCGTCCGCACCATGCGCGCGTTGGTCCCCGAAGGTAGCCTCGCGCAAAAGCAGGAAAATTCCCCCGCTCACGACGGCCCGATGAGCGCAGCCTCATTCACACTGACGAGAAATGGTGCCGTCGGTGATCTGAGAATATCCGTCAGCCGTCTTCCGTCACCGGTTCCTCCCCAGTTTTCCGGCTGCCCTGACAGCGCACTCAACCCTTACAGCAAATGCGTCACCAGGAAGCGCCGCGAAGCTGTTCTGATCTCCGACGAGCAGCCCCTCGACGGGGCCAGTCCGTCCGCCGGCCGGCGTTTGACCGCAGTCCTCACCACTGCGGACGGACGGCAGTTGGTGCTGTCGGAATCGACGGTGGGGGCCGGTGCGGGAACCGCGACAACCCGAGACCGCACACCTCTGCCCCTCACGCTGCGGCAACTCACCGGCATGGCGGACTCGGAGAAGTGGCGGCCGGTACTCGCCTCGCTGCCCGACGTGCCGGCTCCGGCGGCGCCGAGTGTCGATCAGTCCCTGCCCGCCGACAGGATCACCGCGATCATCGAGAGATCGCTGCCTTCGGGGCTGGACGTCGCGCACGCCGGCGGCCAGCCCGGATTCGGCCACCTCACCGTTGACGACGGACTCGGGGCCTGCCTGGTGGCCGTGACGGTGCAGCACTGGAAGCCGGATGACGCCGACATCGCCGCACTCTTCGCCAAAGCACGCACGACACCGGACGGCACCCGTGTCCTGACGTCAAGGACGCCGTCGGCGAAGGGCGGCTCCGGAGCCGTCGAGTGGCGGGTCGACACCCTGTCGAGGAACGGTGTCCGGGTGCTCGTCAGCGAGGTCAACGCCCGCGCCTACCACCTGCCCGGCACACGAACCACACCCGCGCTCGACATCGACCGACTCACCCGGATCGCCCGCGACGGAACCTGGCAGGAAGCGTTCCGCTCGCCGTCCTCCGCCCGCTGAAGCACCCGAACGCCGACCACCTCACACGTACGCCGACGCATCACACTCCCGCGCGTCCGCGTCCCGCGGCGCCGCTTTCTCACGGAAGGAGAGATGGGCGCGATAAGGGGGTTGTCCCGCAAAGATCACCTCCGACTGTCTGCGTGGCGCCGCGGGCTCCGGTAGGAGGGTTGAATGCCTGGGGTGACGGACTTGACGCAGGCGGTCGATGCCCATGGGGCGACCGAACGAGTGCCGGTGCTCTTGGAGCAGGTCGAGCGCGCGGAAACCACGGAGGCATGGGATGAGCTGTGGGACCGTCTCTGCCTTCATGGAGAGACCGTGTCCTCGGCCGGCTTCGCAGCGCTTCCACGCCTGGCAACGCTGGCCCCAAGAAGCGACCAGGCCCTAGAACTGGCTGGCGCGATCATGCGGTGCGTCCTTCAGTACCACGACGGCGAGGCTCTGATCGAGGAGTGCGCAGACGTCATCGCCACCTTGCGAGAACTGGCAGACCAGCGGCTCCGGACGCGTCCTTCCGACTACCACCGGGTCTTCTGCGATCTACTCGCGTTTGCCGGCCAGTATCACTGGAGCGCGGCCCTGGGGGATTTCACCGACGACTTCTACACCGTGTGCTGTCCCCACTGCGATGTCGAGGTGACCATCGGCATCGGCGACTACGGCCACTACTCGGCGATCCGCGACTGGGATCTGGGCGACGTCGAGCAGCGTGTCCTGCGGCCGGCGCCAACCGAGGAACTGCTCGACCCGGGCCGATGGATGCACGCCACGGCAGTCCGCGACGGAGAACTCCGACTCGCCGAGGGCATCCGCCATCTGTTCGGCCGGGCGGAGTGCCCACGCTGCGCGAGCATGTTCGGCATCGCGGAGGCCTACACGGTCGCCAACCTCCCTCCCGCCTCAGAGGCTCAACTGCCTGTGAGGGCAGCCGTATCCGGCCTGCCATGATCTTGGAATGGTTGGTGTGATCACCGTGTCGGAGTCCTCTTGGACAGTCATCGCCACATTCCTGCACGCCGTCCCCTCGGCTTCGCCGGACGAACAGATCCGCCGCATCGAGAACGGCTGACGGCCTCTCGGATCCGGCGGACGGGCCACCGTCGCGAGGCTGCTCCGGCCCGTCAGCTCCGGTCCGTCGCCCGGTCCGACGGTCCAAGCAGCGCCTGACCGTAGGTCTCCCGGTTCGGGCCCGGGACGATGTTCGCACGGGACAGTGCAGCCTCCGTGTCCCGCCAGCTACTGTCGATCAGGGACGCCGACTTCGGCACCAAGTAAGGCCCCGTCGCCGACGCCCTCGTCGCAATCCCTCAGGCCCTGGCCACGACCATCCCCATCGGTCCGGCACCCGTTCCGGCGCCGTGACATCCGCCCGGTGTCCGTCAGCCGCCCCGCCCTCAGTCGACCTCTTCCAGAGCGAGGGCGGCGAGGGCGTCCCGGAGGGCGGCCCGGGAGCCGATGTGCAGTTTGGGGTAGATCTGATAGAGGTGCGCGCCGATCGTTCGGTGTGACAGGAAGAGGCGCTCCGCGATCTGCTTGTTGGTCAGTCCGGTCGCGGCCAGCGTCGCGATCTCGAACTCCTGGGCCGTCAGTACCCCCTTGCCTCCCGTGCCGGCCGACGCCGCGACGCCGCTCGCGCGCAGTTCGGCCTTGGCGCGCAGCACCCAGGGGGCCGCCCCCAGCCTCTCGAACGCCCTGCGGGCCAGGACCAGTTGTTCGCGCGCTTCCTTGGTCGCGCGCCGGCGCCGCAGGTGTTCGCCATACATGAGACGCACCCGTGCGACGTCGAAGGGCCATGCGTCGGGGTCGAGGAGGGACAACGCCTGCTGGAACAGGGGCACGGCTTCCGCGCCGGACGTCGTCAGCGCCTCGCAGGCCAGCTCGAGCATGTGCAGGCGCGGGGAGAGCCGCGCCATCTCGGACTCCCGTAGAGCCGCTGTGTGGGTGGCGGCCTCGGCCGGCCGTCCTGATCTGACGGCGGCCTCCACCAGGTCCAGGGCACCGGCCATGGCATGCGGCAGGTACGGGGCGAGAGGGGCGAGCGGGCTGACGGCGGTGGCCTGCCGGAAGGCGGTCTCGAAGTCCCCACTGCCGAGCGCGGCCAGGCTCCGCGCGTGGAAGGCCAGTGCGCGGGCGCCATGGGCACCCCGGGGAACGGCCCAGGCGGTGATCTCCTCACACAGCGCCTCGCAGGCCTCCACGTCACCGCGTGCTCCGGCCACCAGCGCCTGCACGAACTGGAACTTGCAGGCGAAGAACGGGTAGCCGTACTCCTTGCACAGCGCGAGCCCTTCGCCGGTCAGGCGCACGGCTTCGTCCCAGCGGCCCTTGTAGTAGTCGTCCAGGCCCAGGTGGATCAGCGCGGAGAGGTGTCGGCGGACGGGCGCGGCGCCCGCGCGGGCCTGCTCGACCAGACGCAGGGACGCCTCCCTCACGTCGGCAAGCCGGTCCGGATAGACCGCGCAGGTACTGACCCGCACGACGTGCGTGGCGTCGCCGAGGTCGGCGAGCTGCTCTTCGAGGATGCGCAGGCCGCGGTAGCCGGTGCGGGCGGGATCGGCGAAGGTCTGGGCGCACGCCCACAGCAGGTCTGGGGGTGCGGGCGTCATCCGGCCCAGGGTGCGGAACAACGGCGCCCACTTCTCCGGGTCGCCGCTGTA
The DNA here is from genome assembly GCF_900206255.1 of Streptomyces sp. TLI_55. Taxonomy (NCBI): domain Bacteria; kingdom Bacillati; phylum Actinomycetota; class Actinomycetes; order Kitasatosporales; family Streptomycetaceae; genus Streptomyces; species Streptomyces sp. TLI_55. The sequence continues at coordinate 333,473 of NZ_OAOJ01000002.1, forward strand.
CCAGCACAGCGTGATCAGGGTGAACAGGGCTTCGACGAGGGCCTCGTCCGAGGCGTCGTAGCCATGTGCGCCGGCCTCGATCGCGCCGACCAGGAGCCGGTGGGCGGTGGTGACGTCCCCGTCCTTGTTGATCAGCAGGAGAGCGGAGGCGGCCGCCGCGTGCAGGGACTCCTCCCGGACGGCCGGGTCGGCGCGGCGGGCGCCGACGAGCAGACGCGAGGCGTCCGCCAGGTCGCCGCCGGCGTCGGTGCCGATGTAGGCGGCCTCCGCCAGCCGGCGGCTCTCGTCGGCCGGCGAGGGGCTGAGCCCCGCGGCGCGCGTGAGGGCCGCCACCGCACCCAGCGCGTCACCGCGCCCGAGACGCACGCGAGCGGCCTGCTCCAGCAGCGCGGCGACGGCCTCGTCCCGGCCGGTCGTCGCCTCACCGAGATGGCCGGCGCGACGCTCGGGCTGGTCGACGAGGACGGCGGCGAGCGCCCGGTGTGCCCTGCGGCGCTCGGCGGCCGTGGCCTGCGTCACCACCGCGGAACCGATCAAGGGGTGGCGGAAGGACATCCTGTGGGAGACCGGCGAGACCGCCACCAGCCGGTCGCGTTCCGCCGACTCCAGCACGTCGATGACATCGCGGCCGCCGGCGGCCGCCTCGATGACCGTGAGGTCACCGGTGCCTTCCAGTGCCGCGATCAGCAACAGCTCGCGGTCGGGGCTGGGCAGGTCGGCCACGCGCGAGGCGAACAGTGCCTGAAGGCGTTCGCTGAGCGGCAGGACCGAGGGCACGACCCCCGGCGCTGTGCGCTGCTCACGGTCGAGGGCGGTGGGCAGCTCCATCAGCGCGAGCGGGTTGCCGTGTGCTTCCGCGGCGATACGCCGCCGTATCTCGTGGGACAGGCCTGGATGCGCCTGGGTGAGGAGTGCGGCCGACGCCTTGTCGTCCAGGGGCTGGAGGCGGTGCTCGGTGAGCCCGCTCGCCTCGAAGAAGCCGTCGGAGGTCACGCGTGAGGCGGCCAGGAAGCTGATACGGCTGCCGACGAGCCGTCGCGCGATGAAGCCGAGGACGAAGGTGGTGGGCCGGTCCAGCCACGGCAGGTCGTCGACGACGATCAGGAGCGGGGTGTCGTGGGCGATCCTGCGCAGCAGCAGCAAGGCCGCGGTGGCGGTGAGCAGCCGGTTGGGAGGCGGTCCGCTGCCGATACCCACCGCGACCTTGAGGGCGTCCCGGTGGCCCGGGTCCAGCAGGTCGAAAGATTCAAACAGGGGAACCAGCAGCTGGTTGAGACCGGCGTAGCTGATGTCCGTCTCGAACTGCACACCGCTCACCCGCAGCACACGCGCGCCGTTCAGCGTGGCCTGCGCGGCCACGGCGTCGAGGATCGCGGTCTTGCCGATGCCCGCCTCACCCGACAGCAACAGGGCCGCCCCGTGACGGGAGTCGTCGAAGTGGGATCGCACGAACTCCAGATCCTCGTCTCGTCCGATCAGCTGCCCGGAAGCGGGGCGCGAGGCCAGGTCCAGATCGTTCATCGAGTTGCTGTCTCCAAGAGCCGGGGTATCGACATACGGGTGCTGCGAACCGTTGTCCACCGTGTCAACGTCTGCTTCCGCACCGCACGCGACGGCCCCCACGCACACCGTGCCCACGTCCCGACCTCACACATCTCAGGATACGACCGGCCCCGTGATCTGCGACGACACCCGAGCGGGCGCAGCGCGCGCCCTCCTGGTGGCAGGGGAATCGAGATACGCATGTGGTCAGCCCGACGTCCTGCCGGGTGTGTCCCGGGTGGTGCAGATGCCGTTCTCCCAGGCCCAGGCAGCGATCTCGACCCGGTTGCGGGTGGCGAGTTTGCGTTGCACGTTGCCGAGGTGTGTCTTCACGGTGGAGAGGGTGACGTGGAGTTCGGCGGCCAGTTCCTCGTTGGTCCGGCCCCGAGCGAGGAGCCGTACGACATCGAGCTCGCGCGGAGTCAGGGGAAGGTCGGGCGTCGCTGTCGCCGTGCGCGGTCCGGTCGCGAGCTCTTTGCCGGTGGTGCGGTGGGTGGCCGCGTCCGCCATGTGCCGCAGCAGGCGGACGGTCACCGCCGGGGAGATCATCGCGTTGTCCGCGGCCACGGCGCGCACCGCCTCGACGAGCAGGGCGGGGGAGCCGTCCTTGAGGAGGAACCCGCAGGCACCGTTGCGCAGCGCCCGGTACACGTACTCGTCGAGGTCGAAGGTGGTGGCGATGATCACCTTCAGCGGCCGGGGGACGTCCGGACCCGCCAGCAGGCGGGTCGCCTCCAGGCCGTCCAGGCCCGGCATCCGGATGTCGAGCAGGCACACATCGGGCCGCAGCCGCTGGGCCTCCCGCACGGCCGTGGCGCCGTCGGCCACCGAGGCGACGATCTTCATGTCGGGCTGTGCGCCGAGGATCATGCCGTAGGCCGTCCGGATCATCTGCTGGTCGTCGGCGATGAGGATGCTGATCGTCATGCGTTCAGAGTGGCAGTGTCCGCCGGGTCGTTGAGCGGGGGGAACGGGCCGGGCAGCGGGATACGTGCCTCGACTGCCCAGCCCACACCCGCCACGGTGCCCGCCTGGAAGGTGCCGCCGACCAGCGCGGCACGCTCCGCCAGGCCGGTCAGGCCGTAGCCGGTGCCCGGTGACGGTGACGTGGCGTCGGCCGGGCAGGTGTCCGGGCCGTCGTCGGTCACCGAGGCCAGCACCACCGGGTGTGCGGTGTCGCCGTCCAGGCGCACGTCGACGGTGACCGTCTTCGCGCCGCGGGCGTGCTTGCGGATGTTCGTCAGCGACTCCCGGACGATGTGGTGCACGGTGGTGGCGACGCCGGGCGGCAGCGCGCCGGTGGCCAGGCGGGGGTCGAGGGTGAGCGTCGTGGCCGGGCCGGTGGCCGCGAACTGGTCCGTGAGAGTGCGCAGTTGGGTGCGCAGTTCGGCCGGTGAGGTGCCCGGCGCCCCGGCCGCGCGGTCCGGACCGTCGTCCAGGGGAGTGCGCAGCACCGTGACCATGCTCCGCATCGACTGCATCGCCTGCGCGCCGGCCTCCTCGACGGCCGCCAGCATGCCGTCGAGTTCCTCCGCCGACGGCGGCATGCCGGCCGCGGTCGCGTAGCGCACGGCTTTGGTCTGGGCGATGATCGCGGTCACATGGTGCCCGACGAAATCGTGCAACTCCCGCGCGTATTCGAGGCGTTGTGCTTGCAGCCCCACCGCGTGCTGCTGGGCCCGGTACCGGTCCAGCAGCCGCAGGTACAGGCCCAGCGCCACCGCCAGAGCGGTCGTCAGCCAGAAGAACGGGACCACGAACGGCACCAGCGGTGGCCACTCCGACGTCGGCAGCCGCAGCGGGATCACGCTCAACGCGACCAGCGCCGCTCCGGTCAGAGCCGCCGCCCGCACCGGACGGCACCGCCGCGTGGCCCGGACCACGACCAGGAGCAGGGCTGCCGATTCGACGAGGCCGAACGTCGCCTCGGCTCGCGCCCCCACCCAGATGCCGAACCCGGTGACCAGGCAGGACGCGGCGATCCCGGCGGCGGCCACCTCGACGAACCGGTCCCGGCGCACGGCGAGCGCCGCCAGCAGCAGCGCCCCGGACAGGATCCATGCCACGGCGGCCGGTACGGAACCGGTGTCCGCGCCCTCGGCGCCCACCGCGGCCAGCATCACCACGGCCACACACACGGCCGCGATCCGCCGGCCTCCCGCCGGGATGTCGAAGAACTGGGTCATGTCTGCGGAGGCTACGTGGTCGGCACACCCGGCGCCTCAACCGTTCGGCCGAGAGGGCGCGGTGCGGGTCCCGACGGTCGGTCCTTCGGCTGATCCGCCTGGCCCGGTGGCCGGACCAGGATCGGAAGGGTCCCCGCCCGGCCTGTTCCGTCGTGCTGGAAAGTCTGAAGGTCTCATGTTCCGTTCCGTCCTGCGATCCGTGCTCCGCGACCGGCACAGGTTCCTCCTGCCCGCCCTGGCCGTGCTGATCGGCGTGGCCTGCGTCAGCGGCTCACTGCTGTACACCCAGTCGCTGGCCCGGGGCGCCGCACAGGTGCAGCGGGCCTCGCGCCCCGACGTGTCGGTGGAGGTACGCCCGACCGCCGGGGGCGCACCTCCCGGCGAGGCGTTGCTGCGACGGCTCACCTCGCTGCCCGGCGTCGCCGGCGTGCGGGGCACCCTGCGCGGACGTGCCTTCCTGGTGGCGCGCGACGACACCCTGGTGGGCACGCCGTCCGCTGACGCCGGAGTCGACTACGTACCCGGCGCCCGCGGTGCCGACCCGCGCTACCCGCTGGCCGAAGGGCATGCCCCCGACCGGCCGGGGGAGGTCGCCGTCGACCAGTGGGCGGCCCGCAAGGCGGGGTACCGGGTCGGCGACCGGGTGCGGATCGTCGTCGCCGGCGAGGTCCGCCAGGTACGGCTGACCGGCGTGTTCACCGTGTACGACCCCGCGACCGCCGCCGGCGGCACGCTCATCGCGTTCGACGAAGCCACCGCGCGGACCCTGTTCGCCCCCGCACCCGGCCGGTACGCGTCGCTGACCCTGACCGCCGACCCCGGCGTCCCCCCCGCCGCGCTCGCCGAGCGGGTGACGCGCGAGCTGCCGCACGGCCTGGCAGCCGTCACCCGCGCCCAGCTGGATGCGGAGGCCGCCGCGGCACCCGACCGGGAGAAACTCGGCACGCTGCTGCTGCTGTTCGCCGGGATCGCGCTGTTCGTCTCCGCCTTCCTGGTGAGCAACACCTTCACCATGCTCAGCGCCGTACGCGCCCGTGAACACGCGCTGCTGCGCGCGGTGGGGGCGAGCCGGCGCCGGGTGCTGGGCATCGTGCTCACCGAGGCGGCCGTCGTCGGCGCCGCGGCGGCCGTCGTCGGCTACGGGCTCGGCATCGGCGTGGCCGCCCTGCTCACCCGCCTGTTCGGGGCCGTCGGCGGCCCCGTGAGCACGGCCGCGCCGGACGCCCTGTCGCCGCTGGTGCTGGTGACGGCCCTGTGCGTGGGAGTGGGCTTCACGGCCGCCGCCGCGTTCGTACCCGCGCTGCGGGCCTCCGCCGTCGCACCGGTCGCGGCGCTGCGCACCGACACGCCGGCCGCGGCGCTCTCCCTGCGGCGCCGCAACCGCTACGGAACGGCCGTGACCGCGGGCGGCGCACTGCTGCTGGCGGCCGCCGACGGGGACCTCGGCGTGCTGTGTCTGGCCACACCCGTCCTGCTGGCCGGACTGCTCCTGCTCACCCCGCAGTTGGCGCACTGGGCGACCCGGGCCCTGGGCAGGCCGACGCGCTCTCTTCTCGGCGTGCGAGGGACACTCGCCCTGGCCAACACCCGCCGCAATCCGCGGCGCACCGCCGCGACGGCCGGGGCACTCACGGTGTGTCTGGCACTCGTGAGCGCGGTCACCGTGGCGCTGGCCTCGCTGAGCAGCACCGCCGCGCGGGAGGCGACCGCCGACATGCCGACCGACCTGCGGATCACCGCGGTCGACTACGCGGAGATCGGCACCGGCACCGCGACACAGGTGGCACACCTGCCGGGCGTCGCGGCGGTCAGCGCGGTGCGCGAGGCCGGCATCCGGTTGAGCGACGGCTCGGTGGTGTGGAGCGCCGCGGTGAGCCCGCGGGCGGTGGGCCGAGGCCACCTCGCCCCCCTCACGGTCCAGGCCGGCGACCTGGACGACCTGTCCCACGGCATCGCGGTCACCCGCTCCCTCGCCGCGGAACACGGCTGGCGGCTGGGCGACCGGATCACCGGCCGACGCCTGTCGGACGCGGGCGACACGGTCGGCAAGGACCTGCGGCTGAAGATCGTCGCGGTGTACGACGGCCCCGACGCCCTGAGCCCGGCCCTGTTGCCCGAGAGTGCGGTCGCCGGCAAGGGCGACATCACCTCGGTACTGGTGCGGGCCGAGCCCGGCCGGACGGCGGCGGTGAAGGAGGAGATCCGCCGGACCCTGCACAATCCGCTGCTGGTCGTCGAGGACCGGGCGGACGCGGGAAGGGCCGCCGAGCAGGGCTTCGGCCAACTGCGGTCGGTGCTGTACGCGATGCTGAGCATCACGGTCGCGGTCGCGGCCCTGGGCGTCGCCAACACCATGGGCATGGCGGTCTTCGAACGCAGGCGGGAGATCGGTCTGCTGCGCGCGGTCGGCCTCGACCGGCCGGGGGTGCGGTCGATGCTCCGCGTGGAGTCGGTCCTGGTGTCGGCGCTGGGCGCCGCTCTCGGCATCGCCGCGGGCGGGGCGGCGGGAGCGGCGGCGGTGGTCGGCCAGCACGGGGCGGTGCTCGCGGTGCCGTGGACGTCCCTGCTGGCCCTGTTCGCCGGGGCGGCGGCCGTGGGGGTGCTCGCCGCGCTCGGCCCGGGGGTGCGGGCGGCGGCGGTACCGGTACCGCAGGCGGTCGGCGGCGAGACGGGATGAGCGGGGGTGCCGTAGAAGGACTTGCTGCAGCTCTCAGTCGTGGGTTCCACGAGACGCGGGCCCGCTGACCTGCTCGTCCTCCTTCGTCCGGCGTCGCGTCCGTGTGGCGGCCCAGGGCACGGTGGCCGTTGCGCCCGGTCGGGTGGGCGGCGCGGCGTGCTCGCAGCAACCCGCGCGTTCCGGGCCACAGCCCGGCCACACCACTTCACGGGGTCACCATCTGAGTCCCGAGGCCCGGTTCACCGTGGCCGTGCCTTCGCGTGAGCGCGTACGTAAGCCGACGACTTTGAGTCATTTGACGGTTACCGGGGTGGGCGTCACGACATGAGTCTTTAGTCGCGAAACCGATTCCGGGGTCTTACCCGTCGCCCCGCCATCCGAGAGGGACAACCAATGCCGCTCATCACCGTGGGCCGAGAAAACACGACAGACATCGAGCTGTACTACGAGGACCATGGGACTGGACAACCCGTCGTCCTCATCCACGGCTTCCCGCTCGACGGGCATTCGTGGGAAAAGCAGTCCGCTGCGTTGTTGGCGGCCGGCCACCGCGTCGTCACCTACGACCGGCGCGGCTTCGGCCGCTCCAGCCAGCCCAATAGCGGTTACGACTACGACACCTTCGCCGCCGACCTCAACATCGTGCTGGAAACGCTCGATCTGCGCGACGCCGTTCTTGTCGGCTTCTCCATGGGCACCGGTGAGGTGGGCCGTTACCTTGGCACCTACGGATCCGCGCGCATCGCAAAGGCGGCCTTCCTCGGCTCCCTGGAGCCGTGCCTGCTCAAGAGCGACGACAACCCGGACGGCGCCGCGCCCGCGGAGTTCTTCCAGGGTGTCTCCGACGCGGTCAAGACCGATCGGTACGCCTACTACACCGCGTTCTTCCAGGACTTCTTCAACCTCGACGAGAACCTGGGCACGCGTATCAGTGACGAAGCCGTGCGCAATAGTTGGAATGTGGCCGCGGGCGGCGGCGCCCACGCCGCCGCTGCCGCGCCGCTCACCTGGGGCACCGACTTCCGCCAGGACATTCCCAAGATCGATGTGCCCTCGCTCATCCTGCACGGCACTGGCGACCGGATTCTGCCGATCGAATCCACCGCGCGCTTGTTCCATCGGGCCCTTCCGTCCGCGGACTACGTCGAGATCGAGGGTGCTCCTCATGGGCTGCTGTGGACCCACGCGGAGGACGTGAACAAGGCGCTGCTGGAGTTCCTGGCCAAGTAACGCGGTCGTGCGGTCGACCAGGCGGCGGAGCAACAAGGCCGCCTCGCGCCCTCGCCACTCGCCGCGGGGAGCCAGGCCACCACCTCGGCCATCTCATCGGGGTCGACCGCACGACGCAGTGTCGAACGGGTGTTGAGCCGATTGATGACGCCAACGCCGTGGTCACCAGCGCCCTCGGCAAGACCGCCGAGCGCCGGGGCTGCGCGGCACCTCGCCGACCGGCAGCACCCACATGACCACCCGCCACGACTACGGCGGCGGTGACCGACCGAAGACGATCACCGCACAAGACCAGTCCGTCTGGTCGTACGGAGCTTCTTGTCGAAGGGCGTCTCCTTCTCCGTGAGCTCGTAGAGCTCGGTCGGCTTCTTCTCGGCCTTGAAGCCGCACGCGAGCGGACCGCCGTCGGCCTTCGCGAACGCGGAGACGTCCTTGGCGAGCTCGAACTTGCCTTTGGCAATGGCGTTTCTCGCATGCCATGCCTTCACACCTGGGTCGTCTCCAGCCCTCGCCTGCCCGAAGTGAACCCGTAGCAGCATGAGTTCCGTTGATGGAGTGAATGCACGTTCTCTGCCCGGAAGTCCGATACCCGACCGTCGTGACATGAGGGCATGTTGGAGGGAAGCGAATGACCTTGAAGCGTTTCAAGCGGGCGGCTGTAGTCGTGGCCGCGGTGGCCACCATGGGCGTGGGCGCAGGTTTTGCCGCGCCGCTGTCCGCTTCTGCTGCCACCCAGCCCACCGGTTTCGTCTCCTACTCCAATGGCGGGGCGTACTTCGAGGCCCAAATCGACAACAACCCGGGCAACGGAGCGGCGAGCTGGCTCTGGCAGGCCGATTACACCTACAACGACGCCTACGCCGCTGTCACGCATGTCTACTACACCGATGGCTCGTACGCGGTCTGGGGGCCGACTTACAACGGCACCACCACGGCGAGCCTGCCCAAGGACGTGGCTCGGTTCCAGGTCTGCAAGTGGGCCGCCCCCAGCAACAACCTTGGCTGCAGCGCCTGGAAGTACCTCTAAGCACTACGTGTCGCATCCGGCGCGCGGCCCTGGCAACGAGTCAGGCACACTCGTGCAGCTGGGCACGCGTCAGCAGATCAGGACCATCAGATCTCCCTATTCGCTGACCGTGCTACAGCCCGGCCAGGGCGGTAGCCGATGCCCCGTGGAGCCTTGCGCCGCATAGGCGACCGCCCTTAGCGACCACATGCACGTCGTCGGCCCGCCCCGCGGTCTCCCGGGGTGGCCCTCCGCGTACTGGCCCGGCTGGCGACGTGGTCAGCCCACAACCGCTCTTTTCCGATCGCCTGATCGTTGGTCTGGGTGGGCTGTTGACAGACGCGCAGTGGGCGCGGATCGAGCCGTTGTTCCCGACGGCCGGTATCTGGCCGTTCGCCCATCCCTCGCTGGCAGTCGTCGAAGCCCAGCGGCACCCCGGTCTGGCCGGCACCAGGGTCGACTTCTCCGGCCGGCTGGGCCGCACCCTGCACCTCGCCACCGCCGGGCTGCTCACCTGCGGATCGCGGGTCAGTCCTGATCCTCCGGCAGACCCAGCTCCTGTGCGATCCCCCTGACTGCATGGGCAAGGGGACGGCCAGGGTGCGGAATCCGCCTGGAGGACTGCCCTGATGCCGTAGCAAGCGATACCTGCGCTCGCACACGGCCAGGGCGTCCGCGACGGTGGCGTACCCACCGGTTCCGTCTGTCAGACCAGACGCCGCCGCATCCACCAGACGCACAGCGCGGTGAGTGCCGCCGCGAGCACCAGGCAGAGGCCGGTCTCCACCGCCTGAAGCGGCCACAGGTGTGAGGCGGGGTGGTAGTCGGCCCAGTGGCCGGTCCGTCCATGGGCGGCGAGGCACTTGTCGAAGTCGCCGGCCGAGTAGCAGCTGTTGACGTCGGAGACCCGGGCGCCGGAGGGGGAGAGGGCGCCGTCGGACATCACCCAGGCGTCGTCGGGACCCGGGATCGCGCTGGTGTGTTGCTGGTTGACGGTCACCGTCGGCAGCAGGTACCCGCGGATCCGGTCCAGCAGGACGAGCAGCCCGGCGCCCACGACCAGCGTGGCCGCCATCGCGGCGACGGTGCGCCGCAGCAGCAGGCCGAACGTCACGCCCACCACGAACAGCAGCACGGACAGACCCACCACCACGGGACCGATGCCGTAGTAGGGATACCACTGGTACCAGGGGAATTGGCCTCCCATCACGTCCGCCACCGGGTACCACCACCAGGTCATGGCCAGGGCCAGGACGGCACTGATCACTGCGGTCATGGCCGCTGGCACGGCGAGTTTCGCCAGGAACCAGCGCACTCGGGACACCGACTGGGAGCAGGCGGTCCGGTAGGTGCCGGTCTCCAGTTCCTGGGCCAGCTGGGGGCCTCCGAAGAACAGGCCGAACAGCAGCGGCAGGACGACCATCACCTGGAGTGGACGGCGCATCGGGTACTGGTAGTCGGCGCCGAAGGAGATGATCTTCGTGAAACAGGGTGAGGAGGGATCGATGACGCCGCGGCACGTGTCCAGGTGCCGCTGATCGATGGCCGTTACCGTCTGCTGGTGGCGGACCGCGGTGTAGACGGCCACCGCGAGGGCGATGACAAGCCCGATCCAGAAGGCGGCACGGTTCTGCCGCCACACCAGCCAGGTGAGGCCGCGCAGCCGAACACTGCGAGGCCGGAGGAGGCTGGAGGTGGTCATGCGGTCACCTCCGCGGACCGCGCGGCGGCGGTGTCGACGCTCGCGGTCGCCGTGATCAGTGGGGGTACGTCGGTGGTGCGCAGATGGGCGAGCAGAAGATCCTCCAGACCGGGTGGGCCAACCTGCCAGCCGCGCGGCAGCGGGCCGCGGGGGCGGACAAGTGCCGTGAACCGGCCGTCGGGCGTCCGGCGGCTCTCTACGACCTCGTGCCCGGTCAGTTCCGACTCCCGGCTGCTGTCGGCATCGGGCGCGGACACCAGGCGGTGGGCATCGCTGATCGCGTCGATCTCGCCCGCCACCCGGACAGTGCCGTCTCTGACGAGGACGAGATAGTCGCAAGCACCTTCGAGTTCGGCGATCATGTGGGAGGACATCACCACGGTCGTGCCGTTCTGGGCGGCGTCGTGCAGGAGCATTTCCGTCATCTGGCGCCGCACCAGTGGATCGAGATCGGCCATCGGCTCATCGAGCAGGACCAACTCGGGCCGCTTGCTCAGTGTCAGCGCGAAGGCGACGCGAGTGCGCTGGCCTCCGGAGAGCGTTCCGACCCGCGCGGACAGCGGTACGTCACCCTCGGTGATGATCCTCTCGGCCCGTGCCTGGTCCCAGGAGGGGTTGAGTTCGCGCCCCATGCGCAGGATCTCCTCGACTCGGAAGCGCTTGTAGAGGGCCTTGTCCTGGCTGAGGAAGGCCGTGCGCCGCCGTGCGGCGGCGCTGGCGGGGGCATCGCCGAACACGCTGATCATTCCGGTGCTCGGGGTGAGCAGGTCCGTGGCCAGCGAGAGCAGGGTGGTCTTGCCCGCGCCGTTCGGTCCGACCAGGGCGCATATCCGCCCGGCGGGCAGCCGGAAGGAGCAGTCTCGTAGCGCCCAGCCGCGGCGGTACCGTCGGCCCAACCCGACGGCCTCCAGTGCGTATTCGGTCACGACGTGTGCCTCTCATGTGCACAGGTGTGAGGGAGCGAGGGTGGAGCGGAGGTGAACGGGGTGAGGTGGGGAGTGAACGTCTTCATGGTCGGCAACGCTAGGGGCTGGGAGAGGCCGGGACTTCGGCCGAAGGTCGGTGGATGCGACCCGGCCGATGTCGAAAGACAGGCGTTCCGCGCCTCGGGGTCATACCAAAGTATGTGTGCGTTACCCGCGTTCGTGGGCACCACGTGTCCCGTGGCGGGCCGGCAGCCCCCTCCGCCGGGGCCGTGGATCGTCGGCGCAGCACGGTCGAGGTCGTCCGCAGATCCGGCGGTCTATGTGGTGGTGAGGTAGGCGCGTTCGATCGTCTGGACCAGCGTGTTGCCCTGGGCGTCGGTCAGTTCGGCCCGCAAGGACACCGACCCCGCCTCGGCCGGGTGCCGCAGGGACAGATGAGTACCGCCGACGGCCTCGGCGGACCGCCAGGTGTTCCCGTTGTCGTAGGAGACGGCGAAGGAGAGCTTCCTGAGCCGGTGTCCCGCGGCTGCGCCCTCGATGTGGAAGGGCACATCGAACCTCTGGCCCGCCTTGGCGGTGCTGGCCTGCGTCAGGCGGGGCGTGAAGCGGACGACGGACAGCGGCAGCGTGGACCACGCGCCCTGCGGTGTCTCGGCGGAGCGGAAGGTCCACACCGTCCTGACCCGGGTGCTGACCGGTGTGGACGCGGGATCACGGGTGGAGTCCAGGGTCATCCTGTAGGTGCTGTCCTTCGCGGGCACCGTGTACTGGGCGACGCCCTCGGTCGGGGAGACGCCGTTGGGTTCGGGGACCTCCGTGCCGTCGACCTGGAGGGAGCTCGTCCGCAGTGTCCCGGCGTGGGTGTTCCAGTGCCGGGCGCCGTCGTTGTACTGGGGCAGGTAGGCCCGGATGACGTCGCCGTTCCGTGCGATGCCGGGGGTGAGGAAGGGCGGCGCGGTGCGCGTGTTGCCGAGGGCCGGGCCGAAGACGCCGACGTTGAACCGTTCGGTGTAGTGCTCGCCGGCCCGGTAACTGCCGGTGGTCCACAACTCGGTGTCGGGACCGGAGCCCGTCTCGACGAGGAAGTTCCACTTGATGCCGTCGCCGAGGACGTAGTCGGTGCCCCGCAGCGGCAGGGTCCCTGGCACCGGTGTGCCCAGGGCGGTGAGCTCGCCGTCCGGTGTGAGGGGCTGCGCGAAGAGGGCGACGGGCTCACCCGCGGTGGGCGACCCGATCCGGAAGTCGACCGTGGCGAGTTGCCGCTGGGCGACCTCGGTGCTGAAGCCACCGAGCGAACCGGTGCGTTTCCACGCCAGGTGGTAGTTCACGGGCCGGTCGGCGTCCTGGTGGCTCCAGGTGCCCGCGTACTGGGCGTAGGCCTGGTCGGCGGGCAGTTCGGGACCGAGCTGCCCGACCGTGAAGCTCTTGAAGTCGGGGTAGCTGTAGGTGAAGAGGCCCGGGTCCAGACCCCTGCCTCGCTGCCATCCGACGGTGATCAGCGCATCGACGTTCGTGGCCGCGGGATCGGGCAGGGTGGCCTGGACCGGCCGGGTCTGCCGGGCGTCGAAGGTGACGGTGGTGTCCTTGTCCAGCCGCAGCCTCGGCTGGAACAGCAGCGCGTGGCTGGTGGACTGGAAGCCGGGGTGGATCATGTCGCTGAGGGAGTAGTCGCCCTTGGGCAGCCGGACCGTGAGTGCGCCGTCCTGTTCGTCGGCGTAGGAGGCGTGGAAGTCGCCGTCCACGCCCTGGACCTCGGTCACGGCGTCGGCCGTGGGAACGCCGTTCTCGTCGACGTGCTTCAGCGTCAGGCTGTACATCTCGACTTCGCGCTCCACTCCGACGGCGGTGCGCACCTCGGTTTTGCCGTCGGCGGAGACGGCGGACACCGAACCGCCGAACGTGCCGTCGCTGCTCCCGGCCCGGGTGTCGGCCGTGACGGTGGCGCTCGCCTCGCCGTCCGCGGGAACGGTGAGCCGCTGCGGAGAGAGGGTGAACATGCCGTCGGCCGCGGGCTTGCCGTCCGCCGAGAGCGCGTCGACGGACAGGTCCAGCGTGACCGGCTCGGTCCCCAGGTTGCGGTACGTGAGCTGCTTCCTCACCGGCTCGTCATCGCCATGCGGCCATTCCTGCCGGCCGAAGTCGAGCGGCCCCTGCTCGGTGACGACGTGCTGCCCGAGAGCGCGGGCGACATCGGTACGGCCGGTGCCCTGCTGGAACGAGCTGTACGCCCCGGGTACGGCGGAACCGGTCAGGACCGCCTTGATCCGCTCGCCGCTCCAGTCGGGGTGCTGCTGGGCCACGAGGGCGGCCGCGCCGGCGACGTGCGGGGTCGCCGCGGAGGTGCCGTCGAGGGTGATGTAGCCCGGTATGCCGGAGGGGTTCGCCGTCTCCAGCACGCTGCCGGGGGAAGCGGCCGCCGTGATCGCGACACCGGGCGCGGTCAGGTCGGGTTTGACCCCGCTGTCTCCGACCCGTGGGCCGCGGCTGGAGAAGTCCGCGAGCCGGTCCGTCTTGTCGACGGCGCCGACGGTGAGCGCCGCCGCGGCGCTGCCCGGGGTTTCGATGGTGTGCTCGCCCGGCCCCTCGTTCCCGGCCGCGACGACGAAGAGCGTGCCGGTCTCGGCGGAGAGCCGGTCGAGCGCCTCCTCCACCGGATCGGTGCCGGGAGTGTCCTCACCGCCGAGGCTGAGGTTGACGATGTCGGCGCCCTGGGCCACCGCCCACTCCATGGCGGCCATGACGCCGGATTCCTCGCCGCTCCCGCGGTCGTTCAGGACCTTGCCGTCCAGGATCTTCGCCCCGGGCGCGACGCCCTTGTACGTGCCGCCGGACCCGGCCCCGGTCCCGGCGACGATGGACGCCACATGCGTGCCGTGGCCGAAGCGGTCCTTGATGTCGGGGGAATCGGAGAAGTTCTGCTCCGCGATCACCTGACCCGCCAGATCCGGGTGGTCCTTGTCCACCCCGCTGTCCAGCACGGCGACCTTGGTGCCGGTGCCGTCATAGCCGGCGGCCCAGGCGATGGGGGCGCCGATCTGCGGGACGCTCTTGTCGAGGGCGGTCCGCAGAGCGCCGTCCAGCCATACCTTCCTCACGCCCGTCGAGGCGGCGAACTCGCCGCTGGAACGCCGATGTTCCGGTGCGCCCGCTGCCGAGCTCGTCCCGGTCAGGGCGTCCCAGAACGCGGTACCGCGCTTCTTGACGGTGTGCACCGCCGTCCCGTTCACGACCGGCAGCGTGCGCCGGATCTGCGCCCCGGTCCCGGTGAACATACTCGTCGAGCGCTTCCCCCGGTCCCGGAACGTGACGATGAGGGGCAGGTCGGACCGGTGCGCGTCGTCGTAGCGGTCCGCCACCAGCTCGGTCACGTCGAACAGCCGCGGGTCCAGCCTGCCGGTCGCCAGCAGCAGTTCCGCGTCGCCGGGTATCACGTGGGTGTGTCCGGCGACCTTCCGCACCGAGTACGGGACGCGCTCCCGGCCCGCCGCCCGCTTCACCCCGAGCACCTGGCCGGCCGCGCTCACCATGACCCGGTCCCCGGTGATCAGCGTCACCGTCCTCGACGCCTTCGCGGCGTTCGCCGTATCGGCGGCACCCTGGGGCGCTGCGGCGGCTCCACTCACTAATCCCGAGGTGAGCGCTAGGGTGAGGGCGACGGCCCCCGTGATGTATCCGCTGGGTCTACGCATGAAAACGGCTCCTGTCCGTCGTCTTGGGGTGGCACAAGGACCGGTTCGCCGAAGAGCTGATCGGACGGGCCGACCCGGCGGGCGAACCACCTTGCCTGTACGAGGCCGCAGCGGACCTCGTGACCATGGGGGAAGCCGCCGACCAGGAACGGTCAGCGCATCCGGGGCGCGTGCGGCAGCCGCTTCAAGTACGGCGCGGAGAGGCCCCGGACACCTGCCCACGGCAGGGCGGCACCCCGCCCCGAACACCCTGAAAATGCTCGGCAAGCGCTACGCGCCCCACTTCCGTCCTGGAGTTCACACGGAGTAATGGGCGTGGCGACACGTTTCTTACATGCAGAAGGGCGAGGACCTCAGTGACCGGTGTCACGCCGGGGATGCGCCGAGCCGCCTGCTGCAACGGGGGACAGGGTACGGCGATTCACACACTCTGCCTGTGATGCGGCTACCCCAAGAGCGTCAACCTGGTGTCCTCGGCCACCAAATGCGCTCAGCTGCGCTGTTCACCGACAAGATGGGAGACGGCTCGGCCAACTTCGGCCTTCTCGCCGACGCCCGCAGCGTGCCCAATGGGCCAGGCGACGGCTTCTTCGTGACCCTGCCGGGATACGAACACTGCACGTCCGCGGCAACGACCTGCAGTGGAAAAAGATCGGCAGCCAATGCGAGCGCCAGCCGGCACATGACCGCGCGGGAGCCGGCCGCCGGGTCGGCCCCCACGCCTGACCGCGGGTCAATTCGTCAGAGACCGCCACCGCTTTTCCTGCGCGGGGTCGATACTGCTCAGCCACACCAACGTCTCCCCGATCAGCCCTGGCTTGTCCCGCGCGGCCAGAGCCGGTGATTCCAGCATGTCGGCCATCTCCTCCAGATAGGTGACCAACGTGTCGCGCTCATCGCCGGGGGCTTCGTTGTAGCGGGACCAGCGGCCCAGGTAACCGGTCGCAGCGTCCAGGTAGAGGCCTGAGGAGCCATCGGACGGCCCCAGGGCGATCACCGGAATCCAGGTGGCGTTCCACACGGTGATCCGTTCCTCTTCAGGGCGCCCGGAGTTGAGGGCGTCCCGCGAGACCTGCGCGTCCATCTTCATCCGGTAAAGGGCCCGCACGGCATCCAAGGTCATCAGAGCCTGGTTGCCCGGCAGGCACCCCCACCCATGGGCCCCGTCATCGCCCGCGGTCAACAGCCACAGGGCGCGCAGCTCCACGGGTATCCGCACTCCGAGTTCACCTTCCACGGCGGCGACGGCAGCGGAACTCGCGCCGGCCCGAAAAGCCGCGTGAGAGACGGGGGCGTGGGTCTGGAGCCACCCAGTGATGCGCCGCCAGGCGTCCGCCACCTCCCGGACGGTGACCGCCTCCACACCGGGATCAACAGCCCGCTCCTGCCCCTGCTGTTCAGGCTCGCGAGCGGTGTCTGTCGCGGGCTGAGCGAAGGAGGCCGGGGTCACGAATCGGATCTCAATCCTGTCGGGCTCACGGATGTAGCCGACGGCCAGGGTGGGGCAGTCCTCGAAAAGATCGCCGTCGATCATCACGTTGAGGATGCCGGGCAGACTCGAGGGCTCACCCAGATCCGGATCATCCGCCAGCCGGCCGGCCGGGACCTTCAGCGCGTAAGGCACACCGTCCCCGAGCTGAGAAACGGTCTGGCGGACGTGCGGGGGAATCTCGACGTTCACGGCCAAGTGCTCCTTGTGGGCCGGGATGGGTGCACAGCCCCAACACGGTAGGACGCGGAAGTTGACGGTAGCCCAGACGTACCCGCTCACCGCGCCAGGTTCAGTGCGCTACCAGTACAGCGCGCGCATCCGAGTCAAAGCCCTGTTGGCCCACACCAAGAACCCGGCGAAGAAGACGGCAACCAGGACCGCGAAGACGGCCTCCGCCCGCCAGAAGACCGTGGGCCCCAAGCTGCCCGGCGCCTGAATCCGCTCGCCGTGTCTCCGGCTGGTGGGGTGGGTCTGTCGGGCGCCGACACAGAAGGCGAAGCCCCAGGCCAAGAGCAGCGATCAGCGTACGAAGGCACGGCGAGAGGGGAATTGAGCGGGCCCGGACACGCGCCGAGGAAGCTGGAGAGGAGCTCCGCCGAAGTCAGACCATCCTCCGCGAGGCGGCCGATGCCAAAGAGGCCGCAGCCACCAGCGTGCGAAGAACGCGGGCGCGGGTGGCCGGACGGCCTCGTCGCAGCGGCGCCGCCACTGAACGAAGCGGCGCCCGCTGCGACGGCTGCCGAGGCGGTGACCCGCGCTCGGTGCGATCAGTACGCGTCCTTCGGGAGGTCGTCGAGACCGCTCGTCTCGAACTCGGCGTCGCTCATCGCCGCCCCGCCGAGGAAGCTGTTACCTGGACGAGGACAACCTCGCCCTCCTCGACGGGGCGACCTTCGTCTTCCTCGCCTCCGACGATGCGGCGAGCGAGCCCGCCGTCATGGACTGGCTGGAAGGCAACGACGTGCCGTTCATCGACGTCGGCATGGGCATCGAGGAGATCGACGGTCGGCTCAGCGGGCTGCTGCGCGTGACGACCAGCCTGCCCGGACGGCGTGAACAAGCACGCGGACGGATCCCCGCCCCCGCTCCTGAACGCGACGCCTACGCACGCAACATCCAGACCGCCGACCTCAACGCCCTCAACGCGATCCTTGCAGTCAACCGCTGGAAACGCTTCCTCGGCGTCTACGCAGACGCGACCGCAGAAGGCTTCGCCACCTACTCGCTGATCACCAACGAGATCGCCAACGAGGACCTTGCATGACTGCTGTCAGTCGCCTGCGCCCGGCATTCGTCGAAACCTTTCCGGCCTCCATGGATCCAGGCGTGCTGTACATCTCCATCTCGTACCGCACCTGCGGCCACCTGTGCTGCTGCGGCTGCGGGGAAGAAGTCATCACACCACTGTCACCGGCGCAGTGGTCTTTCACCTACAACGGCGAGACGGTGTCCCTAGCACCCTCGATCGGGAACTGGGCGCTTGTCTGCCGGTCCCACTACTGGATTCGCGAGGGCAAAATCCGCTGGAGCCGCCGCTACTCGGACGCAGAGATTGCCGACAACCGTGAACGCGACCGCCGCCAGCTCGACGAGGCCATCGCCGACTCCGCCCCCACCCCCCTGGCCAGACTGCGACAGCGCCTGGACCGGTGGCGTTGGTGAGGGGACGCTTCAGCGCCGGACGTGCGTCACGAGGATTCCTCGAGGCGGATCGCGTGAACGCTGCCGTTCTTGGTCACGATGTACAAGACACCGCCCGACAACTGAGGAACGCCCTGCTCGGCAGGCTCCCACACCAGGCCCGCGTCGATGGCCCCAAGACGGCGACGGGTCTGAAGATCCCATCCCTGCAGTACTCCCGCACGGCTCACCGCCCAGGCAGCGCCGCCCGTTACGTAGGCGGGCGCCTCGAATGATGCCGCCGGCCGGGCGGGCGCATCCCACACCTTCTCTCCCGTCGCGTCCGACAGCACGAAGATCCTGCCAGGGTCCCAGGCCGCAACGAGTATCTCTTCACCCGCAGCCACCAGGCGGGCCCGAAGGGCCTTGGCCACTTTGACTGTCCAGCGGTTCTCACCGGACAGGGCGTTCCAGGAGGAGACGTGGCCGTCCTGGTGGGCTAGATGAAGCGTGGTGTGCGACGACAGCATGCCCACAACAGGACCGGGCAGCTGCTCCCGCCGCACGAACGCCCCGCTGTGCACGTCGTAGGTGCTCAGCCACGGCGCTTCTTCCCGCTCACCGGGAGAGATCACGTACACGCTGTCAGCGCTGACCAGCCACCGCTGTGCAGAAGCGAGACGGATCGGTCCGGCCCAGCGTGGGCGGCGCTTTTCGGTGTCGAGAGCCAGCAGGGTCCACGGCCTGGACGCGTCGCAGCCGGTCCAGGTGACGAACACGCAGTCACCCACGACACGCGGAGTCTCCAGGAACCCAGACACCGCCGGCTCCGGCCGCCAGCTCCACAGGCGCCGCCCCGAAGCCGTGTCGTACACGTGCAAGACGCCCTGCAGATCAGGCACGTAGAGAGTGCCACGAGCACACACCGCCTGTCCCGCCGCGCACTTGTCGATCCGGGGACCGGTCTCCAGACCGGTGTGCAGGCTGCGAGGACGCAGCGCGCTCCCGATCGCCGAGGCGAACACGGTGGTGCCGTCCACCGGGGGCTGATTGTCGTAGCCCATCGACTTCGGCTTCCACAGCGCCTTGCCGGAAGCAGTGTCAAGGGCGTGCAGAACGTGGCCGTCCACGACCAGCAGAGTGCCGTCATGAACGCGTGGCTGGCGGGCATGCGGCCGTAAGAGGCCGGGGTGCGACCACACGACACGAGGAAGCCTCGACCCGCCAGCCTGCCCGCGGCGAGGCCGGGGCAGCGGCACTGTCACCTTCGGCGTCTCGTCACGGATGAACGGTGCGCCGCGCAGAGCCCGAAGCAAGGATTCCCGGTTCACAGTCGCCCCGGCGGGAGCGTAGTCACTTGCGCACTCCCGCAGCCGGGAGAAGAGCGCATCCCCATCGGCTGCCCCTGTCAGGCAGGCCATCGACTGCAGCCGTTCCACCGCCGCGGTCCGGTCAACAGGCCGTACGCCCTCCAAGCGCAGCTCAAGAACCGAAAGGTGCGCCAGAAGCCGCCACGTCAGGGCATCGCAAGCAACTCCCGAATCAGGAGCACCATGGGCCACGGCGGCCGAGATCAGGGACTGAAGGTCCCAAAGCGCGCGGTGAGCGGACTTGTTCAGCCGTCCCGGCTCGGCCACGCGGTGTCGGAACGCACCAGCACTTCCAGCAGCCGCAGCAGCTGTCGTCAGAGTTTGCACCGATGCCGCCCGTGGGAAAGGCGCGGCCACGGCCAGAGCCAGATGCCAGCGGCCCGCGCACAGATACGCCCACTGCTGCTGCAGGGTGGCCAGGAAAGACCGCATCAGCTCGACCGATGAGGAGTCGCTGACAGCGAGCCGGGGGCGGCGCCGCACAGCGATCGACAGATAGTGCAACGCACCGTTGCCCGCACGCCCCGTCACCACATAGTCGTCCACCGCTGTCACGGCACGAGCCTGGAACCGTACCTCGACGGGCGTGACATGGTCGCCCAGACCGGGCACCGGCGTTTGCGTCAGGAGATGCGAAAGCAGCACGGCGCCGAAGTGATGCTCGAGCACGGTCCCGCCCCCGCCGGTCGCGTAGGGACTCACGCCTGCGGATGCGCTCATTGGCCGTTATGCCCTTCCCGGATGGTGCCGTGCAGGTGCCGGTCGCCGCGCCGTGCCGCAGCCTGGACTGGCTGTGACGTCGCTCAGCGGCCCCAGCATGTTGGCCTCAAGCGGCCCCAGTTGGAGGGTCGCACGGACGCATTGCGGGGTGGTGACGGGGTGAAATGGCCCCACCCCGGCTCTTGCGGTGAGACGGTTCCTGTGGTCTCCGGCAGGGGCGGTGCTGTGGATGTCCATGTCCAAGCAAGAGCTGTTCGACCGGATCCGGCGAGACAGCTGGCAGCAGCAACTGTCGGTCCGGGCCTTGTCGCGGAAGTACGGCGTCCACCGTCGGCTCGTACGAGAGGCGCTGGCCTCGCCGGTGCCCACGCCGAGGCGTCGGCCGGTACAGACCTCGCCGCGCATGGAGCCGTACAAGAAGACGGTCGATGCCTGGCTGCAGGCCGATCTGGATGCGCCGCGCAAGCAGCGGCACACCGTGCGGCGGATTGTCGCGCGGATCGAGGAGGAGTTCGGCGAGGCGATTCCGTATCCGACGGTGCGGGACTTTGTCGCCGCCCGCCGCAAGGAGATCGCGGCCCAGGTGGGGGCGCCGGTGGAGGCGTTCGTGACCCGGCACAACGCGCTCGGTGCGGACGCCGAGGTCGACTTCGGCGATGTCTACGTGGATGTCGCCGGGCACCGCACGCGGTGCTACCTGTTCGCCTTCCGGCTGGCGTATTCGGGCAAGGCCGTGCACCGTATCTCGCGGTCGTGCAGTCAGCAGGCATTCTTCGAAGGGCACGTGCACGCGCTGAACACGCTGGGCGGGGTGCCGGCCGGGCAGGTCCGCTACGACAACCTCACTCCGGCCGTGACAAAGGTGATCTTTCGCAGCCGCTCGCGGGAGGAGAACCCACGCTGGACGAACTTCCACGAGTACTACGGCTTCACCCCGTTCTACTGCGAGCCGGGACTGCGCGGCGCTCACGAGAAGGGCGGGGTCGAGGGCCAGGTCGGCTACTTCCGCCGCAACTACCTCACCCCGGTGCCCCAGGTCGACAGCCTGGATGAACTCAACGCCCGGTTCGCCGAGTTCGAGGCCCGGGAGGACGAGCGGCGGATCGGGGCGAGGATACGCACGATCGCACAGGACTTCGCCCGCGAGGCCGGACACCTGCTGCCCCTGCCGGACGACCCGTTCACCACCGGAATCACGCTCACGCCCCGCGTCGACCGCTACGGCATGATCACCGTGAAGATGTGCCGGTACTCGGTCCCGGTCCGCTTCATCGACCGCAAGGTCACCGTCACGCTGACCTGCGAGGAGCTGACCGTCTATGACGGGCGGCGGGAGATCGCCCGCCATCCGAGGCTGGCCGGCCGCGGCACCGAACGCCTCGTGCTGGACCACTACCTGGAGGCGCTGCTGACCAAACCCGGCGCCCTGGAACGCTCCGAGGCGTTGCACCAGGCCCGCGCCGCGGGCACGTTCACCGCCGTCCACGAGGCGTTCTGGGCCGCGGCGAAGAAGACCCTCGGCGACACCGAAGGAACGAAAGCCCTGGTGAAGGTGCTGTTGCTGCACCGCCACCAGCAGCACGCCGATGTGGTGGCCGGCATCCGCGCGGCCCTGTCGGCCGGCACTTTCCATGAGGACGTCATCGCGCTGGAGGCCCGCAAGGCCGCCCAGGCGGCGGGCCGGACGCCGACGGTCACCGCCAGCCAGCCCGTTCCCGAGCCGCCGCGCCTTGATCCTGCCCCGGTCACTCCGCTGACCCCGCGCCGCCTGGCCCGGGCCCTGCCCGAGGACCAGCGGCCCTTGCCCCGCCTGGAGCAGTGGGACGAACTGCTGACCCTTAGCCGGAAGGAATCGACATGACCGCGGCCCACCACGCGTTGACCTCACAGGCGTCCGACGCTGCGATCGACACTGCCTGCCGCATGCTGCGGCTGCCCACCATGCGGGCCCAGGCCGGCGACACCATCGCCCGCGCCGAACGCGAGGGACTGTCCTACGCGGGCTTCCTGGCCGAGTTGCTGATGGCCGAGTGCGAGGACCGCGACCGCCGCCGGGCCGAGCGCCGCATCCGCGCTGCCCGCTTCCCCCGTGAGAAGTCCCTGAGGGAGTTCGACTACACGGCCAATCCCAACGTCGACCCGGCGTTGATCAACAATCTCGCGACCTGTGAATGGATTACCAAGGGTTACCCGCTCTGTCTGATCGGGGATTCGGGAACCGGCAAGTCCCACTTGTTGATTGCGCTGGGCATCGCGGCCGCTATGGCGGGCTACCGCGTCCGCTACACCACCGCAGCGGCCCTGGTGAACGAGCTGGTCGAAGCGGCCGACGACAAGCAGCTCGGCAAGACCATCGCCCGCTACGGACGTGTCGACCTGCTCGAAATCGACGAACTCGGCTACCTCGAACTGGACCGCCGCGGCGCCGAAATGCTCTTCCAGGTTCTCACTGAGCGTGAGGAAAAGAACAGCATTGCCATCGCCTCCAACGAAGCGTTCACCGGCTGGAGCCGCACCTTCACCGACCCCCGGCTCTGCGCAGCGATCGTGGACCGGCTCACGTTCAACGCCACCCTCATCGAGACCGGAACCGAGTCTTACCGCCTGGCCCGCACCAAAGCCCACAGGAACGGCGAAGCGAAATAGGAATCCGCGGTCACCTGGGCTGCAGGGGTGCGTGGGCGACGCCCGTGAAAATGTGTGGTCGTTCCATCGAGCCTCTGGCACGCTGCGGCTGCGTGGCAGCTATCGACGACATCATCATCACGACCTGCGCCGAACGTCCCGAGCTGATCTCACGGGTCTATGAGATCCGTGAGGACTGGCCCGCGTTCATGCTCCACGATGCGGTCGGCAACGCCCTGTTCAACCGCGTCGCGGAGGACTTTCCGCACTACTGCGTCGTGGCCACCGACGGCGACCGGGTCATCGCTCGTGGGCGCAGCGCGCCCTTCAACGCCTCCCTGCCCGACCGCGAAGAACTCCCTGCCCAGGGCTGGGACCGGGTCATGGTCTGGGCATTCTCCGATCTTCGTCACAACCGGCCCACGACGACTGCCAGCGCACTCGACATCACTATCGACACCGACTACCTCGGGCAGGGTTTGTCTCACCGCATGCTCGCCGCTCTGCGTGACGCCGTCGCCCGGCAAGGGGTCAGCACCCTGCTGGCTCCCGTCCGGCCTACCGCCAAGCACCTCCAACCCTCCCTGCCCATGGCCGAGTACATCGGCCAACAGCGAGACGACGGCCTCCCCGCCGACCCATGGATGCGCGTGCACGTCAAGGCAGGAGCAGTCATCGAGAAGGTCGCCCCCGCGTCCATGACCATCAGCGGGTCACTGGACGAATGGCGGCGATGGACCGGACTTCCCTTCGACCGCGACGGAGACGTCGTAGTACCTGGCGCGCTGGTCCCGGTCCACTGCGACACCGCGCACGACCACGCCGTCTACGTCGAGCCCAACGTATGGGTCCGCCACCGCCTGACACCCACCCGCGGTCCCGCCTGACCAGAACCAGCACACAGGGCACGCCGGGTGGTCCCGGCGCAAGCCAACTCCCGGGGCCACTTCAAGACGTCCCGATGCCTCAGGATCTTCACCAACTGGGGCCGCTTGAGGCCAACATGCTGGGGCCGCTGAACGACGTCACAGCCAGCCTGGACCGCGCCGCGACGCCGGCGCACCGGCATCGGTACGCCGTTGCACGCGGCGTACCAGAAAGATGCGGGCGGGCACAGGACCTGGCGGATGCGGCGACCGTGGTGTCCGATGGCGTCGACCAGTCGGCAGTCGTGTTCCTCACTGTCGGCTCCTGCCACGGCGCGAGCGGTGCAGCAAAGCCGGACTGGCGGGGCGCACGGCGCAGGTGACGGGCACGTCGGACCAGCTGTCGTCCAGCGTGTTGCACACCGCCGCGTAGAGGTAGCAGGCGGCTGCTGCCGCGGGGGAGTGTGTGCTTCCATCGGATGGCTCTCGGGGCGGTCGTCCGACCTTGCGTCATCGTCGCGGTGGCCGTGGTGCTGCGGACGCGGTTTAGCGCGCTGACAGGGAGCAGGTCGCACTCTGCGTGGGGATCGCCTCGTCGGCACGTACTGGGGGAGTACTCTGCTGCTCCGCGCGGGCGGCCTCCAGCAGGCGCCGCCATGACACAACGGTGGGCCGACGCCGCAGGAGCGCCCGTCGCTCACGCTCGGTCATGCCACCCCAGACCCCGAACTCGATACGGCTGTCCAAGGCGTAAGCCAGGCACTCGGTGTGCACGGGACAGCCGGTGCACCGCGCTTTCGCGCGATTTTGCGCGGCCCCCTCGACGAAGAGGTCGTCTGGATCGCCGGTCCGGCATAGCCCGCGCTCACTCCAGTGCGGATCCGATATCACCTCGGTGCTCCTCTCCTTGTCCTGGCCGCCGTGCGGCCCTGCGGTTCATGCAGCAGGCATGTGACAGTACGTCCAGCCCTACGGGAGGGACGTGAACTGGCTGGAGTCTGCACACGTTTGAGTGACAGGCACTTGCCTGATCAGGAACAGAACCGCTATGCCACTCCAGCACGTGCGGGAAGGGCTCTGCCAGTTCACTCTGCGGGCGCACGGCGATCGGTCCCGCGGCATGAATGCTCTCCACACACGCGCGTGCAAAGACGATGTCCTGGGCCGAGCACGTCAACCAACCCCCACGAATGAGGGAAGGCCCTCCGCCCTGCGATGTGACGATCAGTAGGTCGTCTCTATGTGCTTTCCTACGCTGCCTGGGCCGGTGGGCCCGTGCCACCGAACAGGTGGGAGCGGCTTGGCTTCTATGGGGCAGCGTCTTTGTGGTGCATTCGTGTCCGGCGCGCACCGACATGTGCGGCAAGGGACTTCAGCCTGTGCCCGCACCCGTCGCACCTCGGCACCCGACTACCCGTGAGCCGCTGCCCTACTGCCCGGGAAGAGCACAGCACAGTTCGCAGCTCGGAGGCCGGTGCAAGCTGTCAGTGCTGACCAGCCACCGCTTTGCAGGGGCGAGACGGATCGGCTCGGCCTACGGTTTGGTTCAGGACTGGAGCAGCGCCAGCAGCTCCCAAATATCAGCCGCTTCGTCGGCAAGACCCAGATCGTCAAGCATAGTTGCTGCGTCAGTGAGATGAACGGCGCCCTGGTCCCAATCGCCCGCAGTGATCCATGCCCGGCCCAAGGCAGCCAGCGTGTGCGCGTACAGATCCTGGGCGTTGGCGCGTTCGCACGCTGCTTGGGCTTGCAGCAGGTAGCTGATCTTCTGCTGCGGCGTGAGGTCGGTCAGGAGTTCGGTACAGGTCAGCAAGACTGCCGCTTCGTCGAGCGGACTAGCCACGGTGCGGCTGGCGGCTTCGATGGCCCGCTCGCAGAACGCCTGCGCTTCCTTGGGCTGCCCCGAGGCCTGGAGTGCGAATGCTGCCGTGCACAGTGCTTTCGACTCGTTTGTGGTGTCGCCGAGTTGCCGGAACAGGGAGGCGGCCTCTTCTGCTGCCGCGCATGCTCCTTCGACGTTCTCCAACGCCTGATGGTTGAGGGACAGGTTGTTCAATACCGCGGCCTGTTCCTTCAGGTCTTCACACGCCCTTTGGATCGCCAGGGCTTCTTCGTAGATCTTGAGTGCGTCGGCGGGATTTCCAGACTCGCGCAGCGCCGAGCCGAGCCCGTTGAGTGCCTTGCCGCGTTCGTTGTCATCGTCCACCGAGGCGAAGAGATCGGCGGCACGCCTGTGAGCGAGGACAGCCTCCTCGAAGCGTGATGCCTCAGTCAGGGCGATGCCGCAGTTGTTCCATGCTCCTGCTTCGGCGGCGACCGCTCCCGCCTGGTGGGCAACGCCGCACGCGATCGTCGTCACGGCGATCAAGTCGTCGAAATACCCGCGCCAGAGGAGGTAATCGTAGAGGATCACCGGGAGTTGGACAGCGATTTCCTGGTGCTGGATGGCAGCTGCGACGGCCACGGACGAGGTGAGGTTGACACGCTCCCTGTCCAGCCAGGCCAGCGCCTCGTCTTGATCAGCGAATCCGCCTGCCGCAGCTGAGCGTGCACCCGCGGTCAGATGTGCACTCGCCGCGAGAGCGGTTGTGGCGTAGTACTCGAGTAGCCGGCCGCATGCCCGAACGTGAGGCTCTGCCGCCTCCCACGGCCCTCTGCTCGCATCGATTGCTGCAGCCTGCCCAGTGTCGTGTGCGAGTTCGGTGGCGTACTCGCGCACAAGGTCGTGCATTGACCAGCGCCTGTTCACAGACGCCACCAGGTGCGCTTGGACGAGAGCGCGGAGCATGCTGCGCACGGCTGGCACCGGCCGGTCAGCCAGGACCGCCACGGCTTCAAGGCCGATGTCGGGGCCGGGGTTGAGCGACAGGAGACGGAAGAGTTCGGCGTGATCTGGGGGAAGCCGACGGTAGGAGAGATCGAAGGAGGCACGCACAGCCCGCTCTCCATCGTCGAGAAGGCTCAGCCGCGAGAGGGCCGCAGCCAGGTCGGCGGCGAGTTCGGCGAAAGTCTGGTCGGGATCCAGGATCAGCAGGGCGGCGCTGATGTGCAGAGCCAGCGGGAGGTACCCGCACAGGGCGGCCAGTTCCTCGATGCCGTCTGTGGCCCCCCGGGCGCGCTGGTCGGTGGGGTCGGCGCTCTGCAAGGCATGCTGCAGGAGCGCTACAGCCGCCTCCGGGCTGAGCACAGCAAGATCCAGGAGACGGGCGTTGATAGTCGGCAGGGTGTGCCGGGAAGTAATCAGAACCTGGTGCCGGCTGCTGCCGGGGAGCAGGAGACGGACCTGGTCCGCGCTGGCGGCATTGTCAGCCACGATGAGCAGGCGCTGTCCTTGGTCGGCCCGGTCCTCCAGTGCGGACCGGTACAACGCTGCACGTTCCTCAGCAGTTGGGGGAATGCCAGTCGCGTCGATGCCGAGAGCCCTCAGGAACGCCTCCAAGGCCTGGCCTGGCTGCACCGGGCTCTCGTCGTATCCATGCAGGTCGATGAAGAGGCTGCCGCTAAACCAGCCGGCTTCGACGGCGCTATGCCCGCAGGCCACGGCAAGTGCTGTCTTGCCCACACCGGCAAGCCCGGCGACTGAGGTCACCAGCACCGGCGGTACGAAACCCTCGGCAGCCGAGCCCGCGATCGCTGAAGCCCCTGAAGGACCCATGTTCTGCCGCGGCGAACCGTTCTGCGGCCGCAGAGCCGACAGCACCTGCTCCACCTCAGCGTCTCGGCCGCTGAGTTTCGGGGGCGCAGCGGGAAGGGATGCCAACGCGGTCGGCGCTGGCGCCGTCGGGTACATGTTGACCGTCAGAGGGCTGTAGTCGCCTGTGGTGACCGCATCGATGCCCGCGGCGGCTGCAACAGAGCGCGGGGCGGACGCCACGACCCGTGCATCCGGCATCAAGGACGGCCGGTCAGCAGGGAGGCTCTTCGCCCCGGGAGCTGGTTTGGGTTTCCGCGACGGATTCATACGCCCGTGTCGTCTCCAAAAGACGCCTCGCAGATCTCGTCGGCCACGGCGCCACCGCGCTCACCCATAGTCTGCGTTGAACCGAACGTCACTGCGGCAGCCGGTGCTGCGGCAACGAATCGCGCTCCCGCTGCTGCCGTGGCCGTCTCGAGGCTTCCGGCCGCAGACAGCCACACAAGTGCGTAGCAACTCAGCACAACCCCGACCAGGCCCGCGACCGACCCAGGCACACTTGCCACCTGACCAGCCATGTTGAGACTAGCGAGAGCCGCAGCGATTCCCAGCCCCACCGCCGCCAAGCTGCACAGCACTGCAAGCCACATCACAACTCTCGGTTTCCCTGTCACATATGCATCATCACATCGCGGACTGACATCCCTGCCCTGCCCAAGGCTCGCGCCAGGACCTGCTGCCGAACCACGGGGTGCCCAACCAACTGTCAGAGCCTCGTGCATGCCGTTGGTAGCGACGCCGAGGCGCCGCTTGCTACTCATGACCTGTCGGCCCGATTGGTACAAGGCGGGCCCACGTCTGTGGGAAGAGTCTGTAGCGGCCAGAAGGCCCTCGGCTGCCACCGACAGACCCCCACGTGTATATGGGGAAGGCCCGCTGCGCAAGGTCGTCGCCCGCGAGGTGAAGGACAGACCCCCACTTGAGATGGGGAAGGTCCTTGGCAACCCGAGTTCTTGAAGACTAGCAGGAAGCATCTCGCTCTCTGCTGTGCTGTGAGCCCCCAGGCTTCCTGGCAGCGAGGGGTGCCGCTGGGCCCACGCGGTCTGTAGATCCGTCGCACCCCGACGGCTTGCCGCGCATCGGGCGCGAGACTTGTCAGGCGGCCGGGAGGGCGACGCGTGCCCAGACGGTTTTGCCCGGGGCCTGGCCGTCGGTCGTCCAGCCCCAGGTGCTGCTGAGGGCTTTGACGATGGGCAGTCCGCGATGGCGCTCGCCCAGCGGTGGGGGAGGGGCGAGGACAGGGCGGCGCCGACTGGGATCACGCACGATGCACAGCAGCGTCTGCGGGCGCAGGGCCAGGCCCAGCCATACCGCGCCCTGCGCACTGTCGCGTGCGGTGGACCGGCTCCGGCCGTGGCGGACGGCGTTGGCGACGAGTTCGGAAGCGATCTGAACCGCATCGTCACTGATGTCGGCAAGGCTCCAGCGGAGCATGGCCTGCCGGGTGAACTGCCGGGCGATGTAGCAGCAGTTGGTCGTGGCCGGGATACGTCGGGCGGTGAACGGAGTGCTGCCCAGCGCCGTGCGGACGGCCAGGTTCTCGGTGGACGCCGGCGGCTGGCCCAGGAAGAGGGATGGCTGTCTTCGGGGCTGGTGCGCGCAAGGCGCGATGTCTGGCAGAAAACTCTCGTCGTGACCTGGCGTCATCGTCCGTCCCCCGAACTGATGCCGTGCCGGGCACGGCGTGCCGTCTTGACCGTCACTATCGCGGCCCGCTCGTCGTTCTTGCAAGCGAGGGGCTGCAATTGCAGAGCCCGTGTATTCGTACGCATGAACGGCTATTCGCTTTGCGGAACGGGCTGGCCCCGGATCGTTTCAGAAGGGCACGGTGAGGCATGGCACAGGTGGACAACGGCGTCAGCGCGGACACGCTGGACGGCGCGCAGTGGCGTAAAAGCGGGCGCAGCGGAGGCAACGGCAACTGCGTGGAGATGGCCGTTCTGACAGGCGGCGCCATCGCGGTACGCAACTCAAGGTTCCCCACAGGGCCTGCGCTCATTTACACCCGCGAGGAGATCGAGGCATTCCTAGGCGGCGTCAGGGACGGCGATTTTGATTTCGCGGTCAAGTAACTGCAGGTAGAGTCATGGCCAATTCCTGACATGGCCGCAGGCCGGCTGCCATACTCGCCTCCTCAACCGCAGGAACAGGAGCACCTCGTATGGCAGCCGCGCGGAAGCCGCCGTCGATTCTCGGATTTCCGCACCGCCCTGAGTGGGGGCCGGCCGCCCACCGCAAGGCGCTCGCCGGGCACTTGCGACGCTGCCGGGACCACGTCGGCCTCCAACCCCGCCAGGCCGCCCGCTGCATCAACGCCTCCGAGTCGACCATCAGCCGTATGGAGAACGGCCTGTCCCCACTCAAGCCGGAGGAGGTCGAGTACCTGTTCGACGCCTATGGTGTGGACGATCCCCGGGAACGGCACCGGATCGCCGACCTCCTCGAGGAAGCAGCCAAACCGGACGTGTGGCAGCCCTACGCCCAGTCCGTTCCGCCACTCCTGCGTCCACTGCTCGCCATGGAGCCGGCCGCCCAGCGCATCATCTCCTACGAGCCCCAACTGGTGCCCGGCTGGCTGCAGACCGAGGAGTACGCCGAGATCGTGATGCGGGCCGCCCACCCCACCATGCCGGCCCGCCAGATCGCAGAACGCGTGGCGCTGCGCGTGCAGCGCATCGAGATGCTGCGCCGTGAGACGACGCCGCCGGTCCTGCTGGCCGTCATGGACTCCGAAGTGTTCCGTCGTCAGGTCGGCACGCCGGGGGTGATGTACCGGCAGATCCAGCACCTCCTCGCGCTGCTGGAAGAGCTTCCCTACCGCCTGCGCCTGCAGATCGCCCCGCTGAGCGTGGGCGCCGCGGGCGCCATCGGGCATCCGATCGTGCACCTGCGGTTCTTCGCCTCCGAGTACCTGCCCGACATGGT
The DNA here is from genome assembly GCF_900206255.1 of Streptomyces sp. TLI_55. NCBI lineage: Bacteria > Bacillati > Actinomycetota > Actinomycetes > Kitasatosporales > Streptomycetaceae > Streptomyces > Streptomyces sp. TLI_55. The sequence goes on from NZ_OAOJ01000002.1 coordinate 363,743, forward strand.
GTACCTCGAGCAGTACGAGGGAGCGATGTACCGGGAAAAGCCCGCGGAGTCCGAGCGCTATCTGGCCGTGCTGAACAACCTGTGCGGCGTGGCCAGCCCGCCCGCACAGAGCCCTTCGCTGCTGACAGCAGCACTGGCCGCATGGCGCTAAGCACCGCCGCGGCAGCGGACGTCAGCCGCGTACGAAGCCGACACCTCCGTACTCCTCCCACTCCCAGGTGAGCTGGGCAGGCACATCGTCCTGCCCGGGCCGCCACGCGGAGACTTCCACCAGGCCGGGCTCCACCAGATCCAGCGGAGCGCAGAACGCGGCCACGTCCGCCTTCTCCCGTACCCGCCCCCAATGCCCCTGGGTCTGCACGTCCATGAGGTGGGTGACGACGTCCCGCACCTGAGCGGAGTCGCTGACCAGCTGGCACACCACCATCATGCTGCCGGTCGGCAGCCGGTCGGCGACCTCGGCGATCAGCCGGGCAGGCTGGGAGCTGTCCGGGAGGCAGTGAAGTACCGATACGAACAGCGCCGCCACCGGCTGGGTGAGGTCGATGAGCCGGTCCACCGGCTCACTGCTGAAGATCGCGTCGGTGTCCCGCATGTCCGCCTGCAGCACGGCGGTGTTCTCATTGCTCTCCAGCAGCAGCCCGCCGATCGTGCGGACGATGGGGTCGTTGTCGATGTAGATCACCCGGCTGTCCGGGGCCACCCGCTGTGCCACCTCATGGACGTTGTCCTGGGTCGGCAGGCCGGATCCGTGGTCGATGAACTGGCGGATGCCGTACTCGGCCGCCAGCACATGCACCACACGCCGCAAGAACTGCCGGTTGTTCAGCGCGAGTTCCCGCATGCTCGGCACATGATGGAGCAGTTCGTCGCAGGCCGCCCGGTCCGCGGGATAGTTGTCCCGCCCTCCCAGCAGATGGTCGTACATACGTGCCACGCTCGGAACCGTGACATCCACCCCGTACGGCAACACCCGCGCCCCCTCCCGCCCCGGGGCGCCCCGACAACGCACCCGGTGGGTGACAGAGTGTAGCGGCGATGGTGCAGCGGTTCGGCCTGAACGCAACGCATCATCACTCGAGCGAGGCACGCAGTAACAGGCCTGACACCTGCTCAGGCGGCACCCCGGTCACCTCGGCGATGCGCTCACAGCTCAAGTACATCTGCCGGCTCAGCACCTGCACATCGTCCCGCAGCTCCCGTACCGTCGGGCCGCCGTTGCGGCCGGCGGGCTGCACACCGCGTGCACGGTCAATGTGGTCGTGAAGAATGCGCCAGGCCACCGCAGCCGGAGCGGCACTGCCGAGGATCGCAGTCCAGGCCACCGCCAGCTCGGTGAAAGCCGCGGTGACCGCCGCCTGCGCGGGACCACTCCTGCCAAGACACAAGGCGGCGAACTGCAAATAGGGCTCGTAGCGGCCTTCGCGGAAGGCGGCATAGGAAGCCAGTGCCGCCCGCTCGGCCCGCAACCGCCCGGCAGGGGGAGGCGTCCGGCCGCCCGGCGCTCGGACAGCGCCCGCCGGGAACGCGGCACCGGCCACGGCGGAATGTGCGCTCATGGCACCTGCCCCGGCAGGGCAATGTGGACCGTGCCCTCCGGCAGGCGGGGATCGTCGCACATCAAGAACGTGTAGTGCACCGCCTCCCACAACGGCTGGAAGTCCACCGGACGCCCGCCCAGGGCATGGACAAGAGCGGCCAGGACCTCCCATTCGGGAACGTCGACGCCCCCCAGCACCCGGCGCGCGGCTGTGGCATCGATCGCGCGGGCCGTCAGCAGCTCGATCCGCTGCGGCGAGGGCGACTTCGCCGCCAGATACAGTCCGCGCACCGCCGCGTGCAACTGCGCGAGGGCCTGGGCGACCGGCTGCCGCGCCGGAGCCGTGAGCCCGTGGGCCGCCTCGAACAGCACACGCAGCTCCGCCGGATCGGAGCCGAACAACCTCGCCAGCGCACACACCAGGTCCCAGGTCGGCAGGCGGTCACCCGACAGGACACGCGAGATGAACGACGGCGACAGCATGGTGGAGTTGGCCACCTCGCGGATGGTGAGCCCGCTGGCCGCCTGCAGTTGCGCCAGCGCCGAAGCCAACTGGTCCGCCGGGGAAGGAGCCCCCCCGCCGCCGGTCTCGGCACTCTCACCCTCCACCAGGTCCGCGGCCCGGGCCGTGCCCGTTCCACGCCAGCGCGCCGGCGCAGCCTGTTTCTCGTTGGCATGCAGATCCATCATCCGCGCCACCCGCTCTGGCCCCCAGCGCGCTCGCGCCGTCTCCGGCGCGACATGAGCGGCCTTGGCCACGTCCTCCCATTTCTCACCGCGGTGCCGGGCATCCTGCACCGCAGCCGCGGTATAAATTTCCAGCTCCCGCCGGATCGCCTCGGCCCGCTCCAGCAGCGAGCCCAGTTCCTCCTCACGCATCTCGCTGTCCAGCAGCTGCTGCGCCAGCCGGCGCACCTCGGCGGCCACCGCCGCACCCAACGGAGCCTGCTGGTCTGCACGCTTAGCCCGGCGTCCCTGCCGGTGCCGCTGAGCGCGCCGGCGGCAACCGGGGCCGCAGTACTTGCGGCGACGGCCGGCACCCGCCGTCTGCACCAGCGGGCCGTTGCATGTTGCGCATGTATCTGCCTGCGACGTTCCAGTCGCCACGTACGTCTTCCTCTCTGCTTCTGAACTTTTCTGCAGGCCGCACAGCGTTGCGCCCACGCGGGCAACGCAGCCGCCGGGGGGACAGACCGGCGCACACAGCGCACCGGCCGTCCCCTGAGGCAGCCTCAGTCCAGCCGGGCCCACAGAAAATCGATCCGTGACCCGCGCCCCGCAGCCGCGGCGATGGCGGCGAACGCCACGCACGCCTCAGCAGGCCACGCCCCAGCGGACGGCAGGACGAAGGACAGAATCAGCACGACGACCGGGCCCAGGCTCACCGTGACAAGGAGGGCACGCAGACGTGCGCGGAAACCGGCGGCATTGCTACCGTCCGCGTGCGTCCCGGACACCACGGTGCCCTGGACGACATTGGGAGCAGTCATCTTTCTCCTCAAGGAATTGACGGCTGTTCAAAATGCGGAGGGGCCCTGGTCCGTTGGTAGCCAGCCTTGAGCCGGGGCCCACCTTCGGCGTGACCCTAGCGTTCTGGCGATCCATTCGGCTATCGGAGTGAGTCACTAACGGGTAAGTGACCGCATTACCGTGCGAAGAAATCTGCGGAAGCGTGCACTCCGGTAATAATTTGCCCAGGTGCTTTCAGGATTTGACCACGACTGAAAGAGAATGAGCATTCCTGACAGAGGATGACTCTGATACAGGGTGCGCCGTCGCGTGAAAAACCAGAACGCCGCACTCCGGCGCACACCAGACTCTGGCTCGCGCCCGGCGACTGCGCATAGAAGCAACCCGCTCGCCGAATCCATGACCAGGCCGAGGGGGTGCTTGCGGGACGCTGGCCGCCCGTGGGAAGTGCAGAAGACCGAAGCTTTCGCCTCGCGCTCTGTCAACGGAGCGAGCTGATCGCCCCGCCTAGCAGAAACCGGCATCGATCATGCCCCTGCCCCGACCCGCCCTGTGCGCGAGGACGGCGATCGAGAGCCGGTCCCGGGCGGCGGAGCTGACGACAGATCCCACGCGTGTGGGGAAAACGCACTGGGGTCGAAGTCGGCCTGGAGCTCCCGGGACGGACCCCCACGCGTATGTGGAAGACGGGGCGGCGCTGTCGGGCCAGTCACTAGGGCAGGGCAGGCCCCCACGCGTATGGGGAAGACACTTAACGACCTGGTCTTTTGAAGATCAGCAGCTCGACTTTTGCTCACTCTACCTCGGCCGGACCTGCGTGAGGCTGGCTTGGTGGCAGCGGTCATTTTTAGCAGGGCGGCCCGGCATGTCTGAATACTGGGTGGGGGCAAGGGCGAGGACGTCGGTTGCGGATACGTCACTAGACGTTGGCGGCAGATTCCCAAACGCGAAGGGCGAAGCCTCTGGTCCGCCTGAGGTTTGGAGAGAAGCGGAGGTTTCTTGCCGACCTCGCGCCTGCAGCGCCTGTGCCGCAGCAACCGCCCGGCGACGCGGCGGACGCCACCCCAAAGGAGCGGGGGAACGCACCCGGGTCCGCGACATGCTCAGCTACCTCGCCGCAGCCCTCCCCGAGGGCACCTCCGTCACCGCACGCCTGCTGGCCCTGCAGTGTGCACTCCGCATGAACACCACCATGCACGTCCGGCTGCCCCACGGCGTGCTGCGCAGCCTCCGCCTCCACGCCGCCTCGGAACCATGGCACGAACTGGAGCACGCACGCTGGCTGCGCACCGCGCCGGCCCATGACGGTGCGGTGATCACCGCTGAACTCCTCGATGTCACACTCCTCGGCCAATCGCCCGCCCAGACCGGCGCCAGGCCGCCGACTGGGCCCTGCGCGTCGGCTCCGCACCAGCTGCAACCGGACCGCTGCCCCGACTGGCCGGCGTCTACCTTGCCGCGCACACGGATCCGCAATCCGGCAGCGGCCTGGCCGAACCCGACCAGATGGCCCGCGCCTGCGGCACCCGGTCCACCGAACTGCCCAGCACACTCGACCAACTGGCAGCCGCTGGACTGGTTCAGACGTGGCGGGCCTGTCCGGAAACGGGAGACCTCAACTGGAACGTCGCTTCCGGTACACCGCCGCGCATCGATCGCCGCCAGCAAGACGAGACGTGAGACCCAGCAAGACCGGCCCGCGCCGTGGAACGCCATGGCCCCGGCAATGGTGGAGATCCCCCCTGTACTTGGGGCAGCTGCCCGCCATATGCGGAGAGGAGGCAAGGCTGGCCAGCGCCCAGGCGCTCCCGGTGCGCCGCAAATGCTTCTTTCACGCCCCGCGCGCGCTCCAACTCCCCCTGTCTGAAGGCGCTTTGGCCCTCTTACGTTTGCCTGTTCGCCTCACGCGGGGCGAACTCCGGCGCGAGGCGGGCCGGACTCAGCCGAATCACAAGGGGTGACACGTGGAAGCCATCGTGGGCCAGGCCCGACATGCGAAAGTGGCCGCTGAGGCCCAGCAGTGGGCCGACGCACTGGTCGACTTCGGGCCCTACAACACGCTGTTGCATTTCAAGGACACCAAGACCGCTTCACTGGATGTCACCGGCGCGCATCCGCCAACCCTGACCGCGCTGCTGGCCGGCCGTAAAACCCGTCTGAACGGCCTCTTTCCCGATCCCGCCGACCACGCTGCCGCATGCACCCGCGTGCGGAGCCTGCGCCGCAGGATGGTCGAACTCGACGAAGAACAGGGCATCGAAGCCGGACGCCTGGCGCTCGGTCTGCTGCTCGTCGACCCGCCGCCCACACGCGGCAGCACTCCTATACCGGCACTGCGCGCCCCCCTGCTGCTGCAGCCTCTGGCCATCCAGCCGCGCACCGCCTCCGAGAACGACTTCGTTCTCGAAGCGGCCGGCGAGCCAGAGATCAATCCGGTGCTGCTGTACGCGCTCAGCCGCCACTACGGCATGGACGGCGACACAGAGGCCCTCGCCGACAAGGTGGCCACCGCGCTAGAGGAGTGCGCGGATCCCGCCGAACGCATCCGCCTCGCGTACGCGTTCCTCGCCTCCGAGCTTCACCGCAGCCACCTGACAGCCGAACTCGAAGAGCGCACCGTGGCGGGCATCTTCAGCTTCGATCGGCTGCCCATGGTGCAAGACCTGCGCAACGCCACCGAACTGCTGGCCACCCACCCGGTGATCGCCGCCCTGGCCGGCGACAGGGAGGCAAACCACGCCCTGGCCGAGGACACCCGCTCCCGCGCTCCAGCCAGCGCCGACGACATCCCACCCCGATCGGAGTATCTGGTCCTCGACGCGGACGCCTCCCAGCAAAAGGTCATCAGCGCCGCTCTGGCCGGCTCTCACCTGGTGATCGAAGGACCGCCGGGAACGGGCAAGAGCCAGACCATCGCCAACCTGATCGCCACCTTCTCCGCGCAGGGTAAACGCGTCCTGTTCGTTGCCGAGAAACGCGCCGCGATCGAAGCCGTCACCGATAATCTCGCCACCGTGGGCCTGGACGGCCTGGTCTTCGACCTCCACGGCAACAAACTCAGCCGCCGCCAGATTGCCCAGCAGCTGCACGAGGCCCTGGAACAGGCCGGCCAGCAAGCTCCGCCCCGCACAGCCGGCCTGCACACCAGCCTGGCCCACTACCGCGAGGAAGCCCTGCGCCACATCCAAGAGTTCCACCAGCCACTCGAGCCGTGGCAGGTGAGCCCCCACCAGGCACTCACCCACCTGATGGGCTGCCCCACGGCCCACCACACCCGGCTCCGCCTGCGCGGCTCCGCACTGGCCCGCCTCCACGGCGAGCACTACCGCCAGACCGAGCAGGACCTGCGGACCTTCGTCGCCAAGAAGGGGCTGACCGTCCGCCGCGGCGAATCACCCTGGTCCCACACACAGGCCCGCACCGAACACGAGCTGCGCGCAGTGGTGACCGGCCTCGACCAGCTCACCGGCACCGCGCTGGACGACACCCGCCGGGCTCTGCACAACCTGGTGGACAGCGCAGGCCTGCGACGCGCGGACGACCTCCACAGCTGGCAGGCCACGCTCACCCTGCTGCACGACGTCAACGCGACACTGACCCGCTTCGAGGCGGCCGTCTACGCCCCCGGCCTGGACGACCTCATCGCCGCCACCGCGAGCACGGCCTGGCGCAAGGAACACGAGCGGCCCATCGGCTGGTGGCGCCGCCGGAAACTGATCAAAACCGCACGTGGCCTGTCCAAGCACGGTCTGCGTGAACGTGCCGCGCTGCACGCCGCCCTCCTGCAGGCGGCCGAACAGCACGCCACCTGGCAGTCCCTGTCCGTCGCTCACAACGCAACACCCTGGACGGTCCCCGGCCTCGCCCGCGTCGCGAGCGCCTTCACCGACCTGCGCAACCAACTGGCCGCAATAGCCCTGTGCGTGCGCTGGGACGGCTGGGAGAACGCCCCCGCCGGCGAAGTCGACAAGACCATCGAACGCCTTGACGCAGACCGAGACATCCTGCTGCGCATGCCCGAGCTCAACCAGCTCACCGACCGGCTCGAAGCCGCCGGTCTCGACGTGTTCCTCAACGACCTGGCAGACGCGGACGCCGACCCGGACACGGCACTCGCCACGTTCCGCTACCTGTGGTGGGCGTCCGTGCTGGAAGAAGCCCGTCTGCGCTCCGCCTACCTGCGCTCCTTCACCCGCCTCGAACATGACGACACCGTCGAGCAGTTCCGCCGCAACGACCTGATCCACCTCGACGCCAACCCCGCGCGCGTCCGCTACGAGGTCGCCATCCGGCTACGCCAAGTCCGCGACAGTCACCGCGACCAGGACACCCTCGTGCGCACCCAGGCCCGCCGCAAATCCCGGCACCTGCCGCTGCGCCGGCTCGTCGACAAAGCCCCGGACGTGCTGCTGGCGGCCAAGCCCTGCTGGGCCATGTCACCCCTCGTCGTCAGCCGAGTCCTGCCGCCCACACGCCTGTTCGACGTTGTGATCTTCGACGAGGCCAGCCAGGTCATGCCGCACGACGCGATCACCTCCATCATGCGCGCACGGCAGGTCATCGTGGCCGGAGACCCCCACCAGCTGCCCCCCACCACCTTCTTCCAGCGCGTCCTGAGCGGCACACAAGAAGACACCGACGACGACCTCGACGACGCCGCACCCCCAGCTTCCTACGAGTCACTGCTGGACATGCTCTGCAGCCGCCTGCCCCACGTCCACTCCCTGAAGTGGCACTACCGCAGCCGCGACGAACGCCTGATCGCCTTCTCCAACCACGCCATCTACAACGACCGGCTCGTCACCTTCCCCGGCACCACCCTCACCAGCCCCATCCGCCTGGAGACCGTTGACGGCTACGCCCAGCCCGGCCAGAGCGGCTCCGTCCCCGAAGAAGTCGAACGCGTCGTCGAACTGGCCATCGACCACGCCACCCACACACCCCACCTCAGCCTCGGCGTCATCACCATGGGACAACGCCACGCCGACCGCATCGCCCTAGCCCTGCGCGCCGCCCTCCAAGACCACCCCGAACTCCAGGAATTCTTCAGCCCCGACGCCGGACCCCGACGACGCTTCTTCACCAAGAACCTCGAACAGGTCCAAGGCGACGAACGCGACGCCATCATCCTCAGCATCGGTTACGGCAAAGCCGCCACCGGACGGCTGTCCATGTCCTTCGGCCCGCTCAACAACGACGGCGGAGAACGCCGGCTGAACGTTGCCATCACCCGCGCCCGCCAGACGATGACCGTCGTCAGCTCCTTCACTCACCACGACTTCGACCCCGCCAAACTCAAAAGCACCCGCAACCGCGGGCCCGAACTGCTACGCGCCTTCCTCGAGTACTGCTCCCACGGAGGAGACCTCCAGCGCACCGGAACCGCACGCACCGACTGGAACCTCAACGGCTTCGAACAACAGGTCCTTGCCACCCTCGAAGCCGCCCACGTCCCCGTCACACCGCAGTGGGGCGTGTCCGGCTACCGCATCGACTTCGCCCTCGGCCACCCCGACCGCCCCGGCCAGATGATCCTCGCCGTCGAAACCGACGGCGAGCGCTACCACAGCGCACCCAGCGCCCGCGACCGAGATCGCCTGCGCCAGGCTCACCTGGAACGGCTCGGCTGGCGCTTCCACCGCATCTGGGCCGCCGACTGGTTCACCAACCCCCACACCGAACTCGACCGCCTCCTGGCCACCTGGCGCGACGCCATACAGCAAGCCGACGACACCGCGAGCGCCCCCACCAACCCGCCCCGCCCGGCGACAGGCGTGCCCACTGCCACCGTCACACGCGGCCCCCGCCCCGACCTGCCCGCAGCAGACCGCATCGGCGACTACTCCGACACCGACCTGCTGGCCCTCGCGTCCTGGCTGCTGAGCGACGGATTCCAACTCGACCGCGAGACCCGCATCTCCCAGGCCATCAGCGAACTGGGCTTCAAAAAACGCGGCCGCGTCATCGTCGACCGCCTCACCCGCGTCTTCGAACAAGCCCAGCACACGGCAGACAAGGAGACCCCGCAGTGAAACCCCTCGACCCCCTCACCCTCGAACGCGTCGCCCGCCTCATCGTCGATATCGACGGCCCCTTCGAACGCCGCGGCTACCAACTCACCCAGCTCCTCCAGCGCGCTGGCTGGCCCCAGCCTGCCGAGTACGACGGCTCACCCCGCATCACCTGGCTCACCGACCTCCTCACCAGCATCGACGACCCGGCCGCCGTCAGTCGGCTGCTGTGCCGCATCTGCGACCCGCTCGAATACGACGACGGCCTCGCCTCTGCCGACCTCATCCGTCAGGCACTCAACACGCACCTCGTCGCCGAAGACATCACCGTCACCTACGTCTCCGGACGCCCCGTCCTCGGCCAGCCCGGCGCCGACGGCCACACCACCGTCTTCACCATCCCCGACGACCTCGAAGCCCGCATACGCCCCCTCGTCAGCAGCGAAACCTTCCTCCAGCAGCTCATGGAACGCGTCACCGAAACCCAGATCTGCGAACAGCACGGCGCCTACGGCCTCACCCTCATCGGCATCGGCAGCTTCGCCGAAGCACTACTCCTGGACGTCCTCACCCACCGCGACCCCACCCTCCTGCAAGGCTTCCCCCTACCCCACGGCAAGCCTGTCGCCCCCGAACGAGCAAGCTTCTCCCTGCTGCTCGACACCGCCCGCACCCGCGGCTGGATCCAAATGGACGCCCACGACTTCATGAAGATCGTCCGCGACTACCGCAACTTCGTCCACCTACGCCGACAACAAGAACGAGGCGTCACACCCGACCGCGACACCGTCGGCATGTGCTGGGGCCCAGTTCTCGCTGTCCTTAACGACCTCGAGACCAGCCGCTAGTGCACTGACCGCAATGGCTTCGTTGTCGGAGCGAACTTCTTGACGGCGGCTCCCACCACAGAAGCCCGGCCGACTCAGGTCCGCAGCTTTGATCAGTTTCCGGTGCGGGTCGCAGAGGCCGACCGTGCCAGGCGGGCCGACCCAACCTCACGTCCCGTCGATCCGGGGTCCGGTAGCCCCTCCGGTGTCACAGTTATGCGGTATCTGTGACACCTATGGGGCATGTCCCCCCTTGCTCACAGCGCGTCGCCTTTCCGCCGACCCAGGCCAGGGCGTACTTCTGGCGCATGCTGGCTATTGCCTTTGGGGACCCGAAGCGCCCCACGACCGGTACGGCGATGTTGAGCTGCGATGGATGCGGCCTGCAGCACACAGGCGACGTCGAAACTCCCGCCGTGGGGCACACCATGATCTCGGGCCCGATCATGCCCTCAGAAGAGAGCCTGCAGAAGGCCATGAGCCGCGCTCTCGCACGTGTGGCCTTCGCTGGCTGGCACATCGAGCGGGACGACATCCAGCTGTGCCCCTCTTGCCTGCCGCAAGACTGTCGCGCGGATCATGAGGCGGATGTCCAGTGTGCCTGTTGGCAATCGTCACCTGATGTCAGGAGCGGCGCCCCGGCAGTGCCAGCGACGTTCCGGTGACCTAGGAGTCTCGGCCCGCGGCGAGTTCCGGCACATACTTGTAGGGGTGCGCTCGTATTGCTACGGCAGACGGACATGTAGCGCTCCGTGAGCGAGATCGAACTGCGGTCAGTACGCGTCCTTCGGGAGGTCGTCGAGACCGCTCGTCTCGAACTCGGCGTCGCTCATCGCCGCCCCGCCGAGGAAGCTGTTCATGAGGTCGGGCAGGTCGAGCGTCGTGGCGCCGGCCGGTGCACCGGGCAGGGTGCCCTCACGCATCCGCAGGGTGAGGCCGAGCTTCTTCACCTTGGCGTTCTCGGCGAGCTTGGCGAGGTCGATGTGCACCTGGGACAGCTCACCGTTCTTGAGGGTGAAGTCCGCGGTCACCTTGGCGTTGGGGGCGTCCTTCAGATCCTTGGCCGTGGGCAGTTCCATGCCCCCAGGCGGCAGGCTCTTCACCACGGGCCGGATCTCGCCGAGCAGTTCGGTGACCAGCGTGCGGAAGGGAGCCGTTGCGGTGACGTGTTCGATGCCGTCCTTGCCGCCGGTGGCCTTGAGCACCACCTCACGGGCGATGACCTTGCGAAGCGCCGTCACCAGCTTCTTCTGCGTCTTGGCGTCGAGGGACGGCGCGGCACCGCCTTCGGCGTCCTCGCCCCCGGCGGCGGCCTTGTTCATCTCCTTGGTGTTGACCTTCACCCACTTGCCCTGGAGAACGGCCTTCATCGCCCCGGCCTCCGGGGGCAGATCGGCAGGGTCCGGCAGGGGGCTGCCCATGGTCTTGCCGACGGCGTCCATGTCGGCACGGATGTAGGTGTAGTCGTCGATCACCCGGTACTCGATGAGGTCGCCGTCCGGGGTGCTGACCTTCATGGCCGTGCCGACGAGGTCCTTCTCGCCGGACTTCTCGAGCGGCTTCTTGGACTGCACGGTCACCGTGACCTTCGCCCCGCTGAGCAACTCGGCGACCTCGTCCGGGATCTCCTCGCCGGGCTCGGGATCGGACGAGGCGTCCAGCGCCTTCAGCGACGCGGCATCGGTGTCCAGGTCGACCTCGAAGGAGAGCGTCTTCTCCTTCCCGAGCTCCTCGAAGGCCTGCTCGAGCTTCCTGCCCGCGGACAACTGCTCCACCGTCCCGCAGGCAGCGGAACCCGCAAGGACGGCACCGACGACAGCGGTGGCGGTCAGGGTCTTACGTATGGCGTTTATGTTGGTCTCCTCTTGGCTTCGATCACAACGTGATCGATCAGAAGACTCACAACCCCCCCACAGGGTTGCCCAGCCCCGCGGCCCCGGGCTGATCCGAAAGACACGGCCTGACCGCAGGCGGGCCGGCGGAAGCCGACGGCCCCGCCCGCGATGCGTCCAGAGCCCGCAAGCCTCAGCCCCTGTCGTCCTCAGCCGCGGTTCTCGGCCTGGAACATCCAGCTCTGCTTCTCCAGATCGGCGGCCAGACCGATCAACAGGTCCTGGGTCACGGCATCCGCCGGACCGGTCGCCTCGATGCGCTCCCGCACCCGCCCGATCACCGCGGAGAACGCCTTCACCAGGGCCTCCACCGCGTCGACGTCCTTCGTCCAGCCCGCCGCGTACTCGGGCAGTCCGCTGGTCGCGGCGATGGTCCCGGCCCGTCCGTCCGGACTGACCCCCAGCGCGGCGGCACGCTCGGCCACCGTGTCGGCGTACTCGCGGGCGGTGGTGACCACCTCGTCGAGTTGCAGATGGATGGAGCGGAAACGCGGTCCGTACAGGTTCCAGTGCGCCTGCTTGGCCACCAGGGAGAGGTCGAGCAGGTCGACCAGGGTCGCCTGGAGGGCGGTGCCCGCGATCGCTCGTTCCTTGTCCGGCAGCGGGCTGTTGATGACTGTCATGGTGCCGTTCCTTTCCTGATTTGTCGCCAACGCCCCCATGGTCGAGGACGCTGCTCCGCCGCGGATCAGTCGTTTGACTGCCGGGCGGCAAGACGCACAGAAGGGGGAATGACCTGTGTGCGGTGATTACCGAGGGACTCAAGGGACCGTGTCGCGCAGTCAGTCGGCCAGTGACGGCCCATCTCGCGAACGGCTCACCACCCACCCGGCGGTTCTTTCCTCTCGCGGCACAAGTCCTCAGCCCCGCAAGGCAGGTGCCCCGACGCCGGGAGCCGTCGAAGGGAATCTCGGCCGACGAGAAGTGACTACTGCCGGAGTCGGGTGAACCTGGGGATGAACACCGAAAGGGTGTTACCGACCGCAGTCGAGGCGGTCCAAGTCGACCGCGTCGGCCATGGCCTGCATGCCCTTGTCGTTGGGGTGCAGGTGGTCACCGCCGTCGAAGACGGGCAGGATGCGCTCCGGGTCGTAGGGGCTGCGCAGGACCCGGTCGAAGTCGGTGACCGCGTCGTAGTCGCCGCTGGTCCTGATGTACGTGTTGACCTCCTGGCGTACGGCTTCGGCGGCAGGGTCCCATTCGGACCAGCCCTTGAAGGGAGCGACGGTGGCTCCGACGACGCACTTGCCGGCTTTGTGCGGGCGGTCGATGATCTGCCGGTATCCGGCGATCAGGTCCTGAGCGGTGACGCCGGTGTGGGCAGGCCGGCCGCGCCCGCGCCCGCCAACTCCGGGACGAAGACGAACTGTCTCTCCGGGAGATCTGCGCCGTGCTGGAGGCCGAGGAGATCCGCCCGAAGCGTGGGGAGCGCTGGCACCCGGAGACCGTCCGCCGGATGCTCGCCAACACCAGTGGCAAGCCCCCGACTCTGCGGCCACGCCGAGGTTAGGCACGGACGATCTACCTATAGCGGCCCGGACACGTTGACGTTGCGGCGGGAAGCAGGGCAAGTAGCGTCGCAATATGACGGAACCCGTACCCAACGCTACGCAGGCTGTCCGCTACGCCATCGAGTTCTTGACGGTATACCTGGAGAGGGATGACGAGGCCAAACACGCGGAGGCGGCCCGATACATCGCCGAGAGGCTCACCGGACCCGATGCGCTCGACCCCCTTCATGTAATCCGTGGCCAGCTGTACCTCAACGAGCTACTCCTGCTCTTCCTGGTCAGGGCGGAGGGCGCCCCGCCCGACAGGCTTCGCAAGGCAGCTACAGAGTGGCTGCAGGCCAACTCTCCCTTGTTCCCTGAGTAAGGGTTCCTCGGTCGGTTGCTCGCCGCGATCGTCAAGGACGGGCTACGAGTAGCGCGGCGGTCACGGCCTCATAAGGAGGTGCAGGAGCGTGACCACGCCGACGCCCACGAGCAGGGCAGTACCGAAGGTGGGGTGGAGGAAGGCGACATACGTAGCGCCAGATCCGGCGAGCAACAGCAGCGCCGTGCGCAGATCGAGCTGGCCGTTCATGAGCTTTGCCCTCCCGGGGCCCGGGCACGTGCGTGCCGTCCATCGCGCCAGTCGGTTTGCCGGGCGCGTGCACCATCGGGAAGGGTGGTGAGCGGATCGAGCACACAACCCTCCATCAGGAGCAGTGCTCAAAACCGCCGGGAAAAGAGTGTGTTACGCCGATTCCTTGCGTCAATTCTGAGAGGCGTGGCCTACGTCACACTTCACTGACCTGTGGGAACCGGAGCCCCAATGAGCCAACCTCTCGTGTGAACAGCCCTGTTGGACATGGAGCGACAGTCAAAGGCAAGCCGCCCTTCCGGTGTCCAACAACCGATCGATTGCTGGACAGCCCGCCCCACCAGCTCCCTCCCTTGTCATCACCCGCTCTCCTGATACCCCAGAACCGTGGCGGGCGGAGCCCATCAGGAGAGCGGGCAACGACAAGGGAGCAGACCATGGAACAGCAGCCCGAGCTGAAGCTGATCTGCTTCGACGTCACCGCCACCCCGGACGGGGGCACGACCTGAACATCCGCTACATAGACCGGACCGAAGAGGCCCCGTGGACCATCCAGCAGCACGTCCTGGACGTCAGCCCCCACGTGGCCGACATGCTGCGTATCGCACTCGTCCGGGAGGTTCCCCCGGTTCCCCACGTTCGCCGATCCGACGCCGAGTTCATGGAGCTGATGCTGAGCCGCATGGTTCAGACGGAGGCCGACCTGTTCGGCTGACCACTCGTGCGGGGTCGACGCCGTCGCCCCCGCACCCGACCGGTAACAGTCACGTCGGATCGATCAGCGGGCCGAGCGCCACCGCGGCGTCGCACTCCTTACAGGCGACCGCGCCGGCCACCGTGTTCAGCACCTCCAACGCTGCATAGAGGTCGATCTCCTCGTTCCCCTCCGGAGCTTCCTGACAGTCCCAGACGTGCACCACTACGCCCCCAGAGAGACCCTGGCGCGGCGGAACCCGTTGGACCTTCCACCCCCACCGGCCGGAGTCATCGCCCTGGTTCGCCTCCGGCAGAGGAACGGTCGGGACATCGTCGTAAGACACCCCCTCCGGCCGCCTGACGTGGTCCGGAGGGAGCCACACCCGATACTCACGCGGCTCGACCTGTTCGGATGCGGAGTCCGTAGCCCACATGGGCAGGCCCACCAGGTACATCCACCCGCCCAGCGACCAGCAGCGGCGTTCGTGGAGGACTCCCAGCAGTTCCTGTTTTCTGAGGTGGGTGGAGCTGTGGTGTGACGTGGCACGGGAGGGCTTCGTTGGTCCTCCGAGGCTCGTTCTCGGGGGGTGTGGCTCTGTGGCGGGTTGTTGCATGGACCGTCACTTCGAAGGAGTTGCGCGTGCGGGCTTTCCCCGTGGATCTGCCGTCTGGAGCCCGGTATTGGACCGTGGTCGATGACGAGTTGTGTGTCGTGCCTGTGGCCGATCAGTGGCTTCGGTTCCTACGGTTCGGACGAAGCCGCACGGAACTGACGACACGGTCGTACGCCAGCGGGGCGGCCTTCTACTTCCGTTGGTGCCGGGCGACGGGGCGGCGGTGGGAAGAGGCCGCCGCGGACATGGGGTTGTTCATGGTGTGGCTGCGCTACTCGCCGAGTCGCCTGGGCGCCGAGAACCCGACGGTTGTATGGGGTCCGGGGACGAAGCCGGTACGGGGCGAGCGTCGGGTGAACGGGGTGCTGGCCGCGGTACGCGGCTTGCTGTCGTACGCGGTGTCGGTGGGCGTGGCCCCGCGGTCGGTGCTGGGGCAGCTGTACGAGCTGGCGGACAGCCGGGATCTGCCGGAGGAGGCAAAGGGCGAGGAGACGGGTCTGTACTACCGGTTGCGGGCCCGCCATCGGTTGCAGGAGCCGCAGGCGGAGGTCGACCGGGCCCTGGACGAGGAACTGGTGGCGATGTTCCTGGCGTGCCGCAGTGCCCGGGACCGGCTGGTGGTTCTCCTGCACTCCCGGGTGGGGCTGCGGCGGGGGCAGGTGGCGGGGCTGCGCCGCAGCGACTGCCATCTGCTGCCGGACTCGCGGGCGCTGGGCTGTGACGTGGAGGGCGCGCACGTGCATGTGCGGCGCCGGGCCAACGCGAACCGAGCGTGGTCGAAGTCGAAGCGGGCGTGGGTGCAGCCGCTGGACTTCCTGGTGGTGCAGGGCTTCGACCAGTACGTCGACGAGCGCCTGGAGCAGCTGGGGGCCGGGGGCAGCGACTTCCTGCTTGTGAACCTGTTCCGCGAGCCGCTCGGGGCGCCGATGTCTCCGGCGGCGATGGGCGAGCTGTTCGGTCGTCTGTCGAAGCGGGCGAAGCTGGGGCGGAAGGTCGGGCCGCACATGGCCCGTCGGGCGTTCGGAAGCAACGTCGCGGATGCCGGTGGGAGTTGGGATGAGGTGCAGATGCTGCTGGGGCAGGAGCACCCCGGCTCGGTTGCGCCCTATGTGATCCCGGACCGCAGCCGGGTTCGGGAAGCGGTCGAGCGGGTCCCCTCGCCGCGCGAGCTGTCCGGGCGGGGTGAAGGATGACTGCGCCGATGCTGTTCGCCGCGGAGCCGAGCGCGGTTGAGGATCTGCGGACCCGGCAGATCGTGGACGCCCTGGATCCTGAGTTCCTGCGGCTCGTTGGGTGGGACTGGCACCTGCGGGTGATCTTTTTTCCCAAGGACCATCCGGTGCTGGGCATGCCGGACTGCTGCGTGAAGGGCTGCACCAGGGGCGTGAGGTTCGGCCGTCCGATGTGCATGGGCTGCGAGCGGACCTGGAAGGACTCGGGCCTGTCCGTGGAGGCCTTCGCCCAGATCGCCAAGCCGCGGATGCTGGGCATGCGGCAGGTGATGTGCCGGGTGCCGCGCTGCGGACGGCCGGCAAAGTCGGCCCAGGTGTCGCTGTGCGATCCGCACCACCGCCAGCGGGTGGACACCCTGAAGCTGAACATGGAGGACTTCCTCGACCACCCCGCGGTCATCCCACGCGCGAGCACGGGGCAGTGCGAGGTGGAGGTCTGCTACCGACTGCGCGACTACGACACCTCGCGCTACTGCCAGGCACACTCCCTGCGGCTGAAGTACGCACGCAAGCGCGGTGAGGTGAGCGACGAGGAAGTGTGGCGGCGCACGACCTCGGCCGTCAACGCCGACCGGGAGCTGTGTCTGCGGGGCCTTGCGGACCGGGTTGTTGCGGAGGTCCTCTACGGGCTGCAGGCCCGCACCGAGGCAGGCGTTAGGACGTGGGACCACTTCCTTCGGCCGCTGTGCGACCGGCTGCGACAGATGCAGACGCCAACCCTGGAGGTGCTGGCCGACCCGGACGTGTTCGCCACGCTCTCGCACGTGAAGTCCACGCGCGGCGTGGTGCGCACGATGCTGATGTGGCTGGACCGGCTCGGGGCGACGCCGGAGTCGGAGCGCCGCAAGGATGTGTGGGATCTGAAGATCTTCACGGGGCAGACAGGCACGCTGGACTTCACCCGGATCTCGCAGCCGGCGCTGCGCGAGGCGGTGAAGCACTGGGCGTACGACGACCTCCCCCGACGGCGGGGCAAGCGGCCGGGCAGCGCGGTCCAGCCGTACGTGACGGCCATGAACCTGCTCTCGGAGAGCCTGCGCCTGCAACGCGAGGACGGCGGCATCCATCCGCCGGACCTGCGCCGCCGGGACATCGTCGCCTTCTGCAACCGGCTCGCGTTCCTGACCGAGACCGGCACGATCACCGCTCACACGCGCAGCAAGGCCGTACGCAAC
Source organism: Streptomyces sp. TLI_55 (assembly GCF_900206255.1). NCBI lineage: Bacteria > Bacillati > Actinomycetota > Actinomycetes > Kitasatosporales > Streptomycetaceae > Streptomyces > Streptomyces sp. TLI_55. The sequence continues at coordinate 381,285 of NZ_OAOJ01000002.1, forward strand.
GTCGCGCTGGTGCTGACTCGCATCCGCACCCTGGGTCTGACACATCCGGGCCAGCCGATGGCGGGCCTGCCGACCGACTTCCGCCTCCAGCGGGAAGACACCCCGGACGAGCCCGAGGACACCGAGGCCGGCAAAGACCTGCCCGACGCGGTGATGCGCCAGCTGTGCGACCACCTCGATGAGCTGGAGCAGCTCATCAGCCGCGAAGTCCGCGTGGGCACCGAACTGCTCATGGACACCGGCCGGCGCCCCGAAGAGATCCGCGACCTGCCCCTCGACTGCCTGGGGCACGACCCCGACGGCTCACTGGTCCTGGTCTACGACAACCACAAGTCCTACCGAAAGGGGCGGCGGCTGCCAATCGGCAAGGCCACCGCGGGCGTCATCACCACCCAGCAGCAGCGGGTGCGCGAGATGTTCCCGGACACTCCCGTCGGCGAGTTGAAGCTGCTGCCCAGCATGCGCGCCAACCCGCACGGCACCAAGGCGATCCACTCGATCGGCGAAGGACACCGCACCTGGGTCGACGCGCTGCCTGACTTCCTGGTCCCCACGACCGTGGAGGAGAACGGGCAGGCAGTCACCCGGATGCTGCCCTTCGACAAGAGCCGGATCTTCCCGTACGCCTACCGACACAGCTACGCCCAGCGGCACGCGGATGCCGGGGTGGCCCCGGACTTCCTCAAGGAGCTGATGGACCACTCCGATCTCAAAACCACCCAAAACTACTACCGGGTCAGCCAGGAACGGCGGCGCGACGCCGTGGACCGGGTGGTTGCCCTGCAGTTCGACCGCAGCGGCACCCGCGTGTGGCGCAAGGCCCAGTCGCTCCTGGACTCCGAGCACGTACGGCGGGCGATCGGGGAAGTCAGCGTTCCCTACGGTGTCTGCCAGGAGCCCTCGAACGTCGCGGCCGGCGGACAGAGCTGCCCTATCCGCTTCCGCTGCGTGGGCTGTGACCACTTCCGCACCGATGTGTCCTACCTGCCCGACCTCCAGGCGTACCTGGCTGACCTGCTGCGCAGCCGGGAGCGGCTGATGTCGGCGTTCGCCGCCGACGACTGGGCGCGCAGCGAGGCGATGCCCTCCCAGGAGGAGATCCGCCGGGTGCGCCGGCTGATCGAGCGCGTCAAAGCCGATCTCGGTGACCTCACCACCGAGGAACAGGCCCAGATCGGCGAGGCCGTCGCCGTCGTACGCCGCAGCCGGAGCGTGATGCTCGGCATGCCCCGCATCGGCCAGCCCCTGCCCGACGTCCACACCACGAGGACCGCATGAGCACCGCCATGGCAGACGGCCGCCGCGCGGACGGCGAACGCCGCCGACAGCGCGTGAAGAGCGCCATCCAGCACGCCGCCCAGGACGGCACCGCGATCAGCGTGAGCGGCATCGCCCGGCAGGCCGGCGTCGACCGAACCTTCCTCTACCGCCACCGCGACCTGCTCGCCCTAATCCACGCCGCCGAACTCCAGCCGTCCGCATCGGACCCCGCGGCCGGGCCCCCGGTCAGCCTGGCCTCGCTCCAAGCTGACCTCGCCAACGCGCACGCCCGCAACACCCGGCTCACCGCCCAGACCCGGCGTCTGGAGCGCCGGCTCTCCGAGCTGATGGGTGAGCAGGCGTGGCGGGAATCGGGACTCGGTGCCCCCGCCGACCAGGAAGAGCTTCAGCGTCAGGTTGCCCGACTGGAGCAAGAGAACACCGAGCTGTTGGCACGCCTGGAGGAAAGAGACGCGGAGTTGGAGGCTGCCCGCGCGGCCAACCGCGAACTGACCCGGGCCCTGAACCAGAAAGGAACCGCGGACCGATAGGCAAGACTGCCAGGGCGGCAGTCCGGGGATGCGTGCGACCGTGGCGCGGTCCGTCAATTCTCCGACGTGACCGCAAACATCACCGGCGCCGACTACGTCATCGACGACGGCGCAGTCAAGGCGCTCTGACCTCGAAGCGTGCCCGACGGAAACAGGAGGAGGCTGCTGACCTCACGGACCGGTGCGGAAGCCGAGCACCGTCACAGCTCCGGATGACGCTTCCACCAGTCCGTTGCCCTTTCATAGCGCGCCGCGACCGACACCATTCGCGCGTCGGCGTAGAGCGGGGCGACGATCTGGAGGCCGACGGGCAATCCTTCAGCGGTGAATCCGCAGGGCAGCGACATGGCGGGCAGTCCGGCGTGACTCGGCGACTCGGTCATGCGGTGAAGATTGATCCCTGGGTGAGGGACATCGTGCCCGTCCACCCGCGCGGGGCCCCCGGTGTCTCCGACGTGCGGGAAGGCGGGGACCGGCGTTGTGGGGCAGACCAGCACGTCGGCATGCTCGAAGACGCCGGCATAGGCCTCATAGATGCGGGTCTTGGTCTCCCGCAGCGCGGAGCTGACCCGGGCGGCTGGGAGGGACCTGGCGCGGGCGACGATGTCCTCGATCAGCGGCCAGATTTCCAGGCCCTGCGCACGCATCTCGTCGGCCACCATGACGTACTCCGGACCCCAGTAGTCGATGAAGTACTCAAGAGGGTCCGGGAGTTCGATCGCCGTTTCCTCCACCACCGCACCGGCGGCCCGCAGATCGTCCAGCGCGGCGGTGAAGACCTTGCGGGTCTCCGGGTCGACCGGCCCCAGCCCGAAGTCGACACTCGCCGCCACCCGGACACCCGTGAGGTCACCCTCCGCCCTCGCCACCTCGGCGTAACACTCACCGGTGGCCGGGAGGGCGAAGCGGTCACGCGGATGCGGACCCACGGTGGCGTCGAGCAAGAGGGCCGCGTCCACCACCCGGCGGGTGAGCGGCCCCTCCGTCGTGTCCGGGTCGGTGTTGCCCGCGTGCGGAATTCGTCCGACGGACGGCTTGATGCCCACTGCTCCGCACAGTGAGGCCGGGACGCGGATGGACCCTCCGCCGTCGGAGCCCCAGGCCAGGGGGCCGATTCCGGCCACGGTGGCGGCCGCGGCCCCGCCGCTGGACCCGCCGGCCGCGCGAGCGGGGTCCCACGGGGTGCCGGTCGTGCCGGTGAGCTTGCTTTCCGTGACGCCCAGCAGTCCGAACTCGGGCGTGGTCGTCTTCCCCAGCAGGATGGTCCCGGCCGCCTTGAGCCTGGCCCAGGCCAGCGCATCCTCCGACGGCACGTGATCGCGGTAGGCCACGCACCCGTAGGTCGTGCGCACCCCGGCGGTGTCGGTCAGGTCCTTGACGGTGATCGGCACCCCGTACAGCGGTGGCAGGTCGTCGCGCGCCGCGAAGCGCCTCTCGGCCTCCCGGGCCTGCTCACGGGCGGTGTCCGCGGTGACCGTGACCATCGTGTTCAGGACACCGTCCACCTGCTCGATGCGTGCCAGCGCTGCGTCCACCGCCTCGACCGGTGAGACGTCCCGGCTGCGATAAAGCCGGCCGAGCTCATCGGCGCTGAGCCACAGAATCCGGTCGTCCACCATGATGCGCCTCCTCAAGAACGTTGTGCAACGGTTGATATATGAACGCCCGGCCGCGTCGGCGTCAAGGGTCGTCTCTGGCGAAAGTTACGAGCGGGAAAACCCGGAGATTGCGCATTGCCTGTTGTACATCACTCGCTATACATTCGCCGTCAACTGGCTCGAAAGCGGCCACAGGCTGCGACGAAGGGGCGACCCGATGGCTACACGACACATCCAGAGAACCGCGGTGCTCAGCCTCATACTGGCCGCGGCCACGCTGACGGCGTGTTCCGGCGCCACGTCGGGCGGGCAGAAGCCGGTATCCGCCGACGACCTGGTCGCCTCGCTTCCGCCGGCGAAGGGGGACGTGGACCGGATCACCTGGAACCTCACAGGTGGCGAGCCGGACACGCTGGACCCGGCCAACGCGGTGACCACACAGAGCGGTCAGGTGGTCCGCAACCTCTGCGACTCCTTGCTCACTCTGGACGCGAACTTCAACCTCAAGCCCAATCTGGCCAGTGTCCGGCAGGAGACGCCGACAAAGCTCGTGCTCACGATCCACCGGAACACCAAGTTCTGGGACGGGTCCACGGTCACCGCGGAGGACGTCGCCTACAGCCTGCGGTGGTCGGCCGATCCGTCGAAGGTCACCAGTTTTCTCTTCGCCAACGTCGACTCGATCAAGGCGACCGCCGCCGACAAGGTGACCGTCGCGTTCAAACGGCCGGACGAGATGTTCACCAGCGAACTGGCCAACGTCGTGGTGCTGAAGAAGACGTTCGCCGAGAAGGCCGGTGCCAAGCTCGGTACCCCGGCCGGCGGCCTGATGTGCAGCGGGCCGTTCAAACTCGACAAGTGGACCAGCGGCGACAGCATCACGATGAGCCGCAACGACGCCTACTGGAACCCCGACCGGCGCCCCTTCGCCAAGTCGGTGAAGTTCACTTTCGTCACCGACGCCACCGCCCTCGCCCAGTCGCTCAGCGCCGGCGAGATCGACGGCGCGTACGAGTTGTCCGCCTCCTCGGTGCCGGCCCTGCAGAAGTCCAAGAAGGGCCGGCTGGTTTTCGGCCTGTCCTCCCAGTCGATGAACATCTACGTCAGCCGCCCGGACGGCGTGATGGCCGACGCCGACCTGCGCGCCGCCCTCCAGCGAATGATCGACCGCCAGGGCCTCGCGAGGGCGCTGTACCACGGGGCCGCCACCCCCATGTACACCATGATCGCCCCCGCAGCCTGGCCGACCGCCCAGCGCGCGGAGTACGAGAAGGCGTACAAGTCCTTCGAGACCTCGCGCTCCTTCGACATGGACGCGGCGAAGAAGCTGGTCAAGGCCTCCTCCTACAAGGGCCAGGAGATTGTCCTGGCGATCGCCGCCGGCGACGACGCGCAGTCACGCATCGCACAGCTGCTGCAGCAGCAGGGCCGCGAAGCCGGCCTCACCATCAAGATCCAGAGCATGCAGCCGCTGGTCTACGCACAGGCCGGCTACGACGCCACCAAGCGCAAGGGCGTCGATCTGTACCTGTCGTCCAACTTCAGCGCCGCCCCTGACCCGCTGGAGACCATCGGCTTCCTGTATCTGCCCCAGCAGACCTACAACTACGTCGACTACGACGACCCGAAGGTCACCAAGCTCTTCGACACGGCACGCAGCACCTTCGACGGAGCGAGCCGAGCCAAGACGATCGTCGAGATGCAGGCGGTGTACGAGAAGGCGAACACGGTGATCCCGCTTGTCTCGACGAACACCACGACCTTCCTCAACGACCGGCTCACCGGGGCGATCACCTCGTTCGCCTACTGGTCCATGCCGCAGATGGCCTACGTCGGCGCTGCGAAGAAGTAGGAGCGACGACATGTCCGTGTCCACCTCCACATCCGCGGCCGGTGGCCGGGCCAAGGTCCGTGTCCCGGGCCTGGCCGTGACGATGACCTACGTGGCGGGGCCCCTCGCCACGATCGTCTGCGCCTCCTTCCTCCTGTTCGCCCTCCTGGCCCTGGCTCCCGGCGACCCGGTGGCCCAACTGCTGGGCCCGCATGCCTCGGACGCCGCGCGCGCCGCGATGCGGAGCAGGCTCGGTCTGGACGACCCGCTGCCGGTGCGCTACTGGCACTGGCTGACCGGCGCCCTGCACGGAGACCTCGGCACGTCACTGACGTACCGGCAGCCGGTCTCCGACCTGCTGGCGCCCCGCCTGCTCACCACGTTCCTGCTGGTGGGCATGTCCGCGGTCCTCATCCTGCTCGCGGGCCTGTTCCTCGGGGGCATCGGCGGGACGAGCCCGCGGTGGCGCCCGCTGGTCAACGCCCTGACCGGGCTGGGCATCGCGGTGCCCGCCTTCGTCGCCACGACCATCCTGATCGGGGTCTTCGCGGTGAACCTCGGCTGGTTCCCCACCAGCGGCGCGGGCAGCGGCTTCACCGACCGGCTCTGGCACCTCACACTCCCGGCGGTCGCCCTGTCCATCGGATACGCCGCCTACCTGGCCCAGTTGACCTCCAGCGCGATCGGTGAGGAGGCGGAGGGTGAGCATGTGCTGACCGGCCGGGGCCGGGGACTGCCCCGCGCCTGGCTCTTCCGGCGGCACATCTTGCGCAACGCGGCCCTGCCGATCCTGACCGCTTCCGGCCTGACCGTGGCCGGACTGGTGGCCGGCTCGGTGGTGGTGGAGCCCGCCTTCGGTATCGACGGCATCGGCTCGCTGCTGATCAAGAGCGTCTCCGCCAAGGACTATCCCGTGGTGACCGCGGTGAGCGCGCTGATCGTCACGGTCTTCGTCGTCGTCACCACGCTGCTGGACGCCGGTCAGCACCTCCTCGACCCCCGCCTGCGGAAAGGACGCTGACCCCATGGCGACACTCACAGCCCCTCTCCGCCTGCGCAGCACGGAGCCCAGGCGCTACGGCGATCCGCTGCTCCTGATCTCGGCGGCACTGGCCGTCGGCTTGGTGGTCCTGGCGGTGATCGGCCCCTGGATCGCTCCCTACGACCCGGCCGCCACCGACATCCTCGCCGCGAGCCAAGGCCCCAGCGGCGCACACCCGTTCGGCACCGACTCACTCGGCCGTGACATCTTCTCCCGGGCCCTGACCGGCGCCCGGCTGAGCTTCGCGGGCCCGGGGATCATCGTGCTGGGCAGTGCCGGCCTCGGCACGCTGCTGGCGCTTGCGGCCGCCTGGTACGGCGGCTGGATCGACCGGCTGCTGAACCGGGCGCTGACCCTGTTGTTCGCGATTCCCGGCGTGCTGGTGGCCGTCGTCGCCGCGGCCGTCTTCGGCTCCGGCTTCTGGGCTCCGGTCCTGGCCCTGACACTCGTCTACACGCCCTATGTAGCCCGGGTGGTGCGCAGTGTCGCGGTACGGCAGCGCCAACTGCCGTACATCGAAGCCCTGGCACTGGCCGGACTGTCGACCTGGCGGATCTGCGCACGGCATCTGCTGCCCAATGTGACGCCGATCGTGCTGGCGCAGGCAACCATCGGCTTCGGGTCGGCCCTCGTGGACTTCGGCGCGGTGTCGTTCCTGGGGCTCGGCATCCAGCCGCCCGAGGCGGAGTGGGGGCTGATGGTGGCCGACGGCCGGTCCGAGGTGCTGGACGGCGCCGTGCAGCAGAGCCTGGCGGCGGGCCTGTGCATCGTGATCACCGTGGTGGCGTTCAACGTGCTGGGCGAACGCCTCACCCAGCGGTTCGGAGGGAAGCGATGAACACCGTGGTCCACAAGGAGCCGATGAACACCGCTCCACTGCTGGAACTGCGGGGCGTCGGCATCACGGCCGGGGGCCGCCGCGACCGGCGCACGCTGGTCCGCGACGTGGACCTGACCGTCAAGGCCGGCGAGACCGTGGGCCTGGTCGGCGAATCAGGCTCGGGCAAGTCGATGCTGGTCAAGTCCGCCATGCGGCTGCTGCCCCGGCATGCCGTAACGTCCGGGCGGATCGACTTCGAGGGGCGTTCGGTGCTCGGGTTCTCCCGCCGCGAGCTCGCCGCCTACCGGTCCAAGGACGTCGCGCTGATCCACCAGGATCCACGCGCCCACACCAACCCGCTGCGCACGGTGGGCGACTTCCTGGTCGAGGGGGTCGTGGCGGCCAAGCTCCTCGCCCCGCGCGACGCCCGTGACCGCGCCTGCGCACTCATGGCGAGCGTCGGCATCACCGACCCCGAGCACCGTCTGACCCAGTACCCGCACCAGCTCTCCGGCGGACTGCTGCAACGCATGATGATCGTCGCAGCGCTGCTGCCCGCCCCCAAGCTGGTCTTCGCGGACGAGCCCACCACGGCCCTGGACGTGACCGTGCAGTCGGAGGTGATGGCGATCCTCCAGGAGCAGATCCGGGAGCAGAACCTCGGTCTGCTGTTCATCTCCCACGACCTGGACCTGGCCGCCGCCGTGACCGACTCCCTGGCCGTGATGTACGCGGGCACGATCGTCGAACGGGGGGCCACCGCGGAGGTCCACTCCCGTCCGCTGCATCCCTACACGGCCGGACTGCTCGCCTGCCGGCCCAGCGCCACGGCCGTGACGCGGCTGCAACCGATCCCCGGCCGTCCGGTCTCGGCGTACGAGGTGGGCCCGGGCTGCGCGTTCGCCGCGCGATGTCGCTTCGCCACCGAGGAATGCCGGACGGACCGGCCTCAACTGCGCACTGTGGAGGACCGGTTGGTCGCCTGTCATCGAGTGGAACAGATCGGCGCCGAGCTCCCCCAGGCGGTGCGCTCATGACCAGGACCGTCACGCCTCCCGCCCTCGTCGTGGAGGGTCTGCGCAAAGAGTTTCCCGCCCGGTCCCGGGACGGCAAGGCGGTCGTCGCCGTCGACGACGTCAGCTTCACCCTGGAACGCGGTGGCTCGCTGGCCGTCGTGGGCGAGTCCGGCTCCGGCAAATCCACGACCGCGCGCATCGTTGCCGGCCTGGACGCGGCCACCGCGGGGACGGTCACCGTCACCGGCAGCCGCGGAAAGGCCGTACGCCCCGTGCAGATGGTGTTCCAGGACCCCTTCGCCTCCCTGGATCCCCGCCAGCGCATCGGCGCGGGCCTGACCGAACTCCTGCGCGTGCGCATCGGGCTCGGGCGCACCGCCGCCCGGGAACGGGCGGTGGGCCTGCTGGCCGAAGTCGGCCTCGACGAGCAGCATGCAGCGCGACTCCCGCGCGACCTGTCCGGCGGGCAGCGGCAACGTGTGGCGATCGCCCGGGCGTTGGCCCTGCAACCGGAGATCCTGATCCTCGACGAAGCCGTCGCCGCACTCGATGTCAGCGTGCAGGCGCAGGTGCTGAACCTGCTCTGCGACATCCGCGAACGCACCACGGTGGCTTTCTTGTTCGTCTCCCACGACCTGGCGGTGGTACGGCAGGTGACCGACCACTGCCTGGTCATGCGGCACGGCCGCGTCGTCGAACAGGGCCGTACCGCCGAAGTACTCAACCACCCCCAAGACCCCTACACCCAGGCACTGCTGGACGCGGTACCCAGGCCCGGCTGGCAACCCCGGCGACGCTCCGCCTGAGCACGCCGCCCGCCGATGCCCGGGCGGACCCACACCCTCGTAATAAAGCAGTCGATACACAAAGGAGCCGATCATGGGCATCCTCTCCACCGAGGGAGCCACCACCCTGACCGCCCCCCACCCCTCCCAGGCACCGGCCCTGCTGGGCGGGACGTTCATCACGCCCTGGTTCGTCGTCGACGACGACCGCACGAAGGACTTCGAGAAGGCGTCGTACCACGACGAGTACCCGCACACCTATGGCGGCGAGGACGGATACGGCGAGGACCTGGTGGAGGGCTTCCACCTGCTCAGCCTGCTCGACGTGCTGTGCAACCACTCCCTGTGGTGCGAGGGCCCGTGGATCGCCTGGAACTACGGCCTCGACAACGTGCGCTTCGTCTCCGTGGTCCGCACCACCGACCCCTTCCGCGTGCACGGCCACGTCCGCGAGGTCATCGACCGCGGAGACCAGGGCCACCTCCTTGTCACCGACCTGCGCGCCGAGGTCAGGGGCCGGGAGCGGCCCGGATTCGTCGCGACACTGCGCGCCCTTTGGTCCACCTTCTGACCGCCGTAGAAAGGCATTGAACATGGAACTCACCGCACACCAGCAGCATCTGCTCGACAAGACCATCCCTGAAGCACTGGACTACGCCGCGGAGCAATGGCCAGACAACCTCGCACTCACGCACATCGAGGGCGGAGGCCCCACGCTGACGTGGGCGGAACTGCGCGAGCGGATCAGCCGGGTGCGCACCGGCCTCGAACGTCTCGGCGTGACGCCCGGTGACAAGGTCGGCATCATGCTGGGCAACCAGGTGGAGTTCCCGCTGGCCTGGCTCGCGGTCATCGAGGCGGGCGCGGTCGCCGTGCCGATGAACCCCAAGTACACGCCCCGGGAGATCGACTTCGTGCTGAGCGACGCGGGCGGGCGCTGGCTCGTGGCCGGTGCCGGGGTCGTGACCGGCAACTTGGCCGAGGGCCGCGTCGGCCCGGTACCCGCCGAACGGATTGTCGCCGTGGGCGAACCCGTCGCCGGTACGCAGGACTTCACCTCCCTGACCTCGCAGGCTCCGACGCCGCGTACCCACCGACCCGATCCCGGGGACGTGGTCAACATCCAGTTCACCTCCGGCACCACCGGACTGCCCAAGGGATGCCTGCTCACCCACACCTACTGGGTCCACATCGGCGTCTACGCCGCGGCGATCGGCGACGCACAGCGGATCCTCGCGGACCACCCCTTCTACTACATGCAGAACCAGGCCTACCTGATGATGGCGCTCAGCAACGGTGGGGGCCTGTACGTCACGCCGGGGCTGAGCCGGCGCAAGTTCATGAACTGGCTCGTCGACCACCAGATCGACATGGCGTGGATCGACGAGGGCATGCTCGACTTCCCAGAGAGCGAGGCCGACCGTCAACTGGCCCTGAAGAAGGCACCGGTGTCCGCTCTGCCGCCCACCCTGCACGAGCCGCTGGAACGGCGCTTCGGCCTGCGGGCGCGCGAGGTGTACGGCAGCACGGAGGTCGGCAACGGCACCTACGTCCCGTACGAACGCACCGACACCGTCGGCACCGGCTCCATGGGCTGGTGCTTCCCCCAGCGCGAAACGAAGATCATCGACCGCAACGGCGACGAGGTCGAGCCCGGCCGCCCCGGCGAACTGTGCTTCCGGGGCCCCGGCATGATGCTCGGCTACCACAACCGCCCGGAGACCAACGCCGAACTCTTCCTGCCCGGCGGCTGGTTCCGCACCGGCGACATCGTCCGCAAGGACGCCGACGGACAGCACTACTACGAAGGCCGCTCCCGCGACATGATCCGCCGCAGCGGGGAGAACATCGCCGCCGCCGAGGTCGAACTGCAGATCATGGCCCTGCCCGAGGTGGCCGAGGTCGGCGTCATACCGGTCCCCGACCCGCAGCGCGACGAGGAGGTCAAGGCGGTCGTCGTGCTCAAGCCGGGGGCGACCCTGACCGCCCAGGAGATCGAGGCCTGGTGCCTTCAGGGGCTCGCCCGCTTCAAGGTGCCCCGCTATGTCGAGTTCCGCGACCACCTGCCGCACACCTCCAGCGGCAAGATCGCCAAGGCGGAGCTCCGTGCCGAACCGCCCAGTGACCGCATCGTGGACCTGCGTGCCTCCTGAGGCAGAGCAGCGGACCGACCGGACGCCGGCCGGTCCGGCCGCTCATTCCCTCCGCTCAGCCGGCAGGGAGCGGTGCGGACGACAGCACCGTGAGGAAGCGCTTCAGCGCGGCGTGCTGGCGCTCGGGCGTCCAGATCTCCGGGTGCTCGACCACGGACAGCGCTATGCCGGACACCCAGACCCGGACCATGTCGACCGTGCCGTCCAGTTCACCGGCCGGTACCAGCGCATCGAGGGCCCGCCTCAGCACCGACCGCATCGCCGGCTCCATGCGCTCCAGGTGCTGCCGGATCACGGGTTCAGCGCCCTGGTGCGTCAGCAGCGCCACCCGGGCACGCTCCTGCGTCAGCGCCTCCTCGGTATCCGGGAGGAACCACTCCAGGGCGACCCGCAGCCGCTCCCACGGGTCCTCGATCCGGTCCAGTTCCTCGTGGATGGAGTCCGCGTCGGCCAGCGTGTACTTCAGTACCGCGTCGAGCAGGGCCTCACGGTTGGCGAAGTAGTGCGTGATCAGCGTGATGGACCCGCCCATCCGCTGCGCGATCTTCCTGAGCGTCAGCTCAGCGAGTCCTCCCTCGCTGAGGGCCTGCAAGGAGGCCGCGACGATGTCGCGCACCCGTTCCTCCGGATCCACATACCGCGGCACCGAGAATCCCCGCCCTTCCGATCCGGCCATCGCCCGACGCGACCGCCACACGCTGTTATATAACAAGCGAAATATATCTCGGGGGTCCACGAGCTTCACCATCATCCAGACCACGACGTCGGAGCCGCCGTCTGACCAAACCCGGGACACATGGTCGCCGTGAGGGACGGACCTCCGGTACGCGACCCGCTGGCGTCGCTGGTACGGCAGCGCAACGCCTCGACTCGGCATCGACCAGGCGATCATCGCGGCGGCAGAGACCCGGCCGGCCGCGGCCGGCCTGCGGGTGAATCAGAGCCCCACTAGCGTCGCCAAATCACTCACTTGCCATCAGAGACACTCCAACTAGCGATAGCACTACAGCTGTTGCACTAGCTAGAGTTCGACCACGACCGGCTGAACTGCACAAACCCGAAGTGCACACCACCACGACAGCCTCACTTCCCCAGAGAACTCCTGGCCGTCCGGCAGCGTGACCAGGATCGGTGGAGGCGGCGCGGCAGAGGGCATGCCGTCACCGTACGCATCTATAGATGCGTCAGGGTGGGGCTGCAGGTCAGAGGCCCGAGACCACAACCCAAAGCGGCCCACTGGACTGTCAGCAGTCGCGCGCAACGACCATTTGGGTCCCGATAAAGAACAGCGGGCGAGGTAACCCCAGTCCTCCAAGAACGAATCCATGTGCATCCCTTTCGTGTGCACGCATGCACACGAAAACGCATCGCCCACGAGCACCTAAAGGCGTACCGCAGAGCTGCACGCGCAGAGCCCCTTAGAGCGATCCCGAGGGCCGCAGGTGACGCCACGTCACCCGGCCGGCCGCCCCAAGTCCGCTGGTCGGCAACCTCTCGGATAACGGGCCAGCCACCCCAACGCCCCAGACAAACACCCCGTTGGGCCACCCAACAACGGGGCGTTTGCCTCCTGTTGTGTGCCGTCCGTTCCAACGGCTGACCAGCGTCGTCACCGCCCGTACACCGACGACGGGGCGTCGTCCACGAGCCGTACACATGCCGCTGGAACGAACAGTCAACCCGCGGTCAATTGACCGGCGTACGCATCGGTTGATCGCCCGTTCCAACGCTCTGACCAGCGTCGTCTCCAGCCCGCACACGAGCGACGAGCGTCGTCCACGAGACGTACACGCGTCGTCGGAACGCTTACCGCCTCGCGGTCACTCCCCCGTGTTGACCGACCAAACGCCCAACAACACGATGCGTTGACCCGCGTCGTCGCCGTTGTACGGCCGATGGGCCGCGTTGGGCGACGCCCCGTCGAGACGGCCCCGTAACGACGCCCCCGTCTCGACGCTTCGACGCCCTGGCCCGTTATCCGAGAGGTTGCTGGAGAAGACGCCGACTGAAGATTTCTGTTGCCGAAAACTTCCACTGATTCATGTTCGGCAACCGGGAATGGTGACGTAGGAAGTTGCCACGAGAATGTGAGTAACTTCTTCTCAGGTGGAAAGTTGTTGACCTTCAGAAAGAATTGATAGGTGCGGAAAGTCTTCCGGGATGGCGGGAATTTGTGGCGTGATCCTAAATTCGGGAGCCTTCACCGAATATTTGTCAGTCGTGGTATCGTGGCTGCACAACCACTGAGTTGGTTGCCAACAGTCCACATGGCTACGCCCCGCGAGGCTCTCCCAAGCACAACACGGGGCGCAGGTACCACAACGGTGTCGGACTGCAGACGGGCCCGCCCTTCGCGAGAGGGTAGGGCCCTTATCTGCAACTACATGCAGGTCACCAGAGCTTCAAGCCGTACCAAACGGCCTGCAGCACGGCCCCCACCAGCCGGACCACGTCAGTGGCCCGACGAAGCAGCTTCGCCCACACCGGCTCCTTATCCCCATCCTGGGAACTATTGCCGATGCTCACACCTACCTCCTCTCGCTGGATGGAACCAGCTGGCGTCCACCACGGCAGCCGAGGAAGTATTGGGAACAATACCATCACGAGTGCTACTCCATGCCGCACTTCGGAGGCGTTCCGTGCCCCCGGCTCTGGCTAGTCCCGATTCCTTTATCGCGGGCCGCAATCAAGATTGCTTCTAACCTGGGCGCCGTGGCCATAATTCCAATTAAGCAACCGCAGCTCAGAGCCCTGTTCCACCATGGTTGGGGCTGGATAGTGGCATCTACACCTCGCGCTAACCCGTCCGTCGTCGCTCTCTTTCCGGGACAGCGGCCAAGCCCCGAACTCGAGGTTGCTGTCGATCTGGAGGAGGAACTGGACCCGGTGGGCGCCACCGGGCCTCGAGTGCAGCCCGCACAGGCTGCCCATGCGGAGCAGCCGCACGGCCTCGGTGACGAAGGGAACACCCAGCACCTCGCTGGCGCCTACCGAAACTGGATCGCGGCCTTCGGAGTCGAGCCCACCAGCGCGCAGTTCGCCATTTGGCTCCAAGACCAGTACGGCATTGCCACCGCGGCCGGCGCACCGCTGTCGGATGAGCAACTCGCGCCGTTGCTGCAGCTCCTCAAGCAGCGGCACACGGCTTCAGCTGGGAACGGAAACGACCCCCAGGTCCGTCACGATGAGGACGCCACCGACGACGGGTGGGGTGACTACTTCTACAACGCCTGGCTCACGTACGCGCAGGAGTACGGAACCTATCCCGATGCCACCATCCTCGCCCAGTACGTCTACGCCCGTGACCAGATCACCGGCGGAAACGGGCAGCCCATCTCGGGCGAAGACCTGGAGGAGTTCGTCGCGGCTTTCCAGCAGCGCGAGTTCGACGAGACGGCGCCGCCCGAGGACGCCACTGAGACTGCCGCGCGGGTGCCCGAAGACGATCTCCTCGCAGGCGATGATGAGGAGCCTGCAGAACCGGCCGGGTCGGGTGCTCACCCCGCCAAGGACAAGCGCGGCCCCAGAGTGAGCGCCGCCCTTACGGATCCGCCGGGGGAGGGCGACGAAGCCTCGGAGCCCGCGGAGCTCACCACTGTTGACCGCTACTACGTTGCCTGGACGGAATACCAGACCGAGCACGGCGAGGAACCCAGAGCCGAGCAGCTCTCCGGCTACCTCGCCAGCACCAAGGGCATGACCGGCCGCGGCGGTAAGCCGGTGAGTCCGAGCACCCTGCGCCGCTACCTTCTGCCCTTCCGCGTCTACAGCGTCTGGGTGGAACACAGGGTGCGCAATGCAGCCCCGTCGCTCGATGCGATTGCGCAGGAGTGCGCAGCCCGAGGGATCACTGCGCAGCACAACAGGCCTCTCACCACGGACTACATCGCCGAGCAGGCCGTCGACTTCGAGCGGCGCTGGCAGGCACTCACCCGCCACCACGCGCAGCAGCAGTGAAAGACCTCGCCGGTACACCGCTGCGCACCCGTATTTCGGTCAGCACCCACGACTGCGCAATCGGTAGAAACCGCAGCTCAGACCATGATTGCGCAGCCGAGGTGATCATTGCGCAGCCGGTGCCGTCCGCAGTCTGCGCACTGCGCACGCGCACCGAGAGAGGAGCAACCATGCGCGCCCTGCGCATTGATCCAGACACCACCGTCACGGACATCGACCTGCCCGATCCCGGTGCGCACGCCGCGATCCGGAACCACCTCGGGACGACCGGCACCGTCGATCAGGGCCTGTACCACCGTCGAGCCCTTCTGCACATCCATGGCGAAGGACACGCGAGAAGGCTCGGTCAGAACATCACCGCATGGGCCCTGGCGAGCGCCTGGCGGGGCATCATCCTGTACCCGATCCATGGGCCCGTCGTCGTCACCGGCCGCGCACAGGACGGCGAGCTGGCTGCCCTGGGCGACGATCTGGCCGAGCATGCGCACTCGGTTGCCCAGACGGTCCGGGACACACTGGGGGAGTGGCGCACCCGGCCGCCGGCATCCAATGACGCGGCCCTCAGCGAACTGCTTTCCTACGCGGCCCGGGACGTCGGCCGCGCTCCGTAGCGCCCCCGGCGGCCCGTCGCCGTGGGGGCTCTACGGAACCCTGCGCACCGCCTTGGCCGAGCCGTTGAGGAGCTCGTGGATGAGTTGCGTGGTCTCCGTCTCGAGAGAGCAGTCCAGAACCCGGTTGACCTGCTGTACGCGGGTGATGGCGGTGTGCAGCCCGGACCGGTTGCCGCGCGCAGCCTCCAGCCTCATCCAGTCCCGGTACAGCAGTTCTGCGGTGTCGTCGACGTCGAGTCCGGTCGAGACGGCCCGGTGTGCGGCGCTCAGGTCGTGGTGCGGGCCTTGGGGGATGCGGTAGGTGGCCACTGTGTGTGCGACGTCGATGATCCGAGTGATCATTTCCTGTTGGAAGGGCTCGGCCCAGGGCAGCGGGCGGCCGCCGAACGGCTTGCCCCGTACCAGGGTCAGCGCTTTTTCCAGGTCCTCCAGGCCGGTCGGGCCCAGCGGCAGTGCCCGTTCGGCCAGCTGCAGGAAGCGTGACCAGTCGCAGCGGATGCCGGGTGCGAGCCGGTACGGGTCCTCGCCCGACTTGCGGCGCGGCACGTAGAGATTGCCGGACGAGTCGCTGCCCAGGGAACTGCGCAGGCCCTGCAGGCGTGCGTTGAGGGTGCTCGTCGACCACGGGCTGACGGGATCCATGTCGGAGCACAGAGCATCCGCGCTCCGCCCGGGCCGGAAGAACAGCAGGGCGGCCAGTTGCGCCATCCGCGGGCCGTGGCCGGTGCTGTCGATGCCGGTCACCTCAACCGGCCCTAGCACCCGGATCTCGGGAACGTGCAGGTCTCGCGCTTCACTTCCTTCGTCCTCCGGCTCGGCCGGCAACTTCGGCGTGCTCTCCGGGAGGAGGGTTTCAGCAGTCTCCGCGCCTGAGGCAGGAGCAGGGGCGCCTGTCTCGCCCCCGGAGGCCGGAGCGGAGGGCACGGCTGTGTCCG
The DNA here is from genome assembly GCF_900206255.1 of Streptomyces sp. TLI_55. Lineage (NCBI taxonomy): Bacteria > Bacillati > Actinomycetota > Actinomycetes > Kitasatosporales > Streptomycetaceae > Streptomyces > Streptomyces sp. TLI_55. The sequence continues at coordinate 397,844 of NZ_OAOJ01000002.1, forward strand.
TGTCCGCGCTCGCTTCCTCGGCAGGATCGCTCGATGCCGGCGATGCCGTGGCGGAGGTCAGCAGGCGCGCACCGGATGGATCGGCGCTGGCAGCCAGCAGCGCGGAGTAGACCGTGCCCTCCGCACCCGCTGTCTGTGCCGGTGAGGAGGCAACGGAGATGGCAGGTACAGCTGGCTTGTGCGGCTCTGCCTTCCCTGGCTGCTCCAGGTTGTCGAGCTCGTCCGGGACGTCCTGCCATGGCCCTTCAGCTGGGTCGGCCTGCTGGCCGGACACCTGCAGGGCGGTGGTGATCTGTACGTAGGCGGCGTGCTCCAGGCGCTGCACCGTGACGTCGGCGCCGACGTGGTCGATGGTCTGTGGCTCGCTGAGCGAGGCGTTGAGGATCTCCGCTTCGGGGAAGTGAGGTGCCGCGCTGCTCGCCGGGGCGATCAGGGTGACGGGCACGGACTGGGCCCGGTCGATGAGATCGGCGAGCTGCCACGCCGTGTCCGGGTCGAGAGCGGACGCGCACAGCATCAGGTAGGGCTGGTGCTGGGTTTCGGGCATCTGATGTGCCTCCAGCAGGCGTTCACTCAGATCGCGGAGTGCGTGGGTGGCCTGGCGCATGTGGGCGATCCGCGCGGTGGGCAGCAGGTGCGGCAGGTCCTCGCCGAAGCCGACGGTGATGACCTCGACGGCCTCGGCCCAGGGGCTCATGCCCAGTTCCAGGGCGAGCGAGGTGCACACTTCGGTGATGTGGACCGGGTTGCCGTCGAGCAGCAGCGCCGGCAGCTGTGCGAGGTTGATGAGCAGGAGGTCGCCGGCTTCGGTAGTGCCGATGGTGACCAGTCCCGGATACGGGGCGGCCACGTCGCGGGCGGCCTGCTCGTCGAGGAGTACCGCATCGGCCGGCAGGGACCACCAGCCGGCCTGCCCTGAGACGAAGGGCGTCACCGGATCCTGGGCGAGGTCTTCGGGCAGCACCTCGACCGTGCGGGCCCCGATGCGGGCGGCACGCAGCGGTGGCAGCACCGTGTCCTCGTCCTGGTCCACGTGGTGGGCCAGGGTCCGCAGCACCACATCAAGGCGGGCCGCACCGGCGGGCTCGGCGGCCTGGGCCAGCTGGGCCTCAGCGGGGGAGGTCTCCGGCACGATGGCGATGGTCTCGCCCGGCTTGCGGCGGCGGCGTTGCAGTGTCCGGCGCAGGGCCAGAGCGCTGGTGATGGCGGCGGCCAGCAGGGCGCCGGCGCCCAGCACGATGCGCAGGTTCAGTGAACCGCTGCCGGAGGGGGCTGGCACCGGCTGTGCGGGCGTCGGCGCGGCGGGGGAGGGGGCGGCGGAGTCAGACGCATGGGGGGTAGCCGCGGGCGGGGCGGCGGCTGAGGGCGCAGTGGTGACGGTGGGCTTGGGCGTGGCGGCTCCTTCGGCGGGCGGAGAAGAGCGCTCCTGCTCGGGGTGCTCGCCAGGGGAGGTGGACGGGGTGCTGGGAGCTGTCGTGGAGGGTGCTGGCGTTGTGGCCTGGCTGGGGGCGGGTGCCGGCTCATCCGGCTGGCCTTCGGACGTGTGCTTGTCACCGTCCTGGGCGGGCGGGGCAGTGGTGTCCGTGCCGTCCGGCGCGTCACCCTGGTCATCGTCCTGGGCGGGCTTGTCGGGCCGGGCTGCGGGGATCGTCACCTGCTGACCGGGGTGAATCATGTCCGGGTTGGTGATTTCGGGAAGGCCGTGCGGTTGCGGCCGGTCCTTACTCGCCTCGAAGAGCTCGGGCCACTGGCCGCCGTCGCCGAGCTCGTCCTCGGCGATTTTCGACAGGTAGTCGCCTGCCTGGACCGTGACGACGTGCTCGCCCTTCTCGCCCGCCGCAGCAGGGCCGGCGTCGAGTTGAGTGCGGAGGCCTGTCGGGGACGCGGCGTTTTCGGGCATCTGCAACTGCCAGCCGGGCTGGAGAAAGCTGTTCGCGTGGAAGACCGTTCCATCGGCCATGGTGGCGCCCTCGTTGAGGGCGGCGATCTCTCGCCACCGCTCGCCGTCGCCGAGTTCCTTTTCGGCGATGCCCCACAGGCTCTGGGCGGGCCGTGTCTCGCGCACCGTGTAGATGCTGCTGCCTGACACGGGTGTGTTCGCCGCGGCAGTTGCTGCCGGGTCGGCGTCGGAGGTGTGGGCGCTCTGGGGCTGTCCGGGGATGCGGGCTGCTGTGGAGGTGGGGGCGGCCTGGGCGTCGGAGGCCAGGGCTGAACTCGTCGGCAGCAGAACGATGATGCTGCCGATCAGAAGAGCTGCGGCGCGCTGGGAGGCGCCCATCCCGCGCGGGGCGTGCCAGGTGCGGCCCCGCACTTGGGCGACCAGCTCACGGACGGTGCAGAACGCGAACTGGGCCCACCCGATCCAGCCCACGGCGACGAGCAGCAGCAGGAAGACGCCGCCGGTGTCCTGCCGGTCCAGCAGGTGCATGGCGTCATCGTGGGTGGCGGCCCAGATGACGGGGGTGGCCCACGCGAGCAGCAGAGGCAGCCCTGCGACCGCGGCCGTCAGGGTCAGCAGGCTCAGCACGGCCTTGCCGATCCGCGCCAGAGTGCGGCCTGCCGTTGCGGCGGGGGAGGGGGTGGTACGCATCAGTTTCCTTCGTCGGGGGCCGTGACGCCGTGCAGGAGCGTGGCCGTGCCGTGGCCGGTCACCGCCAGCGAGTCGATTCCCACCGCCGACAGGAATTTCGTGTCGTAGGTGCTGGTGACCGTGACGGTGAGCGTCTTGCCGTCGCCGGACACGGTGATCGTGCCGGTGGCGCCGGCGGAGCCGAGGTAGGCCTGGGCTGCCGCGGTCGCCGCCTGCGGATCCACGGTCACGGCCTTTCCGGTGATGGCGTCGGCGGGGTCGATGGCCTGTCCACCTGCGCGCGCGGCTTCGCCGGCGATGTAGTCGGCGCGTTCGGTGGCCCGCATTTTGCTGCCGCCGTCGACGGCGACGCCGATGATGCCGATCAGGGCGATGACGCACGCGGCCACGAACACCGTGACACCGCCGCGGTCATTCCATCGGCCTCGCGGCCGGCTCAGCTGGCGGGTGATCATCACTCACCCCGCTGCCGGTACTGGTCCACGACCGAGGTCGCCGTCGACGTCATCGTCTTGGCCCCCGGCACGCCGGGAAGCAGCAGGTCGGAAAGGTTGACCGTGCAGGTCACTGTGGCGGTGACCGTGCCCACTTGCCCGACCGGCACACTCAGCCCGCCGGTGTTGACCGTGACGGAGGTTGAGGCGCATGTGATGCCCTGGTCGTCCAGGGACTCGGCGGCCGCTGACCGGGCGGCGCTCTGGGCGACCGCAGCCGTGCGGTGGATGGACGCCTCACGGGCGGCATCCTCGGCCGCGGAGTCGATTTTCGCGCCGGACGTGACGATCCGCCCGCCGGCGATCGCCATACACAGGAACATGATCAACGCGGGCAGGAGGATGGCCGCCTCGATGGCGGCACTGCCCTCATCGCTGCGCAATCTGCGAGCCCAACGGGCCATCGGTTGCACGTGATTCACTCTCCTGGGACCGTCCAGCGTTCGACCGGGCCGGAGGCGGACTGCGTGACCTTCAGGCCCGGAACACCCGGGATCATCGACAGGGCCGTGCCCGACACCTGGATCCGCACCCGCTCACCGCTGCTGCTGGCGGCGACGCTGTAGCCGTTCAGGCTGTCACCGGCGGTGCGGCCCAGGACGTTGCGTGCCTGGGCCGCACCGTCAGCCGGACCGGCCTGGTAGGCGCGGGCGGCACTGACACCCTCGCGGGCAGCGGTCAGGGCGATCTGCCGGGCGTAGTACCACATGGACGCCTGGATGACGGCGACCGTGGCGAGCAGCACGAACGGGAAAATGATCGCCATCTGGATGCTGGTGTCCCCACGGTCGTCGTGCCATCTTCGCCCGTGCCACCAGGCAGCCAGCCGCTGGGGAGGCTGCATCACAGGTTGCCGAGCAGGCCGTTGTACTTGCCGATCACGACGGCGATGGTTCCGGCGATCAGAACGGCCCCGGTGACCGCGGCCACCCAGATGATGACGGTCGTGGTGGAGATGTCGCCGCGGTCCGGACGGCGGGCGGCCTCCTCGAAGCCGTCCCGCACCCGCGATGCCACTCGTAGGACCGCACGGTTCGCACCGTCCCAGGCGCGCGCTCGCCGACGGCCTCGAGCCGGCCCCCGGGACGCTGCGCGCGAGCCGGTGCGCGGTGCCGTCGCGTCGATCACAGCACGGCGGGAACGGTGGGTGGTGTGCTTCATGTTCTCTGCCTCTCTGGGGCGTGGACGGGTTGGAATGGGTCGTTCAGACGGTGAGCATGCGGATCACGGCCGGGAAGGCCATCAGCAGCATCACCAGGACGGCCAGGAGGGCTCCTGGCGCGGTCATCTTTTCGCTGGCCGCGTTCGCCTCGGCGGCCTGATCGGCCAGCAGTTCGGCGTTGAGCGCCGCAGTACGGGCCCTCAGGGCCTTGTAGACGGCGGCGCCGTCCGTCGCCGAGCCGCGCATGATGTCGGCGACGTCGTCCAGCACTGGCAGGTCGTACTCCCGGGCGAGCTCGGAAAGCGCCTGGTAGGGCGGGATCTTCTCCAGCCGGGCCCGGCGCAGTGCACCCTGCAGATACAGGAAGGGCCAGCCCTGGCCGACTTCCGCCGCCTTCTCCAGCGCTTCGGCCGGGCCGGCGTCGGCGGCCCGCTTGAGCGCGACCAGGTCAAGGTAGGCCGACAGGGCGTGTGCGAACTCTTCCCTCGCCCGCTTGGCCTGGTCCCGCACCGCGAGGTCCGGGGTGATGAACAGCAGGCCGGCGACGACCAGGCCGACGCCGGCGGGCAGGTAGAAGGGCAGACCCACCCCTGCGATGATCCACGGAATCGTTGCGATCACCGGGCAGAGCAGGCCAAGGGCGGCGAGCGCGACCTTCTTCAGCATGAACTGGCCCGCACCCTGCCCGAGCAGGGCCAGGTTCGTGGCCGGGACCCTCACGCCCGGCACCCGGTCGAGGCGGGCCAGCAGCCACCGGCCCCAGACCTCCTCGCGGTCCAGTTCAGGCTCGGGCATCGTCAACGTGGCCGGGGCGCTGCGCTGCAGCGCGGGCTCCAACGCAGGCTGAGGCTGCAGGAGTTCACGGATCAGCAAAGCGGCGCCTGCGCCGACCGTGCCGCCGGTCAGCACCACGGGAAGCAGGTTCACGATGCGGCTCCTTGCGGCTGTCGAGGAGCAGAGGGTCCTTCCGGCTCCGCAGCGGGCGCCGGAAGGCGGACGGTGCTGGCCGGGTCAGTGATGAGGAAGCGCGGGATGCGGCGAAACAGGCCGAGCTGCCGCATCAGGGCGAGCACGCCGATGAAACCGGCGGTCAGGAAGGCGAGCACCAGTTGGCCGAGGAGCGTGGCGTAGGGCTTGGTGTACGACGGTACGAAGAAGCCGGCGACCACGATCCCGACGGTGATGAGCGTCATCCACCGCACTGTGGTGCGTGATTTGGCCCGGTCCGCTTCGATGGCACGCTTGCCCGCGACCTCGCTTCGGACTGTTCCCGCCAAGTCCTCCAGCGCCTGGGCCAGGCCCGGACCGCGGTCGTTGACGGACAGGATGAGCGCGGCGACCACCTTGTCCGAGGTGATGTCGTCCAGCTCGTCACCGAAGGCACGCAGCGCTTGATCCGGGCGCCAGCCAAGGCGCAGCCGGTCGGACAGGTTGATGATCTGCGCGGAGAGCTCGTCCGGAGCCCCCTGACGGCTGGTGATCATCGCCTGTTCCAGGCCCATGCCCAGCCGCAGCAGACCGGCCAGGCGTTGCGTCCACTCGCTCAGCGCCTCCAACTGGCCGATGCGCTCCTGCGCCAGTTGCGCCGAAGAGGTCAGCCAGGGCACGCCGATGACGGCCGAACCCAGCAGCGCACCCCCGACGAAATTGCCCGAGACCAGCCACACGGTGACGAACACGATGCCGGCCGCCACGGCGAAGGTGCGCCGCCGCATCCGCGCGTCCTCGCTGTCGCGCTGGCCCCCGCGTGCGGCGGTCTGCCAGCGCTGGCGCAGCGACGCCCGGCGCGGGGCCGTGGTGCCCACCACGCCGGCGACGACACCGATCAGCCCACCGACCACGGCCATGCCGCACAACAATCCCAGCAGCAGTGTCATCGGCCCACCGTCACCTTCAGCGGCAGCGGGGCCTGCCAGGCGCCGTAGGTCTGCTGGAGCAGAGCCGAGTCGAAGCCGACACGGCGCAGGTCATCGACGCATCCCGGATCCATCCGGGGAACGGCCCGCAACTCGCCCCGCTCACGGCCGGGGGAGAAAATTTCGTTGGTGGCGGGCCGCCCGTTCTCGCCGATCCCCGTCAGCTCCAGCACGTGGGAGACATAGCGGTGGCGGCGGCCGCCGATCTGCGTCTCGTCCGTCATGTCGACGTAGACGACGAAGTCCAGGCCGTTCGCGGTCTGCCGGTAGGCGAGCTGCTCCGACAGGTTCTCCTGGGCGAGGGCATACAGCTCGGCGATCCGGTCGAAAATGATGTCTGGGCGGCGTGCGTGGATCGTGCACAGGTTGCCGCCCGAGCCGTTCGTCAACGCCTGCATCATGGCCACGACTTCGGGCCCGCGGACCTCGCCGACCACGATCCGCTCCAGCGACATCCGCAGCGCCGGGTGCATCAGATCCAGCAGCGTGACCTCACCGGCGCCGCGCCCGGTGACGTCCCGCTCCCCATTGGACTCACGGCCGACCAGGGAGACAACCTGTCGGTGGTAGCCGTTGGTGTGGGCGAACAGTTCGTCCTCGGTTTGGATGGTCGCAAACCGGCACTCCGGGTCGAACTCGCGGAGCATAGCCCGCATCAAGGTGGTCTTCCCGGCCTTCTGTTTCCCCGCGATCATGATGTTCTTCTCGGCGCGTACCGCGGCGCCGAGGAACTCGCGCAGGATCGGATCGATGGTGCCCAGCCGCACGAGGTCGTCGAGGGTGGCGTGGGAGACCCGGTGACGGCGGATGACCGCATACGTCATCGGCCCCAGCCCCGTGATGGCCTGCAGACGGGAGCCGTCGGCCAGCGACAAGGCGAGGGTGGGGTTCGCGGTGGATATGGTCCGCTCGCTGTGCCCGGACCCCCTGGCCAACTCCCGCAGCAGTTCGAGCAATTCCTCTTCGGAGTCCGCGATCGGGCCGACCCGCCGGCGCTCGCCGTCACCGTAGTCGAGCCACACCTCGTGCGGGCCCTGGATGATGATGTCCTCGACCCGGTCATCGTCCAGATACGGCTGCAGTCGGCCGGCCCTGAACAGCAGGTCATACACGGCCCGCCGCAGCGCCTCGTCCTCCTGCGGCGTCATGGCCTGGGCATCTGACCACAGCGCGACCGCCTCGGCGATCCAGTTCAGGCAGCGCTGCTCCTCACTGGCCCGGTCCATGTCGGGCGCAGACTTCAGGAGTTCTTCGCGCTGCTTGGCGACCTGAGACGCAATCTCCCGGGCCACCCGGTGGTCCACCGTGACCTGCGGAGCACTACCGAGCACCTCAGTGCCCGACGCGGCGCCAGGAGCAGCCGGGGCGCCGCTGGCCTGCTGGGTCCATGAGTGGGGCAGCGGAGCCACCGTGGGGTCGTGGTGCAGGGGCCTAGCGCGCACGGCTCACCTCCCCACCCGAGGCGAGCAGGCCGCGCGGATCGAGACGGGCCCGGCGTACGGCAGCCTGCTGCACCATCAGGGTGCTGCTTGTGCGGGCCGCCTTCATCAGCGGCGACCTGGTGAAGTGGCGTGGCTGCTCGGCTCCGTCGGACAGCACACGGGCCTCCTTCGGCGCAAACGGCAAGGTGGCGATCACCGGAACCTGCAGGACGCGCTGCACCTCTCCCGCGGGATACGGGCCTTCGTTGATCAGCAGTACGCCGACGTCGCCGACCCGCTCCTCCAGCGCGCGCACCCGGCCCTCAGCTGCCTGCAGGCAGCGCAGCGTGTTGCGGACCACCACAAATGTGGCGTCGGCCTGCTCGGCCAGCACTCCAGAAGGCCCGTACGCTCCGCGGCGTCCCAGATCGATGAGGACGTCGTGGCCGCTGTCGGCCTCGATGCCGCGGAACATCTGCGCGAGGATCCTCCATACCTCCGTCAGGCTCGCCGCCTGCGTGGGGTCGGTGATGCCAGGCAGCAGCAGCCGGTCGCGCGGGGAGTCCTGCGTGCTGTCGTCGCTCAGGTCGATCAGCTGCCGCCAGAAGGCGTCGCTGAACTCGCCTTTGCGCGCGGCCACAGACAGATTCCGCAGCCCGTACCGATCGCCGAGGGTGCCCTGCAGCAGGCCGTGCAGCACCGCTCCGCCGTCCGGGTCGCACTCGGTCAGGATCATCCTGCGGCCCGCCTCCAGCGGCCACGACAGCAGCAGGGCGAGAGCACTCGTGGTCACGCCAGGAGCACCGCTGCAACCTGCGAGAGCGATCACCGCCATCAGTTACCGTCCGGAGCAGACAGGACCAGACGCAGTGCGCCCGCTGCTTCCCAGGCCGCGGCCGTGGGACCGTCGGTGGCCGAGGTAGCGACGTCGACGACTACAACGCCCGTTCCAGGCGCGGCGCTTGAGGCCTTCACGACCCGGCCGTCGATGGTCTGCGGCGCCGCATCCGCGGTCTTGCCGGTGTCCGCCGCTCCCTGAGCCGGGACATGCACCAGCTGGACCCTCTGGCCCGGCACCAGCGCGGTCGCCGGGATCTGCTTGGGCTCCAGACCGATCGGCACCAGCTGCTCGCCGGCCTTCACCAGCGAATCCTTCGTCACCTGCGAAGGTGCCAGCAGCGAGCCTGGCTTGAGTTCGACCGCGGCCCGTTTGCCCACCACCGACTTCAGATCGTCGGCGCGCACCGCCTTGAGGGCCGGATCTAACGCGACGGACGCCTTGCCCAGGTCCTCGTCGGTCAGCACCTGGCCGACCTGGACGTCCCGGACCACCGTCACCACATCCGTGCGATCGCCGACCTGCAGCAACAGCACGGCAACGCCGGCGCCCCCAGCGGCGATCAGCGCCAGCGATAGGGCGATGACACCTGGTCGCCGACGGCGCGCCGACACCCGGGGCGGTGCCACCGGAGGGGGCACGCGTCCCTGCTGAGCGGCGCCGTTCGGGGTCGCGTCCACACGTTCTCGGGTCCTGCTCACCGTTCTGTCCTTCCGGCACCGTTACTTGACGACTTGGACTTCACCGACCGCCACCGCCACATTGGTCTGCCTGACCTCGGTGAACTGGCCAGCCTCACCGCCACCGTTGACCTGCCAGTCGACCGTCCAGGTGGCGATGGCGTTCACCGCGTACTTGCCGTCGGACTGCGAGGCCGAGGTGCGGGCGTAGGTGTGACCGCAGGTCGGTGACTCCTGCTTGCCGTAGGAGGCCGCGTACGCCGTACCCGCCCCCTGGCAGGTGACCGTCGATCCGTCGCCCATGGCCCAGTCGATCTTTGTGACCTTCGCCGTCGCGGTGACCGTGACACCGGCCAGCGAGGCGGAGGCCGAGTTCGGGCCGTAGGTGGTGGGGCTCTCGTTGACCCACATCCACATCGGCATTCCGACCACGTACGTGCCGCCCGCTCGCGGGCTGGCGATGTCCGGGCCAGTCAGCAGCATCCGGTCGACGGCTTTCCGGGCCAGCTGCTCGGGATCCACATTCACCGCTGGATCCTCCGCGGCCCAGAACACCTGCGGGACTATCTGTGCGCCGACGGCAGCGCCGAGGGTGTCGCTGATACACATCCGGACGTATATGGCCCCGTCGCCCGGTTTGTGTGCGCCCCACACAGGATCGCTGGCGGGCGGCTGAGGATCGAGTTTCTCGACCGTGCAGAGTTGTGGTGCGGGCTTGCTGTCCGCCCTCCCCGAGTCGTCACTGGAGGAACTGCCGCCTTGTGGTTGAGAGTCCTTCGAAGTGCCGGGCTCTTGTCGGCAAACCGTCACCCACTTGCTCGTGCCCTGGCAGTCGCCACCGATGACGGGATCGTCCTCCGCGGACGCTGGCCCGGCGAGCGCCGCGACCGAGGTGACCGCGGCTAATAAGGGGAGCTGAAGTCGTCTCAGCACCTGCGATCCCCCTCCGGAGTCAGCTTTGTGATCATCCACTGCTTCCCCCACTTCTCAGCCTTCGCCGTGGTGATGTAGCGCAAGGGCTGATTTGAGGGGAACGGCTGCACCTGCCCCGACTGCTTCTTGATGGTCTTCCAGTTCGAAATGTCCAGGCAGTCCTCCACGGTCGCTGTCGGAGTGCTGCCGGAGAGCACGAGCGCTGTGACCTCTGCTCGGTGCGTGGGGGCGCCCTTCGTTGCGGTGCCCGCTTTCTTCATCACAAGCAAGTCGCCTAGCACCCCGCCGAGGGCCTCCTTCGTGGCGTACTTCTTCAGCTCAGTGCCTTTGGTGTCGCCCTGCGCGTAGGCCTTGACCTGCTCGGCCCAGAAGGTGTCGTACACACTCAGAAGGTCCTTCTTTTCTGCAGCCTGCGGGTCTGAAGAGGGTGTCGCAGCAGGCTTCGATGCCCCGGGGGCAGAGGTCTGCGCGGAGCCCCCCTTACTGTCACTGTTGGAGGAGCTGCATCCGGCCAGTGCCACCAGGCAGCCCATAACGAGCAGGGTGGTTGCGTGCGTGCTGGCGCGAACACCGCGGCGCCCAGTCTTGGCTCGTGTTGCTCGTGTCACGTTGTCTCCCCGTACGACGCGTACGACACGACCGCTGCCTCGGCCCGCCGCTGTTTGGCGATGTGGGCGCACGGCCGCTTCGAGCTGCGGAAATGATTCTGCGTGATCGCAAGGTTACGCATATGCCAGTCAACTTTCCCAGTGTGATAGTTGAGTTCACTCGTACAACTCGGGACGTACCCGGTCACATTTGAGACCGGAAGTCGATTTGTAGTCGTGTGTATTCGCTCGATTCGGTCGCGAACGGGCCGCAGTGCTCTGCCGGGCATGACGCCTGCACGCGCCGGACTCCGGCCCTGCGCGGCTGGGGTGACGAGCCCCTGTCGGAGCGTCAACTCGGTCCCGGGCCATGCGGCCGCTCGAGGCCGTTCAGTCCGGTGACCACCTCAATGATGTTGAGCGGGGCGGCACCGATGTCGAGGACCTTGGGAGGTGCAGGCGTGGCTCCCGTGCGCAGTGCGAGGCCGGCCTCTCGCGGGCGGCCGGAGGTCGGCGCGGGAGACGCAGAGCCCTGCCCGTAAGGGGCGGCGCTTTCACCGGCCTCCTGCTCGCAGCCGGCGGCGGCGACCAGCATCGGTATGGCTGCGAAGGCTAGAGCCAGGGCGGCGACGCGCGAGACAGCTCCAGTCCGCACTGGCCGCGCGGCCCGCTTTTGGCCTTCGTTTGTGCGAAGCAATTCCGATGGGTGCGTCACGTGCATCGCTCCAAGTTGCGGGAAAAATAGGGTTCTGTGTCCTGTGGTGCTTGCCGTGAGGAAGTAACCTATTGGTTCACTTAAGCAAAGAGCAAGGGGTTTCGCGGGTGGTTACAGAGCCGCAGCATTAGCCCGGAGTGCACCGTGCCGCCGCATCAACTCCGCCGGCTGGCGGGCGCCGCGCCTCGACAGAACCCACACAGGGGAGGCGAGAGCGTGCTCTTTCAGGGCTTTGAGAACTCCAGCACCCCGCGGCATCTCCGGATACAGGAACGCCGGCAGCGGTCACTGGTAACCCTCCTGCTTGCTCAGACGGACAGCGCTAGCCGTTGGCGCATGCTGAGCGAGGAAAGCCGTGACGCACGCCTGCTGTGCGGTGGCGGCAGCCGTCAGTTCCTCCAGAGGCCGGGCCCGGGCCATGGACCAGGCGGCGCGTTCCAGTGCAGAAACGTTGTCCGGGCGGGCCCAGTTGGCGAAGACCGAGTCCAAGTGCGGGCCGGTGAGGCGGACCGGGCCGATGCGGCGGCCGCCGACACTGAGCGACACGTAGTGCTCGAACCTGTCGAGCGCAGCAACCTCCTCCGGGCTGGGCTTGTCACCCCATTCCGCGGTGATCGGCGCGATAGCAAGCCTCGAGCCGGTGGTGGAGGCCAGCGTGGAGGCGTTCTGCGTCAGCGACATCCGCACCGGAGCCGGGAGCCGCCCCAAAAGCTGGGTCATGCCGTGCACGGTGACCTTGTACTTGCGGAAGTCCTCGAACATCGCCGCGATGGTCTCCGGCGCGGCCCCAGTGAGGGTGATCAGCTCGTCGAAGTACAACCGGAACGGGCGCCGCTGCTCCTCAGGTGTATCTCTGCGGGAGCGGACCGCGCGCAGCAGATCGCGGGCGATGAGCGCGGTCAGCAGCCGGTCGGTGGGCCCATTCCCCGCCGGGCACACCCACACGACAAGCCCGTTGTCCATGGCCGCCCGGCTGTTGTAGACGCCGACGGGCTGGCCGAGGAAAGCCCGGGTGACCGGGTTGGCAGCCAGGCGGGCGATCGGATTGAGCACCACACCGAAGGCGTCGGCCGGAAACGTCGGAAACACCGTCCTCCACCAGGCCAGCGTCTCCTCATCCAGCCGCTCCGCCACGGCGGCCAGCGCCGCGCTGCGAAAGTCCGAGTCAGTGAGCAGCGACTGCACCTGGAACAGGGTGGCCTGGTCTGTGGGGCGGCCGGCCAGGCAAGCGGCCTGATTGACGGCGGTCAGCACCGCCAGGGCAGCGGTGAAAATCGTCAGCGCCCTGGGAGCCGCGGCGTCGTCCCAGCCGAGGGCGGAGGCGAACGCGTCGGCAACCGCCTCGACGACCTCGTGCGCAGCCTGCCCATGATGCATGGCCAGCGGATTCCACGAACTCAACAGTGGGCGAGACCCGAAGGCGTTGAGGTCGATCAACGCGATCCGCTCCATCAGATGGTCGTGCGCGAGGAAAGGTAGCGCGCGCGGCCACGAGTCACGGTGGGGGTCGACGAACATCAGGCCGCCGCCGGCATGCGCCCAGCCAACCGCCTGTGCCAGCGCCCGCTCAGTCTTGCCGGCACCAGCTTTGCCGACGGCGCACTCGAACAGTGTCTCCGCCGCATACGTGGCCACCAGGCGGCGCCGTCCGTCCGGTCCACGGTAGTAGCCCTGCAGCAGCAGCTCCGGATCCCCGAACTCGAAGTCCGGCAGATCTCTCGCCAGCAGCGGCAGACGGCAGTGCACGGTGGGGGGTTTGAGCAGCCCCGCCAGTTCCTCCAGCCGCACCCAGTTCGCGCGCGGCGGTTGGCACTGACCCAGATTCCAGCGCCGCTCGAAGGCATGCCGGGTGGGCCAGTGATCAGCACCGATCCGCCATGGCCCGATCCGCCACCCGCGCATCGCCCACCGGGAGCGGCCCCCGAACACGTCGAACGCGGCCTGCAGTTGCGCCAGCCGGGCCTGGGCGCGGCCCTCGGTGTTGGACGCGCACATCACCAACAGCTGCACCCGCACCAGGTGGTCGTCCTCGGCGAGTTTGCCGAGCGCTTCGTCGCGGTCTACCCGGCGGGGCACGGGAGGCATCACCAGCCGCCGCCCGGCAGACGGATGGTCTGAGCCGCTCACCAACTGCTGCACCTGCCCGAGCAGGGAGTCTTCGATGCCGGCGGCATCCTGCCGTATCCAGCGCGCAGCCCGTGCGGACTCCCGGCGCTCAGCTCGGCGCGCGAGGGACATCAGCTGCGTACGCCGCGCGCGCAGCGCCCACCTGGGCGCCCGCTGGATGTCGAGCCGCACCTCCGCCAAGTCTCCCAAGTCGACGCGCAAGTCAGAGACGGCGTCCACCAGCGGTTGCAGCGGATCAGGATCCAGCGGCACCTCGCGCAGGGGAGCCGTGAGTTTGCCCCGCAAGATGAACTCCGCCCGCACCACGTGCTCGCGTGGCTCGTCCCTGATCGGTTCACCTCGCTCCACGCTGACACCCGGACCGAACGGCGTGATCGACAACAGCCGCTCCCCGCCTGCAGGGCCCTCGATCCGGTACCGCAAAGGAACCGTGCCGTCGGCGCGCAACCGGATCTGTATGGCCTTGGACCGGCGCGGCGCCCACCACGGCATGGACGTGGACGCGCGAGCAAGCTGCACACCGCGCCGGAAGATCTCCTCGAGACCAGGATCGAATAGCCGGCTCGGGGTGAGCTCCAGGGCCATCCGCTCGGCCGAGGCACGCTCCGCGAGCCGCCGAATCACCAGCTCGGCCAGCCCCCAGCACGCAGCGACCGCGAGAGCCAGCAGATACCAGTGGTCGTAAAGCCAGTCAGCGGCGTCGAACAGGCCGGTGATCAGAGCGACTACCTGTCCCGAGGCCGTCTCCGGAGCCCTGCCGCTCAGGTAGGGGACTGCGGAATCCATGCCGATGCTCCCTTCTTGCTGCTGCGGGTGAAATGCCAGTCGGTGATGCGCAGATCGGTGAAGGTGCCGCCGCGGTCCGTGCCGGCCCACACCAGATGCACCACCGCCTTGCCCGGGCTGCCGTCACGGCGGGCGATCGCGGCCTGGATACGGAAGCCAGCCCGCGCGAACGCCGGCGCCACGGCACCCGCGGCGGGAAAGACCCCCGGCCACCGCGCACGGCCCACTCCCGTCGCGTCCGCACGCAGCAGCGCCCGGCCCGCAGCAAGCAACTCCCGGACATCGGCGGCGGGAAGGTCCGCGGGCCAGGCCGCCTCAAGCGACTGCTGGACAGAGCGGTCACCGGCCGGGCCCTCGCCATGCGGAGGCAGCGCGGACGGCATGAGCGGCGATGACGGCGACGCCGACGACGTGGCCGGCGCAGCAGTTCTGCTGGTCGCCGGGACAGATGCAGACGCTGCCGGAGGCGACCGCCAGCCCGTCGGCACACCGGAGTTCAGGGGCACGGCGGACACCGGCGGCTCCTGCCCCTGGGGCACAGCCAGCAGCAAAGCACCGACGACGATGAGGATGACGGTGCTCAGCACCAGAAGCCGAGGCGAGCGCGGCGGGACGGTCATAGCAGCCGAGCACCCCCCGCATAGCCCGACATGGCATCCACCGCGTCCTGCCGTACCACCGTGCCCGGGCGGGCGGCGTTCACCATCTGCCCGCCGCCCAGGTAGATCCCGACGTGATAGATCGTCGAATCGCGGCCAGGAGCGTAGGCGTAGAAGACGAGATCACCCGCCTCGAGGGCGCCCGTGCCGAGACGGGCAGGGATGCGCTTGCCGACCCCGGCCTGGGCGGCCGCAGTGCGCGGCAGGCGGATGCCTGCCCGGGCATAGGCGTAGGTCGTCAGCCCCGAGCAGTCGAACCCCTTGATGGCCGCGCCGCTCTTGCCACTGGGCGAACAGCAGATCCCGTAGGAGGGACCCTGAGCGTTGCCACCGCCCCACGAGTAGGGCACGCCCCGCTGGGAGAGCGCCGCCTCGATGACCGTGCGGACATCCCCCGAAACGTTCCCCAGGCCGGGGCCGGTGGCAGCGGCGCTGTACTGGTCGATCCACCCCAGCACGTTCGCCACGTACTCGGTGGAGTGGTTGTACTGGTAGATCGCCGCCTTGAGCTGGGAGCGTCGGGTCAGATCGCGTCCGTCACCGCACAGGTAGAGAGCGGCGCCGAGCGCGGCGTCGTCGGCATTGTGCGGATCTGCCACCTGGTCACCGTTGGCGTCCTCGCCGATGCTGTTCCAGGTGGAGGGCAGGAACTGGAAGGGGCCAACAGCCCGTTCGCCGGTCGCGGTGCCGTCCCAGCGGCCGCCGTCGGTGTCAGGGAAGGAGGTGGTGTTGCCGCCGGCCCCGGACCCGTTGAGCAGAACGCCATAGATCTTGGGCCGGATGTCGCCGCTCGCGGTGATGGCGTGGCCGGTGGCGTGGTTGGACTCGACCTTGGCAATCCCGGCGAGGATCGGCCACCGCATGCCCCGGCACTTCCGCGCATGCCGGCCGACCTGTTGTACGGCCTTCTTGTACGCCGTGAGCATCCGGGCCGGGATGTCCGCGGAAGTGCCGCCTTCGGCGATCCCGGAATCGCTCTGGGCACCTGTCTCTATCGCGACGTAGGCGCTGATCGCGCCCGTGATGGGGGCAGCGCAGCAAACGGCGCCGAGCAACAGCACCACAACCACGCATCCCCATCGCCCGACGCGGCGGCGATGAGGCCTCACTCCTCCTCACCGTCCTCCGCCTGCCCACGAGCCCGCTCCTCGTTGCGCCGCATGATCCGCTGGATCATCTCGGCGGCCTCTGACCGTCCCGAGCCGCGCGCAACCCGCGGCGTGGAAGACCGGGGCGATTCAGGTGGGGCGGGCCGCGGTGAAGGACGGGAGGACGAGCTGTCCGACAGCCCACCCGATCCCGTGCTCTCCTGCGGGCCGAAGCGACGCCGGACCTCTTCCCGGCTGAGTGGAACAGCCGCGCCGGCCGCCGCACCGTCGGGACGCGGCGCGGCCGCCGAAGGGCTCGCAGGCAGGCGGCGACTGCTGGTAAACGGACCGGTGCCGCCGCGGTCGTCACGGTCCTCGCGCATGACCCGGCCGACGTGTCGGCCAGTGTCACCCCAGGCACGCCGGTCCTCGCGGCCGGTGTTACGCCACACCTGCAGCTGCTGGCGGGCGTCCTGGGAGAGGCGTGAACCACCCTGACGGGCCCGGCGGGCATTGGCCGGCAAGCCGACCGTCGCCCCGTACACCACGCGGCCGCCGCGGTGCAGGATGCGGTAACCGCGGTAGCGCACCAGCCGGTTGTGGGCGCGCGTGGACAACAGAGTGCGGTCGCTGTTCTGGTCGTGCAGCACCTGGCCGGTGCGCCGGTCGACGACCTGCCCATCCTCGTCGCGGTAGCGGTCCGGTGGCCCGCCCGGCCGCCGCGGGCCTCCACCACCAGGCCCCGCGCCCGGGCCCCCGTACGGGCCGGTGCTCGGGCCGTCGTCGGCGGTGGGCTTTTGCCACTGTGCGAGCTTGTCCCGGTCGGGGCGGCGGCCGATCAGCAGCCAGTGCGCACCCTTCGCCCCGAGCCGGGCTCCACTCAGGCCGAGGCGGGCGCCGAGTCCACCCGCGGCGACGGCCGCGGTGACCGGCGCGAGCCCGCGGCCGGCTTCGGCGGTGGCGTCGGCAAGGATGCGGCCGGTGTCGACAGGCATGCCCGCCCCGTCGAACAGCGAGGACAGCGCCCCCATAAGCCGCTGGCGGGTGCCCAGCATTCCGAACCGGCCCCCACCGCCACCGAAAGCAGGCAGACCGCCGCCGAAGCCGCCCAACCCGGCGGGGGAGTTCATGGCGAGCGCGGCGCCGAGCTCGGAGGTGTCGCCCGGCATGTGGGTACCGCCGACCTTGGCGTAGCGCATCCGCATGGCCATGCGCCGTCCGAAGGAGCTGATCCCGGCCAGCAGGCGACGGTGCCCGGCCGCCGCGGCGATGGCCAGCACGTCGATGAGGAGGATGCGTTCGACCATCAGGTCGGGGCCGTTGGTGATGGTGGCGTCCACGGCGATACCGAAGAACGGCACGAACGCGCAGATGCCGACCATGGCCAAGATGGCCACACCCCAGATCGACAGCCACTTCCACACCGACTGGCGGGGCGGGCCGGGCAGCATGGCCGCGATGAACGTCATCGCCCCGCTGGCCGCGGCCGCGGCGCCGATGCCCTGGGTGCCCAGCAGCACGATCGCGCTGGACAGCAGCATGCCGCAGATGAAGAACGCCGCAACAAGCAGCAGAAACGCGCCTCCCACCCGCCACCAGGTGGGCTTTGCGGCGTAGGCGGCGCACGCCTTGCCCACCTCGCCGGAGTTCTTCAGGTCGTCGAGGAAGGCGGCGAACTGCCGTCCCTCGTCGCTGAAGGCGGCACTGTCGATGTCCGCCAGCGACTGGCCCGGCGCGAGCCCGAAACCGCCTACGCCCTCGGTGGGATCCTCAGCGTCGTCGCCGGAGGGACCGTCGTGCTCGCAGTACTTCTTGGCCGGGCCCTTGATTTTGCTGCAGGCGTCCTTGCGTTCCTCACTGACTGGGCCGCTGCCCGCTTTGTAGCCGCCGGTGATCCATTTGAGGTGGACGGCGTAGGCCTTGCGGTCGGAGGGTTTGGCGGGGTCGAGGATGCGCCCGTACTCCAGCAGCATGTACGGCTTGACGATCAGCGCGTTGGTGATCGAGTCCTGCAGCGGGCGGGCCACCTCGGTGGCCGCGACCGGCGCCGCGGCCTCCTCCTGCAGGCACTTGGCCTCCTGCTGGCCGGCCATCCGGTCGCACGGGCTGAGGCTGGCGAGCTTGCCGCCCCAGTCGTAGGAGTTGACGCTCTCCTTGGCGACCTCGGCGGCCACCTGCTGCGCCTGTCCGAGCGGACCGTTCGGTGTGAGCAGATAGTCGGGGCGGACGAACGCGGACGCGGCGAACGCGCCGATGGTCAGGGTGAGGAAGATTTCGCCCAGTCCGCGGCCGACCCGCCCCCGCACGATCATGAATCCGGCAAACACGAAAGCCCAGGCCAGCAACAGCCCCTTCAGCCCGAGGGTGTCGACGACGACGGTGTTGTAGGCGTCAGCGACCCGCTGCGCAGGCTTGATGAGGATGTCCAGCAGGGGAAAGCGGAAGGCGAGTTCGATCGCCCACCCGGCCAGGCCGACCAGCAGCCGGATCACGGTGAACAGACCGGACAGGGTGAACGCCAGGGACTGCGACTGGAAACTGAAGATCGAGCCGCCCTGCGCGCCGAGTTCGTAGCCGTCGATCGGAACGCCCTCGCTGGAAGTGATGTTCAGCGGAGACAGCAGATCGCCAGTGTCACTGGATCCGCTCGCCGCATACACGACCTGGGTGTTGACCATGACGAACACGGCGGCGAGGAGCACCACGAAGCCTGCTGAGCGGAGCGTGCAACGGTCTGGACGGAACATTCAGACCCGCTCTCGCGCCGGGGCGGCGCGGCGCCGCCACACAATCAGGGCCGCGAGTGCAGTTCCTGCTGAGACCAGCGGCCACAGCGCGCCGGCGGCATCCTGCCCGCCGCCGGAAGCGGGGGGAGTTATAGAGGCAGAGGTGGTGACGCCGTGCTCGCAGTACTCCCTGGCCGGCCCCTTGATCAGGTCGCAGGAGTCCTGGCTCGTGGCGGAGGGTTCGGCGGTGAACGCGGCGCCGGTGCGCGGCCACCACGCCTCCGGAAGGTTCGTTCCCGCAGCCAGGGCGAGAACGGCGGCCGCGACGACGACTACGGTCAGCCCGCTCACCCAGGCCGCCAGACGACGCGAGCGGGAAGGGGAGAAGGACGAAGAGCGGGGCATCAGATGTGCTCCTTCGGACGTTCGCCTGCGCCGACGCCGGAGTCCGGCTCCGCCGCGGCATGCGCTGCCGTCGTGGTGCGGCGTCCGGGGGTGGTGGTGATGGAGGAGGCGATGCGCCCGATGCGGGGGATGACGGCTTTGATCCGGCCGGTGTTCTGGCGGGGGCAGGTCAGCAGGAACTCGCCCTCCCGGCCCTTCTGGCCGACCGGGGACAAGCCCGCGGTGACCAGCCGCAGCAGCTCTGCGTCGTCGGCATCAAGACCGATGAATTCAAGGCCGCGACGGGCGCGTTCGCGGTCCACAGTGCGGGCCAGCGCCCGGTAAGCCATCAGTCCGCAGTCAGGGCCGAGCTCGGCCGCGTCGTGGGAGCCGGCCAGCAGGCCGGCGCCGTGCTTGCGGCCGTCGTGGAGGATTTCGTGGACCAGCGCGGTGCCTTCGGCCGACGAGGTCAGCCAGTACAGCTCGTCCAGGACCACGGCGGTGAACCGCTCGGGATCCTCGAAGGCGGTCTGCCGGGCGATCGCCGCGATCAAGTACAGCACCGCGCGCCCGATCAGCGCTTCCAGGGGCTGCTGGTGCAGCACCTCCGGGTTGGCGAAGGCGGCCTTGGGGGGCAGCTTCAGCCCCGCCGTAGTGATGACGATCATGTCGTGGGCGCTGGAGGCGTCCAGCCGCACCGGAGGCAGCGCGGGGTCGAAGACCATCGCAGCAAGGGAGTGGGTGGCCACCACCCGGATGAGGCCGGCCAAGGTGGCGGCCGCGTCCTGCCGTTTGCCCGCCTCCCGGGCGGCCATCTCCTCCAGGACCTCAAGGACCCGGTGCATCGACGGGCTGTCGCCGGCGGATGCCCGCTCGACGGCGTGGTGCAGGACCTCGCCGGAGGTGCTCATCGGTCCGATACCCAGCTGAAGTGTCAGGTAGGACAGGGCGTAGTGCTGGCCCTCGGGCCCGGGAAACATGCGCAACGGGTCGATCGACACCTCGGCCTGCGCGGCGTCGATGATTTGCACGCGTCCCCCGGCGGCACTGCGGGCGAAGGTCGCCCACTCGCGCACCGGGGTGCGATCGATACAGATCGCGCAGCCGCCGCGCGCCCACACCGCCTCGCCGATCAGTTTCTGCAGCACGCTCTTGCCGGCGCCGAGATCGCCGACGATGCCCATCGAGGCGGAGGCGTCGACTTTCGGCGCGTCCGCCACGTTGATCATGACCGGGCGGGTGGTGCCGCAGTCCAGGTCGATGCCGAGGAACATGCCGTTCGGATCGCCGACCTCCGCGAGGGTGAAGGCTCCGGAAAGGGCCCAGTCCTCGCTGACTTGATGCTGGGTGAACTCCCGCGCCACACCGGGCCGCACGGTGCCGGGCAGCCCCAGAGTGAAGAGGGCTTCCTGCAGTCCCGCCGGACGCACGGCCCGGTAGTCGGCGCCGGCCAGGAGGGCGGCCAGCGCCCGGGCGCGGGCATCGCAGACGGCGGCGGTCGGCCCCCACACCGTCAGCACCGTCACCGACTGCACCTCCACCTCCACGCTGGTGCGCGACAGCCGGGCGTCCAGCTCGCCCAGGTCGCGGGCAGCCTCACTCAGCGACGCCGGCATACCGGTGGGCCGGGCGTCGTACTGGTCGGCCTGGTCGATGAGTTCGTTCTTCTTGCGCTGCACCTGCGCGCGGGCCTTCTCCGCGGGCACGAGGGTGAGATCGACGGTGTAGTCGACAGGGAAATCCAGGCTCTCCAACTGCGCGAATAGATCAGCGGCGTCCTGGCTGACCGCGGGCGGGCACTCGGCCAGCGCCAACTGCGCCTGGTAGCCCACCCCGGCGTCGGATTCCACCTGCAGCCAGCGCCGCCCGAGCGGCGAGCCACTGTTCAGCCGCCACCACGCTGTGCGCCCCGACCGGGAGAGCCGGCTCGACCGGGCAGGGCGGCCCGTGCTACTGAGCTCGTCTGCGCCGTCGAGGTCGGGGTCGATGCCGCCCTCCTGGAGGCGCACCTGCCCGAGGTCGGCGTAACTAGGGGAGTGCAGCACTCCTTGGCGTACATGCCCGCCGTACAGGTCACTGCTTTCGGCCTCGGCCAGCAGCGGCTCGGCCAGGCCGCGGTGCAGGGCATGCTGCAGCATCCACACGATCTCTGCCGGGCGGGCGGGGCGGAACGCGATCCCGCCAGCGAGCGCTGCCTCCACACTGGCGGCCTGCTCGCGGTAGCCGTCCACCTCGCGGCGGGTCACCGGTGCCGGACGCAGGCCCAGTAGCGGCGCGAACTCGGCCCACACCGCACCGAGCTGGGCTGACATCTGCAGGCCCGCGGACTCGGTGTGCAGCGGCACGGCCAGCCACAGCGTGCGGCGGTGCATCTCCTGCTCGTCCAGCAGGTCCAGCATGGCTTCGACGTTCTCCACCCACGGATGATCAGCGCCGGGCTCCTGGTCGGCGGGCTCGATCCCCTCGATCATCTTCAGGGCGATTTCGCCGGGGTCGACCTGGGCGGCAAGTCCGAACAGCCGCGGCGCCCCGGTCAGGGACCGCACCATGTGCGTGATCTTGGCGAGCTGCTCGTCGCGGACCTGGGCGGGCACATAGGTGCCCTGCACGCTCTCCTCAACCTGACCGCGGGCGTCCGGTCCCGGGTGGAGCCGGTAGACGGCCCACACGCTGCCCTGCGTCGACCAGACCAGGTGGCCGGCGATGTGCCGGATCGGCACCCTCATCGCGCACCCCCGTCCTGTACGGCGAGCGCAAGGAGCTGCTGCACTCCTGACGCGGGCCCGCCACGCTGCGCTGCAGGGGTGGCCGCGTGGGTGCGCAGCGGCGTCGACGGCCGCGCTTCGACGGGAGGATGTGCCGGGCGCCTGCGGCTGTTGTGCCAGCGAGCAGGGCCGTGCCCTGCGGGCAACCGGTCAGCCTCAGGGATGCCCTCGATGGTGAAACCGCCGAGCAGCGCTCGGGCAGCGCGGTCACGGGCTGCCCGCCCGCCGATCCGTCCGCCGCGCGGCTGCCACCCCAGCAGCACCCAGCCCAGCGCCGCCTGCAGCGGGGCGCGGCCATGGATCTTCTGACGGCGCACAGCCCAGATGGCCAGCACCCACGTCGCGATCGGTACCGGCCCCAGCACAGACCACCAGCTGACAGTCTTCTCCAGAAGGAAGCCACCGACGACAGCGACCGCAATCTGCGCGGGCGTGTAAGGGCCGAGCGGGATCTTCCAGTCCGCTACTTTCCCCAGCACCCAGGGGTGACGACGAGCGCCGGTGTAGAAGCGCCCCACGCGGGCAGCGGCGCTCACAGCCAACCCCCCACGCCCGCCACGTGGTCCCGCAAGGCCGGATCAGCGCCGCGCACCGGGCCGGGGACGACGGGCGCCCCCTTGGCAGGGTTCTTGATCTCGTCCTCGAACATGTTCGAGAGGTCGCCGCGGGAGTTGTACAACCCCAACGCGATGATCATCAGCAGCAGGGCGCCGATCCCCGCCTTCAGGCTGAACTTCTGGATCATGACAACAACGACGACGACGAGCAGGCCCACCTGCAATCCCTTAGACGCCCAGTCCCCGAACATGTCGATCCACGAGTCGCCCAGGTTGTCCAGATCTCCGGCGAGCAGCCAGCTGTTCATCCCGTTCACCGGGCACCTCCGTTGCCGGCAGCCGCACCCGACTCGAGGCGCGAGACTTCCCAGCGGCCCGAGCGGGCCGTGAGGACGAGCTCGTAGGCCAGCGGCCACCGACCGTCGGCGTCCCGGGCTTCCACCTGAGCCAGAACGCGGACCGCCGTGCCGTCGGCCGGTACCTTCTCAGCGGCCGCGGCCTCTTCGCCGGCCTCCAGCTGTCGCACGGAGAGGGCTGAATACGGTGCGGGGGTGGCGGCGGTGAGCTGCGCACCGGGCGCGAGGTAGCGGTCCACTTCCCCGGCCCCGGTCAGGTAGGCGCCAAGGAACTCCTCGACCGCAGAGGACAGATCCCCCTCGGGAACGCTCACCCCGTACACCGACGTCGACACCTCGGCGCGGCCTGGGCCCGCTACGACTGCCGGTGCGCCAGTCACAGTGAACGAGGCGCCTTGGCGATCAGCGGCGACGGGCACGGCGAAATAGCGCACCCGCCCGTCGCCGTACTGCGCAGCTACCGTCACCGACCACGCGCCCGCCGTCCGCTGCGCACTGCGCACCGCAGTCACGGACGCCAGCGGTGACTGCGCATCGGGCGCCAGGTCGGGCAGGTCGACGTTCGGCGCCATCGACTGCGCAAAGGCGGCTTGCGCAGTCGACGCGTCATCGGTGCTGCTGCGCAACCACAGGCCGAGGAACAACTGCGCATAGCCAGCCGGGTCGGCAGCGGCCGACCCGCTGCGCAATGAGGCGGCGGGCGTGTCCTGCGCAGCCGCCACCACCGTGGTCGGGGTGGAAGTGACGGCGAGGCCCAGGGCGATCGGGCCGGCCGCGATGACGGTCCACACCGCCACACGCGACAGACGGACACGCCGCCGCATCGCCTCCAGGCGCGCGCCTGCCGCCATCGGAGCAGCGACCTCGTCCTCCGAGGCCTGCTTGCGACGAGACATGGTGAAACTCCCAGGTCAGAACGGATGTTGCTGACCTTGAGCAAACCCGCCGACCCCGACCAGACCACCAACCGCGAAGGCCCGACCACAGTCACGAAAGGGCCACGAAGTCCGTGGTTGGGGTCATGGTCGGCCCGACCATGACCCCAACCACGCCCCTGACCGCGAGCCGGCGGCCGCTCTTCTCGTCCAGCACATAACAACGCGTGGGGGTGCTTCGAGACCCGCTCGTGCCACCCGGCAATGGGACCGCTCAGCGTTGCGCACCGGCCTTCACCCGGGCCCGCGACCAAGCCTGCGCAATGCGCATCCGAACCTGTGCACGAAGAAGGCGCGAAGATCCGGGCTGACTGCGCAGCCGATACGCACATGCCGACTGCGCACGATCCCGCACGCGGTGCGCAGCCCGGGGTGCGCAGTGCTCATCCGGGGATACGCACCCGGGCTGCGCACCGCGTGCGGCCGCGGGGCCGTGGTCGGCCCGACCATGAGCCCGACCACGGCAGACCAGAGGGCGCGTTGCCGGATCGTGACAGATGGTCGGGGCTGGTGGCCGTCCGTTTGGTCGGGGTCGGCGAGTGAGCTGACGGCATGGACCGCATGCACGCCTTGACGCCCTCGACGACAGGCCGCCGCCACACGGCGACGCGCCCGGTGCCTCGTGGCCCGCGCGCGGCCGGTGCCGGGGCGCGGCGGTGAGCCGCTTCGGGGCAGGCATCCGCCGGGGCGTGATGGCGGCGGATCAGTTCACGCAGATCGCCAACGCACTCTTTCGCGACGCCCAGTTGTCCTTCAAGGCGAAGGGGATCTTCGGGTACGTCAGCACGCACCGAAACGGCTGGCAGGTGACGATTGCCGACCTCGTCCGCCTGGGACCGGACGGCCGGGAGGCCGTCCGGACCGGTCTGCAGGAACTGGAAGTCCACGGCTATTTGATCCGCGAACGCCTGCGCCGCCCGGACGGCACCCTGGGCGAGATCGTCTACGGCATCACCGACCGTCCGGCTGTCCTCGGCCTCGCGCCGGTCGGCTCCTTTCCCGACGCCCTGGGCATCGACACCGTAGCCAGTGACGCGCTCCCCGCAGGCATCCGCCGGGGCGTGATGGCGGCCGATCAGTTCACGCAGGTCGCCAACGGCCTGTTCAGAAGCCCGCAGTTGTCGTTCAAGGCCAAGGGGCTGTTCGGACTGCTCTCCACACACCAGGAGGGCTGGCGGATGACGGTCGCTGACATCGCACGTCGCGGCCGCGACGGCGAATCAGCCGTCAAGAGCGGTCTGAAGGAGCTGGAGAAGCACGGCTTCCTCGTCCGTGAACGCGAGCGCGAGGCGGACGGCACCCTCGGCGCGGCCGCCTACTTCATCACCGACCTGCCCGCCCTGCAAAACGCCAGCTCACAGCCAGAGTCGGGTTTTCCACCAGTGGTTGACCCTACGTTGGCTGATCCGCCCACTAAGAACACCAACAGAAAGAAGACCACTCAGCAGAACACCAGCCCCCTCCCTCCCCGTGCCAGAACCACGCGCACGCGCCACGAGCACGCCGCCGCACGGACGGCCCCCACCCCACCAGCGCCCGAGGACCTCGAACCAGGAGTCCGCCTCCTGCTGGCGCTCGGTGCCCGGGCCCCCCGGCTCCTTCTCACCGACCAGGTCCTTGCCGAGCAAGGCCGAACCGTCACCGCGATGCTCGCCGCCGGCTGGACGCGCGAGCAGCTCACGCACGTCATCGCCGACCGCCCACTGCCGCACCCAGTCCGAACCACCGTCGGCGCGATCATCGCCGCACGTCTGAGAGCGGCCCAAGCATTCCCGCCACCCGCCACGGCGGGCGAAAACCACTCCGCGCACCCCCACGACGAACCGCCGCTCCCACCGGTGAACTCCGCAGCCTCGCGCACGGTGAGCGAAGCCCTGACCTACCGGGCCCTCGTCGAATGCACCGGCTGCGGCGTGCCTGGCACCGCCCCCGGCGAAGACCTCTGCCCGACCTGCCTCGGCTGGCCGCCGTGCCGCACCTGCCCTGGCCCCACCCCTCGCCGAGCCCACCCCCAGGGCGACGGCCGCTGCACCACCTGCGCCTCCGCCTTCACCGACCCCCTGGAAGGAAGCCTCCCTTGACCGACGCACGGCGCACCCCACCGCCAGCCGCAGCCGCACAGCCCGACCCGGGACGCTGGGAGAAGAAGCTCCGTCGCGCCCTGCGCACAGGCCACGTCTGCGACGGCACCTGCTCCGCCACCTGCCAGCCAGTGCTCATCCACGAACGCACCTCGTGGGGCTGGCTCGCCTGGACCATCCCCGGCGACGGGACTCTGCCCGAAATCCCTCACCAGATCGGGGTGCTCACCCCATCCGCGACCGGCGCCCAACGCCAAGCGCTGCGATGGCTGACCAGACGCCCCGCCCAACGCATCGCCCTGGGGACCTCGCGATCACTGCGCCTGGCGACCGTGGTCGTCGCGCTCGTCAGCCTCCTCGCAGGACTCTTCGCCCTGAGCCACGGCATCTCCCTCGACACCGTCCTGCCGCCGATGCTGCTCATGCCACTGCTCGCCCAACACCTGCCCCACCTGCTGGACACCCGAGCGCGCGAGTACGTCCGCATAGCCGAAGGCGATCCCGCCTGCCGCTACCTTCAGCGCCTCACCACACTGCACACCCCGCTCGTGCAGGCCGCCGCCAGCAGCAATCGCTACGAACTACGCCGCTCGGCCGAGCTCGGCCACACCTTCCTGTGGCAGGCCGCCGAACTGCTCCAGACCACCGACACCAAGTCGGTCTCGGCCCGGCTCATCGATCTCGAACGGCTGATGGTCCAGCTCGCCGACCAGGTCGCCCAGATCCTCGAACGCACCCGAGCCGACCCCACGCCCAACCCAGCCAACCAGTCCCCCCGCGGGCACGGCCCCTTGGGCCCCCTCCCGCCCGGCTTCGAACCAGCGACGCGACCCACCGCAGCACGTCCGCCCTGCACCTCTCCGCTGAAGGAACCCCACCCCATGCCCCAGCACCAGACCGGCGTTCCGGCCCGCACCACCGGCACCTACCTGCTCTTCGCACACGAGCCGTACTACCCCGGCCCCGGCGCCCAGGAGATCAACACCACCGTGGTCGCCGCCGACTCCCTGCTCCACCCTCAGGTGCAACAGCCCGACGGCGCCCGAATCCACGACCTGCTCACCCGTGGACGCACACCAGGCGAGATCATCCCTCTCTCCACGCTCACGCATGAACTGGACGGCGGAACCCTTTGGCCCCAGGTCGGCGACTGGGAGACGGTCACCAACGACCTTGTGCACCTCGTCCGCGCAGGCGAGTGCGACGCCCTCAGCCTAGGCCTGCCCGAGATCGGACGCGCCCTCCTCTGCGCCGGCCCTCATGGCCAAGTCCGCGTTGTCGACGCCGCCTCCAACCAAGTCATCATCTACGGGCCACAGGAGCGGGCCGCCGTCTTGGCCGAGGTCGACAAGTTCCTCACAGGCCTCGTTGCTGAGCGGGCCTTCTGGCCCGGCGACGGTTTACTCCCGCCGATCTTCCAGCAGTCGTGAGACCCAGCACCTCGACAACGGCTGCAAGCGCCACCTGGTTGTGGACACCAAGGGCCTGCCACTGTTCGTCATGGTCACCCCGGCGGAGATCCCCGACCCCCTTATCCATTTCACTGGCCGGGGCAACGGCGAGCGGATCGGCGACGGGACCGGCGTCGAGTGCGACGTCGCCGTGGACCCGTCGACGGGACCACGCTCACCACCAAGGGTACGAACAAACGCGATCTCGGTCCTCGCCGTGGCCGAGCACGGCACGATGTTCGACCCCAGCGCGGTCTTCTACATGGACAAGCGGGTGACCGGATCGCGGGCCGCCGACTACGTCGACATCACCGCCTCGCCCGCGGTGAACATTCGCCAGATCACTAAGGCCAAGAACAGCACGGTCGATGACGTCATCGTCGTCATCCTCGACCGCCCCCGCCACCAGACCTGGCCAAGGAGGTACGGGACGCCGACGCCCGGATCAAGCTCATTTCGGACTGCGACGTGGCCGGTGCCACCCGCGCCGCCCGCGAGGGCAACGGCATGGACCTGATGCTGGGCGTCGGCGGCACCCCCGAAGGCATCATCGCGGCCTGCCCCATAAAGGCCTGGGCGGCGTCATCCGGGGCCCGGCTGTGGCCCAAGGGCGATCAGGAGCGCACCAAGGCGCTGGACGCCGGCCATGACCTGGACCGGGTGCTCACCACCAACGATCTCGTCACCGGGGAGAACGTGTTCTTCGCCGCCACCGGCATCACCGACGGCGAGCTGCTGCGCGGCGTGCGCTACAGCGGCGAACGGGCCACCACCAGCTCGCTGGTCATGCGCTTCAAGAGCGGCACCATCCGTCAGATGGAGTCCACCTACAGCTCTCGGGGCGGTTGCACAACGGCCCGCGCGGCTTCCTGAGCCGTGAGGGCTCAACGCGCCTTCACCCGATCACCAGGGCGACACGGTGCGAGAGCGCGCAGATCCTCCATGTCGGTGCAGAAGTCTTCGTCAGGGGCGCCCCAGTCCGCGTCCCATGAGCCACCGTCAACGGGGTGTATCCGGGCCTGGAGGTCGGCCAGCTCGCTGGGCAGGTCCCGCAGTCGCGTGACGATGCGGGTGCCGGTGCGCGTACCGACCTTGGACCGCGACAGCAGATGCGCCATCTCCCGGTCCGGCACGACGACGTGGCAGTACGGCACCGCCATGCTCAAGGCGTCGACGTCGAACAGTGCGTTCACCGTCCAGGGCTTGATCTGGTTGCTGAACAGCGCGGCTTTCAGGTCCACGGCGATGCGCACCGACGGCATCCGGTCCGCGAACGCGGTCATGCGCGGCCGTCCCGACCGCGGGCGATCCGGGTTGAGTCCGATCTCCCGGTGAAGGTCGATGCGGTACTCGGCCAGTAGCTCGTGGAGCAGTTCGAAGTGTTCGTGCAGGATTTCGCGTGCCTGGATCCGTACACGCAGTTCGTGCCGGCTGATCGGATCGTCTGCGAGCATCCCGGCATACGTCTCCTCCCACTCAAGCCTGCTCCGGGTGACCTCGCGCATGGCTTCGGGGCGGTAACCAAGCCGCCGCAGGTCCTCGATCTCCTCGTCCCTGGGACCCGCGAGCAGCTGAAACTCGGCGTACTGGTTGGCCTTGCGCAGCACGTCCCGAAGCTCCGGGACCGTGTCCATGTCGACGCGGCCGGAGGGACCACGCAAGACCAGCGGGGCGCGCTCCCCGACGAGCGCCCACGCGGCCCCGATACCGAGCACCCGCGGTGGGCTGGGCCGGAACGCCGGCCTGCCGAAGCTCACATGCATGGCGTGCAGCATCTGGTGCCGGAGCAAGACACGGCGTGAACGCATACTGCGACAGTGGGAGACCGATGCCATGATCCGGGCCACGTCCGCCCGCTGGCGAGGGTCGGTGATCTTCCCGATCTCCGTGTAGTGGGTGGCCGAGAGCGGGAACACGACACCTGCCGCGGAAGCGTCCCTGACGGCGGTGAGCACGGCGGTGTCGAATGTCTCGCGCGGTGCTCCGTTCGCCGCGCGGGCCAGCCGGATCCACACCCACAGGTCGAGATAGACCGACGGCGCGGCCATGTGGAGGTTCGGCGAGTCGGCAGCCTCTGTCATCGGCGTCTCCTGGTTCTCCGCGCCGCGCAATGTGTGTGACGCGCTGGGCGGGCGAGACGGTGCCGCCTGGCCGAACTGACCAGCGTCGTGCCCGTGGGTCACCATGTTTCCAGCAGAGCATCGCAGGCGCCGCACAATTATCCTGCGCCCCATGCGGGCCGGCAGCATCTCCCCGCGGCGGTCTGGCTGTTGGGAATCAACATGCTGTGCGAAACGCCGTCGCGACGCTCGCACGTGGTTGGCTCTGCGGCGGCAGAATGGCCGTCCGGCCTCGGCTGGGGACGGGGACGCATGGCAGGAGGTACCCGATGGCCAAGGCCAGGTACGACGTGAACGTCGGTGAGTCGGACTGGGAGCAGCTCGACGACAGTCACCGGCTTTCCGAGCCGCCGCCTGAGGTTGCGAGGGCGCTGCCGACGACGGCGCCGCTCACGTTGCCGACTGAGTATCTGAGTTGGGAGTCGTTCGAGCATCTCGTGGCCGCGGTCGTACGCGAGGTCGAGGGCGCCTTCGAAGCACGCGTCTACGGACGACGCGGCCAGAAGCAGCAAGGCATCGATGTGGTCGGCTTTTTCGACGACGAGAAGGCGCGCGTCTACCAGGCCAAGGACTACAAGAATTACACTGCCGCCAATCTGGAAAAGGCGGTCAAGGATTTCACCACGGGAAATCGGCCCTTCGAGTCCGAGCACCTCATCGTGATGACGACAGCCGACGTCAGCGACACGAAGATCGACAACAAGCTCCATGCCCTGCGGAAGGCGAACCAGCAGCTCAAGATCGACCTCTGGGGCAGGCAGCAGCTTTCCGACAAACTGGCAACCCATTCACGCATCGTCACCCGCTTCTTCGGCCCGGAAACCGCGCGCGCCTTCTGCCGGGTCCTTGAGCAACCGAGCATCACGACCGAGACAGTTGCCATCGCCTCCGACGCGATGGTCCGCGGACCGGTAGAGCATCTCGGCCTGCAAGAGGACCTGGAAGCAGCACGTGAACTGCGCAAAGAACAACCCGCGCAGGCCGCACAGGACTTTCAGCGACTGGCCGACGCGCTGGACGCTGCGGGATTCGTCGCGCACGCGCTGCAGATCCGCCGCGCCCAGGCAGCAGCCCTGCACGAAGCCCAGGACACTGCCGCGGCTGTGGCGGTAGACCTCCAGGTCATGGCAGGGGAACTGGAGACCGGCGAACCCGGACTGGCGCTCACCGTCATCAGGCGGCTGGAGGCAACAGAGACAGAGGCTCCCGACCCGCTCGTTCGCGCCATAGGGGCGCTCGGCGCGCTCGCCTCGTACGAGCACGATCACGACATCAGCCTGGACGAGGTCGCCCAAGCTGTCGACGCGCTCGAGGAGGGCGACCCCTCACGTGCTTCAGCGTTCATGATGTTCGCTGAATACGCGGTCGCCGAAGGCCGACTCGACTTCATCACCGACCGCGCCGAACAGTTCGAAACCGTCGCTCAAGCGGCCCGTCCCGGCTCCCAGGAACACGCCCGCCTGCGGGCCTGTCTGGCAGACGCCGGCGTCGGGGAGCTCTGGGAGGACTTGCAGTACACCCTCCGCACGACCTGGCCCCCCAAGCTGGCCGCATTGCTCCTGGCCCGGCTCGGCCGGCACCTTGTTCAGCGCCAGAAGGCACCCGCCGCCCTCTCCCGATACACCGATGCCATTGCCCTGGCCACCGAGGAAGGAGCCATCGACGATGTAGTCAACTGGCTCCAAACCCAGGACCTCATCCGCATTCGTTTCGGCCTGGCCCAGCCCTCCAGCATCAATGAGGGCTATCGCCGGATCCTCACCCTGCGGGCCGCTGGGGACGGCGGCAGCGTCCTGCCCACCGGCGTGCGGATCAGGGAGAGGGCGCTGTCCCGTATGCAGAGGGGAGGGCTCGCCGATGCCGCCCAGGCCGTCGGCGCCTACCGCTCGCGCTCCACGGTGACCGCAGACTGGTCCGGTGAACAGGAGGCCGAGCACCTTCTCGGACTCCTGCACCAAAAGGCGGAGCAGCCCGAGCAGGCCCTGCTCCACCACCTCGCCGCCGGTGACGTGGACGAGTTGGCGACCACTGCCAAGCTCCTGCGGGAAAAGCCCCTGGACTTCCCGCCACACCAGAACTTGATCGATTTGGCCAACTGGTACCGCGTGAGCGCCTTCCGCGCGGCGGCAGTGACAGCGGACCTCCTGCCCGACGACCAGGCCAGGGAATGGCTCGACGCAGCCCTGGCAGAACTTGACCTGGACCGTCCCGACCTGCCCCGCACCGCAAGTGCCGTCCACGCGGCCTTCGCCGCGGTGGCCGCCCTCCTCAGCGCCTCCACCCCGGAACAGGCGCAACGCTTCCTTACCCACTCCGGCCCTCTCCTGGACCGCGAGCCCGGAACCCATCGCAGAACCGACCGGGAGCACATGCAGGCCCTCATCGTCATCGCGCACACCCACCCCGCTCTGCGTGAGACTGCCATCCGCTCGATGTGCCGGGCGCTACTCTGCGCAGACCACCTCGCCCTATCGATCCTCAACCGAGGTGTCGCGGTCTTGGCTCTCTGTCCGGACATCGTGGCCGAGCAGTGCACACCCCCAGCCCGCGAAGGCAACACCAACGCCGCTCTCGCACTCGTCCTCGTCGAGACCAACATCGCGGAAGCCGCGACGGCGGCCCGAAGCCAGCTTCCTCTTCCTCCTCCGGGCGGCGGCTCCGAGGAGCACCCGCGCAAGGACCTCAGCACGCTGGCTCTGCTGGCCGCCGCCGTGGGAGCACCTGAACGCGAAACCTTGTCCGACAGTCTCATCGCGCACGCGCTGCACCGCGAGGACGCGGCATTCCAGCGCCGGGACGCCCTGCATGCCCTAGCAGCCTTGGCACCACTCCTTGATCACGACACGCGTGCCCGCCACTTCACGACGGCCCTGGAATTCGCCCGCGGTGACCACGACGGCAGCGCAGATGACGATCTTCCCAACGAACCATTCGACCGCTTTCGCTTCAACCTCGGCCCGACCACGCTACGACCGGACGGTCTTCTTGCCGCTGCCTGCCTCGCGTTCCCGGGCCAGCAGGCCGCCGATGTGTCTGCGTGCGCACTCGAAATCCTCCAAACCCATGACGGGGACAGGGAGACACTCGTGCGCGCCCTCTTCCAACTGCAGCGGCAAGACGTGCACCTGGAGCCGGCACCGCTGGCTATCCACTCTGATCACCTGATCCGCCTTCTGGCGGCAGGCCTGTGGTGCGAAACCCAGGATGCCGACCCCGTCACTGGCCAGGTTCTCGCCGAAGACCGGAACGCAATGGTGCGTCAGTACATGGCCATGCACGCCGACAAGATTCACCTCCAGGATCTTCTGAGAGAAGATCCCCGCCGGTCCGTTCGCTCGCGTGTGCCCCTTCACCAGAACTGAGCGACTCCTCGATCACCGGCTCGGCTCTCACCTGGATCGCTGACCGCCACGCGAAGGCGGTCGCCTGCTACGACAATGAGTGCGCCTTCTCGAACCACGTGACCGACACGCTCGAACCCCTGCGCCCGCCCACACAGGGGACTGAACAAGCGCAGAGCTGTACTGTCGGCGGCTCCCCTGGAGCCTCAGGGCCACTCGTAAGGTTCTGGCGCGGCTGCAACAGGCACGCGGCGAGCTGTGAAGGTCCGTCCAGCCGGGAGGCCCCCGCTTCACCGGACGGGCGGGGAAAAGCGAGGCCGTTTGCACGGTGTCATCGTTGTGCCGGTACGAGAGTCCGGTGCAGGTCGCCTGAGCTCGGGCAGATCTGCCACGCTTCCAGTACACCGTTGTCCGTCAGGCGGCTTATCGCACCGAGCAGTTCTTGAGCAGGCATACCGCAGTTACGCAGGACTTGGTCGCATTCGCGTAGTCCCGCTCCTGACCAGAAATCGCTGTGAGCCAGGAGATAGACGCCCAGCAGCCGCTGGAGTGGATCCGCCACACCCATCTTGCACCGGACTCCCCCTGCGCAATGCCCAGTCCGCAGCCTGCCGCCGGTCGGGGCGGGCGGGTGGCTGAGCCAGCAGCGCGGGATCGCGCAGCTGCGCGGCAATCCCTTCCTACCCGATATAAGGCGTTCAGACTGGCCGGATCGGCCGGGACGGGCCCCTCCACCGGCTCAGTCGCCGCACCCTCAGCGACCGGGGCCGGGTCTGCGGCGGGCGTCACCCAACCAGGATCAAGCCATCATCGCCGCGTTCTCGCTTCGGCATCAAGGCCACGCATCAGGCTGCTCACCTGGGAATTGAGAACCGCGTTGCTGAATGGATCTAGCCATGGCACTGTTCGGCCGCGTTTTCGTGCTCATATGCACCCTGGTTATTCCTGTGCGCCGTGGGCAGGATGAGCCCGCTCAGAGTGGGGCTTCCGGGGGGAGGTGCGAATGTCCCTGCTGTTTTGGCGGGCTTCGCCGCCGGGTGGGTCGACCGGCAACGGCAGGAACGGGTCAGGCACCCCGGAATCCGTGCCAGGCGTTCCCTTGGAGGCAGTGCAGAGCGGGTTCGGGTCCTCCAACGGCCACTGGCCATGGCGCACCACCTATGCCGAACGCGACCCCGTACCCGCCATGAACCAGGTGACACGCCACTTGGCCGGCAGCGTGCACGCGCGCGTCAACCGAATCGGTCAGGCGCGTGACCTGATGGGGCGCTGGCAGGACCGAACGCTGGGGCGACCCGAGCGGGAGGTCCGGCAGTTGAGCCCGCTCGCCGGGGAGTCGCTGGCCAAGTGGGCTCTGGACAACGTACTCAACACCCGGAAGCGGCCGACTCCTTCGTTCGGCTTCGGTCTTGCTGCGGTCCTCACCCACAGCGTCGCGGCCCACCGTCAGCGCCGGGTACGCGGCCTCGTCCTCATGCGTCGCAGGGCTGATCACGGCCCGTCATCCGTTGGGAACGGGGGCGCTGGCGATAGCGGCAATGGCGTACCAGTTCTTCTTCGCCACCGGCGGACTTCGCTCGCTGCTGCGCTGGGGTGTCAGTTCCCTGCTGCCGATGATCCTGCTGGCCGCAGGCGTCTTCGTCGCCTGGACTCAACTACGGCCTCACTCGGCCGCCCTCAAGTTCGCGGCGCAGGACGCCGTCTCCGCCGCCGTCTGGCTGGCTCTGCTGGTCACCATCGTCTACATCCTGGATCGCTGGATCTCCCTGGCCTACCTGGCCTCCCTGGGGCCATGGCGCGAGCGCATCGCAAGGCGTCCGCGCTTCGCGCCGCGTGCCGCCGCGAGGATCGCTGACTGCGAGATTACCGAGGTGTGGCAGAGCACTCCGTACCGGAAGCAGGATCGGATCGATCGCTTCGTGGGAGCCGGTCTCGATGCCTGGCGCAAAGGCGCAACCCGCATCCAACTCACCGCCGCCCGCCGCGCCGCCGACGAGGAGGACACAGAGCCGGATCACGAGCCGCACGCAGCCACCGCTGCGTCGCACGAACCGGACACCGAAGGCATCCGCATGTTCGAGGCCGACGAGCTGCTCGACAAGGTGCGCGACGAACTGCAGGCCCTCAGCGGTGTCCTTGTGGAGACCCACGCCCTGCCGAACTGCGATGTCTTCGAGGCGCTCGCTGTCCCGCAGGGCCGGTGGAAGGAACTCCCGCGCGCACCGGAGCGGCCCGAGAACAGTCCGGAGAAATTCGGTCCAGCGGCAGGCGTCCAGAACGAGGCTCGCCGTGCCCCTTGGCCGGAAGCGCAGGAAATGATCAACGAGGGCAGGAAGGCTCCCTCCGGGCACCCGTCTCGTCGATATCTCGCAGCCCAAGTCGTTGCCTGGAAAGGCGACATCGTCGTCACAGTCTTCGCCCATGCCGCATTAGAAGGCAAAACCCTGCACTTCGTTACTCGGCCGCATGTCCTGGCCCCCCTCAGGGCCGAGGTCAGGGTCGAGTCCGCACAGGGATGGGAACTGGTCCGCAAATGCGTGACCGAGCCCGTACACGCCCTCGGCGACACGGTCGCCCTGGCGCACCGGTCGTACGGCATCCTCATACGTGCCCTGGCCATCCTGCTGCCCCACGCCCTGGGTCACGCCGTGCGCCGGCAGGTAGCGGCGGCGCTGGACCAGCCCACGAAGGACGACGGCAAACCAGTGAGTCTGCGGGAGTACTGCGCTCACATCGAACCGGAGGACATGCACCAGGCCGAGGACGCTGCGCGGCACATCTCGATCCTTCAGTCGCGGATGTTCAGCACCGTCAGCGCCTTCCTCGACGATCACGGTGTGGCCACCAGCGAGTTCAGACGCCAGGCAGACCAGGTCACCCAGTTCTTCATCAGCGGCGACCACGCCCAGGTCAACACCGGAACCGTGCAAGGCGACCAGACGCAGACCAACCAGACCGACGGAGCGAAGGCGAAGGGATGACCATGCGACGCGACGCGAGCGGCGGCGGGATGCACATCACCGGCAGCGGCAACCAGATCAACACAGGAAGGGTCGGCGGAGACCAACGGCAGGTCTACGTCAGCGGCAACACCGAGGACA
This sequence comes from Streptomyces sp. TLI_55, assembly GCF_900206255.1. NCBI lineage: Bacteria > Bacillati > Actinomycetota > Actinomycetes > Kitasatosporales > Streptomycetaceae > Streptomyces > Streptomyces sp. TLI_55. The sequence continues at coordinate 433,657 of NZ_OAOJ01000002.1, forward strand.
CCAAACTCCTCCTGACCGCGCAGACAAAGCTGGCCGAGCTGAACGCCGCCCTTGAGGAGCACGCCGCCGAGCTGAGCAACCCGAACCTTGCCCTCCGCACCGCATCCCGGATCGGCGAAGAACTGAACAGCCCGTCCCCTGACCGGCGACGCATCAACGAGAACCTGGAAGACCTCGGCCTGGCTGTCGGCTCGGTGGCCTCCGTCATCGCCATCCTGCAAGGGCTCACCGCCGCCGTATCCGCGCTGTATGGCTGAAGATCCCCATACGTGCCGGGCTCGGGGAGCCGGCTACCCCCCGAGCCCCCTTGGACACCGTGCGAGCGTCACCGAATTCCGTTGAATCTTCCTGCCGACCTGACCCAGATGTTGACCTTGAGTATCTGTACGGATGCGGAAGGTGCTCAACAGGCTGCATGATCGCTCCGGTTCGAGACGAACGGCAAGGAGCGTGGAGTGAAACAGTCACAGCGGCGGCGCGGTCGGGATCGTGCGCGTAAGCCAGGACACAAAGGGAGAAAGGCGAAGGCCACCCCAGAGCTGACGACACGCAGCCGGAGCAACGGCGCAGCCTGCCTCGGGTATCTCGTCCTCCACGGGGTCGGTAACCAGCACAGGCGTATCGGCTCGGGACGTTCTGTCCTGCACCACATGGGACGGGCCATCGTGGACCCGATCGCCAAAGCTCATGGTTCGCCATCGGTTACCTGGACCGAGACGCCAGAGTGCAGAGAGAGCTCTAACGAGTGGCCGTTAGGAACCCCTGCCCACGCCACTGTCCGTATCACCGGCCCCGAACAGGCAGCGGGAACCATCCTCGTGGCAGAGGCCGTGTGGGCCGACCGTTTCCGCCGCCCTTCGTGGTACTTACGGTGGTTGCTGACCGTGGGCTACGCCTTGTTGAGCCTGCCCGCAGTGCTTCTGCTGGTCGGCCCGGACCGCCGCGACCGCAGCCTCTGGGAGCCCACCGGGGCCTCGTTCAAGCGCACGTTCATGAGTTCCCTTCGTGACGGCCTGCGGCCTGGTGCGTTTCTCATTAGTCCAGAATTTCGACACGTGGCCCGAATGAGCTGGCGGTTCCTGACTTTGCTCGTGCTCCTTGCCGCGTGCACGGCGCTATTCATGAAGCACCCGTGGTGGACCGTCGGATGTACAGCAGTCATGATCGGACTGCTGTGCACACGGATGAATGTCGCAGACCACGTGATCATGGCCGCCGCACGTGACCAGGAGCGAGAAAAACTGCTCGACTTCCTGGAAGAGCGGTTGCGGTGGATGCAAGAGCACTGCGACAAGATCGTGATCATCGCTCACTCGCAGGGGGGCTTCCTCGCCCACCAACTCATGGCCCGCAACGGAGGCCGCAACCAGTCGAAAGTGATTCGGCTGGTGGGAGTCGGATCGGGGCTCAAGCCCATCCGGCTCCTTCAGCAGATCCGGCGCCCGCTTGTCTGGGCGGTGGCATGGATGCTGCCTCTTGCATCCCTCTGTCTGGCATGGGGGACTTCGCCACTTTTCGAGCCGAGCAATTCCGAGATCGCGGCGGGCACGCTGATGCAGTTTGAGGCGACAATGCCTGCCCTCGCAGCACCGTTGGCCACGCAGTCCCCCGAATTCGCCTCAGCCATGCTGAACAGCATGGCTGAATCGACGGAGCGAGTTCACTCCGGCCTCTCCTCCTCGGTGACATGCCTTGGGAACGGTGGACCGCGATTGTGGTGAGCGCGGCACTGACGCTCGTGTGCGGACTGATCATCAGGTTCCGCATCCGCCCCGATGCGGATGCGCTCTTTGTTCTACCGCCGTCCAAGGGCGCGCAGCAGCTTGAGTGGGAGGAGTACAGCAGCCAGCACGACATGGTGGGCAGGATGCTGTTCCCCACGCTCCCAGAGGGCGTAGAGCAGGAGGCCACACCGGTACTCGGCCACCCATTGGGCGATCACACGAAGTACTTCGACGGCGATGGACTGCTTACACGCCACCTGGCAGCCAGGTTGTTGGCCGACATCGAGTCCTCAACGCCCAGAAGCCTCGACGCACGCCGGTGGGCGGAGACGGTGGCCCGATACGAACGAGCCTTACGGAAGCAACATGATCGACGGCGCTGCCTCCATGGAGTTCTCGTGCTGTGGGTGGCAGCGGGTTGCCTGATTCCCCGCGTGGCACGTGGGGCGACCCTCGTGGAGGCGGTTGTCGACAGCTGGCAACTGCTGGCGACGGCAACGGTGTTGCTCAGTGCCCTGTTCACTTGGCGAGGTCGCAAGAGTCACCGGGAGCTCGTTGCCATGCTCGACGCCGAGTTGAGAGGCGAACCGCAGCCAACGCCGCCCGTCAGGATCGTGGTCCCCAAGCACAGGACCGCTGCGACGCTGGCATTGGCGATCGGTGCCGTGTTCGCATTCTGCGGAGCCCTGGGGTTGGCCATGTTGTCAGGTCTCCAGCCGGCTTGGGGTGTCCGTTCGCCCGGCGCTCCCCTGCTCGCCAGCTTCATCCTTGCCGTCCTTGCTACCGCGTCAGGCTCCGGCTATCGCGTGCGGCGACGGTGGGTCGTCGGCGCCGCGCTGCTGGCCTGCCTCCCCGCACTGGTCTCCAGCGGCCCTCCCGACTCCACTGCCCCCGCATGGGCAAATGCCCCCGGAGGGGCTCTCGCTGCCGTTGTCCTCGTGACAGCGGCACTCGCACTGGCCAGTATGAGCAAGGCACGCACAGTGCATTTTCCAGAAGCCACATCCAACTGCTCGCCCTCAGTTCCCTGGCAGAGGGGGACCGCCAGCAACGCGGCCACCCTCCAGGCGAGGCGCGGATGACGCGAACGTCACAAGTACCGGCGAACGCCGTTCCGTTTGGGTGGATGCGCCGAAGCCGGAAGAATCCCAGGCCACAGTGCCTACCCTGGATCAGGGCCGGTCGCCCCGCCTGGGCCCATCAGGCCGTGGGTGGCGGAACCGGGGCCGAGAGACGGAATATGTCCAGCCTGAGGGCTGGTCCGGTCCTCGTGTGCCCGGCCGTAACCGTGCGAGTGGCGCCGATGAACCGACGCTTCGGGATCAGCTCAGGGCTTGGCCCACCTCCCAGATTGTGGGTCGGTTTTCCAGCGCATGGCTGAGCATCGAGTCAATCAACTTGCCCAGCTCACCTCACCAGACACCTCCACGGTTCGACGCCGTCCGTCCGCCACGGCCTCTCTCTGCACCGAGCGGGGAGCGTCGGCCGAGCACTCGACGGCTCGCCAGCCGGTGGCGGTACGCCCCACCGGAGTTGGTGCGCTGCCGGCCGTTGAGGGGGTCCCACGGCCTGACGCAGCAGGCTGAGGGCGGCGTCGCGGTCGGGGCGGGTCACCCCATGTGCCGGGGCCGGTTAGGTGCATGGTGCCGAAGCCGAGCCGGGAGACGCTCTTACCGGCGATGGTGATGCTGCCGGCGGGGGGAGCGGGGGTCATACGAGCTCCTCCTTCAGGCACGGTTGGACGGCTACGTCCACGGCGTGGGCCTGACTGTCGGGGTCGCTGGTTACCACCTGGTGGTGGATGACGTCGTTGGCCAGGAGACGGTGCACGCGGTCGTCGACCAGGCGCCGGAAGGCGGGGTCGTAGTCGTGGCTGGTGTCGACGGGCATGTCCGGGTCGAGCAAGGTCGCGAACACCAGGTCGTACTTGGGGAATTGCGTGGCGGCCAGGGCCAGCAGGCGTTCACGTTCGAGCCGGTGCGGGGTTTCGGCCCGGAACGCCATCGCTGCCTCGAAGTAGGCGATGGCGTCGAGGCTGGCACGGTCGATAAGTACCACTTCGGCGCCCTGCGCGACGGCGTTGGTCTCGTCGAGGATGCCCTGGGCGATGATCCACTCGGTGGACAGGGCGGTGTGGTGCTGCATCTTGGGCAGGCCGGCAGCGGCGGCACGCTTACCGAGCTGTCCTGTGCGCGACACGGTGAGGCCATGGCCGCGCAGCTCCATCTCTATGCGCTTGAGGAGCGTCGTCTTGCCGGTGGAGTGGGTGCCGAGCACGGCGATCCGCCGGGGCTGGGCGGTGGAAGTCACCACAGGGTGGGGTCCTTTTCTGGTTCGGGGGCGCCGGGCAGGCCGGGCGGCACGGCCGCGGCGACCAACTGGTCCCAGGTGTCGTAGTGGGATGCCATGGCGATGAGGAGCTGCGCCGTGGCGAAGGCGTCGAAGGTGGCCCGGTGACGGGCGCCGGGGGCTTCGCTCAGGTCGGGCTGCACGTGCTCGATGAGCCGGTCGAGGCTGTATTTGCCGAGGTCGGGGTAGGCGTCCTTGGCCAGCCGGAGCGTGTCCAGGACGCCGGCGGGCTCCCAGCCGGGCAGGTGCGCGCTGAGCACGCGGTAGTCGGTGTGCGCGTTGTGCGCGCAGATCCATGTGTTGCCGAGGAAGGCGCGTACCTGGTCGGCGACTTCGGCCCATTCTGGCTTGTCGGCCAAGTGGTCGTTGGTCCAGCCGTGCACCCCTGCGGCGAAGGGGGTGACGGGGCGGTTCGGGCGGGTCAGCCACCAGCCCGCGGTGCTCTTGTCGGGCCGGCCATCCCGGACGGGCAGCGCGGCGACTTCGACGAGGTCGGGCGGGTTGGTGCCGTTGCCTTCGACGTCGACGACGAGCAGCGCGGGCCAGGTGGCGAGGTTCATGGCGTGTCGGGTCCGTCCTCCGCCTCCCAGCCGATGGGGGCCCGGCCGTGCTGGCGGTAGCGGTGGGGTTTTTTCCGGTCGTGGCACTGGTAGCCGAACCCGTGCTGCAGGTAGTAGCGGGGCGGCTCGTCCAGTCCCTCGACGACGATGGCACGGTCGTTGACCTCAATTTCGCCCACCGCTCCGAGGGCGCGCGCTTCTTGCACGACGGCGTCCAAGGGCGGCTTGACCCAGGCGTTCTTACACAGCGCGACCTGTTCGGGCGGGCAGATGTCGCACAGTTCCCGGATGCCGTAGTGGCCGTTGTAGTCGGCTTCGCCCCAGGCGTAGGCGACTCCGCAGCTCGTCTTGCGGAACAACGTGCCCCACTCCGCGTCGCCGACGGCCGTGTGCAGGTCGAAGGCGTCCAGGATTCGCTGCTCTGCATGCTCCGGCATGATCTTCCGCCGGGCCGTGTCGTCATACGGCACCGGCATGCCGTGGTTCTCGTAGTACGCGCCTTGATCTCGTGGCGGAAGAACAGGCCAGTGAAGACGGTGGCGTGAGCGTGCAGGCGCTCGCTGCCGCGCGCAGGTCGCGGGAGCGACGCGCGTACGTGGGGTGCGCCGTCTAGAGGGTTCGTGTGCCACAGGTGCCGCCAGCTCCTGTGTCTCACCCGGAAAGAGATCGCTCGGCATGAGATGGCAGGAGGCGGAGCGCCCTGGCGAGATCCTCGGGTGTGTCCACTGCCACTCCTTCGTCGGTGACGGGCAGCATCCGAACGCCGTACCCGTGCTCGATGAAGCGGAGCATCTCCACGCCCTCGGTTTGCTCCAGCGGCCCCTGCGGGAGCCTTCGGAACTGCTGCAGGGCCTCCCCCGTGAAGCCGTAGAGCCCGAGCTGTCGCAGATACGTTGGAAGCGCTGCTCGCGGGTAAGGGATCGGCTGGCGCGAGAACATCAGGGCGTTCCCACCGGTTGTGAGCACCACTTTCACCACATTGTGGTCGAGGGCGGCGCCGATGTCGCCCAGGTCCGCGTAGGCGTTGACCGCGAGGGTGCTGGCCGGGAGGTGGTGCAGAGCTTCGGAGACGGCGTCGATCGCGGCCGGCGTGATGAACGGCTCGTCGCCTTGCACGTTGATGTAGCCGTCGGCGGGCACGCGTTCGGCGCACTCCGCGATTCGGTCGGTGCCGGTGAGGTGTTCCCGGGTGCGCAGGCATTCGATCCCCAGACCGTGGCAAGCCGCCTCGATGCGTTCGTCGTCCGTCGCGACCAGCACACCGTCGAGGCGTGTGGCCTCCAGGCAGCGCTGGTGCACGTGCCACAGCAGAGGCTTGTCTCCGAGCAGGGCCAAGGGCTTGCCGGGAAAGCGCGAAGCTCCCCACCGGCAGGGGATGACCGCGATGTGGCGGCGCGTGGTGCGTGATGATGCTGGTGTGGCGGCAGACATGGGCTATCTCCCGGGCGGTCGGAGTCTCAGGAACGCTGAGGACGTGGAAGGAGGGTCAGCTTGGCGCGGACAGTCGGGGAGGCGGTCTCCGGAAACGGCCGCCAGGCGTAGCCGCTGACTTCCTCGGTCTGGAGCGTCATGGCACGTGGCCCTGCGAGCTGGAAGACGAAGCGGAAGTCGACGTGCTGGTGCGCCGGTTCCTCTTTGGCGGGGCTGGCGTCGATGTCATGCGCGTTGATGTCGAGCGGAACCGTCTCGAACCCGGGCAGCGGAGTGACCGCGCCATGGGGGATGCCGGTTTCCTCGCGAAGTTCACGGAGCGCGGCGTGGAGGAGGTCTTGGTCTTCTTGTTCGATGTGTCCGCCGGGTGCGAGGTACTTGCCGGTGGCGTTGTGATGGATGTGGAGTACGCGGGCGGCGTGGTCGAGGACGATGGCGCTGCAGGTGACGTGAGCGGGGAAGGTCTTGCGGTGCGTGGGGTCTTGGGCGTCGGCCAGGGCGGCGAACAGCGGGTCGAGGAGCTGGTGCTCGCCAGGGTGGCGGCTGAGGTACGCCTCGGCGGTGGCGCGGATGTGGTGGGGGGATGGCGGCATGGGGGTCACCTGTCGAAGTGGTCGAGCCAGATCCCGGCGATGGTCTGGCGGGCGGCGGTGGGCATGGTGCGCAGGCCGGGCCGGAAGCGGCCGTGGGTGAGGGCAGCGGTGGCCGCGAGGATCTCGGCCTGGACGAGGTGGATGTAGGTGCCGACGGCGGCCCCGTGGACGAAGTTGACGGCGCCGCCGGCGGCGAGCACGTAGAAGTAGTGGCCGGTGACTTCGTAGCGCGTCAGGTGCTCTCCGACGGGGTTGCGTTGGTAGATCTCATGGAGGGGCGCGAGTTCCAGCTCGTCCTCCGACGAGGTCACCGACGCGAGGTAGGCGCCGTTGCGCAGTGCCTCGAAGTCGTGCTGGCGCAGGGCGAGGTTTCCGGTGGCGCACAGGACGAGTTCGGCGTCCCTGACTGCCTCGGTCGTGGTCGCGGTCGTACGGAAGCCGTGCGAGCGGGCCTGCACGCGCCTGATGGGGTCCTTGTCGTAGACCGTGACCCTCAGGTCGTGCCCGCGCAGAGTCTGCGCGATGGAGCGGCCGACCTTGCCGAAGCCCAAGACGCAGGCGTTACGGCTGGTCAGGATGTCGCCACGGGCGCGGACCAGAGCGTCGGTGGAGAAGACGATGGACCTGCCTACGAGGTGGTCCTCGCAGTCCTTCAGCGGTGAGCGGGCCACCGAGATGACGGGACAGTCCAGCTGGTCGAGGGCCGCGTAGCGCTGGTGTCCGTTCTCGGTGTCCTCCACCACGCCCAGGATGCGGCCGGAGAATTTCTCGACGAGCGTGCCGATGCTGGGGGCGAAGTAGCCGCCGATGTCTGCCAGGACGAGGTCCTGCCCGGCTGCGCTCTCCTCGATGTAGTCCAGGGCGCGGGTCGGGTCGGCAAACAGATCGCGGCTGAGGTCGTAGACGGGGTAGAGGGCCTGGACCGTTTCGAGGGTGTGCTGGTCGATGGACTTGGGCTTGGGCAGCACGGCGGCGATCGTCGAGGTGGCGGCCATCGCGCGCAGGAACGCCGGTCGCTCGCAGAGCAGGTGCGTGACGATGAGCGTCGTGACCGGACCGCCGGCCGGGAACTGCTCGATGACGTGCCGGAAGAAGGCATCGAGCCGTGCTCGCTCAGGACTCTCCATAGCAACTCCCTTCTGACCGCGCCGAATTAGGCGGCTCGGCCGTACACGGCGGCTTCGGATGCCAGGAACTCCATGTGGGAGCGCATGCCGGTAGGGAGGTCGACCTGGGGCTTCCAGCCCAGGACCTCGTGGGCGCGGCCGGGGTGGGCGCGGGTGATGTGGACGTCGCCGTGCCGGGGACTTTCGTGGTGCAGATCGATGTCGCGGCCGGCGAGGCTGCTCGCGATGCCGATGACTTCGAGGAGGGAGGCGTTGGCGCCTCCGCCCACGTTGATCACTCCGCCTGCCTTGGGGGTGGTGGCCGCGGCGATGGTCGCGGAGACGGCGTCGCTGATGTAGGTGAAGTCCCGGCGCTGGTGGCCGTCGCCGTACAGGCGCAGCGGCTGTCCGGTCAGCGCGGCCAGCAGGGCGCGGTGGGTGAACATGTCGGTGCGCTGGCGGGGGCCGTAGACGGTGAAGTAGCGCAGGGCGACGACGTTGGTGGGGTTGTGGAGTTGGGCGGCGTGGGCGAGGCAGAGCTGTTCCTCGGCGAGCTTGGTGACGGCGTAGGGCGATACGGGCCGTGGGTGGTCGCTCTCAGTGCTGTGGCTGCCGTCGGTTGCGCCGTAGACGCTGGAGGAGGAGGCGACGACGAGCCGGGGCACGCCCTGGCGGGCGGCGGCGTCCAACAGCCGTTTGGTGGCAATGATGTTGGAGGCGACATAGTCGGTGAACTTCGGCCCCCACGAGGGACGGACGCCGGGGATCCCGGCGAGGTGGAAGACGGCGTCCGCGTCGATCAGGAGGGGCTCGATGGCGCAGCCGATCAGGTCGGCGGTGACGTGCACATAGCCCGGGAACGACCGGAGTTGGGCGAGGTTGGCCGCGGCGGTCGGGTCGGTGGCGGGGTCGCGGCGGTCGACCCCGATGACGGTGGTCCCCGCCTGGGAGAGGGCGTGCGCGAGGTGGGAGCCGATGAAACCGGCAACGCCGGTCACGACGGCGCGGCGCGGGATGTTGGGGTGCTGCGGGCTTAGCTGCTGTGTCACGGGGAGTCTCCAGGAGCGGTGATGTTGACGGTTTAGTGCAGCCGGGCCAGCACGGTGCGGCCGTGGGTCAGGAGGGCGAGATTGTCCTGCTCGTGGCCTCGGACCAGGGCGGTGACGGCCTCGATGGCTCCGAAGGATTCGAGGAGGCGCTGCTCGGTGTCGGTGGGGTGTCTGCCGTATCCGGCATAGAACGCGTCCCGCAGGCGGGGATCTGCCTGCCAGCGGCGGAACTCCATGCGGGCGAAGTCCCTGATCCGGGCGTCACGGCGCATGTGTTCCAGATCGCACAGGCCGAAGACCTCGCCCAGGATCCAGTTCCGTGGCTGGTAGTCGAGGTGGCAGGCGGCACTGTCCATGAGCGTGTTCGTCAGCACTTCTTCGTGTGCGGACAGGACTGCGCGCTCGCTGGGGAAGAGGAGGCCGGCCTGCTCGGCCCGGTCGATCCAGCGGGCCAGGCGGCCGGCCAGGTCGGGGCCGACGGCGCCGGAGCGCGGGACGAGGGTGGCTTGGTGCAGCAGACGCAGAACGCGGCCGGCCTCGTGATGCGCACGCTCCTCGTCTGGGGAGCCGGGGGCGACGGCATCGGCCCGGGTGCCGGCCAGCGCGGTCACCAGCAGCGTGTGCGTACCGTTGTTACAGCCGACCAACTCCGGTGCATGGATGGCCAGGTGGCGTGCCCAGGTGCCGTACGCCTTGACCTCCTGGGCGTACCGGGTGCGGTCGGTGTGCTGTTTGGCGAAGTAGCGGCGTCCCCGGCCGTCCACCAACTGGAGTATCCGGGGCGGCAGGCTGGGATCGGGCTGAACGCGGACAGTTCCGACCGTGTGGCGGGCCAGGTCGAGGCGCGGATCGACGAACGCCGTGATCACGAAGCCTCCTCGGTCGCTGGGAGGAGCTGGTGCGAGGTGTCGTTGTGCCGGTCCAGGATCCATCGGGTCTGGTCCAGCCGGTTGCGGTGATGCTGCCAGCAGGTGATCGAGCCGTGGGTGACGGTGAAACCCGCCGGAGCGCCGAGAGGGATGCCCAGGAGCAGGGTGTGGGCGGCGATCACGGTCTCCCCGTGTGCGGCGAACAGGACGCGGTCGCCTTCGTGCTCGGCTATCAGCTGCGACAGGAGGCCGCCGGCTCGGGCGAGGTACCCGTTCCAGGTGTCGGATCCCAAAGCCCAGGGGGTGTCGGGGTGGGCGTGTGGTCCGCCGTCCGCGGCTGTCTTCACCTCCGGCCAGGGCTTGCCGTCGGCATCGCCGTGGACGGGCCCGTCGAGCCGTACGTCCGTGGACAGGGGGAGGCGAAGGGCTTGGCTGAAGATCTCACCGGTTTGGATCAGGCGCAGGCGCGGTCCGCAGTACAGCGCGTCGAACGGCCGCTGGTGGTGCTCGGCAGCGAGCCGGTGGGCGGCTCGCTCGACCTGGTCGTAGCCGCGGTTGGTCAGCCCGGTGCAGGTGCGCGGCCCTCCGACCAGACCGTCGACATTGCACTGGGCCTCGCCGTGACGGACGAAGACGAGTTCGGTGGTGATCATGATCAGCCTCGGAGTCGGGGGAAGTCGGCAGGCCAGCTGTGGAGGTAGCCGTGGCGCCCCAGGTACGGGGCGGTCAGTACGGCGTGCAGGGCGAGAAAGTCGTCGAGGCGGTCGCGGTCCGTGCCACCGAGCCGTACGTTGTGGCGCGCGGCGGCCTCGTTGTAGAGGACCAGGGCGGCGTCGATGGCGGTGGGCCGCAGCGGCCCGTAGGTCATCACGAGCGTCGTGACCAGCTTCGCCAGGTCGTACGCCGGCGGGGCCAGGGTGAGGTCGTCGGTGTCGATGGTGAACACCGTGCCGGTTTCGGTGATGAGGAAGTTGCGGGGGTTGCTGTCCTTGTAGAAGACGGCTGGTCCCTCAGCGGTCTTGTCCAGCAGCGACCACATCGCGTGCAGGGCGGCCTTGCCGGGCAGGTGCCCCTGCTCCAGCCGCCGCTGCAGCGCGGCGCGGCGCGGGGTGACGTAGTCGGCGAACGCTGTGCCGTCCTCGAAGCGATGCGGTTCACAGAGGTCGGCCGCATGCAGGTCCCTGGTCCAGGCGGCGCCGTGGGCGTTGCCCAGCAGTTGCGCCAGGCGGGGCAGGTCCTTCGGCCGCGCCGGACGCCCCTCGATCCATTGGTAGCTCACGCTGTACGGCCCGGTCACCCCCAGCGTCGGCAGACGCAAGGGGAGGGCGTGCTCGACGAGCCACCAGTGGTGACGTACGGCAGCGGAAACCCGGGTGGAGTCCGTGTAGTGCTTGGTGAAATACCTGCTCCTCACACTGGTTCACCTCCCGGCCTGGCCACGACGTAGGTGATGGTGGAGCGGGTGGTCAGCGGACGATCCGGCAAGAACTCGTGCAGGAAAGCGGCCACCGCGTGCGGATTGCCGTACAGGCTGGGAGCCAGGTGGTACTTCGGGTTGGTGGCCACGTACTCCGCGACGTGGTCGTGACCGTCGAAGGTGAACTGGTGCTCTTCGCTCTCGGTGGTCACCACGTCGAGGGCCGTCGCGGCGAGACTGGTGACGTTGTGGCTGTGTGCGGCAACGTACAGGCTCTCGCGGTGCTCGGCGCGCGGGTCGAGGCCGGCGGCGGCGACCAGCTGGTCCAACTCCCGGTAGCTGTCGAGGGACTTGGTGACCAGCACGGCCAGTCCGTCGGCGTCGAGTACTCGGTTGATCTCTGCGACCGCGGTCTGCGGGCAGGCGGAGTGGTAGAGGCAGAACGCGGCGACGGCCAGATCGCACGAGGCGGTGGGTAGGGGCAGTTGGTGGAAGTCGCCTTGGAGGAAGCTCACTTGCACGCCGGGCAGGTGCCGGATGCGGGTGCGGGCCTGCTCGATCAGGGCCGATGAGGCGTCGAGACCGACGACGCGGCTCGGGGCCAGGAGTTCGGCGAGGGCCTTGGTGCTCGTTCCTCGGCCGCAGCCGATGTCCAGGACCACGCCGAGACGCTCGGCTCGCCGATGGTGCGCTTTCACGAGCTGGATGATCGTGTCCGGCACGGGCCAACCGGAGGTCTTGGCTCGCATCAGGGCGTTGGACCGGCCGGACAGGCGCGAGGGATCGCCGTAGAGTTCGGCCTGCCGTGCGGGATCGAGGAAGGGATTGACCGGGATCATGCCGCGCCCTCCCCTCGGGGGCGCGGAGGGCTCAGCTGTGGTCGGCGGCCACCTGGTTCAGCCAGCGGCGTGTCTGTCGCCGGCCGGTCAGTAGCACGACGTCGGCCCGCCCGGCAGCGAACTCGTCGATCTTGGCCAGGACGCGGGGTCGCATCTTGCGGCGGTACGTTGCCACGTACTTGATCACACCCCAGTGGATCCGGTTGTGCACCCCGTTGCCCTTGTGACCGGCTCCGTGCCGCAGCTGCCGGGAGAAGATCCCGTACAGCGCGGAAATCGTGGGCACGTCCATCAGGACCAGGGTGTCGCAGGACTCCAGCCGGATCTGGAGCGTGGAGTTGTAGTTGCCGTCGATCACCCAGCGCGGCTCGGCCACGAGCTTCCGCTGCAGTTCGGCGAACGCGTCCATCGGCAGCGCGTTCCACTCGTCGTCGAAGTACGCGGCGTCCAGATGTGTCACCGGGGCGTCGAGGATCTTCCCCAGCTCCCGGGCCAAGTAGGACTTGCCGCTGCCTCCGCAGCCGACGATGGCGACCTTCTTCATGGTGCTCCAGCTTAGAGTCGCGTGCGTGCCTGAGCGGACCGGCCGCCGGGACGCCTCCGGGTGATCCAGGCATGCTCGCCTGGTGGATCTGTCGCATCAGGCCGCTCCTTGCCCGGCCGCGTCACGGGTGATCGTGCCCAGTACGCCTTCCAGCGCGTCGACCTGTCGGCTGAGGCGGAACAGGTCCAGGCGGTCGAGACAGGCCCGGATCAGGTCCGCGTGCTGTCGGCTGCCTGCGATCTCCTGGAGCACGGTGAGCCGTTCGGCTACCTCTCGGCCGGAGGACACGATCAGCTCGGCGGGCACGAACTCCTCAATGCGGTGGATGTCGGCCGGGGCCAGCGGGAGGCAGCCGGCGAGCACCGCTTCGAAGATCCGCTGGGTCATCTGGCCGACCGCGGCGTAGCGCTCGGGCAGCAGGAGAACGGTGGCCAGGGACCTGCCGTACAGCCGGTGGACTGCGGGGAAGGGGATGCGTCCGAGGAAGCGGACGTGCGGCCAGCGGCTGGTCTGGGTCCACTTGCCGCCGACGAGGTGCGCCACCTGGGCGGCGGCCGGGGCGAAGTAGCGGTCGAAGTGCTCGTCGCGGTCGTACTGGTTGCCGACATAGGCCAGTGCCAGGTCACGCGGCTGGGCGGCGAGTGCGGCCGGGTCAGCGCACTCCAGGAGCTGGTCGTCGATCGGGAAGAGCAGGCGGTGGGCGCCCGGTGAGGGGTCCAGGGCCGCTTCGCACACGGCGGTCTGCGGGGTGGCACGCCACATGCTGCCCGGCCGCAGTGTGCGGTCCTTGTCCCAGATCACGGTCGGCGTCCTGCTCCGCGCGGTGTACTGGGTGAGGAGTTCGGCCTGTCGGTGCAGGTCACAGGTGTGGCCCTCGGCGTGGCACGGTGTCGTGTTGCGTCCCTTGATCGCCCAGCGCCATTCGAGGAACAGGGCATCGATCTGCGGGAGTCCGCTGTCGAAGACGTAGGTGCCGCCGAGAGGGTCGCCGGCTTCCAGCAGGTCGCGGTTGGCCTGGAGGAAGACGATCTCGTGCCCGGCGGCGCGGAGGGCGTCGATGAAGGGGCGGCGGTGGCTGCGGCCTCCGTCCGGGGTGTCGGTGATGCCGTGGCCGAGGAAGCCCCAGAAGCTGTATCCGATCGTCAGGTTTCTCATTTGGTGATCCACCGGCTTTCCAGCAGCAGGGCGTCCAGACCGGAGTCGGCCAGGCAGTTCAAGGCCATGGCCGGGGTCCCGCAGATGGGCTTGCCCTTGACGTTGAGCGAGGTATTGATCAGGACGGGGATGCCGGTGCGGCGGGCGAAGGCGGTCAGCACCTGGTGCATGAACGGGTTCTGCGTGGCGGTGACGGTCTGCAGGCGGGCGGTGCCGTTGGCGTGGACGATGGCGGGCACCCGCTCGCGCGCGGTGTCCGTCACGCCGGAGGCCATCGACATGTAGGGCGCCTCCTGGCCGAGCGTGAAGAACTCCGCGGCGCGCTCGGCCAGGACCATCGGAGCGAAGGGCCGAAACGGCTCGCGGTATTTCACGGTGGCGTTCAGCCGCTCCACCACTCCCGGTTGGAGGGGCGAGGCGAGGATGGACCGGTTCCCCAGGGCGCGGGGGCCGGCTTCCACCCGGCCCTGGAACAGGCCGACGATCATGTTGTGGGCGAGCTGGTCGGCGAGGAACTCGGCGGTCTCGATGCCCAGCATCTTCTGCTGCAGCCCGGGCCACGGGGTGAGGTCGACGGCCTCGTCGGCGAAGGACGGGCCGAGGTAGCAGGCGCGGGCGACGCCGGTGACGGGGCGCCGGTTTCCGCTGTCCATGTGCAGGGCGAGCGCGGCGCCGATCGCCGTCCCGGCATCTCCCGGGGCGGGGGGAACGAAGACCTCGTCGAAGATGCCGGCCTCGATGATCCGGCCGATGCTCACGCAGTTCGTGGCGACTCCGCCCCCGACACACAGGCGGCGGGAACCGGTGATCATCCTGGCTCGCCGGGCCAGGTGCAGCATGACCTTCTCGGTGCGTTCCTGGAGGGCCGCGGCCAGATCCCGGTGCACGTCCGCGATCGGCTCCTGCGGGTGGCGCGCGGGGCACGTCTCGGCGATGAAGCGCTGCGAGGTCCGGGGATGGCCGGAGGACAGGGTGCGCGGGGGGAAGTAGGCCGGGTCGAGGACGAAGCCGGTCGGTGTGGTGCGGACAGCTTGCGCGAACAGGTGCCGGAACCGCGTGGGGTCACCGAGTGCGGCGAGGGCCATTACGGTGCCCTCCTCGTCCCCGCGGCGCCACCCCAGGTGTTCGGTGACCGCGCCGTAGACGTAGCCCAGCGACGCCGGATCGTTGAGGGCCTCCACGATGCGGGTGTGCGGGCGCAGCGCGCTGTGACCGTGGCCGAAGGTGGTGGTCTGCCGTTCGCCGAGGCTGTCGACGACCAGCACTGCGGATTCCGCCCAGCCGGACGCGGCGAAGGCGGCCATCTGATGAGCCCGGTGGTGCAGAACCGGTGTGATGCGGGCGGAGGGGAACATCCGGCCGAGGGTGTGGACGCGGTGCTGGGTGCGCCATGCCACCTTGGCGAAGCCGTGGGCCCTGGGCAGCGCCCGCTCGCGGGTCGTCACCTCCAGGACCAGGCGCAGTGCGAGCGGGGACTCGGCGAGGTAGCGGGAGGGCTGGAAGTTGTAGGCGACCGCGTCGACGTCGCCGGCGGTGAGCCCGGCCTCCTTCAGTAGCCATGCGACGGCATGGCGCGGATACGCCTTGGTGTGCTTGTCCTCGGACAGGCGCTCTTCCTCGACGAATCCGACCAGGTCCCCGTCGACCAGCAGGGCTGCGGCCGAGTCATGGGTGTAGGAGCACAGGCCAAGGATGACGGACGGAAGGTGATCCATGGCGCAGCTCACCTGACCCCTGCTGCCGCGTCGGCGGACGACTGGGATCCGGCGCGGCGCTCCAACTCGCTGTACCAGGACGTCAATGCCTGACCGAGCGGGCCGCCAACGCGGCCTGCCTGCCGCCACGCCTCGCCATACGCGCCGTTCCTCCACCACCGGTAGCTGTCCATCGTCTCGGACATGGCGTCCCAGCCCGGATGCCCCGTCAGTTCTCCGGCTTGGACGTGCCGGAGCAGCTGGTCGAAGCCGTCCCACGGCGTAGTCAGGTCGGGCATGATCTCGCTCGCGGCGAGCGAGGTGAGCTGCTCGGCGTCATCCAGGTGGTTGTCGTAGATGTGCAGGGAGCCCACCTGGTGGTGGAAGTCGCCGAGGTCGGCGCCGAGCCATCCGGCCACCAGCTCGTGCAGGACGGTGTAGAAGAACAGGTCGTAGGGCATGCCGATCCACACGTCCTGGCCGCGCATCGTGGTCGTCATGTGCAGGCGGCCGGCGCGCAGGCGGAAGGCGAAGCCGAGCGTGCACGGCACATCCTTGTGCCCGGCGGAATCCAGGGCCGGGTCGTACAGCTGGATCAGAGCCCGGCGGGAGTCGGCGTCCTCCTTGAGAATGTCGACGACGCGGTACAGCTGGTCCACACGGCCCGCCCAGTGCCGCATCCGGGGTCCGTACGCGCCCCGCAGGACGCCGTCATCCGCGTACCGCCGCAGCCGGGCGTTGTAGTCGAAGATCCACGGGTCGTCCGACCCGGACAGGTGCCAGACGGTCTCCGCCACCGCGAACGCCGGGTTGAGGATCCGGGCCGGGGGCGCGTGCAGCAGACGAGCCCGGGGCTGCGTCAACCGCATGTGGACATCGAGGACTTCGCGGGTGGCCATACCGCGAGGGGCCACCTTCTCCCCGGCCTTGGCCAGAGTGACGGCCCCGGCGAAGAGTTCCGCCACGCTGTCGCCGGTCAACTGGGTCATCGGGTACGGACTCCTTCGCCCCGCGCCTGCGCATGATCAGCGCCCGGGACATCGTGGTGGACGGGATGGGGGCCTGCCGTAGAACTGTGGGCGCGGCTGAGGATGAGGTGCGCGATGTCGCTGGCGCTGTGGCCGCGCCACCGGCACACCGCGTCCGGCACCGGCCGAGACAGGGGCTGGTCCGTGCGGGCCAGCAAGGAGAGGGCGCCAGCGACCGCGTCGGCATTGGTACAGCGCGAGGCGAGGCCGTGGTCGGCCAGCCCGAGCGTGCGCTCGCCGGCCGCACCGATTTCGAGGACCGGCACGTTCACAAGCGCCGCCTCGATACCGCACGTCGAGTACGCGCTCGCCAGAGCATCGGCACCGGCCAAGCACCCCCGTGCACCCACGTGCGGGTCGGCCACGGCCACGAGCGGCCCGTCATCGTTCCGGGGCAGGCTGGAGAACGCGTCGGCGCCCTGCGCGGGGTGAGGGGCGATGACCAGTCCCCAGTCGCCCTCGGCGTCACGGAGACCGTCCATGAGCAGGTCAGTCTGGGCGCGCAGGCGGTCAGGGCCGAGGGGCTGGCAGGCCCACACGAGGATCCGGGCGGGCTCGCTGCCCGTGGCGGTCTCCATCAGCTGTGCCAGATAGCGCCGTTGGGCCTCACGGTCGAGATGCGCCAGGCCGTCGAAACGGGGCTGGCCCAGGACGTGCACCTCGGCGTCGGGATGCTGTGCCCAAGTGTGCGCGAGGGCGACGTCGCGTTCCCCCATGACGACGATGTGCCGGCTGTGCAGGGTGGGCCACGCGACCGACTCGGCGGTCCACGCACCGTGCTGAACGTGCACCGTCGTGACGCCGTGCCGCTCGGCCGCGTGCACGGCGAGCGCTCCCAGCGGACTGGTGTCGTTGCTGACCAGCATCGTGTGCGGCCGGGCCGCGGCAAGGATGTCGTCCAGCCAGGCTTCCGCTGCCACAACGGAGTTCCACGAGGGCTGGGTGCACCCCCCGCTCGTCTCCAGCACCGCAGAAAGGAGCCGGACCAGCCGGCCCAGCAGGACCGTGTGCTCCCTCACCCGAACGACGGCGCCGTCCTCCTGCGACCGCAGCCCTTCCACGGCACCGTCGAGCCCGAACAGATCAGGGGACGGCGAGCACAGCGCCACTGCCTCGGAATCTGGAGCCGGACTCCGCTCCGCCGCATCGGTGGCGAGATCGATCAGCAGGCTCCGCTGCCCCTCACGCGCAAGCGCGTCGAGCACGGGGAGCAACGTGGCCGCGTGCCGAGACGACCAGGACACCGCCACCACGTCACAGCCCAGGCCCACGGAAGCCGACGGTTCACCGGGTCCCACCTGAGGTGCGGGAAGGGTGCGCAACGGTGCGGATCGCAGCGGGTTGTGCGGGGCCGGCGCACCCAGTACGAAGGCCACACCGGACCAGCTGACGGTGTAGGACCGGTACTCCCGCGAACTGGTCGACCGCACACCGACGAGCCCCTGATACGGCACGAGAGCAATCGGTCCGGGGGCCGTCTCGAACGGCTCCCAGGCACTGAGCGCCATCAGCTTGCGCACCAGCTGCGTCACCAGACGCCGGACCGGGACATGCTGCAGGTAGAGCCATCCTGCGCCGCCCGGCGTCGCCGACAGATGCGCACAGTGGGCTTCCAGGGCGTCCATGACCCGTTCGACGTGCTCGTCCACCTCGCCCGAGCCCAGAGGTACAGCCTCCAGGTCTCGTACGGAGATCTGCTCCTCCCGACGGTGTGTGAGCGCGCCCTCTCCCACCAAGGCCCACACCGGCTGGTCAGCGCCGCCGGTCCGGACGAGGCCGAGCGCAGCTGGTCCAACTGCCCTCACAGCAGCCCCCCTTCGACGAACGGTGCCGCAGGGGTGACGATGCCAAGGAGGTGCAACAGTTCCCTGGGCGAGTCGGCGACGACGGGTGACGGACCGATGGGGCGGCCGTAGCCCCATCCCGCGTGGATGTAGGGGACGCCGGCTCGGCAGGCGGCTTCCTGGTCGACCGCCATATCGCCCACGTAGGTGGCGTTGGCTGGGTCTACGCCGAGGTCGACCAAGGCGAGCAGGATGGGATCCGGCGCCGGCTTGCCCCGCCGCTGGCTGTCGGGCCCTCGGACCGCGGCGAACTGGCAGCCCAGCTCCGCCAGAAGAGGCTTTGCCTGGAGCAACGGCTTGGACGTAACGACCCCAAGCGACCAGCCGGCGTCAGCGGCGGTGAGGAGCACGTCCGTGATGCCATCGAACCCTCGGGCCAGGTGTGCCGCGGCCGTTGACGCTTCCGTGTATGTCCGGTGAATCGCCTCGGCGTTGAGCAGGCCGAGACATTCCATGATGACGTCGAAGGGGCGGCCGAGGTGCTCCCGGTACTCCGCGAACGGCACGTCGAGACCGTGAGCTTCCTGCACCGCGTGCCACGCGCTCTCCATCACGGGAAGCGTGTGGACGAGGACGCCGTCCAAATCGAAGAGGAGGCTACGCGGTGGCTCGGAGCCTGAGGCGGCCTTGCTCCCCGTTACAGGGGACGACGCAGACGGACGTAATTGAGGGGGCACGGCGAGGGTCTCCAATGAGGACAGGGGATGGCGAGGTTCAGGTAGCGGGAGTCGGCTCGGGGCGCTTGATGAAGGCGAACACCCGCTTGCCGGTTCCGTCTTCGGTGGGGCAGGTAGTCCAGCTGTCGGCCATCGCCGACACGAGGTGGAGGCCACGCCCGTTGATCGCGTCTTCGTCGGCAGCCCGCTCAACCGGGACGTGAGGGGAGTTGTCCTCCACCTCGATCGTCACCACATCCGCCTGGACCAGGAGCGTCAGCGTGATCTCCTCGTCGCGCTCGTCCTGTCCTTTGGGCCGGTCACTCTCAGGAGCCTGGGAGGCCCGGCCATACCGCTCGGCGTTGGTGGTGAGTTCGCTGACGATGAGCACGGCATTGTCCAGGAGGTCCTCTAGCCCCCAGGCGCTGAGCGCATCCCGGGTGAAGGAACGAGCCATCCGAGGGGCACTGTCGTCAGCGGGCAGCGTCAGACTCTTCTGGTGCTCCGGTGTGTCGGCGCAGTCGTCGCGGACCTGAGGCTGATTCATGCCCGGCTCCTGACAGCACGTCCCTGGGCAGGCAGTGGTTCCCAGCCCTCCAACGCCCCCGCGACCGCCGTAGCGGTGGTCGAAGCGCCGGGATAAGTCCTGGCGTCGGCACCAGACGTGTGGCTGGTCTTCACCGGATTTCCTCCCGGGCAAAGGCAGATGATGGTTTCTTGGACCTTGAGCGAACCTCGAATGACCACGGGTTGGTAGCCCCGGCCAGTCCGCGATGCCGTCAAACCCGTCAAAGATCGTTCTCTTGTGAACGGGGGCGCCGGATGGCACACAGAAACGAACAACTGGCCGCCGTGATCGCGGAGACAGGCTGGTCGCAGCCCAAACTCGCCGCAGCGGTGGTCAGGGTGGCCGCCGAGGTGGGTGCGGATGAGCTGTTGGCCACGAGCCGTTCGCATATCGCGATGTGGATCTCTGGCACCCGTCCCAGCGGCAGGGCACCCCGTATCTTGTGTGAGACGTTGTCTCGACGGCTGCAACGCCCGATCACCCTGGCGGAAATTGGGCTTTCGGCATCGCCCGGCGACCCCGACCCAGCATCCGAGTGGCACGTCGATACGCTGACCGCGCTGGTGGATCTCGGGAGAAGCGACGTGGACTTGGAACGCCGCCAACTGCTGGCCGGCGCCGCCTACTCGGTAGGTGGCCTGGTGCTGCCCGGACAGCAGTGGTGGGACGACGCCCCACAACAAGCCAGATCCCGTCCAGCAGCAACAAGCCGTCGGATCGGCGCAAGCGAGGTCTCCGCCGTCCGCGAGATGACCGAGTTCTTCTCCAAGCGAGACCAACGACACGGCGGGATGGACGGCCGCACAGCCCTGCGGCAGTACATCCTCGACGACGTCGCCGGATACGTGGGTGGGGTCTTCACAAGCGAAGAGACACGTCGAGACCTTCTCGCTGCCGCCTCCGAAGCCGTGTACGTGGCTGCATGGATGAGCTTCGATGCCTCTCAACACGAGGCAGCGCGCCGCTACTTCACCCTTGCCCTGAAGCTCGCTGCCGAAGCCGACGAAGCCCCGCTGGCGGGCCACATTTTGCGTGCCATGGCCCATCAGGCAACCGACTTGGGCCATCCCAGGGCAGGAGTGAGACTCGCGGCGGCCTCTGTGGACCGAAAGCGGTACACCCTGGCCACGCCCCGAGAGCGCGCGCTGCTCGGTGTCGTGCAGGCACGGAGCCTCGCGACCGACGGACAGAGGCGCGCGGCGGTCGCGGCCCTCCTCCGCGCTGAGGAGGACCTCGCTGCGGCACAGCCCGGAGACGAAGATCCCCACCGGGTGTGGTTCTTCCAACAAGCCTCGCTGGCTCATGAGACGGCACGCACGCTGTGGACCCTCGGCGATCTCGAAGGAGCGCTCCGCGAGTTCAACAACAGCGTGCTGACAAGGAAGGCTGACACGTTCAGCCGCACCCACGCAGTGACACTGGGCTACATGGGCACCGTCCAGGCCAAGCAGGGCAACGTCGAGGTAGCCTGCCACACCTGGGCACAGGCACTCGACGCAATGGAAGGCGTCCAGTCGGGACGAGCACGTGAGGCCGTCGTGAACATGCGCAGGGTGTTGTCTCCCTTCCGGAACCGCGGGATCCACGCGGCATTGGAGATCGACGAGCGAGCGAAGGCCGTACTCGAACGAGTAGCCTGACGGCGCCGTGGTGGCGAGGACGAGCACGGTGCAGCCGTGCCTCCCGCTCTGCTCGAAACCGAGAAGGGGAAAGTCGTGCCCGCAAAGTCCATCGAAGTGCCTGTGATCGCCACCGTCGTTGGAGGCCACTCCGGGAAACTCGACGACTTCAAGGGCGGCGTCGAATCCATCATTCGGTTGCGGCCGGACTACCCCGTGGAGACCCTGCAGGGCATTGAGGAGTTCTCGCACCTCCAGGTCACCTGGTTCTTCAACTTCGGGTCGCCTGACGACGTAGCCCTGCATGCCCGCAGCCCGCGGGACAATCCGGAGTGGCCGGCGACCGGGACCTTCGTGCACCACAACCACCGCCGGCCAGCTCGGCTCGCGACATCCTTTCCTCGGCTTCTCCGTGTTGATGGGCGCGATCTGCATGTGACCGATCTCGATGCAGATGAGGGCACGGAGGTGGTGGACCTGGTGGCGGTGTTCGAGGAGATGCTTCCTCGCGGCCCTGTCACGCAGCCTTCTTGGCCGAGCGAGATGCTGACGGACTACTGGCGAGACGCTTCCGAACGCTGAGACTGCGGTATCGATGGGACCGGAGTTGATCAATTGTGCGACGCAACGCCCACTAGCCGCGCGCTTTCACGAGGTGGGCTGTCCAAGACCTGATCAGACGCGGAAAGTGTGCCTGAACTGCAACGATAGGACCTTCTGGGGGTCCTGTTAGCTGCAAGGAAAGGAGCACTTTCCAGGTGAGAGAGATTATCGCGTCCTACCCTCGTGTCCGTGTCCGGAGGGACGTCCGGCAGGTGGTCTCGCAGGCAGGTTCGGTCCTGCTGGTGGAGACAATCCGTGAGACGGGTCTCGACCGTCTGACAGTCGGCCAGGGCCAGGCCATGAGGCGGAACTGGAAAGCTCCAGTCCACAGTCAACATGCGGAAACCGACTCTGGTATTGACCGGCATGTTCATCTCTCACGTCCGCTGGCGCTGCGCGGAGCGGGCGGCACGATTCGTCCATCCCGTTAGCCGCCCCACCCGATGGCGCGTGTGGCGTCGGGTGGGCCTGCGCACTGCAGGCCGCGGGCTGTTGCGCAGTGGCTGTGGGGGCTGCGCATTCGCTGTTGCGACTGCTGCATAGCCTCTCTTGCGCATGTGCGTCGTAGAGGCCCGGCGGTGGGGGCGGTGCGCAGTCTGCGCAATGAGGGGGGTGGCTGGCTTCGTGCGCTGCGCAGTGACCAGCCGACGTGCTCAGCCTTTCGGCCGTGACGACTGCACAAGTCGGTGACCTGCATGGTCTGGTCGGTGGTCGGGGTCGGCAGGGCCGTGGTCGGGTCTGTGGTCGGGGGTGGCGTAAGCCCTGGTCGGGTCAGGGATTGGCGTTGAATCTCCTTGTGGCCAAGGGGGCGTGAGCGGCTACGGTGACGATCACCGCGTAGCTGGCACACAGGGGGATCCATGCGCACGATGGCCCGACCACACGCCCACACTCTTTGCGCGTGCGTACTCATGCTCGCCACAGTTCTTGCGGGATGCAGCAGCGACGACGGCGATCGCGGCGACGCCGGGAGCTCCCCGAAGCCCGCTCCCACGACCGCCGGGCCCGGCGCGGACTCCGCGTCGCCGGCCGCCGCGCCGGACGCGGCCGCGAAGAAGGCCGTGCTGACCACCTACGGCCGCATGTGGGAGGAACAGATGAAGGCCTACCGCAAGGCCTCCGACAAGGGCACCGACCTGGCCCGCTACGCCTCCCTGGACGCGCTGGGCACCTTCCGCCTGGACCTGGCCCACATGAAGAAGGCCGGCACCGTCGTGACCGGCGAGCTCGGCCACACCCCGGCGGTGAGCCAGCTGGACCTCAAAGCCGCGCAGCCCACCGCGACGGTGACGGACTGCCTGGATCTGTCCCGCTGGGAGACCAAACGCGTCAAGACCGGGGACGTACTGCCGCTACCGACCGCGCAGCCGCTGCGCTACCAGGCCACCGCGACCGTGCAGCGCTGGCAGGGGCGATGGATGGTGACCGACTACACCCCGCACGGAGACCGCACATGCTGACCCGCACCGCCGCCGCGGCCGGCGCGGCCGCGCTCTTACTCGGATACACCACGGCTTTGACCACACCGGCCACGGCGGCGGACGGGCCGGGCGCCGACCCTGACTGCGGGACCTCGGTCGTGGTGGTCACAGTGTGCGCCTCCGACAACGCTGCACAGCCTGGCAGCACCGGCGCAGCCCCCGCCGACACCGGCACAGACAACAGCAGGGCGGGCGGGGGCGGTGGGACGCCGAAGTGCACGTACACCAAACTCGATCCGCAGCCCCCGGCCACCAACCAGGCGGTGAAAGACGGTCTGGCACAGGGGCCAGGAGCCGCCTACCAGGTGCTGTGCCCCGACACCGGCCGCATCGGCGTGGTGTGGATCCTCGACGGCGAGCAGGCCCCCGCCGCACCCGCCATCGACCCCGAGGTCCTCGCCGCGCAGGCGGTCGACTCCATGAAACTCACCGGCCCGAAGATCGCCAGCCCTCGCCCCGCAGGCGTCTACCTGGTGGGGATGCCGACCTGGATGTGGGTGGAGCCCACCGAGACCACCTACGGTCCGGCTACCGCCACGGCCACCGCAGGCGCCGTGACCGTCACCGCGACCGCCGAAGTGACCTCCATCCGCTGGGACATGGGCGACGGCCAGACCCCCGTGGTCTGTCACGGCCCAGGAACCCGCTACCAGCCCTCCCAGGGCAAGGCAGCATCTCCGGACTGCGGTCACCTCTACCAGCGGCCCTCGAGCAGCACCCCCTCCCACCGATACACCGTGACCGCGACGTCCACCTGGACCATCACCTGGCAAGCCGAAGGCGCCATCGCCGACCAAGGCGAGTGGACCGAGACCCGTACCACAGACCAGACCATCGCCGTCGGCGAGGCCCAAGCACTCACCTCCTGAACCCGATCCGCCAGGCACGGTCCCCGCCGCCCGCCCCGGGGTCTCGAACGGGGCCGGGGGGCGGTTGTCGCGAAGGCGCGGGGTTGGGCCACCAGGCAGCAGACGCGGCACGACTGGGCGCCCCGCCGGGCGGCGGTGGGCGCCCAGCCACTCACTTCACGTGCCAGCTGACCCGCTGCTCCGGGGCGTTAAGGGGCCGCCAGACGGGCGCGGAGGGCCCGTCTCGCAGGATGTCGGTCAGGGAGGCGGCCAGCATCGGCACCTCGGCACGGAAGGCAGGCCGGGCCACTGCGGCCCCGGCGGCGAGGGCGCTGACGCGGTTCTCGACGCCTGCGGGGCCGGTGCCATCCAGGACGAACAGCAGCCGCGGGAACACGCGGTAGCGGCGCTGCCAGCCCTCCTCCGGCGGCTCCTGCCCGGCCCGGGACCGGCCCACAGACACCGGCACGTACTCAAACAGCCGCTGATAGGTGTGAATTTTCGCAGCGAGGCGTTCCGGGCCCATGGTGGCTCGGTCGACCTCGACGAACGCGCGCAGCATCGGCCAGTCCTCATTCCTGTCTCGATCGATGCGGTAGTAGAGCAGCGCATCCGGTATCACCCCCTCCCCACCACCAAGCGGCTGGTACGCCTCCGGGATCCAGTCCAGCGGCCGGCACACACCCCCGCGGCGGCGGGCGTCCTGGACGAACGCCAGCCCGGTCTGCGTGACGGTGAGCGTGTGTGCGGCCTTCAGCCGGGCAGCGGTGCGGTCGGCACCCAGCTTCGCCGACTTCCACTCACGCAGCTCCGGCCACTCCGAGGCGATCTCGGCGCCATAGTCGGTGAGGAACCAGACACGGGTACGGCCCGCCCGAGGCAGCGTGATCCGGTCCACGAGGCCTTCCTTGCTCAACTTCACCAACCGACGGCGGGTCTGCTCGATCCGCACATCCGGCGCGATCAACACATGCATCTGCTCGGTTGTCGCCATCCGATACTGCGCCAGTACCGCCAGCGCCAGCCGATCGCCGCTGCCAGCATCCACATCCAACATCCCCGCGCCTCCACTTCGATGGCGACGCCCCCCGAGTCCGGCGTCGCGTGCGGAACCCACGGCAGCAGTCACCTCCGACCAGACCACCGACCACGAAAGCCCGACCACGGTCACGATGCGATAACCCCTCCCACAACCGGGCCCATAACCCCGACCACAAACCCCTCCCACAACCCCGCCGACAACTGCCCGCGCCACTACCGGGCCTGACGGTGTATCCGCAGCTCACCACCCTGACCAGCCGTGGTCTGCAGCCCGACATCCCCCTCTGCACACCCCCACGCCCCGAACGAACAAGGACAAAGGGAAAGGGAAGGGCGGGGACGGGAGCGGGCGCGCCTCGGGGGATCAGGGCGCCGTCCTCTTCTCGTTGCGCGTCGGCGGAGCCTCCGCGCTCGACACCGGACGCAGCCGGCGCAGCAGGGCGCGCCGCTGAACCTCCCCGCCAAGAGCGCTTCCCTATCCGGCCGCGCCCCAGGCTCCGTCCGCTTGACGGTTCATCGTGAAGCGCAATCGATGCGCTCCCAGCGTGGACCCGTCAGGCGCCGGCGCTCGGCCGGGCGCAACGCAGCCCCAGCAGATCACCTGGCGCGAGCAAGCAGCACCGTCCCTGCGCCGCTGAAACATCACCTAAGATAGAAAGTGCTTCTTTGAGGGAAGCACTGCTGGCGGGGATTTCCGGACCGGGTTTGCCGACC
>NZ_OAOJ01000007.1:0-47105 GCF_900206255.1 Streptomyces sp. TLI_55
ATCACCCCGGTGCGTATCGCCGACACCACGCCACCGCCCGTCCTGCGTCCGCTGATCGCTCCGGCGCTGTTCGGCATTGAGCAGGGTGAGGCGCGTCGGGTGTTGCTGGCGGCGGTCAACGGTCCGTCCCGGCCCCAGACGGAGCCGGCCTTCCCTGGCGGTGGCGATGTTGCGGCAGGTGGGTGCGAGTGGTCCGCGTCTGCCGGGCAGTCTGCCGCGGGTGTGGAATCTCCCGACCCGTAATGCTGCCTTCACCGGCCGCGACGGCCTCCTCATCGAGTTACGGCAGGCTTTGGCCGTGGGCAGTCGGTGGCGGTGCGGGCGTTGCATGGCCGGGGTGGGGTGGGCAAGACGCAGCTGGCGATCGAGTACGCCTACCGGTTCGCGGGTGAGTACGAGCTGGTGTGGTGGATCGCGGCGGAGGATGCGGCCCTGATTCCCGACCAGCTCGCTGCCCTCGCCGCCCGGACCGGGGCCGCGCCGGCCGGCACGCCGGTGGCGGAGGCCGTGCAGCTGCTGCTGGAGGAGTTGCGGACGCGCTCGAGGTGGCTGCTGGTTTTCGACAACGCCGAAGAGCCCGAAGCTCTTGCGGGTTTCCTGCCCGGCGGCACCGGCCATGTGGTGATCACCTCCCGCAACCCGAACTGGCAGCCTACGCCACCCCGCTGAGTGTGGATGTCTTCTCCCGCACTGAGTCCCGCGCCCTGCTGGGCACACACCACCACGTCCTCACTGATGCGGACGCCGACGCCCTCGCCCAGGCTTTGGATGATCTCCCTCTCGCCCTCACCCAGGCCGGCTCGCTGCTCAGTGGCGGCCTGTCGGCTGCGGATCTGAGGGGCGAACTCGTCGCGAAACACCGCGGCGGTGCTGGCCGAGGGCCGCCCGGCCGGGTATCCGGTGTCGCTGGCCGCGCAGATCCGCCTGACCGCCGACCGCCTGGCAGCGGAGCACCCGGGCGCACTGCTGTTGCTGTCGGCACTGTCGCTGCTGGCACCCGAGCCCTTCCCCGTCACCGTCTGCGCCGGCCGCCTGCCCGACCAGGCCTCCAAGCCGCTGGCCCAGGCCCTGGCATCGCGCCTGGTGGCTGGCCCGGTGCTGCGGGCGATCGGCCGGCACAGTCTGGGCCGGGTGCAGGACGGCAGCGTGCAGCTGCACCGGCTGACCCAGATGGTGCTCGCCGACCACCTCACCGAACACCAGCAACGGCAGGCCGCCCAGGATGCCGAAGCACTCCTTACCGCGGCCAATCCCGGCGATGTTGCGCAGCCCGTGTCGTGGCCCGGCTGGCGGCAGATGCTGCCCCACCTCCTCGCCGCAGACCCCGCCACGATCACCACCGAACAGGGGCGCGACGCGGTACGCAACGCCTGCTGGTACCTGATGGACCGCGGCCAGCCCGCACCGCCCGACAACGCCTGGAAGAGCTGTATGACACCTGGGTACGGCAGCTGGGCCCGGACCACGAAGGCACCCTGTGGACCGCGCATTCCCTCGCGCGCGCTTACAGCGACACTCAGGAGTACGAGCGGGGCGCGCGCCTTGGACGCGGACACCCTCGAGCGGCGTCGCCGGCTCCTAGGAGAAGAACACCCCGACACCCTGGCCGCGGGCGTCCAACCTGGCCACTGATCTGGCGGCGGCGGGTCGGGTGGGGGAGGCGCTGGCGTTGGCCGAGGAGACGCTGGTGCGGCAGCGGCGGGTGTTGGGTGAGGAGCATCCCGACACCCTGGCCGCGGCGTCCAACTTGGCGGCTTGGTTGGCGGCGGCGGGTCGGGTGGAGGAGGCGTTGGCGTTGGCTGAGGAGACGCTGGTGCGGTGGCGGCGGGTGTTGGGTGAGGAGCATCCCGACACCCTGGCCGCGGCGTCCAACCTGGCCACTGATCTGGCGGATGCGGGTCGGGTTGAGGAGGCGGTGGTGTTGGCCGAGGAGACGCTGGTGCGGCAGCGGCGCGTGCTGGGCGAGGAGCATCCCCGCACCTTGCATACGGCGTCCAACCTGGCGATCCGGTTGGCGGCGGTGGGTCGGGTGGGGGAGGCGCTGGTGTTGGGTGAGGAGACGCTGGTGCGGCAGCGGCGGGTGTTGGGTGAGGAGCATCCCGACACCCTGGCCGCGGCGTCCAACTTGGCGGCTTGGTTGGCGGATGTGGGTCGGGTGGAGGAGGCGGTGGCGTTGGGTGAGGAGACGCTGGCCCGACAGCGGCGGGTGCTGGGTGAGGAGCATCCCGACACCTTGCGTACGGCGTCCAACCTGGC
The DNA here is from genome assembly GCF_900206255.1 of Streptomyces sp. TLI_55. NCBI lineage: Bacteria > Bacillati > Actinomycetota > Actinomycetes > Kitasatosporales > Streptomycetaceae > Streptomyces > Streptomyces sp. TLI_55. The sequence goes on from NZ_OAOJ01000007.1 coordinate 2,257, forward strand.
GATCTGGTTGGCGGATGTGGGTCGGGTGGAGGAGGCGGTGGCGTTGGGTGAGGAGACGCTGGCCCGACAGCGGCGCGTGCTGGGCGAGGAGCATCCCGACACCTTGCGTACGGCGTCCAACCTGGCGGTCTGGTTGGCGGATGCGGGTCGGGTGGAGGAGGCGGTGGCGTTGGGTGAGGAGACGCTGGCCCGACAGCGGCGCGTGCTGGGCGAGGAGCATCCCGACACCTTGCGTACGGCGTCCAACCTAGCGATCCAGTTGGCTGCGGTGGGTCGGGTGGAGGAGGCGGTGGCGTTGGGTGAGGAGACGCTGGCCCAGCAGCGGCGGGTGCTGGGTGAGGAGCACCCCGACACCGTGCATTCCGTGGAGGTGCTGGAGTGGGTGAGGCAGCAGAAAGCTGCAGAGTGAGCACTTCAGGGCAGGCCCTCGCACGGCCTGCACGAAGGGCCTGAACCGAGACGGGTCCGTGCTTGTGTCCGCTGCCCGGGCTACCGCGGGAGGGCAGGTCGTTCGGTGGCAGTGGATCGGGCGTGCTCGCTGCGGGCGTTGGGGGGCGTCCCGGCGCCGTTCCGTCCGGGAGGTGCTGGAGGCGTAGGGGGTGCGCCGGTGTGGACCGGGCGGTCGTGAGGTGAGGCGTGGGGCGCTTGGGTGGGGGTGGGGCGTGCGCCGGTGGGTGTGGGCGGCGCGGAATGTGATGCACGTTACTCTACGTGCCGGTTCGGTCATTTTCTGTACTTCTTGATCGGTCTCGCACAGTGTGATGCCTCAACTCGTCGGTGGTGTAACAAAACTGACAGGGTGAATGATGTGCGGCGTGTGTGCGAGCGCCGCGTCGCGCGCCGGGGGTGCGGGGTGAGGCGGGGGAGCGTCGCGGCATTGTGCACTAGTCGACATTCGGGATTTACTTGGGTGCCGGGCTTCGATTCCCGTTCGATATCCCGGATTGATGCAGTGGTATTGCATTCGGGGTGAGGTTTGTGTTCTTTGCATCCGAAGTCGAGCTGCTGGCGGAGGCATATTCGGGCCGTGTCCTGCGGGTGGTTCGGGGTGCGGGTTGAGCAACCGGTTTGTGGTCAGGGCTCGTCGCTGGGGTAAACCTGGGTTGACCGGGTCTGTTGATTTTTGAACGATGATTATCGTCTGATAGCGCTCTCAAGGGCCCTCGCGGTGGGGAGCGTGCCGTTCCGGCGGGCGCAAAGCGGGCAAAATGCGGGGCGTGTGGCGCGCCGTCTTGACGTGGCCTGTGCTCCCCGCTGCGCCCGGCAATCCCCTACGTCCGGGGGGTTTCAGGCGGCCATCGGGTGGTAAATCCTCATGAGCGGCCGATGGGGAGTGACCTTAACAGGGCCCGTGGTGTTTACTGGACACCGGTCTGATCCTGGTGGGTCCGGACCCCTTTCCGGGAGGTCTTTGGGGGTGGTGCCCCGGAGGCCTCCCGTTCTTTTCCTCCCGTTTACATGCGAGCCGTCTGCCGCTCATCTGGGAAAAAACCCTCGGCCTAATCGCAGTCCTATCCGGAAATCAATGCGGCATATTCAGGATATTCATTGGCGGGTGATCGCCTGAAATCCTGCATTCGGCGCGTAACAAAGCCCTACCGGTAGGGGTTTCCGGAGTGATCAAAGTTTGCCAAGTAACTAGTGAAAAAGGCGGCTAGCTTGGGACTCACGGCGGGCTGTAGCGTATTCCCGCCGAACGTCATCTCCAGGCCTTGCCCGGCTCACCACCAGGCGCGCACCACCTCCCGGAGAGGGCGACGGACCCACCACCTGGGACCCCGCACCCGTGCGGGGTCCCAGGCAGATCTACCGAACGAGGACCCATCCCATGAGCACCGCCATCGCTGCCGGCACCCGGATGTCCCGCCTGTGCGGACACCGCGCCCCCGCTCCCGTGACAGACCGTCACCACGACACCCCGCGGGGCGCGCGCCCCGCCCTGTACGCCCCCGCCCCGGCGACGAGGGGGGTATGAGGATGCCTCCCGCCCTCGACATCGCCCGCACCACCGACCTCTACCAAGGCCACGAGGACAAGCCCCACGGCAGCTTCGTTGAGCGTCTGCCCGCCGAGGTCTGGCACCGTCTGCTCCAGACCGGCCTGCGCGGCCGCACCTTCGAGCGCGACGACGTCCTGCCGATGGGACCTAAGGCCCCGTACGTCTACATCCTCTGGGAGGGCGTGGTCCGCCAGGACCGCTACCCCCTGGGCCACGGCGCGGGCATTCCCACCATCACCCGGTTCCGCGGCCCGGGCCAGCTGGTCGGCGAAGCCGCCCTTCTCTCCCAGGCCGCCACGGTCGACACTCGCTGCCTGACCCGCACGGTCGCCATCCCCTGCGCCGCCCGCTACTTTGCCGCCCTCATCGAGCGCCGACTGCCCCAGGTGCGCCACGCCCTGCTGTGCAGCCTCGAGGACCGCAACCGCAGCGACGAGGCCGTCTACGCCATGGCCATCCGCCCCCCGCTGGAGCGCGTCTCGCGCCTGCTGGCGCACCTCGCCGACACCGCCGGCATCCCCGACCCCGACACCACCGAGCACATCGTCATCACCGGCCCCGGCCAAAAAGACATCGCCGCCGCCCTCCAACTCGCCGTCTCCACCACCGAGAACGCCCTGCGCACCCTGCGCCACCACGGCGTGATCGAAGCCCGCTACCGGCAGTTCGTCGTCCGCGACGTCGACGCGCTGCGCCACTTCGTCGGGGCCTGACACCACCCCCGACAGTGCTTTCCCGCGCAGGCCCGCCCCACCGGTGCCGGCCCGCCCGGACCCACCCCCCTCCCCTAGACGTCGCACACCCCGCGCACCCCCACCTGGGTTCGGCGTCCCCCTTTTCTTGGAACGGACCTTCGACACGATGATGACCAACACGCTGGCGCTGGGCACGAGCGGCGGCACCCTCGCGGTGGCGATCGTCTCCGCGCTCGCCACCGGTGCTCTGGGCGCCTACACCCTGCTGCACCACCAGCAGGTCTTCGCCTGGATGCGCAGCATCCGCCGCAAAGACCAGACAAACGCCGAACTCGACAAGCCCGACCAGTGGCTCGCCGACCTCTACAAGGCCCAGTGCCGCCTCGCCCACAAGCCCTGCCGCGCCGAGGACTTCGAGGACATCACCCAGATCGGCACCATGCTCCGGGGCGTCGCCGACCACACCCCCGCGATCGCCCCCGAGCTGGCCCGGGTCCTCGAGCGCATCGAGGAGTACACCGATACCGCTCTGCCCGAGCCCGGACCCGCCGCGGTGAAGATCCCCGTCCTGGAGCACCGGACGCAGTTGGTGAAGGCGATGAAGCAGGAGAGCGCCCGCAGCGATCTGGCCCGGGCCGTGGTGGCCGCCCAGCAGAAGATCACCCACCTCAAGCGCGGCTGACCCACATCACCAGGCGGAAGCCGCCATCAGACCAACCCCGCAGCGGCACCGGATCCGCCGCCACGAACCGGCCACAGGCCGGCTTCCGGATCCGGTGCCGTGGGGTGGCATGCGCAGCAGCGAGCGCCCTGCGGTCTGGTGAAGACCAGGGCCCGGCAGGCGGCTCGACCTCTACGCTTGCACCAGTACGAACGCGTGGTTTCGGGGGGACACGATGGGCGCGATAGAGGCATCTGGCAGCGCGTCTGACGGAGCGTCGGATGGAGTCTGGTTCATCAGCCATGCGGATGCGGATCGCGCCTGGGCGGAGTGGATCGCCTGGCAGCTGATCGATGCCGGGCATGAGGTCGAGCTGGCGGGCTGGGACTGGGAGGTGGGGGACAGTCTCATCGCGAAGCTGAACGCCGCTTTGGAACGGGGGCGGATGGTGGCCTTGTTCTCCCCGGCCTACTTCGACGCCGGGCCGCTCACCACACTGGAGTGGTCGAACATGCTGGCGTTGGGGGAGCGGTTGGTTCCGGTGCGTATCGCGGAGACGACACCCCCGCCTGTGCTGAGTGCGTTGGGCGCGACGGAGCTGTTCGGGCTGGATGACCACGCCGCCCGTGAGGCGCTGCTGCGGGCGGTGAACGGCCCGTCCCGTCCCGGCCGGGCGCCGGGTCGGCCGCCGGGGATGCTGTCGCGGATCGGTGGTACCGGGCCGCGGCCGCCGGGGAGCCTGCCGCGGGTGCGGAACCTCCCGGCTCGAAATGCGGCGTTCACCGGCCGCGACAGAATGCTGGTGCATCTGCGGGAGGCGTTCGCGTCCGGGCAGCGGGTGGCGGTGCAGGCCTTGCACGGCCGGGGAGGGGTCGGCAAGACCCAGCTCGCGCTCGAGTACGCCTACCGCTTCGCCGGCGAATACGAACTGGTCTGGTGGATCGCGGCGGATGACCCGTCTCTGATCCCCGGCCAGCTCGCGGCGCTCGCTGCCCGGATCGGCGCCGCGCCCACCGGTACACCGCCCGCTACCGCGGTCGAGCTGCTGCTCGGCGAGCTGGGAGCGATGTCGCGCTGGCTGCTGGTCTTCGACAACGCCGAAGACCCCAGCGCCCTGGCCCCGTTCCTGCCCGGCGGCTCCGGGCATGTCCTGGTCACTTCCCGTAACCTCCACTGGCGCACCTACGCCGTCCCCCTGGACGTCGACACCCTGCCCCGCACCGAATCCATCGCCCTGCTACGCGCCCAAGGTGCTGCACTGTCCGACGCGGACGCCGACCGCCTCGCCGACACCCTGGACGACCTGCCGCTCGCGCTGACACAGGCTGCGGCTCTACTCACCCGCGTGTCGGCGGCCGATCTGCAGGCCGAACTGGCCCGCAGCATGCATGAGGTGCTGGACGAGGGCTGCCCGGATGACTATCCGGTGTCCCTGGCCGCGCAGGTCCGGCTGACCAGCTCCCGCCTGGCAGTCGACCACCCGGGTGCTGCCGCCGTATTGGCCGCCCTCGCGCTGCTGGCTCCCGAACCCTTTCCCCTGACCGCCTGCGTCGGCCACCTGCCCGATCAGACCTCTCCCGTCCTGAGCGAGGCTTTGGTGTCGCGGCTGCGTGCGGGGGGTGTGGTGGAGGCGATCGCCCGGCACAGTCTGGCCCGTACCCAGAACGGCACCGTCCAGCTGCACCGCCTGACCCAGGCGGTCCTGGCCGACCAGCTCACCCCGTCCCAGCGCAAGGAAGCGGCACGGGATGCGGAAGCCCTCCTGACCGCGGCGGCCCCCGAAGGCACGTCTGATCCGGTGGGGTGGCCGGTGTGGCAGGTGCTGCTGCCGCACCTGCTGGCCGTGGACCCGGCCTCCCTCACCACCACAGACGGACGGAATGCGCTACACGGCGGGTGCTGGTACCTGATGGACCGCGGCCAGGCCCGCACCGCCCGCGCGCGTCTGCAGCGTCTGTACGACACCTGGTTGCAGCAGCTGGGCCCCGACCACGACGCCACCCTGTGGGCCGCCACCGACCTGGCCCGCGCCTACGACCACACCCAGGACCATGAACGCGCCCGCGCCCTAGACGAAGACACCCTCCAACGCAGCCGACGCCTCTACGGCGACGACCACCCCGACACCCTGGCCAGCGCCGACCACCTCGCCAACCGGCTCAGGTCGCTGGGGCGGCACGAGGAAGCCCTGGCCTTGCGCGAGGAAGCGCTGGCGGGCCAGCGGAGGGTGCAGGGTGTGGAGCACCCCGACGCCCTGCTTACGGCGTCGAACCTGGCCGGCACTCTGTCGGATGTGGGTCGGGTGGGGGAGGCGGTGGTGTTGGGGGAGGAGACACTGGCGGGTCAGCGTCGGGTGCTGGGTGTGGATCACCCGGACACGCTGCGCACCGCCAACAATCTGGCCGTGCATCTACGGGATGCGGGTCGGGTGGAGGAGGCGCGTGTTCTGGGGGAGGAGACGTTGGAGGCGCGGCGGCGGGTGTTGGGTGAGGAGCACCCCGATACTCAGAGGACTGCCGGATGGTTGGAGTCGTTGGGCGGAGAACTGGAGAGTCCTGGGGCCAGGTAGCGCCCCGCCAGTGGCAGCCTCCGCATCGTCTACCAGCGCATCCCCAACGCGGTGAGGGCGTCGCGTCGTTGGGGGCTGAGTTTGTCGGCGCGCCTTCGGGTGTTGGAGATGAATGACCCCAGCCCCACAAGCTCCCCGTCGACATCCTCGCGGTGTTGTCGAGGCACCCGAAGGTGTCCTTCGCGGGCGTGGTACTGGCGGGCTGCGGTCATGTTGCGTTCCCACAGTTCATCCTGGGACCGGCGTGCCGGCACCCGCGGCACCCCCTCGTTCTCGGGGTGTACTCCGAGCGTTTCCAGGAGGTACTGCTGCGCGGGCACCAGCCGCTCCCACACCGCCACCTGCCCCGCGATCCACACGGCAAGGTCTTCGCCCTGGACGACGACGTCACCCGGCCCGGCCGGGAGCTCTCCGCCCGCCTGCACGTGCGCAAGCAGCAGCCTGTAGCAGCGCTGCCATCCGATCTCCCATCCCTCGGGTGCCCATCCGGGGTCGATCTCGTTCAACGCCTCCATACGGCTCTCCGGCAGCTCCCCGGCATACGAGATGCCGGTCTCCCCGTTCGCGCGGCGTACGGCGTTCTCCCGGGCCTTCTTGGCCGCTTGGCGAGCGTTTTTGAGGAAGCCCCCCAGGGCAAACCCGTCCCCGCCCCACACCGTGGACGCCGGCGGCAGGAGGTGGCCGTGGACGGCGGCGTAGTCGCGGACGACGGCGAGGCCGGCCTCCCACGCGGACGCATGCACGGACCACACCATGCCCAAGTTCTGCAGCTCGGTGACGCGCTTGGCGTCCAGGGTCCCGGCCGCGTAGTAGTGGCGCTGGTCCGCCACCCACACCCCCAGCGGATGGTTGCCGAGGGCTTCCCAAGCCTCAGGCGTCTGGTAGGTGTAGGGCACGCGCAGCTCGGTGTTGCCGGTTTCCCGCAGCCACCGGCTGACGGGATCCCGCGCCGCGGACCCAGGTCCGTTGCTAGTTCGATCGGCCTGATGCCATCCACCGCGGACGTCGCACCGGGGCAGTCACGGATGCGAAGTGACAACGAGCCTGTCGGTGTGAGAACCGTCGTGCTTCGGTTCAATCGGTTCACCTGCGTGCCGGGCAGGCTGCCGCCGGCCTGGACGTGCAGTGCTGGCATTGGCGTCGGATCAGGTGGCGGGGGTTCCCCGGTGTCCCGCTAGGCTCCCTGCGAACTCGAGCCCCGGCATATGCCAGGGCTGCTGATGCAGGTGCGCCCAGAGGCGGCACCTGGGGGAGGGGTGGATGATGCGGGGTTCTGCGGCCAGAAGACGGGTCATTGCGGTGACGGGTGTGGCGGCGCTGCTGGCGCTGGCCGGCGCGTGCGGCAAGGCCGGCGGGGACGACGATGGGGGAGGGGCGAAGGCCGGGTCCGGCGTGTCCGCGGGTGCGGCCTCACAGGGGGCTTCGGGGGAGCCGGCTTCTGAGGGTGGAAAGGGGCTCAGCCAGAAGACCCTTGACCGTCTGGCGCTGAGCGGGCAGGACGTCCCTGGTTATGGCGTCACCGCGGTCTCGGGCAAGGGCAGCAGCGTGGACCGCGGCAGTGTGACGGCCTACCGTGCCGCCACGCCCGCACCGTGCCGGCCCGTCTACGCGGCCGCGCAGCTGGGCAGTCTGCACGATTTCACGGCGCAGGTCGTCCAGGACGTGGTGTCCGACTCCGACGGCCTGGGGGAGCATGCGAGTGTGAGCCTGGCGTCCTATACCCGTGCCGACGCCCGGTCGGTGATGAGCGAGTTGCGGGCGGCGCTCGCGCAGTGCACGACCGCCGACATGCGCCCCTCCCCGGCACATCCTGATGCCGGGCTGGGATTTACCGGTGCCCAGCCCCGCCCGGTTTCTGGCTACGGCGATGAGGCTGTGGCTTTTGAGGCGACCCAGGTGATTGTCGGCAGCGGTGCCGGGCCCGCAATTCCTGTGACCGTCCTGGTCGTTCGCCAGGACGCCACGATTGCCACTTTCATGTCCCTCAATCCTGTCCAGCCGCCGGCCATCCCCCAGGACGTCCTGGATGCACAGCTGAAGAAGCTCGCCTGACCTGGTGTGAGCAGGAAGGGTAACGGGGACTGAGCCCTGGTCAGGGCCCAGCCCCCGTTGCCTCCTGAAGCGACATGGCGATGCGCCGGGCGTTTCGTGTGCGTCAGGCAGCGGATGTCGATTGATGGCGTCGGGCCGCGAGGTGCAGGCGCCGTCAGGGCCGGTTGCGGGAGGCGTGTAGCGGGCGGCGTTTTCGCCGGAAACCTCCCGGCTGGATTTCGGCGTGGGCCTGTGACCTGGGATTGTATGGCTGTGATAAGGGTCACGGGCGGGGGGTGGAACCGTCCGTTTGGTCCTCTGTTCACAGGATGTTCAAGGCAGTTACTGTCTCGCTTCACTGATCAACTTTCGGGTCGGGGCGGCGTGAGCGTGCTGGGGAGCACGGCCGTCCGGAGCCGGTGGTCGGGTGTTTCTCATTGGTCTGCGGCCTGTGCACGCGTGTGCGGGTCGCGCGGGGGCGGGGGTTCGAGTGGCTGCTCGGCGTGCGCGTTGGTTGTCCGTGACGATTGCGGGCGCTGTGATGGCGGGCCTGTTGTCGACCGGGACGGTGCTGTCCTCACCGTCGGCGGCCGCGGACTCGGGGAGCTCCACGCCCCTGGTGCCGTCGCAGTCGCTGGGAGCGGTACCAGCGCAGGAGGTCGAGGAGGCGGGTAAGGCGCTGCCGGAGCCGAGCTGGCCGGATGCGGCGCAGGCGACGGTGGATCTGTCGCAGGCCCAGCCCGGGGAGCCGGGCACGGTCACACCGGAGCCGTCCGCCTCCGCCACACCCAGCCAGGATGTCGCCACCGAGGTCGCCGACGTGGTCGAGGTGGCCCCACTCCCGGAAGGTGACCAAGCCACCACCCAGTTCGCCAAGTCGAGGCTTGCCGCGGAGGATACACCGTCTGCCGCCGCGGAGCCCAGCGCGGCGGAGAGCGCTGATGTGACGGCTGCTCCTGCCAGCGGCAACGCCAGCACTGATCCGTCGTCGCAGCCGTCGCCGTCAGCGTCGGATGGTGCGGGTGAGCCTGCCGGGGATGCGGTGTCGCCGGAGCAGGTCGATGTGCGGGTGCTGGACCGCCAGGAGGTCGCTCCGGCCGGCGGTGTCGGGCTTGGTGTGCAGGTCACCCGCACCGACGGCGTGTCCGCGGCCGGCCAGGTGCAGATCGCCATCGACTACTCGGGCTTCAAGTACGCCTACGGCGGTGATTTCGCCTCCCGGCTCCGCCTGGTGAAGGTCCCGGACTGCGCACTGCAGACACCGGACGCGGAAGGCTGCACCGAGCGGGAGTTCGTCCCCGTTGACAACGACACCGCCACGGGCACCCTGACCGCGACGGTGACGGCCGAGCCAGACAGTGACGGCCTGTCCACGCAACTGGGCACCGCCTCCGGCTCCACATTCCTGCTGAACACGGGCTCCTCGTCGGACAAGGGCGACTACCGCGCCTCCACCCTGTCGCCGACCGGCTCGTGGGAGGTGGCCACCGGGTCGGGAGCCTTCACCTACAACCTTCCGGTCAGTCTGCCTAAGCCGGCCATGGGCGAGGCGCCGTCGCTGGCGATGACGTACAACTCGCAGTCGGTGGACGGCCGTACCTCGGCCACGAACAACCAGGCGTCCTGGGTCGGGATGGGCTGGGACCTGAGCGTCGGTTTCATCGAGCGTCAGTACCGCAACTGCAGCCAGGACGGCCTGCCCACGATCGGTGACCTGTGCTGGGACTCGCCCAACACCACGGACGAGCCGGACGGCGCGGTCTATGTCATCAACCTCAACGGTGTGTCCTCGACGCTGGTGCAGGACAACACCGGCACCGGCTCCTACCACCTGCGCGACGATCCGGGCTGGCGGGTGCAGCACCTGGACGGCGGGCACGGCGCGGACGACGAGTACTGGGTGATCTCCACCCCGGACGGCAAGCACTACTACTTCGGCTGGGGCCGCTCCGAGCGCACCGGTGCTGCCACCAGCTCGGTGTTCACGGTGCCGGTGGTCGGCAACGATGCGGGTGAGCCCTGCCACGACAAGTTCCCCGAGCCGTGCACGCAGGCCTGGCGGTGGAGCCTGGACCGCACCGTGGACGCCAACGAGGTCGAGTCGGCCTACTTCTACGACAAGGAGAGCAACTACTACCGCTCGGTCGCCAACACTGACAAAGCCCGCTCCTACACCGCGGGCGGCTACCTGAGCGCGATCGAGTACGGTTGGCCGGCCCAGATCACCGGTGCCAAGCCGACCGGCCGGGTCGAGCTGACCCATGTGGGCCGGTGCGTGGAGCGCATGTCAGACGCCGATCCGCTGCGCACCGAGCCGGGCGCCTGCCCCTCGATTGCCTCCAAGCCGACCTCGTACCCGGACGTGCCGGTCGACTTGATGTGTGACGGCACCTCGGCCGACTACTACTGCGCGGGCAAAACCTACTATCCGACGTTCTTCAGCAAGGACATGCTGTGGGACATCAAGACGTTCGTGCTGAACACGGACATGAGCGGCTGGGATCTGGTGCAGCAGTACCAGACCAAGCACGGCCTGCCCAACCCTGACGGCTCGATCGGCAAGACGCTGTGGCTGGACTACGTCCAGCGCAAGACCTATGGCAGCGGCACGGACATCGTGCTGCCGGTGATCAACTTCAATGGCGTCGACCTGGACAACAAGGTCGGGTCCACCGAGCTCAACTTCCGCCGCGTGAACGAGATCCACGGCGATCTGGGCGCCACCACGACCGTCGACTACGGCTCACCCAACCCGTGCAGCATCGACGCCCTGCCGAGCGAGGCCTCCAACGCCAAGGACTGCTTCAGGCAGAAGTGGACTGCGGAGGGCGAGACCGAGGCGAAGACCGGCTGGTTCAAGAAGTTTCTGGTCATGTCGGTGACCGTCGACCCGACGGTCACCGACAGCCAGGACGGCGCCCCGAAGATGACCACCAGCTACGACTACCAGGGCGGCGCCGGCTGGCGCTTTGGCAATGACCCTCTGACCAAGGATGCTGACGAGTCCTGGACGGACTGGCGCGGCTATCAGAAGGTCGAGGTCACCTCTGGCACCGGCGCGGTCAAGCACTCCACGTTCCACTGGCTGTACCGCGGCCTGGACGGCGACCGCACGTCCAAGACCGACGCGTCCGCCACCCGTTCGGTGAAGGTCTACGACGGCGAAGGCACCGCCTACACCGACTCGCCCTGGCTGCAGGGCAAGACCATCGAAACCTCCAAGAGGGACGACACCGGCAGCTCCCAGGAGCGGGTCTTCCACCACTACTGGGACCACGTCACCTCCACCTACAAGGGCCTGCCCGACGCCCGCTTCGTTCGCGAGGACGAGACCACCACCCTCAGCAAGATCTCCACCGGCTGGCGCACCCACGTCGTCGAGAACGAATACGACGCCGCCGAACCGGCTTCCGGCACCTACGGCCTGGCCTTGCGCACCGACGACCAGGGCGAGGCCGGCGTCTCCGACAACCAGTGCACGACCTACGGCCGCGCCTACAACACCGACTACTACGACGGCAGCAAAATCCAGCGCTGGATGATCCTGACCGACGAGACCCGCCACTACGCCGCCGGCTGCACCGACCGCGCCGCAGCCAACCAGGACGCCTACACGGTCTCCCTGTACGACAACGCGGCCGACGTAGCGAGCAACAAGCCGGTCGATGGTAACGCCACCGAGACCCGCAAGTACGCCAGCGCCGGCACGACCGACTTCATCAAGGCACGGTCCGACTACGACGACGCGGGCCGCGTCACTTGGACCGAGGACGCCGACCGCAACCGCACCACGACCACCTACAACCCGGCCAACACCTGGCCGACCAACGGCGTCACCACCACCACGCCCAAGCCCAGCAGCGACCCCACCGACCTGCGCCCGGCGCTGTCCAGCACGGTGTGGACCTCCCGGTTCTGGGGCGTGGTGTACCAGACCAAGGACCCGAACGGGAAGATCACCAAGCTCACCCTGGATGCGGCGGGCCGTCCGACCGAGGTGTGGAAGCCGACCGAGACCGGCACCTCGCCGTCGCTGAAGTTCAGCTACAGCATCCCCACCGCCACCAGCAACGGCATCCCCGACTCGGTCAACGGCTTCCCGAAGGTGGCCACCCACACCCTGCAGTCCGGCACCAAATATCTGTCGGCCTACGCCTACACCGACGGCCTCGGCCGCGCCCGCGAAACACAAACGCCCCTGCCCGACGGCAATATGGGAACTGCGAACCGGCAGGTGGCGGTCACCCGCTACGACACGGCCGGCAACGTCACCGGCACCTCGGCCGTCTTCGCCAACGTCGGCACCGCCGGCTCCGGCGGCCCGGCCAGCCCCAAGGTCGAGGACCTGCCCTCCTACACCGACCTGACCCTCGACTGGGCCGGCCGCACCACGGTCTCGCAGATCCTCGTCGGCAACGGATCTTCCACTACGAGCACTTTGCACGGACGGGTGGTCACGCGGTACTTCGGCGACTACACCACCGTCACGCCCGCAGTGGCCGACCCCACCGACACCTACACCGACGTCTTCGGTCAGACCTCCAAGGTCGTCGAGCACAACGGCACCTCGACGTTCACCACCCAGTACGGCTACGACGCCAAGGGCAACCTCGAGACCATCACCGACCCCCGCGGCAACATCACCGGGTACACCTACGACTGGGCCGGCCAGCGCGTCACCACCCGCGATCCGGATGCGGGTAAGAGCGACACCACCTACGACAACAACGGCCGCGTCGACACCGTCACCAGCAACTACGACTACCCCATCAAGGGCCTGTCGACGGTGCTCACCTACGACTACGACAACCTGGGTCGCAAAACTTCTGTGGCCACCGGCACCACCAAGCTCGCCTCCTGGCAATGGGATGGAATCGGCGTCACTGGCGGCAAGGGGCACATCACCTCTACGACCAGCAGGGACACCGAAGGTAGGACCTACACCACCAAGACTGGCAGCTTCGACGACCGCGGCCGCCCGCTGAGCACTACCGTCACCATCCCCACCGAAGTCACCGGTCTGGCAGGCGACTACACCACCCGTTACGGCTATGACGCGGCCGACCATCTCACCTCTGTCACCTACCCTCCGGCGGGCGGGCTCGCCGAGGAGACCGTCACCGCTGGCTACGACGACTACGGCCGGCCCCGCACCCTCATCTCGCCTCTGCAGACGTATGTCCGGGCCACGGATTACGACGCCTACGGACGCCTGACCTCACGCTCCTACGGCCCCGACCTCACCAGCAGCACCGCAGCCAAGGCCCAGCGCACCTACGGCTACTACGACGACAACGGCACCCGCCGTCTGCAGAGCATCATCACGACCACGGCCTCCGGCCCCGCCGTCACTCCCACCACCCTGGAGCGGCAGCAGGACACCTACACCTACGACTTCGACGGCAGGCTCACCCAGCTCCGCGAGCAGGCCACGGGTCAGACCGCGCAGTCGCAGTGCTTCCTGTACGACGGTCAGGGCCGCCTGACCGGCGCCCACACCCGTTCCACCGGAAGCGCGTGCGCCCTGGGCGTCTCCGACTTCACCGGCCCCGACCCCTACGAGACGGACTACACCTACGACCGCCTGGGCAACCTGCAGTCCGTCACCGACACGAACCAGGCGGGCACGGCCACCACCCGCGACTACCTCTACCCCGGCTACGACGACGCCGGAACCTGGACCACCGCCAACGCCGCACGGCTGCACGGCGTCCGCAAGATCAACACCATCAGCGCCGGCACCACTACCGGAACCGAAACCCTCACCTACGACCACGCCGGCCAGATGGACACGCGCATCGCGGCAGACAAGTCCACCGACTACGACTGGACCAAACTCGGCCAGCTCGCCACCGTCAAAACCACCACCATCGACGGCAGCAAACTGACCCGCTACGCCTACGACGCCGACGGCAACCTCCTGCTCCGCACCACCCCCCAGGAGAAGGTGCTCTCCCTGGGCGGCATGGAAGTGCGCATCGCCGACGACACGGTGACCGCGACCCGCTACTACACCAGCGGCGGAGCAACCGCCGCCATGCGCACCACGGAAGGCACCACCGCCAACGGCGGCAAGGTCACCTACCTCATGGCCGACACCCAGGCCTCCACCCAACTCGCCGTCGACGCCACCACCGGCACCACCACCCGCCGCCGCTACACCCCCTTCGGCGACGAACGCGGCGGAACCCTGCCCACCGGCACCGACAAGGGTTTCCTCGGCAAAACCGAAGACACCAGCACCGGACTCTCCCTCCTCGGCGCCCGCGCCTACGACCCGCTCCTCGGCCGCTTCCTCAGCCCCGACCCCCTCAACACCCCCTACGACCCGCAGAACCTCTCCGCCTACAGCTACAGCGCCAACGACCCCATCAACTACTCCGACCCCACCGGTCTCCTGACCGAACCCATCGGTATCAGCGGCGGCGAAGACCCCTATGACGACAGCAAGAACAGCGAGAGCTGGGAAGACTCGGTAACTCCGTCATCGGAGGACAGCACTGGGCTGGGCACTCAATGGGCCCTTGCAAGCCCCAGCCAAACTTCAAACATGACCGGCGGCTACTGGTTGCCCGAAACCAACGCCTTCGGTACACCAGAAGTGCTCTGCTTTGGCCGCCGCGCCTGCAGCCGCGCCCGCAATTACATCTATGAGCACCCAGAGGATGTTGCGGGAGCCAAGGAAATTGCAGCCACCTACTGCCTGAACCACTATTCCGAATGTGCAAAAGACGCCCGCATTTGGGAACGGACAAATGAAATAGGCTACAGCGAATTCACGATGCTTTTCACTTTCGGTTACGGGCCCCTACTCAGTGCGGAGTCGGGACTCAAGGCAGCCGTGAAGTTTGCAAGCTGCACGAAATGCTTCCTGGCCGGAACAGATGTACTCATGGCCGATGGCACCACCAAGGACATCGAGGACGTCCAGCCCGGGGACAAGGTCCAAGCCACTGATCCAGAAACTGGAAAATCAGGCCCCCGGGAAGTGACTCGACTCATCATCACTAAGGGCGACAAGCACTTCAGCGAGCTATCCATCGCAACAGGCGACGGCATTGAAAAGCTTACGGCCACATACGAGCATCCTTTCTGGTCGCCCTCCGAGGGCGACTGGATCGAGGCCGGTAACTTCCAGCCCGGTATGACCCTGCTCACCGACAGCGGCGGCGACGTCATCGTCACGGCCAATCGGGCCTACGCCGAGCGCGCTAAGACGTATAACCTCACTGTCGACGACCTGCACACGTACTATGTGCTGGCGGGCGAGACGCCCGTCCTCGTGCACAACAGCAACTGTGAACCTCGCTTCTCGGTGGACTCCAAGGGGAAGGTTACCGATCTCGCCAATCCTGGCGGTAGGGTCGGCGTTCCGAAACTTGAAGGTGGCACCCTGCAAGAAGTGGGCGGGCGTATCTGGGGTTCTGGAGATCCCTCTCACCTCATAGGAACACGCTCTCAGGCTGAATTGAGAGGGTTGGCGAGCAGGGGTGACGCCGAGAAATTGCAGGACTTCTACCAGAGTGCAGCGCTTGCAGGGAAGGGTGGAAAGACTGCACCGGCGCGCGTGGTGCTGACTCAGGAGATCATCGATGCTTGGAGATAGACAGGTGGGCAAGGGCGAGCAGGTCGTAGACCTGAAATTCGCGGCGGCGCAAGGGGAAATCGTCGAGGTGTGCTTCGAGCCGGTAGGAACCACCTTCTCCCTGAGCGACGGTGAGGCGGTCTTTCTCCGGACCGCAATCTCAAACGTGGCTTCGCTTGAGATTGTCTTGTGGCCTAATGGTATTGGGGTTTGGGTCCCCTATCCCGGCGACTACGCGATCATTGACTCAAAGGGGAACGAAATCGATACGCTCTGATCCTCTCTCGTGTGAGAGGGGGCGCTCCGGATGCGTTGCGACGCCGCGGTGATGATGCCCAATCAGCGGCACCTGAAGTGAATCCACGGGTGTAAATCTGAAGCCCCGCCAGGTGAGACCTGGCGGGGCTTCAGCATGGTCTGACGGCAACGGTGACGGCAAGGTCAGCGGACGAGCGTTGCCGCAGGCGGCTCGGCAGGGGGTTCCGCCGGCTGCCGTCCGGAGCCCAGGCCGCGTAGTTTCCCATGTGGGTGCCCACCTGGGTGGCGGTCCCGGTGGCCGGATCGACCAGCGTCGGGCCGTCGGTGAGGATCTTGCCCTCGGTGCCCGGCCAGGGCCCGGCGTCGGCGGCGGCGCCCGGAGCGCCGGCCAGGGTGCCCACCGCGGCGAGCGCCGCCGCGGTCGCGAGCGCCGCGGCACGGCGGCGCGTGAACTGTCTCAAGTTGTTGACCCCCCATGGATCACGAACACATGCCCCGCACAGGGGCGGAGTAACTGTAGATGCCACGGAGACGCATGGGAACAGAGTTCCGGGGGAAGGGCATCACGTTTCGCATGCGGCCGCTCGCCCCAGCAGCAGCTCCCGCTCGTTGCGCGCGAGCCCGGCGGTCCGTAGGAACTCCTCGCGCGCCTCCGCCGTACGCCCGAGCCGGGCGAGCAGGTCGCCGCGCAAACTCGCGCCCGGGCCGATGAGTTCGCGGCCGTCCTGGAGGACATCGCCACCAACGGCCTGCCCGACCCCGAGCAGTGCACCCCCTGGGAAGACCTGCGCGAGCAGCACCTGGCCCGGCTTGTCAAGCAGAGGCCGGCCGTCGCCTGATGCCCCCTCACCCCCGTGGTTTTGTACGTGGGAGCGGACACCACTTGTCGCTCAGAGCGGGGAACGCCCGGATTTCCCAGAGGGCAGTGTTGCTGGGTTCTGGCAACACCCGGGGGCTTGCGGTGGGAGCCTGGGGGTGCTCTGCGGGATGAGGGTGCGATGGCGCCACCGAAGTCCAAGGTCGATCTGTACGCGGCGATCCGCCGTGATGCCCGGGCGGGGATGTCCTACCGGGCCTTGATGCGCGAGCACGGCGTCGGATTCCGCACGGTCAAAGCGGCGTTGGAGTCGGTGTGGCCGGAGCCCCGGAAGAGACCACGCCCCCGGGGAACACGGCTGGATGCGTACAAGTCGTTGATCGACCAGATGCTGCGGGTTGACCTGGACGCCCCGCGCAAGCAGCGCCACACCGTCAAGCGGATCTTCGACCGGCTGGTCGACGAGCACGCGGCGGAGGGGGGTGACCTATCCGATGGTCCGGGCCTATGTCGCCGAGAGGCGCCCGCAGATCAAGGTCGAGGCGGGCCGCGGACCGGTGAACGCGTTCATTCCGCAGACCCACCGGCCCGGGGCGGAGGCGGAGGTCGACTTCGGGGACGTGAAGGTACGCCTGGCCGGTGAGCTGGTCACCTGCTACCTGTTCGCGATGCGGCTGTGTTACTCGGGCAAGGCGGTGCACCGCGTCTTCGCCTCCTGCGGCCAGGAGGCGTTCCTGGAGGGCCACGTCCACGCTCTCAGCGTGCTGGGCGGCGTCCCGACGGGCAAGGTCCGCTACGACAACCTCAAGGCCGCGGTCGCCCGGGTGCTGGGCTCGCGGGCCCGGGTGGAGAACGAGCGATGGACCGCGTTCCGCTCGCACTACGCCATCGAGGCCGCGTACTGCCTGCCCGGGATCGAGGGCGCCCACGAGAAAGGCGGGGTGGAGGGGCAGATCGGCTGGTTCCGCCGTAACCACCTGGTCCCGGTCCCGGAGGTCGCCTCCCTGGCCGAGCTGAACGTGATGATCGAGCAGTGGGACGCGGCTGACGAACGCCGCCGGATCGGCTCCAGGCCGCGGCCGGTGAGCGAGTACTTCACGGTCGAACGGCCGTTGCTGCACCCGTTGCCAGGCGAACCGTTCGAGACCGGACGGCTGTTCAGTCTGCGGGTGGACCGTTTCAGCCAGGTCAGTGTCCGCACCAACCGCTACTCGGTGCCGGTGCGGCTGATCGGCCGGACGGTGCGGGTCATGCTGCACGCGTCCGAACTGGTGGTCTACGACGGGCAGAAGGAAGTCGCCCGGCACGAGCGCCTCATCGCCAAGGGTCAGGCCCGACTCGTGCTGGACCACTACCTGGAGGCCCTGGTCAAGAAGCCCGGCGCCTTTCCCGGCGCGACCGCCCTGGAACAGGCGAAGTCCGCGGGCAAGTTCACCCCGGTCCATGACGCCTGGTGGGCCGCGGCCTGCAAGGCCCACGGGGACCGGGACGGCACCCGGGCCCTGATCGAGGTCCTGCTGCTGGGCCGCCATCTCACCCACGAGTACCTGGTCGCCGGACTCGCCACCGCCCTGCGGGCCGGCGCTTTGACCGCGGACGCGGTCGCACTGGAGGCGCGGAAGGCAGCCGAGGCCGACGACGTGGACGAGCCCCCCATCCCCGCCCGGTCGGACCGGGCGACGGTGACGTTCCTGACCCAGCGGCGACTGGCCCACCTGCCGCCCGACACCCGGCCGCCGCCCTCGGTTGCGGCCTACGACCAGCTGCTGAAAACCCGGCAGCCGGCCGACCGCCCCGCCATCCAGGGAGAGATGCCGTGACGTTCCAACGCCACCGCGGGCTGACCGAACAGGCCGCCGACGCCGCCGTCGACCAGGCATGCCGCATGCTCAGGCTGCCGACCATCCGGGCCCAGTTCCCCGACCTGGCCGAAGCCGCAGCCCGCGACCAGATGTCCTATCGCGGGTTCCTCGCCGAGCTGCTGATGGCCGAGTGTGACGACCGGGCCCGTCGGCGCTCCGAACGGCGGATCAAGGCCGCCGCCTTCCCGCGGGAGAAGTCGCTGCGGGGCTTCGATTTCGAGGCCAACCCGCACATCGACCCGGCTGTCATCCACACCCTGGCCACCTGCGACTGGGTCAAGAAGGGCCTGCCGCTCTGCCTGATCGGCGACTCCGGCACCGGCAAGTCGCACCTGCTCATCGCTCTTGGCACCGAAGCCGCCATGGCCGGCTACCGGGTGCGCTACACACTCGCCACCAAACTGGTCAACGAACTGGTCGAGGCCGCGGACGAGAAGGTGCTGACCAAGACGATCGCCCGCTACGGGCGCGTTGACCTCCTCGCGATCGACGAGCTCGGATACATGGAACTGGACCGCCGCGGCGCTGAGCTGCTGTTCCAGGTGCTGACCGAGCGGGAGGAGAAGAACAGCGTCGCCATCGCCTCGAACGAGTCGTTCGGAGGGTGGACGAAGACCTTCACCGATCCGCGGCTCTGCGCGGCCATCGTCGACCGCTTGACCTTCGGAGGGAACATCATCGAGACCGGCAGCGACTCCTTCCGCCTCGCCAGCACCAGGGCCGCCCAGGCCCCAAAAGCCACCACGAGCTGATCAGTCCTTGTTCTCTCCAGCAGCGGCTTCTTCGCCGTGCCGTGTCAGGTCAGCTGTCGAGGGATCGAGTTCGTCGGCAGTACGGGCGCTCCGGGTGGGAGAAAACGTCAGCACAAGTGCCTGGATGACTGCTCCGGACAGCCCGATCCACAGGGCGAAGCGATAGCTGACCTGGTCGGCGATTACTCCGCCAAGTGGTGCACCCACCGCTACCATTCCCCAGTTCATCGAGCGGATCGTCGCGTTCATCCGCCCGCGCAGCCGATCGGGTGTCACCGCCTGGCGGTAGCTCATCTCCACCGGACTTTCGACGCCGATGGCCAGGGACACGAGGAAGAAGCCAAGCGACACGGAGGCGAGCGCCCACGGTCCACGCTCGGCCAGGACCAGAGGCAGCCAGCCGACGGCGGCGAGCAGGCGGAAGGCGACCAGAGTGGCGCCGACGTCCAGTCTTCTGACCACGCGACCGGAGAGCGCACCGCCGAGTATCACGCCGACACTCGCGAAGGCGTAGGTGACCCCCAGACCGAATTCCCCGATCTTGAGGCTGTGCAGGGCGAAGACCACGAAGACCGTGCTCACCATGCTGTTGAAGAGGAGCATCGCGTGCGAGGTCAGGGCGATGGACGCCAGCGTGCGATGCCGGTAGACCCATGCCACCCCCTCACGCAACTCGCTGCCCAGACTGCGCCGCGCGCCTCGATCAGGGACGGGGTCGGGTGCCTTCACCGAGGCGAGCAGCAGGCCGGACATCAGATAGGTGAGGGCGTCCACCAGCACGGCAAGCGGCGCTCCCATGATCTTGATCAGTACCCCGGCGAGCAAAGGGCCGGTCGAGCCGGCCACCGCGTCGGCCTGTTGCACACGCGCGTATCCCGCATTGAGCAGCTCTTTTGGTACCAACTGGGGCACATACGACTGGTTCGCCGCCTCGAACAGCAAGGACAACACCCCGAACACGAAGACGAACATGCACAGCGCGGGGACGTTGAGCCGATCCAGCGCATACAGCACCGGTATCGCACCGAGCAGGACTGCCCTGCCAAGGTCCGTGGCGACCATCATCGGCTTGCGCCGCCACCGGTCCACCACGACCCCGGCTATGAGCCCGAACAGCAGATACGGAACCCAGCGGGCGGCATTGACGATGCCCACCTCCGTGGCCGACGCGCTCAGCACGACGGCCGTAAGGATCTGCAACGCCAGCCCCGTGACCTGAGAACCGAACGCAGACACAGCCGAGGCGGTCAAGAAACGTACGTACCCAGGGACTTCCACCAGGCGCGGCATGATCGGACCGTATCAGCGAAGATCACCGCCGGACGACGGCGGAACAAGTCACCCAACGACGGCAGACATGCGCCAGCGTTGTCGGCTCTCATCGACATTTCCGAGCGATCTGATCGTTAAGTGCTGCCCAAAACCAGCGATAAACGTTGCCCAGCTTCGCTTACAAAACCAAAGAACCTCGGCGAGAGGACCAAGTACGAGTTCTGGAACTCGGGCAACGACATGAACCAGCTCCTGCGTACCACCACTGCCGGCGCGTCGTGACATCCCACATCCCATGACCGCCGAACGCGTGGCGCTGAACCCGGACCTACTCAGCTGCCCCCTGGTCGGCAGGAGCTGAGCGAACCCGGCAGGTCAACGCCCCGCAGTGACGCGCAGAAGGGCCCCAAGAGCGCCGCGGCCGCCCTGCCCTCGCAGAACCTGACTCTGGCGAGGGCCCGGACCGCTGGCGACGGGCCCCGACGATCCCCCCGTCGGGGCCCGCTTGCCGTGCAGCCTGTACCTCTGGACACGCATCACACACAGATGCCCTGAGTTCGCCCTAGAGTCGAAACAGTGTTCCATTTATGAAGGGTGCCGGGATATCGTCGCGTTCTGAGAGATCTTGTACGGAGGTGCCCCGGATGGAGAACCCTGCACGCCGAGGCCGTCCCCCGGGCGTTCGGACTGCCGAGGGGGAGTTGACAGACCGCCAGGCGGCAATCGTCCGTTGCATCACCGAGGCTGTCCTCCGGCAGGGCTACCCACCGTCGATGCGAGAGATCGGGCAGGCCGTGGAGCTCGCCAGCACCTCCTCGGTCGCCTACCAACTGATGGCTCTCGAACGCAAGGGCGTCCTCTACCGTGACCCGCACCGCCCCCGTGCCTACCGCGTACGACCGTCGTGGGCACCCGACCTCGGAGGGCGGGGCGAAGCCCCCGTCGACGTGCCGCTCGTCGGCCGGATCGCCGCCGGCGCACCCCTGCTCGCCGCCGAGATGGTCGAGGACGTCTACTCCCTGCCCCGCCAAGTCGTCGGCGAAGGCGATCTGTTCGCACTCACCGTCTCCGGCGACTCCATGATCGATGCCGCGATCTGCGACGGCGACGTCGTGACCGTACGGCGTCAGGACAGCGCCGACCACGGCGACATCGTCGCCGCACTCCTAGACGACGAGGCCACAGTGAAGGTCCTTAGGCGCCAGAACGGACGGGTTTGGCTGATGCCCCGCAACCCGTCCTTCGCACCGATCCCCGGCGAGACTGCGCGCATCCTCGGCAAGGTCGTCGGTGTCCTGCGGCTGCTCTGAACAGAAAACCCTTGGATAAGAGCCGTTCGACCATGCCACGCTGACTCCCATCGAAGGGGCGTAGCTCAGCTGGCCAGAGCGCCGGTCTCCAAAACCGGATGCCGCAGGTTCGAGTCCTGCCGCCCCTGCCAGAAGACGTCGGCTAGAACGAGCCGAGGACTCCACACGCCGGCGGCACACCGACCCCGCGCCGAGCGACTCATCGACAGCTCCCGCCGCGGGCCACTGTCAGACCTAGCAGCGAAGATGCCCCATGACGATCACCATGCAGAGCTACGCCCTCACCTGGACCGACGCCGACGGCGTACCCCGCGCATCCGCCGTCTCCTACGACCAGAAATCCGCCGAACACCGCAAATCCGAACTCGAGAAGGCCCACGCCACCGACATCGAGATCCTGCCGATCAAGCCCGGCGAACTGCCCGAACCCAAGGCATGACATGCAACTGGCCGCCCCCACGGCTCCCTGGGCGGCCGTCCGATCGAAAGCAACCACAGACTGGATGATCGGTAGGCGGTTCCCACAAGGCGGACCGCACCCTCAGACCTCGCGGAGACCGCATGAGTGAAAGCAACGCCCACCCCCTCGGCATAGAGCCGCCCATCCCCCATCTCATAGACGGCGCGGACGAAGAGGAACTCACAATCAACCTGGGGCTGGGACTCGTCGCCCGAAAGGCCTCGGAGGCTGAGTACATCCTGCACGGGATCTACGTACACCTCGTCAAGGCGGAGAAGGCCTACAGCGAACGGGCAGTCGATACTGGCGGCGCGCTCGTCCGGCAATGCCGAAAGAAGCTGGGCGAGGCCACCCTTGCCGACTCGTGTAAGACGTCGCTCACCAAAGACCTGGACGCTGCGGAGGAAGGGTTCCGCCTACGGAACCGCTACCTGCACGGCTACTGGATCTACGACGACGAGTCCTACCAGTGGCTCACCTTGAAGGGAGCCCACCACAGTCAGCGTCCCGAGATCACCTTCACCGACAGCAGCGAAGTGTGGGAGCTCGCCGAGCGCTTCCAGAAGCTCTGCTCCAGCCTGCTCCACTGGGACACCGCCCACTTCGGCGAACTGGCCGACGACGAGGACGGCCACCAGGGCCTGGTCTCGCGCAAGCGGGTCTGACCCTCGGCGCGATACGGCTGGACGATCGGTTCGTGGGGCTGATGGTCGGACAGCTGGACATCGAGGCGTCTTTGCGTCTCGCGGGCCTGGACGACGTCGATGACGTCTGAGGGCAGCAGCCTGTTTGGTCACGTTCGACGCCAGACCACACCCTGCTAGTGCAAGAGTGGTGATATGTGCGGTCGATACGCCTCCACTCGCAGCCCACAAGAGCTGGCCCCGCTCTTTCAGGTGCCCGACGTCCCAGCGAAGGAGACCCTCGCGCCGAACTGGAATGTCGCCCCGACCAACGACGTGTGGGCGGTCCTCGAGCGCGCACCCCGCGGCGAAGAAGACACCGATGCGGTGCGGCGGGAGTTGCGGCCGCTGCGCTGGGGGCTGGTGCCGTCGTGGGCGAAGGACGTGAAGGTCGGCGCACGGATGATCAACGCGCGGGTGGAGACGGTGCACGAGAAGCCCGCCTACCGCCGCGCCTTCACCCGGCGCCGCTGTCTGCTGCCTGCCGACGGATTCTTCGAGTGGGAGCAGATCAAGGACCCGGCCACCGGCAAGGCCCGCAAGCAGCCGTACTTCATTCACCCCGAGGACGAGCAGGTGATGGCGCTCGCAGGGCTGTACGAGTACTGGCGCGACCCGGCCGTCCAGCAGGATGACGACCCGGCCGCCTGGCTGATGACCTGCACCATCATCACCACCGAGGCCACCGACGCGGCCGGCCGCGTCCATCCCCGCATGCCGCTCGCTCTCACGCCCGACCACTACGACGACTGGCTCGACCCCGGCCACCAGGATCCCGACGAGCTGCGGGCCCTGCTCGGCCAGCCGGCCGAAGGCCACCTTCATGCCCGGCCCGTCTCCACCGCCGTCAACAACGTCCGCAACAACGGTCCCCACCTCCTCGACGCACTCGCCACCTGACGCCTGCCTGTCCTTGCGTTGCGCGGTGCAGACGAGTTCGCGTCGATAACGAGCGCGTTGGGGCCGGGTGTGGCACGGTGGACTCAGGCTGGCTCCGTCGCTTTCCCCCGTAGCGACGGAGCCAGCCTCACTCTGTGCTCCCGCGCGCCCGCTCCGTTGCGAAGCGTTCGTCGGATACCTGGCGCAGGTCGGCATACATCCGTAGCCGCACACCTGGCTGTCCGCATCCCGGGTGGTGGGCTCGGCGGGCGTCGTTGCCCAGAGGCGGGCGATCGCCGCATGGAAGGCGAGCACGGTGGCATCGTCGATGCCTGCCACGTCGATGACGAGCAGGCCCGGTTCGGACAGGTGAGTTTCTTGGATCGGGTCCACGTCTGTCAGTACGTGCTCGGCACGGCGCAGGTTCTGCGCCAACCGCGGATTCACCCGACCGGGGCACTGTCAGTGGCGGCATCTACCGTCAGGGCATGACCAGTTCGCCGAACTCCCCTGACCAAGCGTGGGTGTTGAAGGTCACCATCTGGGCGGCGCCGGCCGCCGATCTGCAATGGAAGGCGCAGCTGAACCGGCTCCGCCCTCTCGCATCGTTCGACGACACCACCAAGACGTGGCAGACCCGCCTTGGCGCGCTCGATCTGGAGGGTCTGAACGTGTTGCAGGCCCTCCTTGACGCTGCCAGCGCCCATGGCACCCGGGTGCGTCTGGAACCCGCGCCCGTTCCGGAATTCTGGGACGGCCCCGTCCTCACGAGGGGGCCGGACGTGGCCGCCCTGCTGGAAGCACAAGCCGGCCAAGGGCGACCGCTCGGTCAGTTACCTATGGCCTGATCCTCCACTGCCTCCGAGAGCGTCAGCCGCTCACTCTGAAGCGGCGGAACACGTCCGGGAGGAACTGCTGCAGAAGGGCCTGGGCGGCATCGAGACGCTGAAGTTCGTCGTGCCCGAAGCGGAATACGTCGTACCCCCTGAGCTTGAGATCTCGGTCAGCGGCGACCATGGCCGCGTACTTGCCTGTATCCGGAGTGCGACCGCGGTCGCGGGTGTAGTGCTGTGATCCGTCGACCTCCAGGACGACGCGCTGTCCGTGCGGCAGAAGCAGGAGGAAGTCCATGCGGGAACGCAGCAGCGCCTGAGGGCCGCGTTCCCGAACGGTCCTGTGGTCCCAGTGCAGCCACACTTCTGGCAGGAGAGCGGGATCGGCGGGGGAAGGCCCGAGGATCTGGTGGTAGGCGACGAAGAGGTTCTTCTGGCCCTCCGAGTTGTCCGGCAGGCTCTTGAGCAGTCGTTGGTAGAGGTCCCCTCTGGCCTCGGTCTCACTTTCGATCTCGCGGGTGTCCTGCCACCAGGCATGCAGATCACGCCAGCGCAGGCCCTCGATAGGGATCTCACGGTCATAGACGAGGGTGTCGTCCGGGTTCCCTCCAACGATCTCGATGTCGTTGTCCACCGAGGACCGGAAGCGGATGTCCGGCTTGGTGGACGAGGCAAAAATGATGTTCTTCGGCCGCCGGCTGCCGGGCAGTCGCGTCGACACCACGGTGAACACGGGATAGCCGCCATCGTTGCCGGTCACTCTCAACTCGACCCCGGTAGCCCGGAGATGACCGTTGATCGTGTCAGCGGTTTTCTCCTGGAGCTGCTCATCGAGAAGGACGTCCGCTGATACCAGGCCCTCCAGGAAGCGGGCGCACCTGGCGTCCCCGGCCTCGAACACCCCGAGGTTGTCGAAGAGATCTTCTGCCGACCAGTCCCCAGAGTTGCGGAAGACGTGCCGTTCGATGCGGTCTCTCACCGTCACTGGACGCATACCGTTCAACACCAGGCCCTCCAACTCCTCGAAGGAGAGGCCCGAATCTTCGGCTATCCAGAGTCGTTCAAGTAGCCGCAGGAAGCGATCATGGTGCCGGGCCAACTCCGACAAGTCCAAGGCGCGCGCAAGCTCACGGCGGGCCTTCTTGGGTATCTCCGGCGGTGCGTCCTCCTCCCACAACAGGTCCTCGAGCCGGTAGCGGAGCGACGGACTCACGTGGACCTGGCTCTGTTCCAGGATGCGCCGCGTGACCTGCGGTAGCTCATCATCGGGCACCTGGCTGAAACTCAGCTCAATCCGGTCGCGCTTGCTTCCGGCATCGTCAGGGACCGGTGGCATTCCCAGCTGCTCGAAGGCCGGGTTCAGCTCGCGGTGCGTCAGGCTTCCAAGGCCACCGATAACCTCGCCGACCAGTGAGCGAAGCGCTGAGCGATCCCGGTTGTCAGCCATGCCCAGATGGTCGCAGAGACCACGAGGATCCGGCAGAGGCACCCTGACGCAGTCCATGAGACACGCCTGAAGTGTGTGGAGCATCTATGTCGCACGACGTCCACGCGTAACCTCTGGACGACCGCCTGTGTCCTGCTGCCGGGCTGACGGCGGATGGGAGTTGATAGCGAGGGCGGCGGGGTAGATCACCTGGTGCCCGTAGCGGGCTCGGGCGCGATCGGCGACGGCTTCGATCGCAAGGGGTTTGTCGTCGCCGGCGTCGAGGGTGAGCTGCCGCGTGGCCCGGTCGGCGGGCTGAAGGGCATCGGCACGCAGCGCGATGCTGCGGACCCGGGCGCGCTGGAGACCGAAGGAGTCGTACACGGCGTACGCCGCGCGGGCCAGGAGGACGGTGTGCTGGGTGGCTTCGGGCAGGGTCCTGCTGCGTCGGGTGGCACTGAGATCGGCGTAGCGGACCGTCACGGTCACGCCCGTGGCGATCTGGTTGGAGGTGCGCAGGCGGGCCCCGAGGTCGTCGGCGAGGGCGAGCAGGACGCGCCGGTGGGCGGCCGGGTCGAGTTCATCGCGGGTAAAGCGGTGCTCCGCGCTGAGACTCGCCGGGGCCGGTGTGGGGTCGACGATGGTGGTGTCGCGGCCGTGGGCGTGCTCATGGAGGGCGCGTCCGGTGCGGGCGCCGAGCAGGCGCTGCAGTGTGCCCTGGGGGACGTCGGCGACGTCGCCGACGGTGTGCAGGCCGTACTCGGCGAGCGTTGCCGCTGTCTTCGCGCCCACGCCGGGCAGCTCCCGTACCGGCCGGGGCCGCAGGAAGGCGGCGATGGCCTCGGGACGGTCGTCGATGATGGTGCGTCGGCCCGGTGGGGTGAGGGCGCAGGCCATGGCGGCGAGCATCCGGTTGCCCGCACAGCCCGCAAAACTAGGCAGCCCGAAAACGGCGAGGACACGCAGCTGGACCACTTCGATCAGGGCCCGGGCGTCTCGCTGCCAGTAGGGGAGTGCGCCGGTGAGGTCGAGGACGGCCATGTCCGGCTCGATCATCTGCACGCGGGGCGTGATGCCTTCGAGCAGGTGTCGCAGCCGCTCGGCAAGTTCGGCGTCGGGTTCGGCCGGGAGATCGAAACGCAGGTGGAGGATGTGACGGCCCATAGTGATCACCCCGCGCTTCCCTGGCTCCGGTGGCCGAGCCGGCGCAGGTCTGCGGAGCGGGTGCCGGCGGGCTGGAGGTCGGCGTACGGGTGCAGGCGGGCCCCGGCGGTGCCGTCGGCGAGAGTGCGCTGCGGGGTGGCCGAGCCTGCGGGGGTGGGGGAGGGGGCGGTGCGGCCGAGAAGGTCGAGGGCGGCCTGGGGCCCGTGGTCGCGGCGTGCGGCGGCCACCTCGTCCAGATCCCAGGCCATCTCGCCGACCACGGTGCGGCGCGGGCCGCGGGCCTCCACCGTGCCGCGGACCAGCAGCAGCCCGGAGTGGAAGACGGTGTGCGCGCAGGCTTCGTGGGAGTCCTCGAAGAAGGCGATGTCCACCAGGCCGGAGCCGTCCTCCAGGGTGCAGAAGATGACCCGCTTGCCGGACGGGATGGGCGGCGTCTGCGTGGAGGCCCGCACTCCGGCGACCAGCACCGTCTGACCGGGCACCATGCCGCGCAGGTGCGCGGCGTCGGTCGCGCCGAGCTCGCGCAGCAGCCGGTGGTGGTGCTCCATCAGGT
The DNA here is from genome assembly GCF_900206255.1 of Streptomyces sp. TLI_55. Lineage (NCBI taxonomy): Bacteria > Bacillati > Actinomycetota > Actinomycetes > Kitasatosporales > Streptomycetaceae > Streptomyces > Streptomyces sp. TLI_55. Next base: position 30,066 of record NZ_OAOJ01000007.1, read on the forward strand.
GCCGGCTCACATCGATGGAGAGGACCTCGAGTTCGGCGCCGAGCTGGTCGCGGCTGGTCATCTCCGGCAGGCCGCTCGGGGCCGCGGCCGCGAGCTCGCCGCCCAGCGGCAGCTGCCCGTCGGTGGCGGTGCGGTTGCGGGACTGCCGGTGCAGTTCGGTGGCCTGCAGCAACAGATCGCGCCGGGTCAGGCCGGGGGAGAGGGCAGCGAGGGCACCGATACGGATCAGGCGCTGGGCGAGCGGCAGGGACGGGCGGGCACGCAGCCACAGATCCTGCAGCCCGGTGTAGGGCTGGCCGGCCACCAGGCGGGCGGACTCCGCCTCGCTGATCCCTTTGACCGTGGAGAACGCCAGGCGCACCCCGAAGCCCTGTCCGGTCTGCTCCACGCTGTGCTGCCCTCGGGAGTGGTTGACGTCGACGGGCAGCACGGGGATGCCGTGGCGGCGGGCGTCGGCGACGATGACCCGGCGCGGCCACATGCCCGGATCGTGCTCCAGCAGGCCCGCGTACAGATGCGCCGGGAAGTGCGCCTTGAGATAGGCGGACTGGAGGGCGGGGACGGCGAAGGCGACCGCGTGCGCGCGGCAGAAGCCGTAGGCGCCGAAGGAGGAGACGGTCTCCCACACCTCGTCCAGCACGTCCTTGGTGTAGCCGAGCTCGCCCGCGGTCCGGCGGAACCACTGCTCGACCCGGGGGAGACGGTCAGGGTCGGCCAGCGCGCGGCGGGCGACATCGCCGGCGGCCCGGTCGCACCCGGTCATCCGGGACAGGATGGCGATGATCTGCTCATGCCAGATCACCACGCCGTACGTATCGGACAAGATCGGCTCAAGGTCCCGGTGCGCATACACCGGTTCAGCGCCATGGCGGGCAGCGATGAAGAGAGCGGGCATGCCCCCGCTGACAGGTCCGGGCCGAAACAGGCTGATGTCCGCGATGACGTCCTGCATATGGCGCGGCTGCAGTCGGCCCACCAGGTCCTGCTGGCCAGGGCTTTCGAGCTGGAAGAGGCCGACGGTGTCAGAGGCCCGGATCATCTCGAAGGCCTTCTGGTCGTTCAGGTCGACGTGGTCGGGGTTATCGAGATCGAGCAGGCGTCCGGTCGTGCGGCGGATCTCGGAGACCGCGTACGCCATCGCGGACTGCATGCGCACGCCCAGGACGTCGAGTTTCAAGAGCCCGAGATCTTCCACGTCCTCCTTGTCCGCTTGCACCATCGGGTAGCCGGCCGGGGTCGGCTGCACAGGAAGCCTCTCGAGCAGCGACGCATTCGAAAGGATCACTCCACACGGGTGCATCGCGTAGCCGCGCGGCAGCGCGTCCAGGCCTTCGGCGAGCTCCCACAGCGGCCCGAACTTCCCCGCCTCAGAGGCAAGTTGGCGTAGTTCCGGCAGTTCGGCCAGGGCGCCGCGGATGTCCCGGGCCCGGATGTGCGGGAAGCTCTTGGCGATCTCGCCAATGACCTGGGGCGGGATCCCGAGGGCGAGGCCGGTGTCCCGCAGGGCGTGACGGGCCCGGTAGGTCTCGGGCATGCCGGTGACCGCGGTCCGCTCCTTCCCGAACCGCTTGATGATCGCGTCGTACACCTCCAGGCGCCGCTCGGACTCTACGTCGAGGTCGATGTCCGGCAACGACGTACGCCGCTCGCTGAGGAAGCGCTCGAAAAGGAGCCGATGCTCCAGAGGGTTGGCGGTGGCGACGAACAGCGCGTGATTGACCATGGAGCCGGCGCCGGAGCCGCGCGCGGCGACCCGGATCCCCAGCGCCCTGGTGTCCGCGACGACCTGGGCGACGGCGAGGAAGTACCCCTCAAAGCCCAAGCGGCCGATGACGTCCAGCTCGTATCGGAGCTGCCGTACGGCGCGCTCGTCGCGGTCCAGGCCGCGGGCGACCATGCCGGCCTCGCAGCGCTGCCGCAGCAGCCGCATCGCGGAACCCGGCTCCGGGCCTGCTCCCACCACGGCCGGTTCGGGGAAGTGGGGACGGCCGAGCCCGAGATCGGCCGGAGTGAGGGTGCAGGACTGGCCGGTGGCTTCGGTCTCGGCCAGCAGACGGACGGCGCGCGCGGGGGCGTCGCCGACGGCCTGGGCGATCCGCTCGGCGGCCGCCGCCATGATCTCGGGACCCTTCAGCCAGCGTTCGCCGCTGTCCAGGTGCCGGCGGTCGACGGGCCGCAGCAGCCGGGCCGCGTCGAGCACGTCCGCGAGCCGGTGCTGGCCGGGATCGGCGTAGCGGACCGCATTCGACAGGACGGCGCGGACGCCGATCTGGTCGGCCAGACCCACGGTGCGCGCGGCCAGCCGCAGGGAGCCCGCTCCCGTGCCCTGCCGGCCCAGATACACGGCCTCCAGCCGCAGCCGCTCTCCGGCCAGCTCCCGCCACGGCACCAGCAGCTGCTCGGCCACATCCGGGCGGCCGGCGGACAGGGCCCGCACCGGCTCGGAGGCCGGGCCGAGCAGCACCGCCAGGTCGTCATCGGCGTAGGCGCGCAAGGTCGCCCACGACACGACCGGCGACGTTCCGTCGGCCACGGCGTGTGCGGCGGACACCAGGCGGCACAACCGGGCCCACCCGGCCGCGTTCTGCGCCAGCAGGGTGATCCGCAGCGGCGGCTCGATCACGTGCGCGCCGCCGCGCACCGGCGTAGGCGACCGTGCGGCGGCCGGGTCGGGCGAGCTGAGAGAAGCGACAGCGACGTCCACGCCGAAGACGGGGCGGATACCGGCGGCCGCAGCGGCGGTGGCGAAGCGGACCGTGCCCGCGACGGTGTCTCGGTCCGTCAGCGCGAGCGTCGTCATCCCGCGCTCGGCAGCACGTTGCATGAGAGCACCGGGGAGCGAGGCGCCGTAGCGGGCCGAATAGCCGGAGGCGACGTGCAGATGAGTAAATCCACCGCTGCGCACCTCCTGCCTCTCGTTCGCCCCTCCCCTGACCGGTGTCCCTCCAGGTCTCCACCATAACCGAAAACCGAAAATTTGTTCGACGTCGTCGTGGTGTGGCGCTCTCTTGTGCCACCCGGGGACGTGTGACTAATGCGCGTTGAGATGGAGGCGGGCAGCCCGGGTGAACCCCTGGACTGCTTCCTTCAGGTGCCTGTGCAGATCAGCTGGGGTGATCTCCTGCTCCGGGTCCACCCTGTCACTGTCGAGGGGCCCGAATCGGAAGAAAGGGGCCACTGTCACCTGGCGCCAACAGCGCTGAACAGAGGCGGCTTGACGGCTTAGCTGCTCAGCCAGCTCTGCGAGATGGTCAGGGCCTTCGAGCGCCACCACGGTTTCGGCGAGCGCCAGACCGTCGAGGTGGCGGCGCTCTGCCGCGTCGCTGATGTCCTGGTGCCATGTCGGCGAGAGGCGTTCGAGTGTGTCCAAGGTGCGTTCGATGGACCGCGGAACCTCGGCGGGAGCGAAGACGGCAGCCAGATCGGCTCTGCCAGGGCACCGGCCAGACAGGTTCCGCATCATCTGAGCCATCCGGAACAGGACGTCCCCGTCGTTGGAGACGCGGCAACCATGCAGTTGATGAACCAGGTGCACCACCTTCTCAGTTCTTCCCGCGTAGGCCCAGGCGGCGCGGATGAGTTCGGCGTACGCGTCTCGCTGGTGCTGACGGCGCACCGCGTCGATCGGGGCACGCTGTGCGCTGCGCGCCTGCGCACGTCCAGCGGTGTAAGCGGCCAATGCGGCGAGGAGAGCGCTGGGGGTGGCGACGAGCGCGGCTGCGACTGCTGGATCCATGAAGGGGATCATGCCGTGCACCCATGACCCCGAGTGGGCGTACCTGGGGATTCCTCCACCCCCAGGCGGAGGGCCCCGGCGGCCGCGACTGGCAACGCCAGGGGTCCTCGGACACCAGCTTGGAGTGCCTTCCGTATGCGCGGCCAGACAGAAGCTCGCCAGCCCAGGTCAGCCCGAGCCAGTCGAGCGCCCCAGTGGGCCAGTACTTGCTGCTCAGATGCCTGGGGAGAGTGGTGCTTTTAGGCTGAGAGGGCTCGGGGCGTACTGGAGGTGTGCCGTGCCCCGAACGATCTGGTCAGGTGCGATCAGCTTCGGCCTAGTGACCATCCCTATCCACGTTGCGTCCGCAACGGAGAACCACTCGATCCAGTTCCACCAGTACCACCTGGAAGACATGGGTCGTGTGCGGGTGCGAAAGATCTGCGACTTGGAGGATCGTGAGATCCCCCAGTCCGAGATCGGCAAAGGCTACGAGTACGCCAAGGACCAAGTGGTGGCGATCTCGGACGAGGAGTTGCGGGAGTTGCCGCTGCCCACGGCGAAGGCGATTGAGATCCAGGCCTTCGTGCCACTGGAGTCGATCGATCCGATCCGCATCGCGGAGGGCTACTACCTGGTGCCCGACGGGCAGGTCGCGGCCAAGCCGTACAAGCTACTGCGCCAGGCCCTTAACCGGTCGTCGAAGGTCGCGATCGCCAAATACGCCTGGTCGGGCCGGGAGCGCCTGGGCCTGCTGCGCCTGCGTGACGATGCGATCGTGCTGCACGCGATGCGCTGGCCTGACGAAGTCCGTGACCCGGCCGCCGTCGACCCGCCGCACGAGACGGTCTCGGAGGAGGAGATCAAGGGTGCACTCGCCCTGATGGAGTCGATGTCCCGCGACGACCTCGACGGGCCGGAGTTCGAGGACGCCTACACCGATGCCCTGGCGAAGATCATTGAGTCGAAGCGGGAAGACAAGCCGCTTCCCGACGCCCCGGAGCCCGAGCAGCCGGGCAAGGTCCTCGATCTCATGGCCGCCCTGACCGAGTCCGTCCAGCAGGCCAAGGCCTCCCGCGGCGAGGACGCCGACGTCCACGAGATGCCGAAGAAGAAGACCGCGAAGAAGCAGTCAGCCAAGAAGACGGCGGCGAAGAAAACCACGAAGAAGACGCCAGCACGCCGCTCACGCAGCGCCTGACTGCACGTGTCCGGCCGTGCAGAGGAGAAGCCGATGCAGAGGGAATGTCCGCCTGGCCAAGGCTGTTGTGGAGAGCGTGGGAGTGAAGGGGATAGTGTCCCCGGGCCTCACCTATAGCCTGCGGGGACGATCGTCCGGCTGAAGCCCTGCAGAGCCTTTCGCCGCGTAGGCGACCGCCCTTCACCCCCACAAGTACGACTGTGGCCCTGACCGGAATTCTGGTCAGAGCCATATGCCTACGCCCCCAAGCGCGTGCCCTGGGCTGTGGCACGAGACCAGCCTGCTGAAGGCAGCGCGCAAGATGCGGGTCCGGACGTGCTGGGCAGCCCCGGCCCGAACATTGGCTGCAGAGACGGCACCTGTAAGGCAACGTGCCGGGATGGATCGCCTCACGCCTTACGGCGTTGCATGAGTAAGGCGCTGGCGAACCCGGTCAGCCCCGGACGATGTTCTGCGCCTGCGGCCCCTTCTGCCCCTGGCCGATGTCGAAGGTCACGTGCTCGCCCTCGGTCAGCTCGCGGTACCCGTTGCCCGCGATCTCGGAGTAGTGCGCGAAGACGTCCGGGCCCCCGCCGTCCTGCTCGATGAAGCCGAAGCCCTTCTCGGAGTTGAACCACTTCACGGTGCCGCTGGCCATGCCGTCGATCCTTCGTTCATACCTGGGAGCAGCCGTCAAACCGGGCATGCTCCGGCCGTGCAACCGCACGAGCCTGCCCCCGTTGTACCCCCGATCACACCGCTTATCCGACCCACACCACAGACCCCTCCGCGCTGCGCCGCCGTCAGTGCGGCGGTGACGTCGGGCGGGGGACGTCGGCGGGGGAGAGGTCGGGGCGCGCGCGGTGCCAGCGTGCGGGGTGGCGCCACCGGCCGGAGGCGTCGCGGGCGACGTCGACCCCGACTTCCACCACCAGCTCGGGTTCCACCAGCGTGACGTTCAGCGTTTCCCGGCTGCCCCACCCGGCGGAGAACGACCAGCCTGTCCAGGGGTGGCGGCGCCGGCCCGGAGCGAGGAGGGCGGCGACCATGCTGCTCGCCGCCCGGGTGAGGGTGGTGGTGCGGCCGGTGTACTGCAGGCTGCCGTCATCGTCGTACCTGCCGAGCAGCAGGCTGCTGGGGGCGGCCAGGGAGCCGGTGACCGCGCCGACGATCGCCTCGGCCGTCTCGAGGACCTTATATTTCTGCCAGCCTCTGACCGACGGCTCGTACACGCCGTCCAGCCGCTTGAAGATCACACCTTCCATCCCGACCGACGACCACGTCAGCCACTCGCGCACCGTGCCCGGATCGGTGGTCGACGGGCACAGCACCCACGGGGCGGACAGGTGACGGGCGGCGAACACGGACTCGAGTGCGGCCCTGCGCCGCCGATACGGCCATCTGGTCGTGTCGGTCCCGGACAGTCGCAGCAGATCGAACGCGACGAAGTGGGCCGGCCACTCCTCCGCCGCCCGGGCCGCCCCGGCACCGCGCCGCCGAAGCCGGTTCTGCAGTTGCTCGAAGGCGAGCCGTCCTGCGGCATCCCATGCGACCAGCTCGCCGTCCAGCGCGGTGGTGTCTGGCAACTGCACGGCCCCGGCCCCGATCTCCGGAAACGCCGGAAGCATCTCGGTGCCGCGTCTGGAGCGCAGCACTACCTTGCCCGCATCGACGGAAAGCAGGGCCCGGAATCCGTCGAATTTGGGCTCTGCCGCCCACCCGGGCAGCAGAGCTGGGTCGGACACAGGGGCTGCGAGCATGGGTTCCGGCAACGTCCACGGCACAGCCCCATGCCTTCCACCTGGTCTGTTCGTCCGCAAACCGATGGCGCAGACGAACAGCACGGATGGGCGTGGGTGTGAGTGCTCACGGGGGCAGGTGTTCTGGCGGAGGTCGTCGGGGGTGCGGACTTCGGTATCGGGGCCGAAGGCGAGGAGGGCCTCGGCAGTCAGCAGCGAGCGAGCGCACGTCCGTGTCGTCCACGGAGCGCCCACGAAATGCGCGCTCCAGGTGACGCAGGTCTACCGCCGCGAGGAGGGTGGTGGCGGGTCGCCCACCGTCATGGGGACGCAGGGCCGTGACCGGCATTCCAGGCTCCCGCCGTTCCGTGCGCAGTCCATGGTGCAGCCATTGATCAGTTGCTGAGGAACCTGTTAGGACGCGCAGGTTGGCCGATAGGAAAGGGCGTGGACATAGCGCGACCAGGCTGCATGGTCGAGGCCGGATCCAGTGATCGCACAGGCGTGTGCGGCCGCGTGGTCCAGGAGGTCGGTGCCGCCGGTGAGGTCCCACAGTGCGGCACGCCCCTCGAAGCTGATGGTGGCGAGGCCCTTTCCGTCCGGGGAGAACTCGACCCCGGAGACCTGTTGGCCGGGCATCGGCAGTGGAGCGGCGAGTTGGTGCGGATTGGAGGCGTCGGTTACGTCCCAGAGGAGGAGTGTCTTCGTCAGGTTCGTGGTCGCCAGGGTGCGGCCGTCGCCGGAGAAGGCCATGCCGATCACCGCGACCGTCACGCTCAGGGCAGCCGCGTTGCCGTTCGGGTCGCTCGGACCAGCCATTGGTTGACCGACCCGTACCGGCTTGTCCGGCTGGGACACGTCCGCCAGGATGATCGTGCCGTCGGAGCGGCCGACGGCCAGTGTGCGGCCGTCCGGGGAGAATGCCGCCGCCGTGACGTCGGCGGCGTCACCGGCCGGAAGGGGTCGTGGCCGCGCTGCGGGATGGGCGGGGTCGGAGACGTTCCAGAGCGCCACCTCGGCGTCGGGGTCGTAGATGCTGCTGATCGCGAGGGTGTGACTGTCCGGGCTGAACGTCGCGACAAGGACGATGATGGCGGGCAGGTCCTTGCTCCGCAGGGCCGGGTGAGCCGGCTTGGACAGATCCCAGAGCATCGATTTGTCCTTGTTTCCGGTGATGAGCATTCGGCTGTCCGGCGAGAACAGGGCTGGGCTGCCGCTGCCTGGAAGAGCCGGTCCGCGTCGCACGGGATGGTCGGCGTCCGAGATGTCCCACACCGTGGTCGTGCCGTGGTCGTAGACGGCGAGGCTCTGCCCGTCCGGCGAGAGTGTGCTGGCCTGCCCGGGCACGCTGGTGCGCTCTTTGACCGGCCGGGCTGGATCGGACATGTCCCACAGGACAACGGAGCCGTCCTCGGCGCCACTGGCCAGTGCCCTCGCCCCTGCGCGGAATGCCAGCGATTGCGCGCCGGCGACGGTCTTGCCGCGCGGGAGGGGCTGCCCTGGGTCAGCGAGATTCCACAGCATGGCGGTGCGATCGGTGCTGCCCGTTGCCAGAGTGCGCCCGTCCGGGGAGAACGCCACCGACAGCACGAAGTCGGTGTGCCCGGTCAGCGGGGATCCCGAAGTAACGGGACGAGCCGGGTGGGTGAGGTCCCACAGCACCGTAGTGCCATCGAACCTGGCGGTGGCCGCGAGATCCCCCTTGGGGGAGAACGCCAGCGCGGCATTGTTTCCGGTCATCCGTTCCGCGAGCCGCTTGGGCGCGGCCGGGCGGCTGACATCCCACAGCACGAAGGCGTTCTGGTTCTTGGACTTGGGGTCTTTGTCGCGGGTGGCCAGGAGCTGGCGGCCGGGTGCAAACACGACCGGTGATCTCCCGGTGAGGGGGGAGCCAAGACGGTGCGGCCGGGCGGGGGCGGTGACGTCCCAGAGCACCACGGAGTTGTCACTGCCCGTGGCGAGAACGCCGTTGGAGGAGAAGGCCATGGAGTCCATCTGGCGGGTCCCAGCGCCGAACGGCGCGCTGATCGGGCGGATCCGGTCCGGATCGGAGACGTCCCACAGGGCGATGCGGTCGTGGGAGTCCGAACCGACTGCCAGGATCTTGCCGTCGGGGGAGTAGGCCAGCGAACGGGCGTCGTCGCCCTTGATCGCCTCCCACGATGTGTGAAGCGTCGGCTTGGCCGGATCGGACACGTCCCACACGGCGACCTGCGAACCATTGTCGTAGGCCGTGAGCAGAAAACGTCCATCCGGCGAGAAGACCATCAGATGGGAGTTGATGTTGTCCACGTGCACACGCGAACTCAGCCGACGCGGCGGTGCTGTGTCCGACAAGGACCACAACGTGATCACGGTAGTCGTCACGGTCGTAACGGAAGGGGTCTCGGAAGATTCATCCCTCCCGGAAGATCCATCGCTGCCCTGATTGTTGTTCGGTCCCGTCGATACGTGGGGTGACGCCGTCTCCGTCGTCCGAACCGAACTGGCCGTGGCCAGGATGCCGTTCCTCGAGAACGCCACCGCGCCGACATCGTCGCTGAATCCAGAGGCGGTTCCGGCATACCGGGTGCCGGTCAGGGTCTCGACCAGACTGGCCCGTGTCTGGGAATCGGAGTGAATACGCTCGGCGGCGATGCCGAGTTGCAGTGCGAGCCGTGGATCGCTGGCGCGTGCTGCCTCGGCCTGCGACACGAGCAGGCGGGCGGTCGCGACCTCTTGCTGTACCTGCGCCGAGCGTCGCTGGACGAATGCGAACCCGGTCAGAGCCAGGGCCGCCACCAGCAGCCCGGCCAGGACGGCGTTCAGGCGCCGGGTGCGGCGCACGGCGGCCTGTTGCCGGCGGCGGCTCGCGGCGAGGAAGGCCGCGGTGGCGCTGGGAATGCGGCGCTGCCGGGACCAGTCCAGGCCCTCGGCCAGATCGGTGCCGTGGAGCAGGTCGTCGGAGTGCTGTCGGTCCGTCCATCGGGTCCGCTGTTCTTCGGCGCGGTGCAGCCAGGTCTGGAAGCGCCTGTCCTGTTCCACCCAGTCGCGCAATTCAGCCCAGTCGCGTGCGAGCGTGTCGTGGACGAGTTCGGCGACCACTTCGGTGGGTGGCGGGCCGGGGTCGCGGGCAGCGGTGGTGACGATGCGGTGGCGGGTGAGGGATGCCAGCACCGCGTCGGTGATTTCTTCCGCGGACGGGATGTCGGGGGCCGTGCCGGAGGTGTCCGCCGCGAGCTCTCGTAGGACGTTGAGGGGCACCTGCTGGCGGGTGGCGGGGATGTGGCGGTCGGGGTCGGCAGGGCGTACGAGTGCGGTCAGTATGCGCCGGGCGGTGGCGCGGTGGCTCTCGGGCAGCTGGGTGATCGCGGCGTTGCACCAGGTGGCCAGGGATCCGGTGATCTCGCCGATCCGCTCATACGCGGTGTGGGTGAGGCGGCCGTCTACGCGGCGCTCCCACAGCCGGTCCAGGGCGAGTTCCAGGGGCGCGAGAAGGGTGACGGAGGCTCGTCGGGCGGCCGTGCCCTGCGGGTCGGCGGCCAGAACATCGGCGATGATGCGCTCCGCCAGCCCCGCCTCGAAGCTTGCCCCGGCCTCATGGGCGGGGCGAACAACGATGGCCTGCAGGTCCTGCGGGCTCAAGGTAGCCGGGATGTTGACCAGGCCAGGGGTCAGGACCTCCAGCAGCTGAGGGGACCGGGCGGCTAGCTGAGAGTAGAAGTCGTCCCGCATCACCAGCATCACGCTGACCGGCACATCGCAGTCGATCAGTTCCCTGACCTCGTCCAGCGCCGAGGCCGAGGGCCGGGTCAACGCTTCCTCGAACTGGTCGATCACCAGCACGATGCGCTCGCTGCCGCCTCCCGGACGGGCCGTGGACAGTCGCCGCACCGCGGCCACGAAACCCTCGGTCGCTGCCCCGGGTAGGCCGTGCCGCTCCAACTCCACGCCCAGGTCCTGCCCAGGGCGCGGCACCAGCACGGTTGTCCATCGGTCGCTGCCTGGCAGTCGGCCGCCGCTGAGGGCCGGCAGCACCCCCGCCTGGACCAGAGAGGACTTGCCCGACCCAGAGGGCCCGAGCAGCAACAGGGCCCGCCCGTGCCCAGCCAGAGCCGACAGGACCGCCTCCACTGCCCTATCCCGGCCGTGGAACTCTGCGGCGTGCTCGGCGGTGAAAGGCTCCAGCCCCCTGTAGGGGCTCCTATCGTGCTCGACCAACGCCGGCCACGCCTCGCGTAAAACGTTGGCGGGCGTGGCGTAGGCGATGCCTTGGCCTCGCTGGTAGCCGTCCGGTGCCGTAATGGCCGTGACCATGCCGACCGCCAGGCCGGTGACCTCGTCGACGACCGGACCGCCGCTGAAGCCTTGCGTCAAGTCGTTGGCCTCGGTCAGCTGCAACAGCCCGCCGCCACCGTTGTCCGCGCCAGGAGCCGGAAGCAGGTCACCGCCCATTCCGTAGCCGAAGTGACCACCCGGCGGAGCCTGATCCGGGAACCCGAAGGAGCGCACCCGGTGCCCGCGGCAGCCGGCCGACGACCCCAGCGGCAGTGGCGATACCCCCACCGGGGCACGGAGACGGAGCACCGCCACGTCGTTCGCATCTGGGGCCCGCCACGGCTCGACCAGCACCTGACCCTCGACGCTAGACACCCCCGCTGCATGCGGAAAGGTGAGGCTCACGTTCGATCCAGGGCCGTACCCGGCGGCCCGCACCACGTGCGCACAGGTGATCACGACGTCTGCACCGATCAGGAAGCCCGCTCCGGCCACCGCGCCGCCGGCTGACAGGATCTGCGCTACCGCTGCCTGGATCCGAAACGCGGGACCGCGGTCGTCACCGGCGACATCCCCGGTTGTCGGCATCATGGGATCTCTTCGGATCCGCATAGGGGCGGCTTCATGATGTCCCGCTCCACCTCACGGTGACCTTCAGATGGCAGCCCGCCCCCGTCCGGGTGATCACTGCGCCGGCCTCGACGGCGAGATCGACCCCGAACTCGATCTCCACCTCGTCCGGGCCTGCACGCCGCACTTGCTCCAGGGCCTCCCGGGCCAGATCGGTGACCGGGCCGAGTGCCTCCCGCACACTCGATGGCAGCTCACGGACGGCCTCGCCGATCCGCCCGGCCTTCACCGGCCCCTCGGAGAGCTCCGGCGCCTCGAAGAGGATCGAGCCCCCGCCCTCCATAGGAAGACGCGCGAAACTACGCATCAACCCCTCCTCGTTAGAACCCCGTCACATCGCAGCATCCATGACATCTGCCGCCAAAGTAGCGGACCGGATCTGTCGACGTCCCGGATTCTGACGGTTGCGAAGCAGTGGCGATACCGCGTCGTTGCTGCTCTGAGCAAGATCTGCATGAGGGCGGCCCCGCACTGATCTGCATTTGGCCGCCACGCCCTTGTTCATGGCGTGATGCTCATCCGTGGCTGTCAGAAGTTCCGTCATGCTGTGGGCAACGCCGCGCTGTTGACCAGCGGGGGGATGGGCGACCCTGGCCGAGGCGCCTCTCGATGAACCCTCCCATCGTCTTTCGTGCGATCAGAATCGATGTGGCCAGAAGAACGAGCCTGGGATGCGTACGGCAGGTGGCCTTCGGGGGGTGACGGGGCCGATGGCGTCTTCGGCGGCCTGCAAGGCCTGGTCGTGGCTGCCGCTGGCGAGGTGATGAGCAGCGCAGCTTGCGCAGTCGCCGGTCCGGGCGTGCGCATCGGGGGCGCCGTTGAGGCCCCGTACATGGGCGAAGGCGTGTTCGGGGAAGTCGGCTTGCACCGTGTGCCAAGTGCCGCGTTGCTCCTCTTCGGTGAGGCCCGCGGCCACTTCCGGGCGCATCGGCGCGTACACCTGGCCGTCGAGCTCGCGGAGCATGAAGACGCGGTCGACGTAGTCGACGCTGTCTCCTTTCGGCTGCTGGGAATCCAGCCAGGCCAGGGCGTCGCTGCGGCTTCCGGGCCCCCAGAGGTAGTCCGAGGGGAACTGCGTGGTCTCGAACCGGGCGTCGAACGCTGACCAGTACGCGTCCTCGTACCGGCTTCCGGGGCGGCAAGCGCTGCGGATCAGGAGGTAGAGGTATCCGTCGGCACCGGTGTCCTCGCGCAGGGCATCCGCCTGAGCCATGTGGACACTTCCCTCGTCGTTCCAGGCCATGACGACGATGTCGCGTTCCACCGGGGCGGGATACAGGCGCCCGCCAGGCGTCGGGTGCCCCCACAACTGGTTGATGAACTCCGTCAGGTCGCGCAGCGTCCGCGCCGCCTCCACAGGCGTCGTGCCGTGGTATCCCGTCGGGTGCGCGACAGCGTTACGCAGATTCGACATCGCATGCTCGATGCCACGCGTACGCTGGCCACGCAGCAGACCGGCCGCCCGCGCCCAGGCCCGCAGCCAGCCCAGCATCCCGTTGAAGTCGATCAGCGTGCTGCCGACCTTCAACTGCCACCGCGGCGACGGCTGCCGCTGCGCGCTCCGCCGTCTCCTCCTGCCCACCTTCTTCACCGCGACGAGCACGTCATCGTAGGCGCGCACCTCCTCGGTAACCGCAGGCTCGCAGCCGTTGGCGTCTTCGAAGGTGACCGTACCGGCACACCACTGGACGAACCGCTCTCGCAGCGCTTGCTCCATCACCAGCAGGGCGCGGTCGTCGACCACCGTGAAGATGTCGTACTCGAGCAGACCGTAAGCGAAGACGCGCTGAAGCCGATCGAACTCCCGGCGCGTTCCCTCCGCCACGTCCGAAGCAAGATCGCAGTCCGCGACCAGCCGCTGTAAGAACTCGGCCGACCGCTCGGCAGGCATCGGGCCGCCCAGCCCGAGCGGGGTGAAGATGAGCGCGGTGCTGTCCGGCGTCTGCAGCTCTTCCAGCGAAAGGATCTCTGCCACGGGATACGACCTCCTAGGTGGGCAACCTGGCAGAATGCACGACGATTTCGCCCCGTGCCAGTGCTTTTGCCGCACTTGGTGAGCGTGCGAATCCCAACCCCGCCGCCTGCCCCGCGGCGCCCGGCAAGCCCGATCGCTCCGGGGATTGTCAGGCGGCCCGCTCGACGTCCTCTTGGTCGAGGGCGGGCACATCCTCCTTACCCGCGGGGACGGCGCCATCAGCGTTCTTGAGGGCCTGCCGGGTGGCGACCAGGTCGGCGCCCGTGACTCCGTGCTGCTTGCAGCGGCTCCAGTGGTCGTGTCCCTGCACGGCCGCGGCCGCCTTGCGGAGGGCTTTCCACAGCCCGTCATACGTCTCGGCGGCGGACGCCTCCCATCCGTCCGTCTCGGGGCGCCCTGGGCGATACCACCGCTCCGGCTCTGCCAGCCATCCGGCGTGTGCGTCCCGGGACCACGGAAGCTTCGCCTGGTGGGCGTTCAGCGCCGCGTACAGCTCAGCGAGCTTGAGCTGCGCGGCAATCAGGTCCTTCGGGAAGGCCTTCGGATCGAACGGCTGGTCCTCAGCGGCTGGGGCGGGAGTACTCATGGCCTGGATGCTAGTTCGAATCACCGACAACACGGCGCACCCAAGGTCTCTGTGACGCACTCGTCCAACGGGTCACGGTGATCCGCGGTCGCTTGGACGTCCGTCCGGTGATGCGGTTCCGCGAGTGTCCGCGCTGTGTCAGTGGCGGGCTGTACCGTACTGAGCACGGGCCGCGCACCGGCCCAAGCTGGCCCCTTGCCCATGACTGGGAGCCCTGGGGCGAAGGTACGCGGGATCAACGGGTCCGGGCGCATCAGTGCGAATACATCGCTGTTTGGCGCAGTACCGATCACCGCAGTCATCTCTCATGCGCGTGTTCGGGTCATGGGTCCGTGCACGCCAGTCGAGGACTGTGATGGTCAGGAACCAGCGCAAGAAGAGCCGGGACAAGGCACGCGCCGCGAACACCGGGGCCTCCCGGGCGTCCGCCGCGACGGGGAACGTCCACCGGCACGATCCCGTCCCGGACATGCCGATGCTTCAGGACCTGCCGCAGGCGGCGGGAGGCACGCTCAACTTGGACTTCGCCGGGCGCCTGGTGGCCGCAGCCCGCGCCGGGTGCGAGCCGTGCCAGACCTCGCTCTTGCGGAAAATCGTGGAGCAGCACCGGCCGACCCTCGCGGCGCTCGCCGGCGCCGTCTACGGGCTGGCACTGAACGCCGGTGCTCAGCACTCGTCCAAGGTGTTGGCCGCGACCAGGTCGTGGTCTCCGCTCGCCCGGGCGGCCGCCGAATCCGGCGACGGCGCGGCGGCGTTCGCGGCGGTGGCGGAGATGGACGAGATGCAGGCGGCCGAGCTCTTGGACGACGCGCTCAACCACTGGGCTGCGGGCGGAGTCACTCCGTCGCAGGTCGCCGACGTCCTCAAGGCCATGGGATCGTCCGGGTCCGCGCACGTCCACCCCCAGCCCGACACGGGGTTGCTGGAGGGGATGCTGCCGTACGTGCCGGGCTGGGAGATCGACTACGAGGTGGCCACCACGGTGGTCAGCGCGGTGTGGGCCGGGTGCGAGTCGTGCCATAGCAGGCTCGCCCCCGCGGTCGTCGCCAACCGGCCCACCCTGGCCGGGCTCGCCGGCGCGGTCTTCCTGACTCCGTCGCACACGCCCCTCCGGGAGACACCCGCCGCCGGTCCGGCCGCCCGGGAGTGGATCGAGCAGGCGCACGGCAAGGCGTTCACCAGCGAAGCCGAGGCCCTCCTGCGTGCCGTCGGCGAGCTGAGCGAGGAAGCCGCCGCAGACCTGTTGGGTGAGGCGCTCGGCGTCTGGGCCAGCTCCGGGGCGGCGACGGCCGGTGTCGGGCTCGGCAGCCTCCCGGAGGCACCGCCGCGCCAGCGGCCTGCCGACCCGATGAACGCTTTCCGTGAGGCCGGGATCGAGGTCGTCACGCTCGACGACCTCGACCTGCCCGACGACGTTGACCCCTACCACCTGGCCCCGAACTACGGCGTCACGCTGATGCAGACGAACACGCCCGACGGGCGGCCGATGCCGATGCCGATGCTCGTGCTGTACCCGGAGACCGAGGACGCCGGGATCGAGGACCTGGAGCGGCGTACCGACTGGCAGCACTGGGGTCTGCATGTGATGCCGGACGCGGACCCGCGCTGGCGGGTGCGCGCCCGGATCGCTGACCGCTCCTTGCAGGGCCTGGTGCACGTCGGGCCGGACCGCGAGGACGACATCGAGCTGTGGCGAGCCGCCGAGACCGTCAGCCTGCCGCCAGCAGCCTGGGACCTGATCGACCGCGCCCAACACATGGTGATCGCCGGGCCGGTCAAGAAGCCCGAGGACCCGGGAGCTCTTCGGGCCGCGGCAGACGCGGGCGGGCTCCTGGCCGTCGTCGCCCGCGTCTCCTTCCTATGACGGGGGCCTCCATGAACGACTACGAGGTAACCCTCTCCACGATCGGGCGGATGGCCGGGGTGGGCCGCGCCTGCGTCGCCACCTGGCGCAGGAAGCACGCCGACTTCCCGGAGCCGGTCGGCGGAACCGAGACCAGCCCCACCTTCCGGTACGCGGCCGCCGAGGACTGGCTGCGCGCCCACGACAAGCTCGCCGGCCAGCCGCTTCGTTGGCGGCACGACGGTGCAACTGCTCTCCCCCGTCTGCGTCCCGGCCACCGACTGGAGCAGGGAGTTCGAGGAGCTCGGCGGGTTCATCCCCGTCGACGCCGCGGTGCCGTGGCCCACCGCCGACATCGAGCGGGCCGATGTCCCCGGGTACGAGCCGTTCGGCGTCCGGCAGGCGGGCGTTACCATCAGCCATGCGGCCTCGCCCAGCCTGCGCTATCTCAAGCTCACCTGGACTGAACGGCGGCGCTTCTCCATCAGCACGGCCTCGACGACAGACGACCCCACACCACCGAGGAGACGGACCGATGACGTACGAATCCCTCCGGGTGGCTCCGCGCAGCATCTGGACCTGACGAGGCCGTGGGCTACCTCTCCCAGGACTCGGTTCATCTCCTGTGGCGACGTCACATCCCCCAGACCCCGAACGACTGTCGGCCCGTCACCGTCGAAGATCTGGGGGGCCTTTTCCGCCCTGGTGGAGGCGGGCCTCGCTGAAACGGGCTGGCAATCTCTACAGAAGGCTCGCTCAGTATGTTTCACGAGACATGCTGAGCGCGAAGCACGGCTGCAGTTCGATCGCGCCGACGAAGTCCTCGCCACACACAACGCAGAAAACGCCCGGGGCCGCGCATCCATCGGATGCGCGCCCCCGGGCGTCGGGGTGTCCGTGCTCGACTAGCCCTGCCAGCAGGCGGCTACTTCTCTGCCGGGGGACCGTTCGGCCTCCGCGATGAACTCGGCCGAGCCAAGATCAACCTTCACGCCGAATCGAATATGTGGCCGATCCAGTTCACTGACATGCCGCAACCGGGCACTGCAAGCCTCATCTTTCGGTTAGCAAAAGTGGGCGAGCCAGTCAGATGCTAGCCTAAATTGGCGCCAGAA